>NZ_JASISY010000003.1 GCF_030063365.1 Cryobacterium sp. PH29-G1 | reverse complement strand
GAACAGCTTCGGGATCTGGCTGGCCGCCGCCATGCTGCTCGGCGCCGGCACCGCCATGGTCTACCCGACGTTGCTCGCCGCGATCGGCGACGTCGCGCACCCCGAATGGCGAGCCCGCTCGGTGGGCACCTACCGGCTGTGGCGCGACGGCGGCTTCGCCGTCGGCGCCCTGCTCTCCGGGCTGCTCGCCGACGCCTTCGGCATCCCGACCGCGGTGGCCGTGGTCGCGGCGCTGACCGCGGCATCCGGGCTCGTCGTTGCCGTGCGCATGCGCGGAGACGACCACCCCTGAGTAGGCATCACCTGGCCGAAATCGATTCCGCTCCCCATGAACTGGGCCGGCCTAAGGTGGTGCAGTGAGCGGACGATCAGCGGACGGCTTTTCAGGTGCTCACGAGAGCGCGGTCGAGGCCCTATTTCGACAAGCAGGGCCGCCCGCAAGCGGAACCTCTTATGGAACGGCAGGAATTTGAAATCAGGTACCGCCCCACGCCAAGGACTCCCGCAGATGGGCAGGAGAGCTCGCCGTGTTTCCCCGCTCTTATGTCTCTACCGAATCCACTGCGCGAGGTAATCGCTGCTCACGTAGTGCAATATTCCGTCCCCGAATACAAAACCGCCCCGAGAAACGTTAATATCGACTTCGGGCTCCTGCAGATATCCGCTGACGGGCTCGTTGGTTTCAGACGCTCCAAGGCTAATCAGGTCGGCTCTCTTGACATCCCATTGCTCAGCTGTCATCTCACGCACTGCAAAAACAGCGACCTGGCCGCTGTTGGGCACACCGCGTTCGCACACGAGCCCGTCATTCTCAGCCATGAACTGCATGTTGTCGTTCCACATGCTGAAAACGATGGGACGCATTCCCTCTGCGTCGAAGGCGGCATACGCCCCGGGTGGCAGGAGCGTGTCACAGTCGACTGCCACGGGAGCAGCCGTTGCAGATGCTGACGCTCCTAATCCCGCACCACCCTTGTTTTCAACCTCAGCAGGCGCGGTAGTCGCTGACTTCGTGGCGGTTTCGGATGCCGAATCACCAGCGTCCGGAGCCGAGGCTGCGCACCCAGTCAGGGCACCAACGACTACAAGTACGGACAAAATTCTGCCACTGAACGCTGCGCCCCCAAGTTTGCTCATATTCCACCGTAACGTCAACGGAACGCCGTGCTATTGATATCTGAACACGCTCTGGTGCACGTGATTCGAGCTCCCACCCTGAACTACCGGGCCGCTGATCAGTTCGTGTCGCCCGGGCTAGTTTGTGGATCGCGTCCAAGGGCTCACGCTGTCCAGTTGGACGTTGACGACGCTGGGACCAGCGAGGAGAGTACCAACAGCCGTGAAGTCTTCCTGAGGGAGGACGCTGTCGGTCGGATCGATGCCATTGAACTGTCGAACGTTGACCCGCCCCGAGTTTGTGGACGAGAAAACGACCGGTTGCTCAGCGCCCGCATACAAATAGGCGTCGTAGCCGCCGGTCTCCGGCAGAGCAGGAAGCGCTGAAATCGGTGACACGGTAATGGACCAGTCACCCGCCCCAGCCTCAACACCTATCCAGCCCGCCGGGCCAGCGGCGGGGTCCAAACCGTAGGCCACGCTGGCGGAATCTCCCATGTAATCCGCCGTTCCGGCCTCGTGGAAGGTGCCATCCTCTCCATACACCTGCGCATAGGAGTCCTCATGAACCCAGTGGCCGGGTGCCCATGTGATTGTGTAGAAGCCAGCTTTAGCGTCATCGGGAAAAACGATTTCATCAGCACCACTACCGGTAACGGTGAAAGCCGAAAACGTCCCGAATATCTCATCCGCCCACACCTGAGCAGATTCCTGCGCAGTGGGTTCATCCGCCCGGGCCGGGGTCGAAGAAGCAACTGATGAATCAGGAGCGGTGGGTTGCTGTGCTTGGCAGCCCGACACGCTAACAGCCGTTACGGTCGCTACAGCCAATACAAATGTCACACGTTTCATAGAATCCCCCTGGTGTTTATCGTCTACTCCGCGTTGAGATGACGGTGTCGGGCTGCGCCTGGGCGACCCACCGGTTTCCATTGAGTTTTGCACTGCCCGAGCTCATTAGACAATTCGGCAGTGGCGGACGTGTGTGCGAGGTCTCTGCGTGAGCCGCGGCCCTGATGCAGACTCTTCAACGTGCGCCCTGACCTATCGCTGCGGTCCGAACGAACAAAAAGGCCCGCAGAAGCACCTCCTCGCGGGATGCTTAGCCACGAATGCCTTGGCGTCCCACTGCGGCCACGGAGCGCGTGCGCGCATTTCCGATAACGATGAGGAGTCCGCCCACGGATGCAACAGCAGCACAGACGAGGACTGTGAACGTGGTGGTCCAGCCAGAGCCAGCCATCACAAAGCCTTGCCCGTCTGCACGCTGCCAATTACAGGCCCGCCCCAACGGCCACCAGGAGAAAGATCCCTGCACCCGCACAGCTTCCGACGTGACCGCAAAAGGGGCGGACACCCGCCAAGGTCCTTCAACGAGGCACTTATAGTCAAGTCCGCCGTACGCGGCGGAGAGCCAAGCCAACGCGACTACGCAAAGAGCAGCAATAACACCGACCACAATCAGAAAAATACCGATAGACCGCGTCAGCGCCATCCTGCTCTTCATCCTGCGCTGACTCTAGGGCAATATCTGCCTCCTTCGTCTTGTCATGCATCCGCAAGGGGAACCCGGTGCGGGCGGGCTACTCCCGGCGGCGAGCTGGTGAACTCTGCACTACTCGGGGACGGCTGCCGTTTGGCGGCACTGCGGCCGTCGCCTGTCTTGTCGGCCTGGTCTTTCGTACTATGACGCGGTAGTCGCCAAGACCTCCGGTTTGACTATCTGCACTCGGCTGAGTGCGTACACCCCGAGGCCGAAGACTATGGTCGTGACCGAGATGGCAACGCAGTAAACGGCCACCGATCCGTAGCCGGTGGCGGGGTCGAGGAAGGGGTAGGGCACCCAGCCGTCGGTTGCTCCGCGGATCAGGATTACGACTATCCAGACGATCGGGTAGATCAACACCAACCAGACCTTGCTGTAGGGCAGCTTCTTGCGGTCGGCGAAGATTATCCAGTCCAGCAGTGCATAGATCGGGATGATCACGTGCAGGATGTTACTCGACCAGCGAAGGTCGAAGGAGCCTGCAAGGGAAGCGCCAGATAGCAGGGTGTTGTAGACCAGCCCCACCAGAACAATGACCGTGGTCGCAGCCGCCCGCAGGAAGACAACCCAGGATGGTTGTGTCTTACGGCTGATGATGAAGTAAGCCGAGGCGAAGAAAGCGACCATCAGGATGATGTTGCTTTGGGTTGTGAAGTATCCGAAGAAGTTGAAAAAATTGATCGGACCACGCTCGGCGCTGTAGACGAACTGGCCAATGACCGCGATGACAATCGCGACCCCGGCCGCCAGCCGCAATAGACTAGGAAGTTGCTTCACTGTGGTTAGCCAATCTGAGTGGGGCCGCGAAGCCTCGTCCCGCTGCTGCAGGTCACGGTATCAAAGGCGTGGTTTATGAACATTACCGGTTAGCTCATTGAATGTCGTTGCTCCAGGCTGGACGACTCGACCAACGACGGACGGCACATGGAATCAACAGGCCCTACCCGCCGGCCAATAAGCCAATCACCAATGAAACAGAGATGAGAGCGCTGGCGACACAACCAAGGCGAAGCCACATCGCCGAGTTCGTCAGAGCGACAATTGTGGTCCCGAGGACGGTGGCGATAGTGGCGAATGGCGCTGTCACAGCTACCACGTACCGGAGACTTCCGTTCGGGTCGAATGGTGTGAGCACCACCCACGCCGTGATCCATAACAGCATCAGTAGCGCCAGAGCGATCAGCGGTGCGACGATCCGCGAAATCGATGCCCGTCGCTGAAGACCTATTCCGATCCCACCGAAGATCCCGCCGACAACAATCCCCATGACGATACCGAGCCACCCCGATGCCGGTGTTCTACCCTCCAGTGACCAGCCGATAGCGGATGCGATATAGAGCGCCGCCAATAATCCACCGGTCACTGCGGCGGATGCCGATCCCGCAGCGAACCATAAAGCATGCGCACGACCAGTTATTGAAGTCCTTGAGTCGGTGCGCGTTCTCACCACATTCCTCACCTTCAGGGCCGGTTCACATTCTCCCACTGCCTCCATGATGGCACTCCACTGAGGCCCACATCGTGAAGACGCGCACCGACCCAACGCTGCCTCCCGCCCGAAAGACGGACCATCAGCGGACGGCTTTTCAGGTGCTCACGAGAGCGCGGTCGAGGCCCTATTTCGACAAGCAGGGCCGCCCGTAAGGGGAACCCTGTGGGAATCGGGACAAGCACGCGAAGGCTGCGCCCAGAGTCAGCCTGATAGGCGACGAAGCGGTGGTCGTGGTGGTGCGCGATCTGGAGGTCTGTCGTACAGTCGGAGCATGGCAGAAGCACATATGTCCTTCTCGGTGTCGTCCGACCAGCCACCCGTCATTGCTTTGGACCCAATTAGCATTCCAGAAATTGTCCGTGTTTCGCGGGCGCTGCAGGCGGCGCTGCGGAGCGCCGAGGCGCTGGGTGACGAACTCGATGACTTGCTGCGGAATCTGGATGAAAAATCGTCTCACCGGGCCGTCGCAGATGCGATGCAGTTGGACGCCGAGCTTGTTAAGACGGTACGGGAGGGCCAGTGCTCCCTCGCTGTTTTGATAGCGAAATATCTGGAAACTATGGACAGATCAGAACGCTGATCAAATGGTGGGTCATTGGACATCGTCACAGTGACGGAACGAATGAGACCGTGATTCTTTACCCCAGTCCCTTCCCAATAGGGGAACCCTGAGCGGAGCACGGTGCAACCGACAGTTCATTCAGGCGCACACCTAGCGTGCGCTTCAGGATTCAAACATCCCTGACCGGGCGGTGCGCTTCCGCTGCGATCAAGAACTGCACTTCGGCAGTGCTCAATGTCGCTTGCTAACGCGATCGATCGATGCGAGCGTAGCAAGCAAGCCACTCGGGGGAGAGAAACGTGAAGCGTTGGATCATAGCTGCGGCCAGCACACTCGGTTTGAGCATTGCCGCGTTGGTGGGGGTCGTCGCTTACACGGCGATCGGCAGGGCTCGTGGTGAAAACTGGAGCAGCCTGAACGGTCCTGAACCAGTGTGGCCCGCGGTCGTCGGCTATGGAGCGATGTACGTCATCCCGATAAGCGCACTCGTATTAGTCGCCCTCGTTGTCGGTGCCATCGTGCGCGCATATATGCCCAGATCGGCTGACCGCACCCAACGTTGAGGGGCGTAGAGCCGCGCCTGATCCGCAAGCCTTGCATCACACGGGACATCAATTGTCCGCAGTTCAAGGTCTCAACTGGAAACTAGTCCACCGGCCATCTGGAGCCTGCGAGACCGCTTTCACGGAACTGCTTGAAGCGTGCCTCTCCGCATAGGAAATCAATACTGCGGCAGCAATCGCCGCCACGACCGCCAGCACGAAAGCAATCCCGACGATGACCACCATCCAGGAGGCGGATCCTTGCACCGAATCCACTATTCCTGCAAGGGATCCCAACAGCATGGTTCCCGCGGCTGCCCCTACGGCGGCCAACGAAACGCGCATGCTTGGCCGTCTCTCAAATCACCGGTCGAATAGCGCTACCGAGGCCCAACGGCTTACGGGACGACCCCAGTCCACGAAATACCCAGCCCCAGCACTTACGCCCTTGACGTGAAGTCCACATCTACTGTCTAATTTTCATAGAAGGGGAGTAATCCTCGCTTCGCATCGTCAATACGTTCCCGCCGTGGGTTCCGGTGCGCAGGGCCGCAAGGCAGATGAGACCTTCACGAACATTTCGTGGAGGTCTTTGTCATGACTGTCCCCTTGTGGGCGTGGTTTGCTGTCTTGGGTGTGATCTTGCTGATGCTCGCCGTCGACCTGGTCGCCCACCGTAAGGCCCACGTAATCGGCGTGCGTGAAGCCGCCGTCTGGTCCATCGTGTGGGTGACTCTCGGCATCGCGTTCGGAGTGCTGGTCTGGACGCTGTGGGGGGCGGAATTCGGGCAGCAGTACTTCGCTGGCTACCTGATCGAGAAATCGCTCGCGATAGACAACGTGTTCGTGTGGGCGATCATCTTTGCAGCGTTCGCCGTCCCTCGCGAGTACCAGCACCGTGTGCTGTTCCTCGGCGTCCTGGGCGCCCTGATCTTCCGCGGGATCTTCATCGCCGCTGGCGCGGCGCTGATTGAGAACTACTCCTGGATCCTGTACCTATTCGCCGCGTTCCTGATCTACACCGGATGGCGGATGTTCCGCTCCCGCAACGACCACGTACACCCTGAGAAATCCCGCATTCTCAAGGTATTTCGCCGGTTCGTGCCGATGACTGACGCCTACCACGGGCAGAAGTTCCTGATCCGAAAGGCAGGAATCGTGGTGGCGACTCCGCTGCTGGCTGTGCTGGTGCTGGTGGAAATCACCGACATCATCTTTGCCGTCGACTCGATCCCGGCTATCTTCGCCGTCACGAGCGAACCGTTCCTGGTCTTCACGGCGAACGCGTTTGCCATCCTGGGGCTTCGAGCTATGTACTTCCTGCTCGCGGACCTGATCCATCGCTTCATTTACCTCAAGATCGGACTCGCGTTCGTCCTGATCTGGGTAGGTATCAAGATGCTGCTCCTGGATGTCTTCTACATCCCCACCACGATCAGCCTGGCAGTAGTCGCGGCCATCATCACGGTATCCATCGTGACCAGCCTCCGCTCTACCCGCGGTCAAGGCCGACGCGAAGTGCAAACCGAGGCTGCATGGGCATTCCGGATCGCCACCCACGAGGAACTTGCCGCGGTCGAGTCGGTCTTCCGCCGCCGCAGACGAGTGCCCGCCGGTAGGGGGAAGGATCGCTCCGATGAGTGACCTGAACCCCTCGGTGGCGCCGGCCTCTGATCCCCAGACAGTGCGGAGAGACCTTCGAGTCTCATCGGCGACGGTGTTTGCGGTGCCTCTGCTCGCGCTGGCCGGCATTCTGGTCGTCGCGTGGACCGCAGGTGTCGAGGACACTTGCGGAGGCCCGGTGCCGGGATGCAGCAGCCTCCGCAATGCAGGAGACATCCCGGTAACGGTCCGGGCCGTCATCGATAAATCCGATACCGAGACTCTGGTCGAGGGAGGGGAACGGGTGCTGCTGGGTGACTGGCGAAACGGCGTGAGAGTGGATCACGAGCAGTGCCTGGTCGTCGAGGGCGGCCCATTCTGGGACGCCCTCACGGTAATCGACCGCACCACTGAGACGACCGGGGTATGGCATCCGGTCGATGACTGGGGGGCCCGGCTGCATCTGCACGACGGGGCCTGCCCGGAACCGAGCTGACCCGCATGCGATTTGTCCGAGACGCCGCTCGTTCCTGCAAGCAACGACGAGAGTGTCGCGCCCAGAATCCGTGCCGGTTGGGATTCGTCATCCCGCTCGGCACCATTCCGTCGGCGCCCCGTGCGCCCACCACCGAGCTGCCGGTGTAGACCCGGCCCCGCACAGAATGGAGACCCCGATGGGGACGACGCCCCGGCCGGAATCCGGCCTGACCTTCACCTTCACCGCAGAGCTGCAGGTGTACCCGGACCGGGCGTGGTACTTCGTCACGGTGCCGGCGGAACAGTCCGAGGACATCCGCCACCTCACGAACGGCCGACGGGGTGGCTTCGGATCGGTGAAAATCGCGGCGGCCATCAACGAATCGCACTGGGCGACATCGCTTTTCTTCAACAGCGACGATGGTTCGTTCATCCTCTTCGTGAAGAAGGTGATCCGTCAGGCCGAGGGGGTCGGCGCCGGAGACCCGGTCACGATCGTGTTAGAGCTCCTGCTCTGAGCTCAGCCCCAGACCGGGCCCGGACGGGCCGATGGCCGGCCACCGACATCCGTCGACGACCGGTCAGGGTTGCGCTTTCGGAAGGCTCAGTCAAGCTTTTTGAGCATCTTCACCGAAGGGGTACGAATGTACGCGGCACAAGACCAAATCGAGTGGAGTCTGACTACCCGCTCTGAGCCAACGACGGCGACCAGATCGATGCGCCAACTAGCGATCACAGCATGCCGCCACATAGCGCTGAAAGTCACACCGCGGGCGCTGCAGCCCGCCGTCTACCTGGTGCTAAACGATCGTTTCTAGACACTCAAGCGGACGGAATAGGCCGCACAGGTAGCGGAGTCTGACGGGGCATTCTGGCAGCGTTTCGTGGCGGCACCGATGCGTGCGCGACGTCAGCGTACGAATATGCAGAAGGGATGCCCAGCTGGGTCGGCGTAGACGTACAGAGGCTCGTCGGGATCCGTAGTCCGGTCGAACAGCAACTCGGCTCCCAGCGCCAGCGCCCTGGAGTGCTGCTTCTCAAGCGTTGCCCGGTCGGGCACGGTGAAGTCGAGGTGCAGCTGCATCGGTACGTCAGGCTCGGGCCAGGTCGTTCGCTCGAGCACTTCGACGTACTGAAAGGCAAGCAGACGGCGGCCATGTTCGTCTGTCAGCACTAGCCAGTCGGCACCCTCCTCGCCTTGTGTCCACGCCTCATCTCCCGGGCGATATCGCAAACCCAGCAATTGGCGATAGAACTCCGCGAGCCCACGGACGTCTGGCGTGTCCACCACGGTATGGAGCAACTGGGGAAAGTCAGCCATAACCCGAGGCTAGCAACTCAGTATCCCTACCCCCATGCCGTTATAGATCGTTTGTGGAGTGCGCACTCCCGCTATTTCGGACCGGCTCGGACGTTAGCCTTCACACATGCCTGACATCGATCGCGCTTCCACCCTTGTCCAAGAGTTGATGGACCGGTTCGAGGACCCCAACGAAACGGTCGCCTCGCTGACGCGGCGCTGTCAGCGCATCGCATCGCTGCGCGGCGATGTAGCGTCGCTCCTCTGGCTGTCGCTCGAGTTATCGGATATTGCGAACGACTTCGAGAACAAAGGGGGAACAACGCGCGAGTCCCTCGCTAATCGCTTACTCAAGGCGCTGCCGAGTGAAGAGGCCGATGCGATATTCAACGTGGAGTTCGCCAGCTACACCAGGCGGAGAATGCTGCCCGGCAACAAAGCGAACTATCGGAGTGTTCAGCAGACGGAGGAGCTAGTGCAAACGTTGAGGCAGGAGGAGGAAGCAACACTTACTCCGCCACCCACGGGAATGCATACTTACGATCTCGGCAAGCATGTCTCAGAGCAGACGCAGCTCCGTGCGCAACTATTCAAATCACGCCAACCGTTAGAAGCTTCGCTTGCCCGGATCAAGGACCGCCTTTGGGAGTTTCTGAGTGAAACCGAGTACGAGCTCACGTTCGGAGAAGCGACGGCCGAGACGTTCGACAGGCTGCGATCCTACGTCGACAATCAACTGACCATGATCTCGCCACCGGCTCTGGACCAGTTTCAAGCGGCGTATCGAAGGCTGAAGGCCGGGGGAAACGAGGACCGGGCTCATGCGCTGACGTCCTGCCGACGAGTATTGAAGACGATCGCAGATGAGCTCTACCCCTCGAGTTCTGCACCCGTGACCGGCATCGATGGGAAAGATCGGGTGCTTGGTGATGACAAGTTCATGAACAGGCTCTTGCAATTTGTCATAGAGACGATTGGCAAGCACGAGAACGGTGCCGCCGTTCAGGCCGCCGTCGAAGATGTCGGTGCTCGGCTCACCGCCCTGAATGACCTCGCAAGCAAGGGCGTTCACGCCGAGGTGACGATCTACGAAGTCGACACGTGCGTTGTCCAGACCTACTTGGTGGTTGCAGATGTTCTGCGCATACGTGAGCGTGCCGGTCTTCCGCAGTGAGGGGTGGGCGCGCTCACAATTGATCGTTGACGAGTGGGGTGTGAGCGGACAGCGACGGATGACGTTGGAGCGAAAATCACAGTCTGCATACGCTCGCTCCGGCTGATCCGGCCCTGTCCCTCCTCGGCGAATAAGCGGCTCGTCCAGCACACGCCCACGAGTAGTCTCCGCCTATGGACATTTCACAAAAATCGGTCGGGCTACTGATCGACTACCTTGACCGCAATGCGTCGCAGGCGACGTTGGGCGGCGTGCTTAAACGGCACAACTTGGGAGATGCTGACCCCGGCCCGGACGATCGCAAGTTCTCCACCATGAGCAAGGCGAAACGAGCGGACAAGGCCCTAACCGCGGCATTCAAGAGCCGCAAGGAGTCGGAGCTGCTCGATCTCGTGTCCACAGCGCTACGCGACCAGGAGGACGACCCCGCGTCGCCAGAATGGGTGCGCGAACTTCTTGCATCCCTCCGGGCTGATGGGTTCGCATGCACCCCGTCCACGACTGTCGTAAAGCCAGCTTCGGCCTGGGTAACCGCAGAGACGGAGACTCGGTGGGCAATCACACCGCTCGGATACACCGGGCTCCCAGTAGCTTTACTCGCTTCAGATTTAGCCAACCAACTCACCGCGGAAGGCTTCACGACGGCCGCCGGCCACTATGACCAGGCGCTCAAGGCGTTTCACGCGCAGAACTGGGCCGCATCTAATAGCCAGCTGCGAACCACGTTCGAGTCGGTTCTGATCGAACTTGCGGCGCGCCGCACTGGTACCGCCCCCACTCAGGGCGGGCCAGCCATCGACGCGCTGCAGGCGAAGGGCTACCTCCCTTACGGGCCGAACGAGTACGTTCGTGGACTCTGGAAGCTGAGCCACGCCGCAGGTTCGCACCCCGGTCTTAGCGACGAGGACGACGCCCACCACCGCATCTACGCAAACAGTGCGATCGTCGGTTGGCTCGTGCGCACCATCGTCTGAGAGACCGAAATCGATCGTTACTGGGCCACTTCCATCACGTACGCGCACGTCTTCTCGATACAACCCGCGTTGGACTGATTTTTCTGTAGCCGATCCCTGAGAGCATCGAGGAGTGAGTGAGGAAACGAAAACCAAATGGGCCAATCCTGAGCCGTCGATTCATCACGCGATCGCGCTGTGGGCGGCGAACTGCGCAGAGCGCGCCCTGCCCATCTTTGAGGAACAGCGACCAGGTGATGACCGCCCGCGCGCAGCGATCGCAGCACTACGGGCGTGGGAGCGTGGCGAACTTCCGATGACGGCATGTCGCACCGCTGCGTTTGCAGCTCATGCGGCCGCGCGCGACGCGACCGAAGCGGGGGTGGCGGCGGCGGTCGCCGCCGCTCGTGCCGCCGGGCAGGCGTGCGCAGTGGCCCACATGTTCGATCACTCTCCGCACGCTGCGACCTACGCCGCGAAAGCCGTTGGCCTTTACGGCGACGGCAAGGTCGATCGAGAAACTGAGCGCGCCTGGCAGTGGGAGAACCTAGCCCCCGAGCTGCGCCCTATCGGCTTCCCCAAAGGCCTCTAGCAAACGATCGTTTGTGGGCACGTCCGGGGTTGCACCAAAGAGCGATCACACATCACCGCCGTTTAGTGTCGTTGCCGTTTAGTGTCGTTTCTCGAGGTAGCCTGCACGGCCTACCGCGTGCATCCACGGCGGGTGCAGGCGACCTCGAGCGCTCAGTTGTTCAAGGTCGTGTGCACGATGCGACGTTCAGGCCTCGGCACGGAGGTACGCATAGACGGTCTCTCGGCTGACGCCATAGTGGCGAGCGAGGGCAGCTTTCGGGACGCCGGCCGCGGCCTTCGCGCGCAGCTCGGTGGCGGTCTTGGCGTCCAGCGATGGTCTGCGGCCGCGGTACGCGCCGCGCTGTTTTGCCAGATTGATGCCTTCGCGCTGACGTTCACGGATCAGTGATCTCTCAAACTCCGCGAACGCTCCCATCACATTCAGAAGAAGCGTCGCCATGGCATTGTCGTCACCGGTGAAGGTGAGCTGCTCCTTGACGAACTCGACCCGCACCTTCTTTTCCGTGAGCCGGCGCACTATCGCGCGGAGGTCATCGAGGTTGCGGGCCAGGCGGTCCATCGAGTGAACGAGAACGGTGTCACCGTCTCGGGCGAAATCGATCATCCGTTCCAGCTCGGGCCTGTTCACGTCTTTACCTGACGCCTTGTCTGCAAAGACCTGGTCTACGTCGACGCCGTCGAGCTGGCGGGCCGTGTTTTGATCGAGGGTGCTGACGCGCACGTAGCCGAGTCGCTGACCTGTCATATGTCCACCGCCTGATCTGTCAGGTTGAACTCTAAGAGTCGGGCAGGAGTGGTGTCAACAAATGAGAATTCAACTTCAACTAGACGGGTTTCGCGGCACGATCTGACGTCAAGCTGGTGTGTACCCCAACTAGGCATACCTCCTGTCAGCAAACGCGCGCGGAGGTGAGTCCTGACGTTTGTGCAGACGACTTCGGAAAATCGCATTCGTTCTCAAAGAGGTGATCGCGGTGGGCGACATATTTCAGCCCTAGAGTTACAAGGCAGGACGCGACTTGCGCGAGTTACACTCATCTGTACGCACGGAGGGCGCGGCATCGTGAGTTCAACCGTCGCGATGGAGTTTTAGGCCTCTGCGTCCGAGACCCTCCAGCTCTCATCTGGTTCAAAAAGCGTGATGGTCCTCACATCTTCGACTTCATCCTCACGGGCCTCCTCAAACGGATCGCCCTTACTCACGACACTTTCGGACGGGGCAATTTTTCGGGGCGCGTTCTTGTCAAGCGTCAGCTTCTCAACAGTCTCGATGTACTTGGGAGTGTTGAACATCGCGCTCATCGCAGCGAGAGTGGGACCGCCCGACCCGCCAATATTGAGCGTCTTCGTTCGAAATGTCCGGGCGAGAGTCAGCTTCGGTGCGACTTCGACGGCAACGACCACGACCTTCACAACGCGAATGCCTCCCAAGTCTTCCCCCGTTATGGGGTCCGTGATGCCAATCGTGTCGGGGTTGAGAATGGCGAAATACTGTCCTTCTCGGACGCCATGAGTCGATCCACGGTTGAGGATCACTTCGCGGTCACTGACTAGTTCTGCAACGTGCCCGGTCAGCCGGGGCAGTTCTTCAATGTGATCACTCACTACCGTTCTTCTCCTCTGTGAGTCTGCGAAGTAGATCGCTACCCTTTTGGCGATCCGCTTCGTAGGTTGACAACGACCCGGGGGCGACACCATCCCATTGCACCATCGATATCTGGAGCTCACTGCCGATCTGCTGCAAGCTCGTTTGCACGCTCAGCAGCGCCAACGACGTGCGCGTTTCCTTCGTCGTCAATGCCACCTGGCCCACGATCGCGTTCGCATCCGCGGTGAGCTGAGCGATGATTCCAAGACCGCGGATTGCGCCCTCCGCTTTGGGACTCTGATCCTGCGGCACAGGCTGGAACTGAAGCGCGACACCGACAAGAGTGCCCACAACCGTTGAAACGGCAACGAGCACGCCACCCCCGGGATCTTTCGGGTTTGCCGCGAAACCAATCCAAATGATGATTGTTGCTCCCGCAAGCGCCAACCAGAACTTCCAACCGGTGTCGATCTGGCCGCTGCCGATGCGCAGCGTGTGGGGCCTGCCCTCGCTCTCGGTCATGCGACCACCTTACCGAGTCATCGGTCTATCGATATCAGGGACGCTGTGGTCATACCGGGCGGTCACGATTCACATCGTTGATGTGCATTCATGGAACCCACGGCGCCGTCACCCCATGAACGGGCACACCTTCAAATACGCACCCCTTGTGAAACGCAAATGCGCACCTGCTTTGTGGGACACCCCGAGACCCACCGGCGGCTAGCTGGCGTGCCGGGCGCAGGCCGTTCTGAACCGTCCCGGATTTCCTGCCGCTTTCTTTCTGGTGAAAGGATTCGGATATGCCCAAGAAACACCCAACAGAGGTTCGCGACCGAGCGGTCCGAATGACACTTGATCGTTTGAAGGATTACCCGTCGATGTGGGCCGCGTGCCGCGACCTGGCACCCAAGCTCAACATCGGTGCCGAGACGCTCCGAAAGTGGGTCACCCAGGCGCAGGCCGACGCCGGCGAACGCACCGGCCCCACGAGCGAGGAACTCGAGGAGATCAAACGCCTCAAGCGCGAAAACCGTGACCTGCGCGAGACGAATGACATCCTCAAAGCGGCAGCGTCTTTCTTCGCGAGGGAACTCGACCCTCGCAGCCGCCCATAGTCGCTTTCATCCTTGGGATGAAGGCGAACAGCCATGGAGTCGAGTTGACGTGCGGCGTCCTGCGTGAGCAGGGCGTCGCGGTCACTTCACGGTCATATCGTGCATGGAAGACCCGCGCCGCCGCCGCGCGAGTCCAGAGCGACGCGGTCCTCGTCGACCGTCTCAGGGCGTTGAAGGCTCGAGATTGCCAGGGCCGTCAGCAGCCCGAGATCCTCTATGGGCGGCGGAAGATGACGGCTTGGCTTCGCCGGGGCGGGTTCCCTGACGTCTCCAAGCACACGGTCGACCGGTTGATGCGTCTCGAGGGCATGAACGGCCTCGTGCGCGGTCGTAAGCCCCGGGCGTCGGCGTCGACGGGCAAGGACTCGCCTCGAGCCCCTGACCTGCTCAAACGCAACTTCAGCGCGCCCCGCCCGAACCACAGCTGGGTAACGGATTTCACCTATGTGCCGACGTGGGGCGGCTTCGTCTACGTGGCCTTCGCCATCGACCTGTACTCGAGGGCGATTGTGGGCTGGCATGCTTCAACGATCAAGGACACCCCGTTCGTTGAAGTCTGTTTGAACATGGCTCTCTGGCGCCGCGACCATGCCGGACACGCGGTGGGGCCCGGGCTGATACATCACTCAGACGCGGGCTCACAGTACACGTCCATCAAGTTCACAGAAACCGTCGCGCTCGAGGTGCTCGTTGCCTCGATCGGGACCATCGGCGACGCCTATGACAACGCGGCCGCCGAGACCGTTATGGGGCTCTACAAGAACGAGGCCGTAGCGAAGACATCACCCTTCATGACGGGCCCGTTGAAGACCATCGCGGACGTCGAGAAACTCACGTTCGACTGGCTGGATTGGTACAACAATCGACGCCTGCACAGCAGCCTCGGGAACATGACGCCCGAGGAATACGAAAGCAACTACTACGCTGAAACAAACGGCCCGATAAATATCGAAGCCGCCAACAAAACGGCGGCATGAAAACCGGGACGGTTCATTCCACTACCAAGGATGTGGGACACGGCGGTCGTCGCCTCGAACGCAGAACTCGTCTGCGAAAGCGAGCAGGTTCTGGGTATGACCGCCGGCGCGAGTCTGTCGACCGGCTTGCAAACGTTCCAGAACCGTAGTCCGCGAAATCGCCCAGAATCAAACACCCGAGATCAGTTTTGAAACGAACAATGGTTCTAACACCGTTTCCGGTACGACTCTTTTACAAGTTGGTCTTGAGCCAGGTGCTGCCTGTGTCGCTCAGACCTCGCCAGGCACCGACACCTGTCAGGCTCAATACAAGAACCTTGTCATCACTGTCCACAACGGCTGTTAGCCCGTCGCGGATCTGCACGTCGGTGAGGTCGCTCATGACAATCCAGGTGCTGTCGATGTTGTGCCACCAGGTGCCGAGCCCCTTGATGTAGTCGTAGACGGGGTCGTAGTCGCGTCCAGGTGCTCGAAGGTCGTACGTGATCAAGTGTGTCGCCATGGCGGTGGATCCTCTATTCGGTTGGCCAAATGCTAGCGGCCACCACCGACACGAGGGGGTTTTTCACGGGCGGGCTGAGGTTGTGTTGGCGAGACTCCACGACTGAGCATCGCAGGTGCTGGTAGCCCTCTTTTACTGACCGGTACCAACCGGGCTCCCATGCCGCGCCCGTAAACGATCGTTTTCGGGGTGCGTATGCCGTGGTGTGGCAGCGTGCGGCGCTCGGGTCGATGCGGTCATGGTGGAGGTCCTTGCCTGGGAGTAGAGCGTTGTCGCGTTCGTTCCCGTGGGCGCCACGCCCGGCCTACGGCGATCGTCAAGGGCGAGGACCACTCGCCGATAGGCTTGAAGACGAGTTCGCGCCACACGTTCGCGTGAGGACGCGAACTCTAGTCATGTGAAAGGACGGGGCAATGTCACGACTATCGGACCTTCTGCGCGCCGCTAAGCAGCTCGATCCGCAGCTTGGCGAAGACCTGGAAGCCGAGCTCCTTCCTTTGCAGAAGCGACTCCCCTTCGGGCTCAATTTCGAGCGGCACGCTCCCGAGGCCGTCGAACTAGCAGGCCACGCTATCCGCAAGGGCAGCAAGGTCCGTGTGCTCCAGCCGCGAACGTCCACCGCGCGAGGCGATCAGCGGCTCTGGAAGGTTGAGTCGATCGCCGGCGGCACTGCGGAGCTTTTGGCTCCCGATGGGTTAGAGGAGGAGACGGTCACAGCGCCGGTTGAAGACCTCATCCTTGTGGCCGAGTTCCGGGATCGGATCTACCCTGGCTTACGTCCTGACGGCGCTGTGGAGCGCGGCGGGGACAAGCCGTTTCACACTGTGATCAACGGCGAGAACTTCCACGTTCTTGAGTTGTTGACCTTCACGCACGAGCACTCTGTCGACGCGATCTACATAGACCCTCCCTATAACACCGGCTCGCGGGACTGGAAGTACAACAACGACTACGTGGAGGGCGACGACCTGTACCGCCACTCGAAGTGGCTGGCGTTCATGGAACGGCGGCTCAAAGTGGCGAAGCGCCTCCTGAACCCGGAGGACTCGGTCCTGATTGTGACGATCGACGAGAAAGAGTACCTACGCCTCGGGTTGCTGCTTGAGCAGACTTTTCCCGGAGCAGAAATTCAGATGGTGACCAGCGTGATTGCCCCCCAGGGGAGTGCTCGTGGGCGTTTCTTCAAGCGTTCGGAAGAGTATATTTTTTGCGTCTATTTTGGCAGCGCTGCAGTAACTCCACTGCCACTAGGCGCTGATTGGGGTGGAACAGCGACCGCTACCGTTCGGGGGTCGATTCATTGGGACAGTCTGAAGCGGACAGGGACCGGCGCTCAGCGGGCTGACCGTGAGGGCATGTTTTATCCGGTTTTCTTGGACGCCGATGCTAAGCAGTTCGTTCTAGTCGGAGAATCGCCGGGCCCGGGCATTTCGCGCAACGACGTGCAAGCGCCCGAAGGATGTATCGCAGTGTGGCCGCTCCGTCGAGACGGCTCAGAAGGTCGCTGGCAGGTCGGGCCTGCATCTCTTCGTACGTTGATCGACTCGGGATATGCCCGACTTGGAAAACCGAAAGGCACCGACACCGCAATCGCCTATCTCAAGTCCGGCGAGCAGCGAAGGGTCCGCACGGACTATCAGGTGATCGGTCGTCGCGACGACGGTTCCATCATAACCGCGGACGGTAACACGCAGGAGGCCTCTTTCCGGCCCACGACCGTTTGGGGACTTTCACGCCATAGCGCGGGTCATCACGGTAGTAATCTTCTGAGGAATCTCCTGCCGGGACGATCCTTCCCGTTCCCTAAGTCGCTATATGCAGTCGAGGACGTGCTGCGATTCTTCGTTGCAGAGAAACCGACCGCGACTGTTTTGGACTTTTTCGCGGGTTCCGGCACAACTGCGCACGCGGTGATGCGCCTAAACAAGCAGGATGGCGGCAACCGCCAAGCCATCCTCGTCACCAACAACGAGGTCTCCGCAGAGGCCCAACGAGCTCTTCGAACATCCGGTCTCCGACCCGGGGATTTTAAATGGGAACAGCACGGGATCTGCGACGCCATCACGAAGCCACGCATCCGGGCCGCTATCACCGGACTCACTCCGAACGGTGAGCTGATCAACGGCGAATATAAGTTCGTGGATGAGTTCCCGATGGCCGATGGTTTCGAGGAAAACGCTGCATTCTTCACGCTGACTTACGAGTCGCCGTGGCTTGTCGGCAACGATCGTGCGTTTGCCGCCATCGCCCCGATGCTGTGGTTGCGCACGGGAGCAAGCGGGCGCCGGATCGACACGATCACGAATGGATGGGCCGTTGCCGAGAGCTACGGCGTCATCAAGGACCTCGACCTCGCATCCGAGTTCATTGCCGCCCTACATGAAGCCGAAGGCATCCGTATCGCGTACATCGTCACCGACGACGAGGGCCGCTACCAGCAGATCGCGAATGAAATTCCTGGAATTGAGACTGTGCGCCTTTACGAGGACTACCTCCGAAATTGTGAAAGCAACGTGGACATCTGATGCGCTTCACGCTGAAGGACTACCAGGGCGACGCCGTCGGTGACACACTTCGGGAGCTCGCGGACGCGCGTGAGTTCTACCATGGCGCGCGTCCGCGCGTCTCGTCCGTCGCTCTGACAGCCACGACCGGTGCGGGCAAGACTGTCATGGCCGCCGGTGTCATTGAGGCGCTTTTCTGGGGAAGTGACGACTTCGATGTGGTACCCGATCCAGGCGCGGTCGTCTTGTGGTTCAGTGATGATCCCTCGTTGAATCAACAGACCAGACATCGTCTAGACCAAGCGTCCGACAGACTCCGCAACCGGCTAGTGACCGTTGAACATCCGTTCCGGTATCCAAAGCTTCAGGCTGGTCACGTCTATTTCCTCAACACCTCGAAGCTGTCTCGCAAGAGCCTCCTCGTGCGTGGGCATGACGATTCAAACACCCTCTCGGGCATAGATTCACACCCTGACACTGTGCCGTTCACTATTTGGGACACACTGCGGAACACGATCGAGGACCCGAACCTCACTCTTTACATGGTTCTCGACGAGGCGCACCGAGGCATGGGAAAGCGGTCCTCATCGGACACGCCGACCATCGTCAAACGCCTCATCAATGGGCACAGCGGCGTCCCGCCCATGCCTATCGTGTGGGGTATTTCCGCGACTGTGCAACGGTTCGAGCATGCCATGCATGCGGCCGAAGTGCAGGACAACCGCGTTCACCTTCGCACGATCACAGTCGACCCTGTGCGTATTCAGGAATCCGGTCTCCTGAAGGACGACATCGTCCTCGACTTCCCCGCAGAGACCGGCGACTTCAGCACCGTGCTCCTCCGGCGCGGAGTCCGGAAGGTCAAGGAGATCTCCGCGGCCTGGGCCGCATACGCCGCAGCTCAGGACGAGGCCGAGGCCGAGGCTGTTAAGCCGCTGCTCGTCTTGCAAGTGCCGAACAAGCCTGCCCCGGCGGAGGTAGCGTCTGCCATCGACGTGATTCGGGACGAGTGGCCAGAACTTGGATCGGATGCGATCGCGCATGTTTTCGGCGACCACACCGCGCAGACGTTTGGTCCCCACAGCGTTCCGTATGTGTCTCCCGAGCGCGTCGAGGACGCGACATACATCCGGGTCCTTCTCGCTAAGGACGCGATTAGCACTGGTTGGGACTGCCCCCGCGCCGAGGTGATGGTGTCGTTCCGGCCCGCGGTGGACGAGACGCACATCACACAGCTGCTCGGCCGTATGGTTCGATCGCCCCTGGCACGCCGAGTCGAGGGCGATAACCTCCTGAACAGCGTCGAGTGCATCCTGCCACGCTTCAACAAGGTGACCGCCAGTCGCGTGTTGGAACAGATTATGGGCAACGACCTCACGGATACCGGGACGGGGACAGGCCAGCGGGTCCTCATAGATCCGCAGCTCATGACGCCGAACGGAATGGTTCCGGACGAGGTGTGGGAATTGTTCACCGAGTTGCCGGCCGAGACATTGCCGCGTAAGCACGCCAACCCGATCAAGCGGCTGACATCGCTCGCTCACGCACTCGCCGCTGATGGACTGGTCCACGAAGCAGGTCGCATCGCACACGAGAGGCTCCACGGCGTTCTAAACGGACTGGCCGCACAGTATCCGAAGGAGTTGAGGAAGGCTGAGGCGGACGTCCTCACGGTCGCTGGCGGCACAGTACGTGGACGTGCGCGCCACGGCCTGCGTATCGACGCAGCCTGGACCGAAGCAGCCGATGACCGCGCCATTCAGGACTCGTATCGCAACGCTGCACGCACGATCACTCCGGACATCGCACGAACCTACATCGATCACCTCGCAGCCGATGCAGATGAGGAGGAGGTGCTCCGTGATGCACACGTTCGCGTCGCCGGGCTCTCGATGTTGCCGCAGACGCGGCCAGCGCTCGATATCGCCGCTGACTCGATCTCGTCAGAGTGGCTAGGCCAGCAACGGGTTGCGATAAAGACGCTGTCCGAGTCTCGCCAAAGCCTGTACGCCGAGATAACGGCGATGAGTACAGACCCACAGCTGATCTCGATGGCTCTACCTAAGAACCGGCAGGAGGAGACGCGCCGCTCGGTCGGAGAGTCAACGCAAAGAGTTGAACATCGTCCTCTCCACCTTCTCTCGGACGAGAAGGGCTTATTCCCAATTGGGAAGCTCAACCCCGATGAGGTGCAGGTGCTTGACGCGGAGATCCAGCGCGGCGACCTGCTCGCCTGGTACCGCAACCCTACGGGCGGTCGGGACTCGATGAGCATCGCGTATCAGGACTCGCTCGGGTCATGGCGGACGCTTCGCCCAGACTTCCTCTTCTTCGTCGACACCCCCGCAGGAGTGAGGGCTAACATCGTCGACCCCCACGGTGCATGGCTGCCCGATGCACTAGCGAAGCTACGTGGGATGGCGCGGTTCGCCGAAACATACAGCGACAGTTTCCACCGCATCGAATCCATCTCGCGGATTGAAGGCGAGCTACGTGTGCTCGATTTCACCCAGCCCGAGGTGCGTACAAGTGTGCTGGGTGCCATCGACGCCGACGCCGCATACCGTGGCGCATCTGTCGCGTACTGACAGAGGCAGACAGGCAGACAGGAAGACGGATTGAGGATGAAAAGCGACGATCTGGACGACTCGGTGATCGACTACGCAGATGCGCGCTTTGAGATTCGTCCTCATCCGAAGTATCGAGACCTGATGCGCATCAATGAACTCGTCAACGCGCTGGGATATACGATGCCCTTCTCGACGAAACAGTATTCGCTTGAAGACGTCCAAACAAAGCTGCGAGCCGAAGGCGCGCACGCGTTCCTCAGGTTCGTTCGGCTGCAAGAAGACATCTCGCCAAAGGCGTCGTACCGGACGGCCCAGCAGTTCGTGGCAGAGCGACTCGCTCGTCTCGGCCCAGCAAACGACCTGATCATCATCGACCCGTATCTGTTTCCTCCGACGCCATCCCTAGGCGAAGAGGAGTACGCCGAATTCCTGGCGGATCTCATCGCTCCGCTGCTCAACGCGGATGCGACCGTGCGATGCGTCGTCAATAAGAAGGCGAACACACGGATAGTTGCAACAACGACGGAACACCTACATTCTCTGAAACCCGGTGTTTCCCTCGTGGTTCACAAGTCCGAGGACTTCCATGACCGCTTCTGGATCGCTGAGGAGTCGCGCGGCGTAGTGGTCGGCGCGTCATTGAATGGGCTTGGCAGCAAGCTCTTCTTCATCGATGAGCTGAGGAGCGGCGACGTGGCCGCGATCATGCAAGAGCTCGCGAAGATAGTGTTCTGAGCGCTGAGTGGGCTGATGATCATCCGTCCTCTTGTCCCTCATATTCCTCAACAGGCATCGACTCCAAGTGGGACGCCCATAAGCAGGCAAGTTCGTCGCACCCGAGGTACACCGTGCCGTCTTCCAACGTGTACACGTTGACCATTTCCCCGCATTTGGGGCATCGACCCAGCCGTGACTTGTCCATGGCGAAATGGTACTGGGAACACTCCCCCGGCAGAAAGCCTCTGACGGAGTCGGTGAGGATTCGCACCTGACGCATGCAGTCCGGCGCCAACTGCCGGGTCATGGGTTACAGAAACGCCCCCGGCTGGGAGAGAGAATCAGCAGCCGAGAGCGTTGGTCTGTGAGGCGCGGGCCCGGTTAGGAGTTCGCCTGGTCGTCGGTCCGTGAGGCGCTCGTGGCTTTTTTCTTCGCCGCGGGTGCCGTCGAGTCGGCGGCGTGTGGGCCGGTGCTCTCGGTGCTCTGCTCTTCTCGCTCGTAGGCGCGAAGGTCGGCAATGCGTTGGTCCGCGTATTGCCGTTCGCGTATGACCGCGGCCAGGGCATTGTCGCGTTCGATGGTCAGCACGGCGACCTGCGAGGCCGCAGCCCCGGCACGGTCACGTTCTGCGGACAGTTCCGTGCGGAGAGCGTCGACCTGGTCACGCCCGGACTGCACCTGGGCCTCTGCCCGCTCGGCGCGTTCTGCGGCGGCGGCAGCCGTCGCCACGGCCGTCGTCGCCCGGCTCTCCGCCGTGGCCGCGGTAGCGGTCATGGTGACAAGCCGCGCAGCGGTGGCAGCGTGGTCGCGCTGCGCCTCGGCCAGGCTCCCCCGCACCGTGGTGAGTTCTGTTTCAAGGCCCGCCACCGTGGTGCGGTTGCTCTCGCGGTCCGCTGCCGCAGCAGCAACCGCGTCGGCGAGTTCTTCGACGAGTTGCACGCGCGCCGCCTCGGTGGCCGCCGCGCTCGCGTGCGCTTCGGCCAGCGTGCGCTCGAGGAGTTCACTGCCCGCAATCGCTTCAGCGGTGAGGGCATCAGCGTCCGTGCGTTCGGCTTCCGCACGACGCCCAGCCTGCTCGGCCCGGGTGGCGCGGGCTGTGGCCGATGCGACCGCTTCGGCCGCGTCGCTGGCCACGGACTCGGCTTGTGCCTCGGCGGCGTCGAGGTCCCCCACCGTGCCGAGCTCCTCGACGAGGACGCGCAGCTGTCCTTCGAGGTGTTCGATCATCCCGGACACCTGCGACCGGATCTCGCTCGCGCGCTGCCGAGCAGAGTCCACGGGCCGGCCGTCGACCTTGGACGGCGCCGTGACAGTGCCGCGCTGCGCCTGGCGGGCACGCCACGCAGCGGCCCGGTTGTGGGCGGGGTCGTCGCAGTACTCGGGCGGCCGGCCCGAGCCGGACTCCCCGGCCGCCGCCGGGCGGTCGCAGCCGGGGAAACGGCACGTGCTGAGAATGCTCATCTCGGTGTCAGTAATCCGCGGAATCTGCTCATCCTGATGTCACTAATCTGCTCATGTCGATGTCAGTAGGCTGCGCGCTCGTCCCAGTAGGATCGTTGATCACCGTGGTGATCTGGTGGTCGGCAGAAGGAGTCGATGATGGGCGGACAGGACTCGGGGGCGCGGGATCGGTTTCCGCGTGAGGCGGCGGTGCGGCGGTGCGGCGGCTGATGGTCTTGGATGGTGAAGGTCGGCTGACGACGGAGAACGTGCTGCTGGCGGCGGAGGTGCTGGCCGTGTCGCAGCGGACCGTGTGGCGGTGGATCGAGCGGGCCCGAAGCAGCGATGACCTCAACCAGGCGACACGCGACCATTTCATGGTCACGGATCTGCTGCGTGAACGGCTCGCGTTCTGGCGTGGCAACATCTGCGCTGTGCACCGCGAGCTCGTTGAGGTGGCCACGAGCGCGGGGACTGTGGCGGTGAGCCGGCAGACCCTGCAGCGGGCCGTGGAACGGGACATCCTGCGGGGAGATAGGGCGGGCTTGCGCCACGGTGAACGTGCCCGGCGTGCGCATGACGTATTCCTGCAACGTCCGCGAATGCACCGCAATGAGACGTGGGAGTCCGATCATGTTGAGGCTCCCGTTGAGGTCGACGTCGAGGGCCGGCTGGTCAAACCATGGGTGACATGGTTCGTCGACGTTGGCACGAACGCGGTGTGCGGCACGGCAATCACACCGGGGGCGCCGTCCAGGGAGAGTATCTTGGCGGCGTTGCGTGCAGCGATCACCCTCGAGGTGCCGTACGGGCCGCCAGGTGGGCTACCCGAAAGAGTACGGGTAGACCGGGGGAAGGATTTCCTCTCCGACACTGTACGCAGCGTCCTGGCAGGTTTCGCCGTGAGGGTCGTGCCTCTGCCTGCGTATACACCGCACTTGAAAGGCACGGTGGAGACGGTGAATGGGGCGTCCGTGCAGATGTTTTTTGCGGGCCTGCCCCGCTATACCGGCGCACAGAAGTTAGCCAATGGCAGATCGATCGATCCGGATGCGCCGGCGTTGACATTCGAGGCGTTCGTCGCCGAGTTGCTGGGCTGGGTGCGGTGGTGGAACACCGAGCACCAGATGCCTGTTCTGGAAGGCATGACACCGCTGCAGGCGTGGCTGGATGACCCAACTCCGCTGAACACGGTGCCTGCCGGCGACCTGCGGCTGCTCACCCTGGAGGACGATGGGCGCACCCGAAAGATCACCACGAAGGGTGTCTCGTGGCGGGCGCGCCAGTACGTCGCCGCGTGGATGACCGGGCAGGTCAGCCGCCAGGTGCGGCTGCGACATATGCCCCACCACGAGCACGAGGTCGAGGTGTTCGACGCCAGCACCGGGGAGCACCTGGGTGCCGCGACGCTCGCTGATATGGCCAGCAGTGAGCAGATTGGTGAGCTGCGCCGCTCCCGCGAGGCTCGCCGCCGGCAATTGCAGGCAGACCTGCGCGCGGCGGAGAAAGCCCGCCGGATTCGGTATGCCGCGGCGACCACCGCGGCGCCCCCGCAACCGATCAGCGCAGTCACCGTCGCGCAGGCGACGGCCGAGCTGTCGGACGCCGATGATCAGCAGCTGCAGGCTGCAGCCCGGCCCCTGTTGGTGCCGTTACGTCCGCCAGCGCCGGGCTGGGTCTTGCCCCGTTCCCCGCGCGAGAAGACCACCCGTGCCTTGGGTGAAGACATCGGCGGGGGCCAAGGCCGGTGAGTGCGTCGGCGGACATCGACGAGCGAGACGATCACTATCTCGGCTTGGCAGGGGCGAATGTGGTGGCGACCGAGGCCCTGCTGATGCTGCAGGACAACCTGGTCGACGTCATGGCAGCCAAAGCGATGATGTGTGTGCACGGTGACGCCGGGTTGGGGAAGACGCTGTCGGTCAACACGTCACTGCGGGCACTGGCGCCAGCCGACGTGTGCCGGGTGCAGTTCCGGGCTCGGCCCACCCCACGCGACATCCGCCACGTCCTGTTCGAGGCCCTCGGGGTCAGCGGAACCCCACCATCACGCCCGATCGAGTTCGATGCCCTCCTCAAAGACGTCTTGTCTGAACGGTTCCGCGTGTTGGTGTGCGATGAAGCTCAGTGGCTCTCACGGGAGTGCTTTGAGCTGTGGCGGCACCTGTGGGACGACCGGCGCACCGACATCGCGATCGTCTTTGTCGGTGGCGGCGACTGCTACCAGGTGTTGCGCCGAGAACCGATGCTCTCCAGCCGCGTCTACGTCTGGCAGGAGTTTCGGCGCCTGACCCGCGAGCAGGTCTTGGCCGTGATCCCGGCCTACCACCGGGTCTGGGCCGACGCCGACCCGGAGGACATCGTCTACACCGACGTCCACGCCGGACACGGCAACTTCCGGGCCTGGTCGAAGATCACCGCCCACCTGGTGACCGCGCTGGACCGCCTCGAACGTGAGCGTCCCGACCGGGAGGTCCTGCAATGGGTCTTCAGCCGACTGGGCGGCAGTGGTGGGTGAGCGTGCCACCCGCCCGGATGCACCGGCGCCGGTTCGGGTCCTGATGGACCCCACGGACGACGTCCGCGTGACGGTGAGCCTGCTGGAGCACCACGACCCGGCCCGCGGACGGGTCGTGGTGCATCCCACGCCCGCAACCTCGAGCCCCACGGCGTTCGTTTACGACGTGCTGGTCGCCCTGGCCCGGCCGGTGACCCGGCTTCAGGCTGAACATCTGACCGGGGAAGTACGCCCCTGGCAAGCCGTGGCCGCATGGATGGTCACCGATCAGGTCACCGACCTGATCGTGCTTCGCGCCGATCGACTCTCGGACGGCACCTGGAATCACCTGGTCGGGCTGTGCCAACACACCGGTACCCGCCTGATGTTGGTCTGCCACACCCGGCAGGTCCCGAAATCCCTAGGTGCCGTCCTGACCGGAATTGAGCACCACGTGCTCACAGACTTGGCACAGGCCCTCGCCCCGCACGAGCCAGCCCACCCACCCCTGATCAGATCGGAACCGCAGTCTGACCGCCCAGACACCGACCACCTGCCGGACCTACCCGCGGCCGGCGTTGCGCACTTCCGTGCCGAGGCGTACCGGCGGCTCGACGCTGCGGACTTCGCACGGGTCGATGCCGCCTACCAGCACGGGCACCAGACAGCCTGCGACTGGTTAAGCCGCCCCGCACCCGCGGAGACTTGGACTGGCACGGAGCACGTGCAGCTGTTCCTCACCGGGCTGGTGAATGACAGCCCTACCCGCGCTCACACACTGGCCCGGCTACGCGGTGCCCAGGCCGGGTTCTGGGAACACGGGCTACTGCTGGGCATTCCCCCAGCTCGCGACCTCATGGACGTCCTGAGCGGGCCGGGACTGAATACTGTGCCGTTCAGCCAAGACATCCTGCAACGGATCCGTACGGGCGTGGCCCACCCCATGGTCGCCGCAGGCATGGCCACCGCACTATTCACCGGCATATCGCCGCAGGTGATGAGCTACGCAACACTGGCCCACCAGCGCCCAGACCTCGCTGCTCTACGACTGGCATGGCGGCCCCAGATCACCAAAAAGGCGCCAAACCTGATCACCCAGACGGCGCCGACCGTTTCGACCTGGGCTGTCTTCCACGTGCCGGTCGCGGCGCGCCCGTTGCTCCGTGCCGCCGCCGCCTTCGCCATGCAGCAGCACCCCGCCACCGCCCGTCAACGGCTATTCGAACCGCCCGCGGCGACAAACAAACGGATCCAAGCAGCGGCAGACCACTGTCAGATCGCACTGCCTGCTCAACCACCCACGCTCGAGGCCACCTGGCAAATCACAATCACCTGCACCCAGATCGACGCCCCACCCGTTCATACCGCTGCTTCGCTGCCAGCAGGACAACCACCAACATCACAGATCCTCGGCCAACCCAGCCAGCCAGCATCGACCCGCCGCGACCACGCCAAGCCAGCGGCAAACAACCATGCTCACGACCATTGGCACGGGCGACGCCCACTGACCGAAGACACCGCCGCTAGCGTCCTCCACCTGCTCCACGACCACCTGAGCGCCATCCCGCCCTGCGATCGACATAAAAGCCCCACGGGGCGCAGCTGGCTACTCATCCGCCGCCAGCTCGCCTGCTATCCCCGCGACCCAGACGGGAACCTCACCGCCCTGGCACCCCACCCCGATGTCTTATACGCCCTGAGGCTCACCGACCGCCCAGCCCAAAACGTCCCCGAACGGACGCTCGTGAGACATGAAGATCATTAGACCACTCCCGCAGCAGCTCCCATCCTGGCCGCAAGCGCCTACGAGGTCACTGACAGTCAAATGAGCAATTTACTGACATTGAGATGAGCATTCTCAGTGCAGACCACTTCGAAAGATGACAACTCCGATGTCGAGCGTCTATTTCGTAATACGTTATCGTTACGGCCAGGCGCCGTACCTCACACGCCAGGCACGCTGAGATGCCGTTGGGCAGAATGGCCTCACTAGCCCTGAACACGGGCCCGGAACAACTCCCAAAAACGCGGATGCCCCTTCAAACGTGAACGGAAAATGGATTCCGTAGTGGCGAAGGGGTGCATCGCCGCGGGGCATCATCGCGAATAGGTCCGGTATGAGAACGGCAAGGTCACACGGGGGCAGCGTCGGCACCCATTGCGTCCCTGCGCGTGAGCATGACCTCGAAGTTCATCTCGATTCCGCAGGCGGGACAGGCCGGGCCAGGGTGACAACGTCGAAGGGGTTGATTCCGGTGCAGATAAGGCGCTGCCCAGCGACAGCGCGGGACAGAGCCTCCTTGAATTCCCGTCGACTCATCAGTCCCCGCCGTGTAGATCCATGCCGCTCAGTCTGGCCCGACAGCGCAATCTGTGCACGGATCATTTCTGCATACCGCGGTGCAGAAACGCCCTGGCCGGCAAGGAGGACAGTCGGAGGCATTTGATTGCGGGGAGCACGGCGCCGGGTCACACAAATCTACCTGCGTCCGCGACATTACCGCAGTCGTTGGATATTCGGCGACTTCACCAGTTACTTTTTTACGGTCGAAACGCTCGGACCGACGGTGTGTTCGCCAGGCAGCCTTCGAGCATTGCGTCATCTTCACTGCCGCTGCAGCTGCCGCTGCCGCTGCCGCTGCCGAGGATCGGTGGCATGAATCGGGTGAGGGCGGCAAAGGCGCTGGCTTGGTCCGGGTACACGCCGAGCGACACCAGGTGAGTGCTCCCGTTCGAAGTGGTCAGCTCCACGCAGGGATAGTGCTCTTCCGGCGCGATTCCCTCGCGCACAGCGTCTGCGAAGGTGTTGCTGTCGAGTTGTTCTTCGATCGAGACGACCTGGTCGAGGTTGATCCAGACGTCGTCGGCGCCGATGATCGGTCGGGAGCGGTCGTGTCCGTAGGTGGTGACGGCAAGCTTGAGAAAACGCATGAGGGTCCTTTCGCGATGGGTAGGCCTTGACGCTAAGGCGCGGAATTCGACGGCCGCCGCCGATCATGCCGGTCTGTGGATAACGTCGCGCGGTGGGGGTGTGTGAGGGGGAGGTTCCCCCTCACCGGTTGAGACCGCCGTCTGGCGGCGGTCTCAACCGGGTTAGTGACTGCTGTTGTCAAGGGCGGCGAGGGCGATTTCCAGTGCGCGGTCGTAGCTGATTCCTGCGGGTCGGATCGTGCCGGGCACGAATCGCTGGGACTTGGGCAGTCGAAGCGTACCCGTGTAGCCGTCGGGCGCGTCGTGCAGTGGCCCATAGCTGGGGTGCAGGAGCAGCCACTGGCTGAACGGCTGGTCGGCGTCGTGGAGGACGGCGGCACGAAACTTCGCCGTGGGGTTCAGGCACCGGGCCCAGAAGCGGTCGGCTTGTCCTCGAGCCGTGAGACGTTCACCTGCCGGGCGGGGCATCACCCCGTGGGGTGGCATCCGCTTCGTGGTCGCGGCGTGCGCGTGGGGGCGGAGCTGGGAATCGTTGCGAGCGGGAAAGTCATTTAGGGCTGCTTGGGCGTCGCGTTCAGCTCGTCGTGCGGCGCGGTGCGCGGCGCTATCGTCTGCGTGAACTCGGGCCCACTCGGTTGCTTCGATGACGCAGCAAATGAGATTCCAGTCGTAGCCGTAGAACCGGAGGAGGGCGTCACGGTCGCGCTGTCTGTAAGTGCCGGTGGTCATGTATCGGGCGAAGAATGCGTTGGCTGCTTTGCGGTTGGCTGCTATGTCGTCGCTGGTGCGTTCGGGACGGGTGGCGATGGGGAACTGGGGCATGATTCTCTCCGCTCAACTGATTTTTTTGCCTGGCTGGCAAGAGAATCGATAGAGAGCGGGAGTGCCGCAGTGCACGGCTGGTCGGGGGAAATAAGGGAGCTTGCGACCGCGCCCGAGCAGGTGGGCACGCAGGCACGGGAGCGAACTACGATGACCGGCCAGACAGACAAAAAAAGAAATAGACGTCCGCGCAGCGGTCCAAGGACCCGCAGGGTCTCCCCCAGCTACCCCGGGGGTTGCGTCTGGTCCTAGGCGGTGTCTCCGAAGTGCGGCCACCGCTTCGTGGGGTTGAGCACGCCGAAGGTGACGAGCTCCCGCCCCGTGCGGTGATCGTCGCGCTGGTCACTCCCCGCCGCGCGCTCTTGGTCGCTTCCCTGCCAGACGCGTGGCCCTGCTACCGCGGGCCTCGTCGATCGGACCGCGGGTTAGTGGCCGATTTTAACGATGAGGTCGGGGCGGAAGCCGGCCCAGTGGTTGTGGTCGTCGATGACGACGATGGGAGCGCTGCTGTAGCCGAGTTCGTCTTGCACGTAGGTGAGGGCTGCGGGTGTTTCGGTGAGGTCGACGACGGTGTAGGTGATGCCCTGCTTGTTGAGGGCGAGTTTGGTCATTCGGCAGGGCTGGCAGTTCGGTTTCGTGTAGACGATGACGCCGACTGTTTCGTTCATTGCGGGGCTCCTTTCACTCACGCTGTCGGGGTGGTGCTGTTCGGTAGCGGAGGTTCGCTGTGCCCGGGAGGGAGCGACCATGAGTGCGGGACCGAGTGGTGGGGCCAGTGGGTGAGGAAATAAGTGACCGGAGGGAACGCCGAGCCCAGTTGTCCCAGCGGTCGGCACACCGTGCGCACGTTGGTCAGCGCCCGTCCGGGCCAGCAGGCTCCTCGAACGAACAGATACCTCCCCTGACGTGAGTGGGGCTGCGCGGTTAGCCAACGGTCATCGGATCAGCGGTGAACGCGACGTCGAGGTGCAGGTGGTTGCAGGTGTCGTCGAACTGGGTGAAGTGCACCAGCGCCAAGCTGATGCCGGCCTCCCGGCGGCAGTCTGCCTGCCCGATCCGCGCCCCGGTGGGAATGACCGGGTCGAGGAGTCCGATCAGGCGCAGGGATTGGCCGTCGGCGCCGGTGAGGCTGCGTCCGCCGAGGGAGTAGAAGTCGACGGCTCCGCCGCCGCCGTTGATCCAGTGCGAGGACGCGGTGCCGGCGCCGAGGAGTTGCCCGGTGCATTTGCGGTTGATGTCGCTGACACCGACCTGGTGAAACTGGTTGACGGCCAGGACCATCACCTGCAGGATGCGGGTGTCGATTCCGCAGTCCGGGACGGTCTGCCCGCTGGCGATCCACCGGATCTCCTTCAGATGGTCCGGGACCAGGCCGCGCAGCTGCCCGTTGTCGGCAGCGGTGACGAGCTGCTGGGCCAGAGCGACCGCGTCCCCGCCGTCCCCGCACGTACCGCCGGCACCGGGGGTGAGCGCGGTGACGACCTCGGTCGCCGGTACGAAGAACGGTGCGTAGTGTTCCGGGTCGGCGTTGATCTGCACAGCGGATGCCGCCGCCGACGGCGTCATCGTCTCCCACCCCGGCAGCGCGATGAGGCGTTGGAAGAACAGCCCTGCCGCGGTGGCGGGGTCCATACGCTCAGCGAGGGATCCCCAGGTGGCGCGTTGTTGGAACACGCCGCGGCTGTCGGGGCCGATGCTGTCGCCGTGATCGAGGTTGATCAGGCTGGACTCCCCCATCGCCGTCATCACGCCGAGTGTTTGGGCCTGGGTGGTGAGGCCGAGCTGGGCGCCGGCGTTGATGATGTCGGCGGCGTTGGCGAGCTGGTCGCCGCTATACCCGGCCACCGTGTCGTGCGCGGCGGCATCCGCTCGGCTGACCGCGGTCAGGCCGCAGGTGGTGCCGGTGCCGGAGGAGAGGGCGACGGTGCCGCCGACGGTCAGGAGCAGGCCGGTGAGGCTGGCGGCGAGCAGTTTGACCAGGCCCATGATGTTAGAAGATGGTGCCGACGGATAGGCCCTCGTCGGTGTTGGTCAGCTGACGTTCCCACTCGGAGCGGATGTGCTCCACGTGCGCTTCCGGGTGCGACCCGAACTTGAAGATGTAATGCCCATCGGCCAGCGTCTCGATGGTGCGCGCCGTCTCGGGCGCGAACCCGAAGGTTTGCTGGCACCAGAGGGCGTCTTCGGGGCGGGACTGCCGGTAAACGATGACGGTCTGGGCTTCCTGGATGATGGCCATGCCGGGTGAGTCCTTGGGAATGTCGGTGCCTTTGTGCATCACGAACACGTTCGAGATACCCAGGCCACGGGAGAGTTTTTGGTTGGCTTTGATCAGCTGCGCCGACGGCCCACCGATCATGTGCCAGCCCTCCTCATAGACGACCGTCGTCGCGGAGGTGCGTTCGCTGCGGAGCCGGCCCAGCATCCACATGTTCCCGATCGCCATCACCACCGGCACCGCCGGACCATCGTCGGGCAGCTGCGAGATATCAAACGATGTCAGCTTGCCACTGAGGTCCACCGCTGCTGAGGTTTCGCCGTCGAGGAGCCCGGCGTATTCGTCGAGCAGCCCGTTCAACGTCCACTTCACGGACAGGCCAGCCTTGTGCAGGTCGTCGCGGGCGGCGGCGGAGAGGGTGCGGTACTCGTCGTGATCGATCTGGCCCAGGTTCGGCAGCACATCCGCCAGTACGGGCGCTCGATGATCAACCCGGTTGACGGTGCGGCGCAGTGCCTCACGGAGGGCTTCTTCTTCCCACTCGTTGAGGGGCTGATCGCCGCGGGCGATGCGGGTGACGATGTTCAGCAGCCGCGTCTGCCCTTTAACGCCGGTGCCGCGGGCGATCATCGGGTCGAGCAGGTTTAGGGTGGTGCCGGTGCCGTCGGTGGTGAACCGGATCGGTTCAAACCCGTAGTGCCGCACCACGTTGGAGTATTCTCCCTCCCCGCCCTGATCCTTCTTGTCAAAGACCACCCCGCGCCGGCCCTGCAGGAGCAGGGGCCGGACGACGTAGTTGCATTTGGTGTGGGAGCTTTTGCCGGCGCCGACGTCGCCCATCACGATCACGTTCGGACTGGATACCTCCCGCGGCTCCGAGTTATACGCGGTGACGGGGTCATGGGAGATCGTCGTACGGGAGAGCACGTCCCGCCCGTTGACGACGCCGCGGGTGCCGGTCGGCGGGCCGATCAGCGCGGTGTTGAGGATCTCGGCCTGCCGCGTTGTCGTGGGCGCGCCGGCCAGTGCCGGAGCGTAGAAGCCGCGACGAGCCGCTGCAGCTTGCGTGCGTAGCGGTGTGCCCGGCAGCGCCCACGGCACAATCTCCACCGCACCACGGCTACCGGCCGCGTCGGTCCCGCCAGCCTTGTCGCCGGGGATTTCGAGGGGCGGTGCGAAGCGGCGCAGCACGGGCAGTGCCCACAGCTTCGAGCGGGAGGAATTGGTGTCGTTGGGTGTGGTCATGTGAGGGCCTCCTTGTCGGATTTGCCGGCCAGGCGGCTGTAGACGCGAGCGGAGAATGACGGCGCGGATGCGGCCAGGCCGCGGCCGATAGGCCACGTCGTGCCCGACGCGGCCGCCTGATAGGAATCGAGCCAGTCCAAGCTCTCAATACCCAGGCCGGTCGAGCAGGTTTCCTCAAGCTGCCGCGATGCCCGCGCCAGCTCTTCCCTGGAGCGGACGGAGATCGTCACGAACCCGATCCACACAGCGCCGTGGTGCTGCGACCCGGACACGAGGTCTTGCCGGCGGCGTCGGGCGGCCGTCATGTGCACGTCGGTGTCGTCCGTGTCGAGCTGCCCGGCCTCCCTCCGGGAGAGGGCTTCGGCGGTGTCACGGACCAGGTCTTGCCGGGCGGCGACTTTCGCCTCCGACGCCGGCACCAGGTGCAGGTGAAAGCTGACCGAGCGGATGAACTGGATGTCCTTCCCAATCAGCAGATCCAACACCCACAGTTGCGTGCGCGCCGCCGTCGCGAGGGCTTCGGCGCGGATCGCGGCGGTGCGATGCCACCACCGCACCGGCAGCCCGGTGAGCGGGTCGGTGCTGCCGACGATGTGCGCGGAGAACTCTTCCTCGGCGGGTTCGCCGACCCGGTTCGGGTGCACGTCGGCGACGAAGTCGATCGGCCGCGACGGGTTCTGCTGATGCCGCACCACCGCCGCCACCTGCCGCGCCGTCAGCACCTCCACGCGGCCGATCTTCGACTCCACCAACCCACGCTGAGTCGAGGCGATCTCCTGCCGCATTAGTGCCCGCCATCCGTCGCGCCCGTCACCATATTTGCGAGCGGCGTCGAGGAAGGCCGGAGTGAGTGGCCAGTTGACGGTGACGAAGTGGCGTTGCACCATCGCATCGTTCCCGGTCAGCCGCAGTACTTCTTCGTAGGAGGCGACCGCGTCGACCGGCGCAGCCGGGTCGAGGTTGTTCAGCACCCAGAATTCCTGCAACGCCGTATCTGCCGGCAGCACCCGGGTGGTGATCTGCACGTCCTGCACAAGCACGGAGGGCACGGCACGGGCGGCGAGGAACGCGCCCCAGCCGTGAGCGGCGCGCGCCATGACGCTGGCCGATTCGATCCCGCGCAGCTGCCCGCTGACGGTGAACGTCACCGACAGGTAGCTTTGCTCGCCGACGGGGGCATGCCAGGCAATGCCGGGCTCACCCCGGCCGTATTGCAGCCAGCCGAGCCCGTCCGACCCGTCCGGGTTTGCCCGCATCGCCACCACCGCCCGGCCCGCCTCCGCAGCCGCCTCCCGGCCGGCGGCGCCCGTGGCGGCGCGGGCCTCGGTAAGAGCTTGCTGGAGCTGGTCCCACGCCCCGACCTCGTAGGGCACGAACCGGGTCGTGCCATCGTGGCTGCGCTTCTTCCACCGGGCGCGCTTGCGGCGGCGGTCGACAATGGACCCGCGGTGCGTCTTGGCGGTGACCAGGAACGTCACTCCGCAACTGACCGCTGCCGCAGCGAGGGCGGGCCAGCCAATCAGCGGGGTGAACACCATCCCGAACACGAGCGAGCAGGCCAGGAAGATGATCCTGGCGCGGGAGTGCGTGCCGCCGAAGAAGGAGCGGTGGCCGCTCTCCCCACCCAGATAGCGGATGACCGTCCGGTTACGCAGGTCCGTCATCATGGGCGATCTCCTCCGAGAGTCGGGGTGTCATCCATCGACTCCGTTACCTGCTCCCCCGCTGTCTGCGCCATGTCCACGCCCTTCCCGACGACCTCGACACCCTTGTGCGCGGCGGCGATCCCCGCCGCCGCGATCAGCGTCGGGACGCCGACAACGGCGCCCGCGCCGGTCGCCGACTCCGCTGTCCCAGCGGCGGCAAGCCCGGTCTCAGCCGCGGCCGCGCCTCCGCCAGCGGCCGCACCTGCTCCGGCAGCTCCCGCCGTCGCGGTCGCCGTGCGACCGGCGCCGATCGTCGCCCCTTCACCGGCCGCGCCCGTCCCGGCTGCGGCAGCAGCGGCGCGGTTACCGATGACCTCCGACAGGCTCCCCGGAGCTGTCGAGGACTCCGAAACGCGCTCGGTCGTCGAGTCCGTGGATTCTCTGGTGGTTGTTGAACTGGACCGATCCTGGTTGGAGGGTTGACCGTAGCGTTCGCTGGCTTCGGTCATGTTCTGCGCCCCGATGTGCTTCCCAACGTCCACGGACGGACCGGTCGTGCCACCGAAGGCCATCGGAATAATCGGCGCGAACTTCATCAGCAGAAGCGGCGAGAGCGCGGCCATCAGCAGACCGATGATGGCCACCAGGAGCGACACCATCGATTGCAGACCGAAGTTGTTGCCGAACGCGCTGAGCTGGTTCGCCGTCATGGAAAAGGCCAGACCCAGCAGCAGGAACAGCAGCGGGTGAGCGGCGAGAATCCCAATCCACAGAGCGGCGATCTTCAAGCCGAAGGAGCGCTTGTTCTTGTCGATGATCCACACCAACCCGAGAGGCAGAAGCACCCCGGTGAAGTACAGCGTCACCAGCTGCACCAACAACATCAGCAGCACCAAGAAAAGGGCGAAGATCATGCAAATCATCAAGATGACGCCCATGACAATCCCGCCGGTAATACCGACCGGGTCAGCCTGCTCAATCATGGAGCTGAACTGCCCAGTGACGGTCGTCGCCGTGCCAGTCAGGCCGGCTGCGACGAAAACGTCCGTCAGGGAGTGGAAGAAATTGATCAGCATGATCCCGAACATCGGCCCAAACATGGCCCCAATCAGAAACGTCCCAAAGTACAGTCCCACGGACTCGACCAAGTCGCGGCCCGCCTGGGCCCCGCGCGCGGTGCGGACGGCCTGCGGGATCAACAGCAACACGGCGACGAAGATTGCCGTGGCGAAGCTGATCTTGTAGGCGTTAATGAACCAGTCCGTCGTTAGGTCCGGCAGCGTCGCACTGGTCAACGCCGGCATGATGTCCCGACTCATGCCCGTCGCCGTGTCGCGGAGCATCTTGAAGGAGTTGCCCCACGGGTCCGACCAGTACGACACCACTCCGGCTGCCCCATTGATGGCGTTACCGATGCCGCCCACAAGATCTCCAAAAAATCCTGGGTCGTCACCGGGCGTGGTCGCCATGCCCCTCATCGTCAGCACCCGTTCGTGAAGGGTTCACCGATCGAGAACAAGTCCTCCGTCGTGCGTGTCCCTTCAGACTTCGCAAATTTCCACTCGCCGTTTTCCCAGCGCACGGTCACGGTAATCGATCCTTTCAACGTTGGGCTCATTGCCCCTTGCACGACGAGCCCCGTACCGATCGTGGCGACGACTTCATCGGTCGACGAGGATTCGATGTGCCACACACCAGGAATGGTCGACAGGTAGTATTCCGTCGCGTCCGGCACGAGCCCGCCTGAGACGTTCGGATTATTTGCGAAGAACTCTCGCAAATCTTTCGTAGGAACATCAGCGGCGAGACCACTTGTCGCGACGGAGTCTGCATCGTTCGACGGCGGGTAAGGGTACTGGTGTAGCCACCGCACGAAGGCCGCGGCGTACTCGACTGCCCCTCTGCTCGTGTGCGGTGCGGCTTTCTGGGCGGCAAGGACCATGGCGGCGTCGCGTGCCTCGCCGCCGAGGCATCCGGTCGGCTCCGCATCGACCGGTGTCGTACTCGGCGACGGTGTGCTGCTTGCCACCGGGGTTGTCGGTTCGGCCGTGGGTATGGCGGTGTCGGCTTGGCTTGCGAAGTAGACGGCGCCGGCGATGATGAGAGCGCCGATGAGGATGGCGGCGCCGACGATCCAGGGCCAGGTGCGGCGGGTGGGTGGTGCGGTCGCGTGCACGAGTGCTCCTATCCGAAGACGGCGAGGATGGCGCCGACGATCACGGCGAGGGCGGCGAGCACTCCGAGCGAGATCCCGGCCCACATGGCTTGGTTGCGGGCGGTTTTGTATTCGTTCGGGTTGCCGCCGCTGGAGGCGCTGGCCATCTTGATGATGCCGATGATCAGGAACACGATCGCCAGGATGATGCCGATCCCCCATACCCCGGCGAGGAGCTTCTGCCAGAGCAGGGTGAATTCCGTGCCGAAGATGGTGAAGTCCGGCAGGATGCCGTCGAGTGGGTTATCGATTGTGCGCACGATGGTGCCCGCGAGGGTGTGCAGGGATTCTGTGAGCATGGCGTTCGCCTTTCGCGGCTATCGGACGGTGGCTTGCAGGGTACGCACGACGCCCGCCGCCGCGGCGGCGAACGCCCGTCGCGTCGATGGGGCGAGATGCTCGAGGGTGATCTGCCCGCGCTCGGCAATGTGCGGGTCGTAGGGGATCGTGAACACTTGCTCGACGCCGGAGTCGGCAATGATCTGGTCGACACGGTCGACGACCTGCCGGTTCTCCGGCCGCCCATCGGTCAACCGCAGGATCGTCGCGTGGTCGGCCAAGCTTGCGGCCTTTCCGCCCGCCGAACGCAACACGTCCAGCAGCGCGACCGCCTCCAGCACGGCGTCTCCGGCGTTGAACACGGGGATCACCAACGCGTCGGCGGTGTCGACGGCGCCCTGGAACGCGGACGAGGAAGGTTGGTTGCCGCTGTCCATGACGCGGATGCCGTAGTACAGGTCGACGACTGCCGCGACAGCCGTCACGTCGTCGTGGGTGAGGCGCGGCCGGCGACGGACGGTGCCGATCACGGAGGCGAACGAGGTTTGAGGCGCGGTGTAGCCGGCGAGCTGCCCGGCGCTGCTGATCGTGCTCACGTCGCGGACGAGTTCGCCCATGCCACGGGCCGGGTTCCCCTCCGCCCGGAACGACAGCGCACCGGGGTCGTCGGAGACCTCGAGGATGCACACCGATCCGCCGCGGGCGGCGGCGAGGACTCCGCCGGCGATGATCGCCGACGGAGTCTTACCGACGCCGCCCTTCTGGTTGGCAACCAGCACGCTCACTGCGCGGGTCCAGGTTGCCTGCCGGATCGTTTCCTCATCGCGGCGCAGCGCTTCGGCCTGCTCGCGCTCGGCCAGCTCCGCGGGCCCCGGCGTCATCGACAGCCCGAGGCGGGAGAGCACGCCGCGCAGGCCGCGCTGCGCGCCCTGCGCCGGTGGGGCGGTGGAGAGCAGTCCGAGGTTGTGGTCGGCGCCGCACAACAGGTCGGCCAGAGCGGGTTCCGAGGGGCGTCCCGCCGGCTGCTGCGGCGTCGCGGCGGCCGGTGCACCAGTCTCGTCGACGGCCCGGAGCTCTGGGGCCGTGACTGCAGGGCGTTCGTGGGTGGGGGCACCTGCTTCGATGTAGCCCTGGGCTCGTGAAGCGCCGCGAAAGGCGGTGCTCACGGGTGGGTCGGCGTGCTGGTTCGTGGTCTGTGTCGTTGTTGCCTGATTCTGACTGGACACAAGAAAATCTCCCTCTCTAGGACTCAATACGGTGCTGGTCAATCACCACAACAACACAGCGATTGGAGTCGGTCACGGGGTTGGCCGGGTGTCGGCGGATTGTGGTAACAGCCGGGCCTATTGCTGCCAGTCGGGCTGTCGTATCCGTTCGAGCGGACCGGGTGTGCACCGTCACTTTTCCCTTTCTCTGCGGCGTCGTTGCCGTCTACGTCGAGAGTAATGCTCACCTCTGACATTGAAGGCGACACACCGCCAATAAGACACAAAATGCCCTCAAAAAGTCCCGGCGGCAACAACCAGTCCGGGACCTGGGTAAGCCTCAGGCTGAGTTGGCGGGCGGTGGCGGCAGGACGATGCAAGGACCTGAACGGAAGCGGCTGGCGCCGTTGCAACCCCCAAATTTTGAGCCGCATTCGCGGCCTGTTTTCAAGGGCTTGTTTGACCTTTCCGGCCGGTCATCGTAGCTCGCTTCGCGCCTGCGTTCCCAGATTCTCAGACGCGGTCGCAGGCTCCCTTATTTCGCCTGAGATTCTGGGCACTGCAGCTCTCCCACTCGCTATCGATTTCTCTCGCCGGAAGGCAAACAAAATATTCGGTCCAGGAGAGGAATCCACCATCATGACTATCGCTGCGGTTATCGACACCATCAGCACCGACACTGCCTTGAACATCCCCATCAGCCACGACACCATCGCCCGCACCGCCTGGGCCACCATCGCCAACCCGGGCGATCCCCGCGTCGGAGGCGTCATCGCACGATACGGAGCCGAAACAGCCCTGACCGCACTCCTCGACGGCGACGACGATACTGCCGCTGGCAGAGACGGGACTGTCGGGCAGCTGCGCTCCACCATCCTGCCTCGCTACTCGGTCGATCGGGTCGTAGACGCTTTCCGCCGTACCGTCGCCGGTGGGTATGAGCTGCTCACGCCGTCGCACCCGTGGTGGCCGGTTTCGGTGGCCGACCTTGGATCTGCGGCACCGTTTGCACTGTGGATGCGCGGTGACGCTTCGATCCTGACTGTGCCGAGTGTCGCGATGACGGGGACGCGGTTTGCGACGCGGCACGGCCGGCACGTCTGCGTGGATCTCGCCTCCGGGCTGCTCGTGCACGGCTGGGCGATCGCATCGACTGCGGCTCGGGGAATCGACACCGCGGCCCTCATGACGGCCCAAGCATTTACCGGCCGCAACCTGCTCGTCCTGCCTACCGGCCTCGACACTGCTTTCCCCGCTGAGAACGGCGAGCTGGTCGACGCGGCCGCTACGCGGGGTGTCGTCGTGAGCGAGATTCCACCTGGCAGCGAGCCCTCGGCGTGGCGGTTCCAGCGTTCCACCCAACTTCTGGCCGCTCTGGCCAGTAAGACCGTCATTGTCGAGGCAGGGTATGAGTCCGGTGCGCTGAGCACCGCGGCAACCGCGCTCGAGCTCGGGCGTCCCTGCGGCGCCGTGCCCGGGCGCGCCTCCAGCGCAGCCAATGCGGGCTGCGCTCGGCTCATCCGCGACCACGGCGCAAGCCTGATCGCGACCAGCTCCGACATCGTCTATCTCTAAACGCTGGTGGAGCGCCGCCCACCTCGTTCAGGCGGCGCTTCCAGGTTCCTCTGTCTCGACCAGGTCGAGCTGCCGGGCCGCAACATCGCTTGCAGGCTCGACGCCGGCCGATCGCGGCGTGGCGGGCACCGCCGCGGGTGATGCCTGCATTTGTCGGTTCGGGAGGGCTCGAAACGGGGCAATGGCACCGCCCTGCACAATCCAGAACGCCCCATCGGCGGCTTCGCGCACGTCCTGCGGCGGGATGACGTAGGTGTGCTGGGCGCGCGCGCTCCCCAGCTCCTCACCGGTGGCGCGCCCGGCAGATTCCATTCGCATCACCGTCCCGGCATACTTCACCACATCCTCCGGGTCTTTCGACCGGCCAAAGATCAGCGCCGCTCCACTCGTCAGCGCACGACGCCGACGAACCTCATCGTTTGACAAGCCCGCCGGGCTCTGCGTCGCCAAGACCAGTCCGACGCCGGCGCTGCGCGCCGTCTCAAACAAGCTCCCGGCGGTGTCGCCCGGGTCCTGCGACCCAGTCACCAGCTGAGGGAATTCGTCAACGATCACGACGACCGGGGACTTGTCGCGCCGCTCCAACCGGGTGGCGAGGAAGTTTCGCAGGTCCAGCAGGAGCAGATCACCCAGCCGGGCCTGGGCGTCATCGACGGGCGACAGCGGAATGACCGTCACGTCGGCTTTGGGCGCGTTGTAGGACCAGCCATCCTGGCCAATCCACCGTTGCATCGGCCGCAACGCCACCAACAGGCTCTGCAACGCTCGCTCACCAGCCGTGGTGCCATCCCGGTCCACGGCCTTGATCACCAATTCCAGATCGTCCTGATCGCGAACAAACGGGGTGGGGCTGGTCAGCCGTTCACGGAGGTCGGCAATACTGCGGAGCGGCGACAGTTCCTGAACCGTTTGCAGCACCCCGCGAATCTCGTCGAGGTAGTGCTGGTTCGCGCCGTCAGGAACGGGCATGAGCCGCATCAGCTTCGCTGTGACCTGATCCGCGGTGCCGTTGAACAGGTCCCACGTACCACCGGTCGTCGCGGTGCGGCCGTAGGTTTCGGCAACTGCGACGAGGTGCTCGGCGTCGGCCGGGTCGCCCTTAGCGTCGATGACGAACACGGGCCATCCGTATTCCAGCGCGCACAGGACGAGTCCGTTGATCAGGACGGTTTTGCCACTGCCGGACTCGGCGATGATCAGCGCGCGAACGGAGGACGCTGTCGGTGGCAGCACCAGGTATTTGCCGGTCGCGTCGACCCAATCGCGCACCCGGCGCATGTCATAGAACCGGTCAGCGAGCGTCCGCACCGTGACCCGGCTGGTCACCCCGAACGCCTGCCGCTGGTCGCCGACCGGCAACGGGACGGTGACGGCTTGGCGGGTGGTGCCGATGATGCGGCCCGTGTCGGTTTCGAGGCGCACACCAATGCGGCGGGCCACGCTGCTGTCGGCGGCACGCTTCCGGGCCGTCTCAATCTTCTCCTGCCGCACCACGTTCGATACCCGCCGTGACCGCACCTGCTCGGCGATCTTCCGCCGCCGCAACGACCACGCCGTCGGCAAGAGCAGCAGCCCAGCGAAGAAGTTCACGACCGCCCACGGGCCAAACATCGGCCAGAGCTGCTCCCACCACTCCGCTCCGTCAAAGAACACCGTCGCGGCTCCAGAGCGGATCCAGCCCGCCAGCAGAAACGCCTCCCAGGCGATGAGCGCTGTGACCAGGACGATGCCGACGGTGTTCACGATCCACTGCCATCGCCACACCACCCAGAACCGGGTCTTCGTCGCGATCACATCGCCGGCAACCCGACTCACTACGACGGGCACGACCAGGGGCAGCGCCACAAGCACGACAACGACGGCGAAGGCGGCGCCGAGGAGCCGGGCGATCATGTCGCTGGCGGCGTCCGACTCTGTCGGGGCCGTAGTTTCGCTCATGCGCTGACCTGCGACGCGCCCCACCCGCTGGCACCGTCAAGCTCGACCACCCTGTCGGCTCGGCCGTGCGCGGCCGCGTAAGCGCCGGCGTCCAGCTCGGGGCCGGTCCAGTGCCCGCGTGCGTCGAAGGAGTGTTGGGAAACGAGACGGGGTCGTTCGGTGCGGACCAGGTACTTATCGGCACCCCGACTGATGGCCCGATCCGCGTCCGCCGTGCAAAAGTACGCCACCCGATCCACCCCCTCATGCACCAGCCGGTAGGTGTGGTTATGGCAGATCGCCTGATACCGCTGCCACGTCTTCGGCGTCAGCTCCACCTCCACCAGCTCGACCACACCGTCACGCTCGGCCACCCCGTCGGCCTGATGATCACGCCGGCCCACCGGCTTCCGATCCCGCCGCCACGTGAACCCCTGCGCCAGATAGCGCGCCGACACCGTCGCCACCGCGATCTCATGCCGCGTGGTCTGCCGAAACAGGTTCGGCGCTGGCTTCCCAATCGCCTGAAACGTCGCCCACACGACCGACCCGTCCAGGAACGCCGGCCGGTCGCGGCCCACCAGGCCCACCGCTTCCATCCGGGCGGCCCAGTGCTGCGCTTTGCGCAACCCGATCGGCTCGCCCAATCCGAGTTGAGCGCCCAACGCCCACCGCAAGGCATTCATGTCTGCGAGCCGGACGACGTCCAGCCAGTCGATCATCGCTTCGTCGCGACTTGTCACCTGCACCATCATTCAGCCTCCGCACTGACAACGTTCCAAGCTCTACACCCACGATTCTGCACCCCGCCACCGACACCACCGGTAATGCCACACCACACTTTTTCAACTCAATCCGGCTATCCCTGCTCGCATCTCGTCGTCATTTTTCTGGTCTGCTCGCTGCTTGCTTCGCCTCGTCCAACTGCCGCAGTTCTTGCTCATTCTGGCTCGCTTTTTCTTGCTCTGCTTTTTCGTTTCTCTTACTTTTTTGGTCTTGTTCTTTCTCTTTTTTCTCTTCTGTGTTTTCTCTTGTTCTTGTACTTCTGTATTTTTTTTCTTCTACTTTTTTTCTTCTCTTTCCCTGTCCCACCACCACCCCTTTACTTCCCAACCTCCTACACACTGAGGAACGATGGGTGTGGGAGGTTGGGAAGCGAGCGCAGCGAGGGGGTGGCGGTGGGACAGGGAAAGAGACCCCCTACCCCGTCGTTTACCCCGGCGCGCCCCCTGCCGAGGTAAACGACCTACCAAGCTTCCAGTAAAGGCGTCCCAATGTCGGTGGTCACTGCGACTATGTCACCGTTGGCAATCCTTGCCACCGCAATGAGATTGGTTCAAAGATGGCTAAAGGCGATATTCGCACGTACAACGAAGACGGTGTGTGGAAAAGCAAAGTCGAAGGCAGTTCACGCGCCGCTCACACCGGCGGAACAAAAGCGGACCAAGCCGCCATTGGGCGGAACATGGCCGTCGATAGGAGCGTCGAGCACGTCACGACGAACCTCGACGGAAAGATCAGCGCAAAGAACTCCTACGGCAACGACGCATTCCCTCCAAAGGGATAGCACGGAGATTCCGCACGGATCCAGCCCGACGTTTCAGGGTTGGATCCATGCGGATTCATCCGCGGCGCGTCAGGACTTATCTGGACGCTGCGTCACCTTGGGAGGCTGGTTGCGGAACTGATCCGCTTCCTTGACCACTCGCACGGTTGGCCTAACCCGTTGCGCAGGTGCTGGTGGAGTTCCCGGAGTTTTTGGTTTTTCAGACATGGTCAACCGATCGTGAATCTAGAGAAATAGGAGGTGAAGTGCGGCTAGGAGAAGTGAAATGGCCAAGCATGCAAACCCTACGAGGAGGACCCAACGCCTCCAGATAAGTGCGTGCTCATCCTCTTTGAGCACTCTCAATTTGTCTTTCATGAATCCGTGAAGTGCCACAGTATCCAACTCGTTCCAGTAGTCCGATTCGGCAGAATCGATATCAACCTCGGCGCCAAGCCGAGGAAGCAGGACGAGCACCCCCAAGATAGCGGCTGCCGCGGACGCGATGGTGCTCCACAGGAACCAAGCCGACATTTGATCCAAGGACTGCACACCTGTGAGGATGCTTGCCGCAGCGACAAGGATTGAAGCTCGAGTCATTAGTCCGGCAGCTCGAACCTCAACTGAGGCGCGCTGCAGATCCACTTCACGGTCCAGAGCGGCGATTAAGATCTTCCGTTCGACAACGGCGTTCTGCTTACCCCCAAATCCAAACATGGGTCCATTGACGCAGAGATCTGATCAGCCCGCAAGTTGATCCCGGGTACCCACGGTTTTCAGGCTCAACATTTCGGACTCTTGCGGATCGCGGTTTCATCAAACCAGCGGACGACGCTGTTGGCGTTGTGAGCTTGCAGAAGGGCGTCCTCAACGATGCCGGCGAATTGGGCGGCGTCGCGGAGGCCGAGTTCAGCTCGGGCGACTCCGGGTGCGCAGCCGGCGCCGCAGCTGTCTTCACCGCTGTATTCGACGCCGTCGATGACGTTGCTGTGCCAGTTGGCGAGTTGGTCGTAGACCTGGCCGAGGGAGCGCTGGGTGGCGGTCAGGCATCCGAGCAGTAGGTACGAATCGTAAGGGTGGTTAATCGCACGAGTCGCGTGGGCCAGGCTGCGTGCGGTGTCGGCCAGCTCGTTGGCCCGGGTGATCAGTTCGCTGTCGTGGTCGTTCATGGTGGTGCTCCTTTCAGAATGTGTTTATCGGGACCGCGAGTGCGGCCCCACCTCTGGATGCCTACTCGGTGTCGGGCTTGGAGTTGCGGCGCACGGTGGCGACGGCCCGGTTGAGGTCGGGGCCGACGTTATCGGCGTCGATGACGCGTCCGTATTGGCGTGACTGGTCGACGCCCCAACTGTCGGTGTGCTCACGGCCAACAACGATCACGGGGTCGCCTTTGTGCAGGGTGGCGGCGACGTTCTGGCCGAGCTCGAACTTGGCTTCCACGAAGTGCGTGGTGGCGGCGTCGTGGGCGAGCCATTTGCCTCCGCGGTATTCGCCGGTGTTCTCGATGACGCGCAGTTTGGTGATCTGGATGCTGCCGGCTGTGACGACCTCGGGGTCGAAAGCCAGATTGCCGATGATGGTGCGTGTGGACATGAGTGCTTCTCCTTCGATGGGTGGTGCGTTGAATTGCTAGGGGATGTCGTTGGCCTTGAGTTCTTCGCCCAACTGTTTTTTGTGCCTTCCGGCGAGAGAAATTGATAGCGAGCGAGAGCGCCGCGAGTGCCCGGAGTCTCAGGCGAAATAAGGGAGCCTGCGACCGCGTCTGAGAATCTGGGAACGGTAGGCGCGCAGCGAGCTACGGTGATCGGCCGGAAAGGTCACAAATGTGTTTGAGCGACGTCGGCGGGGCAAAGCAGCGGCTCCATAGCTGGAGTTTCAACCGCTCCATCGTCGAGTTATCCACAGGTCAGTTCGCGCGCGCGTACTGTTACTGTTTTGTTCTTCCTGTTTAAGTACTGTTAAGGGGGATCTGAAATGGCCCCCTGAAAGTGCCGTTTTTGACCCCCTTAGGGGGTCAGAAATTGGCCCCCTCAGGGGTCCACATATTGACCCCCTGATAGCTGGGAACCGGCAGGATCAGCACCCGGGAATTTCGGCTCGTCGCCGGTTTCGTACTGTCGACTTGGAGTTCGTATTCGGCCGTGAGTCCATTGCCGCCGGCTCGAATTCGAGTGATGGCGCCCGCCTGGATGAGTTCGTGCACGGCGCGTTTAACGGCGGTGTGCGCTTTCACCGAGGCGGTCTCTGGCGCCAGGTACCCAAGCCCGATGGCGGAGGATTCGCGGCCGGCGAAGTAGCGGCGCGGCGCCTGACCGAGTGGGTTGTTCGCGTCGTCCCAGCACTCCAATGCCATGTACAGGAGCAGCCGAGACGACGCGTTGCTCAGCCGCATCTGCGCGGCCAGCAGAACGGCACTCTTGGCCGCGTAAAGGCCCACCGTAGTCTCACCCACCCGCACGGGGATGAGACGTTGCGAGATGGCGGAATTTCAGTAGTCTGGTCATAGATCAGATCCTTCGCAGGTGCTCGATCTTTGCCCCGGGTTGCACCCCGGGGCTTTTTCATGGGCGAACTCTCACCCGCTCGTTTCGCGGGCGACGGTTCAGACCGGATCACCGGCCCAGGAGCGCGGTCTGGCCGGTCTGGGTCTGCGCGCTCGCCTCGACCCAGGCGATGACCTCGGACCGCTTGTAGAGCACCTTCTTCGGGGTCGGCTTGTAGAACCGCGGTCCGCGGCCCATGTAGCGCAGCTGGGCGAGCGCGCCAACGGGCAGTCCGGTCAGTTCGGCCACGTGTACCGGGAGGATGAATTCTTCGTCCATGAGTGTCTCCAATTGTCGACAGATTACGACTATCGGAATCTGTTGCTGACACAGTAGAACGGTTTGCAACGGTTGACAAGTGTTTAAGTTGTAATATGTCCGCGTGACAAACTTTCTGGCGCAATCGGGGATCGGCAACCGCATCCATGCCATCCGCAAACAGCATGGCATCCGCTCAGCGAAGGACCTCGCCGACCTGATTCCGGGCAACAACGTCACCGAATCGATCCTGCAAAACATCGAAGCCGGCCGGAAACACGACCTCTCCGTCAGTCAGCTCTTGAACATCGCAAAAGCTCTCAACGTCACGCCGATCTTCCTGCTCACGCCGATCGGCCGGCCCTGGGCTGAACTCGACATCGCCAACCTCAGCTCCAGCTTCGACGGCATGACGGTCGTCGAGTTCGATGCCTGGATCTCGGGCGCAGAACACGGCGCGTACCACTGGAGCACCAACGACGAACGCACCGAACGCACCCAACTGCAAGCGATGCGAGAGCTACACGCCCAGATCCGCGAACGAAAACGCCTGACCACCAACCTCGCCATCGAACGCACCCTGGACGCCGCCGCCGGCGAGATCGCTACAGCCCAAGAATGGGACACCACTGAGGAACGACTCGCCGAGTCCAGTCGGCGCATTACGCAGCTCACGTCCTACCTCGCCTCGGCAGGCTGGGACCTCGACGGTTGGACCGACTAAACACGATGCCTGCAGCAGCGCGCCGGTCCGCCGTTCAACACTTCAGAACAACAATGGTTCCGAGAGAATTCAAGGAGGTGTTCCATGGGGAGGCCACGCGTGCCCGTGACAAGTCACGGCACAATCAGCGTGTCAGAGATCACGCCGGGCACATGGCGGGCACGCACACGTTATCGATTTGATGACGGAACGCTTCGTCAGATTGAACGATTTGCGCCGACGAAAGCGAGGGCGCAAACATCACTTCTGCTTGCCCTCACCACAGTTCGCACGTCGTCGGTGAGCGCGGTCAAACGAGAAACTACGCTCTCGGACCTTGCCGATCGTTTTCTGCTGACGAAAGCAGACCGCGCTCCGCGCACGATCGACACGTATCGGCAGACCATCGAGCACCACATCAAGCCAAAAATTGGGTCGCTCTCCGTGTCGGAGGCCACGACAGAGCGCCTGGGGCGATTCATCAGTGAGGTCATCGAGAAGCAGGGGCCTGGGGCTGCGAAAGCTTGTCGAGGGGTGCTCTCCGGGATGATGGGCGTGGCAGCGCGCTCCGACGCGATTCAGGTCAATCCCGTACGGGAGATCGACAACATCGCTCGCCTTCGCGGGGGCGCGACCGCTATCCCTCTCGATACCTTGCCGCGCCTACTTGCTGCTGTCCGCGCTGACGCTCGACTGAACCAGGTTGACGCTGCGGACGTGATTTTTTTCCTCGCCGGTACGGGGTGCCGGCTGGGGGAAGTACTGGCCGTTCGATGGTCCGCGCTCGACCTCGCCGCCGGAACTGTGGCGATCAACGCCAACGTGATCCGCGCGCGTGGTCAGGGTGTCCTCCTCCAGGATCACACCAAGACGAAGGCCGGGGTCCGTACGATCGCGATTCCGAAGAATCTCGTCGACCTCCTCCGGCATCGGCAGTCGAATTTCAAAATTCAAAACGATGATGACCTGGTCTTCCCGACACTACGTGGCAATATTCGAGATCCTCGCAATACCTCGCGCGACTGGCGCATGGCTCGTACGCGGATCGGGTATCCGACGGTCACGACTCACAGCTTCCGCAAAACGGTGGCCACCGCTTTGGACCAGTCCGGACTCAGCGCTCGAGAAATTGCGGAATTCCTCGGCCACGCGAACCCGTCTCTGACCCAGGATGTCTACATGGCCAAGAACACGGGCGGCATCCGTGCCGCGGAAACGATGAATTCCTTGCTGCCGACAGATTGAATCTGCGGGGTTTATGCGGGGTCGACGAGGTGAGCATTAGCCACGGTTTCAGGAGGCATTTTCCCCCGCTTACAGGAGTCTGCCGAGCAGAGAAATAAGCCGGAAATTGGGCCACTGAAACGATCAGATGTCGGGTACACCCGATTTCAATCTGCGGGGTTTATGCGGGGTTGGCCTAAAAACGGCGAAAAAATACCCCGGACTTCCGCAGAAATCCGGGGTTCTTGTAGCGGGAGCGGGAATTGAACCCGCGACACCACGATTATGAGCCGTGTGCTCTAACCAACTGAGCTACCCCGCCGCGACTTGTGGGCTGTTCGCTTCCAAGCCTGAGCCCCCTGTGGGAATCGGACCCACTACCTCTTCCTTACCAAGGAAGTGCTCTACCAATGAGCTAAGGGGGCAGAGCAACCAAAAAACAGTAGCAATGCCGCGTTTTTGGCAACCTAGAAACTTTATCACCCCCACGGCGCACTTGAGACCACTTGCCCGCTACGGGCATCCCGCAACGATGACGTAGCATTTTAGAATGACTGGCACCGAACTGACCTCTGGCACCGAATGGTGGCGCACAGCCGTTATCTATCAGATCTACCCGCGATCGTTCGCCGACGCGAACGGTGACGGTATGGGAGACCTCGCCGGAATCAGCGCGCGGCTGCCCCAGCTCAAAGAGCTCGGCATCGACGCCATCTGGCTGTCTCCGTTCTACACCTCGCCGCAACGTGACGCCGGATACGACGTCTCCGACTACTGCAACGTTGACCCCTTGTTCGGCACCCTCGACGACTTCGAGGTCCTGCAGCGCACGGCACACGACCTCGACATCCGCGTCATCGTCGACATCGTGCCCAATCACTCATCCAGCGACCACGGCTGGTTTCAGGCCGCTCTCGCCGCCGGTCCGGGCAGCGAGGAACGTGCCCGCTATACCTTCCGTGACGGCAAGGGCAAGAACGGAGAACTGCCCCCGAACAACTGGGAGTCCGTCTTTGGCGGCCTGGCCTGGACCCGCACGACCGACCCCGACGGCACCCCGGGCCAGTGGTATCTGCACCTGTTCGACAGCAGCCAGCCCGACTTCGACTGGGACAGCGAGTGGGTGCGCGAGCAGTTTCGCGCGGTGCTGCGTTTTTGGCTCGACCGCGGCGTCGACGGCTTTCGAGTGGATGTCGCGCACGGCATGATCAAGGCTCCCGGCCTCCCCGATTACACCCCACCCGCCGAGGGCGGCAGCATGGGCGGCGCCCCGGCATCCGCTTTGGAACCGGGAATCGCGGCCGAAACACCACTGACCGCCCCGTACTGGGCGCAGGACGGCGTGCACGAGATCTACCGCGATTGGCACAAGGTGCTCGCCGAGTACCCCGGCGACCGCGTTCTCGCCGCGGAAGCCTGGGTTGACCCGCTCAGCCAGATGGCCAAATGGGTGCGGCCCGATGAGATGCACCAAGCCTTCAACTTCGCCTACCTCGAGACTCCGTGGAATGCTCCGAAGCTGAAAAGTGTCATCGACGAGTCCCTCGAGGCCTTTGGCAACGTGGGAGCGCCGAGTACCTGGGTGCTCTCCAACCACGACGTGGTGCGACACGCCTCACGGCTTGCCCTCACCGGCGACAACCTCCAGGGTCACGGTATCGGGCCGAAGACCGTTGGGCTGCCCGACACGGCGCTGGGCTTGCGACGTGCGCGCGCGGCATCCGCCCTCATGCTGAGCCTGCCCGGCTCCAGCTACCTGTATCAGGGCGAGGAACTCGGCCTCCCCGAGGCCGTCGACCTGCCCGACCACGCCCGCGAAGACCCCACTTGGTTTCGCACCAACGGCGAACGCTACGGGCGAGACGGATGCCGCGTGCCGATTCCGTGGGAAGCCGCCAGTGAGTCCTTTGGCTTCAGCACCGGCGCCAAGAGCTGGCTGCCGCAACCGGCCGAGTGGGCCGCGCTGGCCCGCGACCAGCAGAATGGCGTGACCGGCTCAACGCTCGAGCTGTACAAGCTGGCCCTGAGCCTGCGCCGGAAGCATTCCCTCGCCTCCGGAACGGTCGAGTGGGTCGAGGGTTTCGACCCCGAGGTGGTGGCGTACCGCAACGGTGACGTGATCGTTGTGGCGAACACGGGTGCGGCATCCGTGCAGCTGCCCGAGGGTGACGTGCTGCTGGCCAGCGAAGAACTCGTCGGGCGCACCCTGCCGGGCGACGCGACGGCCTGGTTGAGCGCCTAGCCTGCATGACCGAAATCGATCGGCCGAAGGATGCCGACGGCACCGACCTGACGACCCTCGCCGCCATGCGCGAGCTGAAGCGCGAGCTGACCCGGTTCATGATGTCGTACAAGTTCGCCAGCGACGAGATGCTGACCAAGATTAACATTCTGAAAGAGGAGTTCAGCTCGATCCACGACTATAGTCCGATCGAGCACGTCAGTTCGCGGCTCAAGACGCCGGAAGGAATCCTCAAGAAGGCCATTCGCAAGGGGTATCCGCTCGAACTCGACGGAATTCGCGAGAATATCCAGGACATCGCGGGCATTCGCATTACCTGCAGCTTCATCTCAGACACCTATCGCATCCGCGATCTGCTCGCGGGGCAACGGGACGTGACGGTGCTGCTGGAGAAGGACTACATCCAGGAGCCGAAGGCCAACGGATACCAGAGCCTGCACCTCATCGTGGCGATTCCGGTATTCATGTCGGACCGCGTGCAGCCGGTAACCGTGGAGATTCAGATCCGAACAATCGCCATGGATTTCTGGGCGAGTCTCGAGCATAAGATTTTCTACAAGTACAACGGTGCGGTGCCCGACACGCTCGTCGAGGACCTGAGGCAAGCAGCAGATGCCGCCAACCGCCTCGACGTGAAGATGGAGCTGCTGCACGACCAGGTCGTGGCGCTGGAGTCCGTCGACGATGCTGATGCCGACCTGTTCAGCTTCGATGGCTTGCCGCCGTTTCCTCTGCCAAAGGGGCTGCTCGACACGTTCATGCGCGGGCGCAGCGAGCCGGAATAGCTTCGGTGCCCCGGCCGGATCTCAGCCGGCCATGCGCACAACTCCTGCAATTCGCGGGCGAACAGAATAACTCCCGCGTCTTTGCGCGGGTGAGACCCTCAGGCGCAAGAAATTGCAGGAGTTACGCGCGCACTGACCAGCGCATCTGAGCGCTGGAGTTAGTTCGTGTTGGCGTAGAGCCAGACGAGCGGGTCGATCTTGGTGCCGTTAATGCCGCCCATACGAATTTCAAAGTGTAGGTGCGGGCCGGTCGACATTCCGGTGCTTCCAGTCTTGCCGATGACCTGGCCGACCTTCACGACGTCGCCCACCTTGAAGAGCATCGACCCGTGGATCATGTGCGCATACACGCTCGTGACGAGCTCACCGTCGATCATATGGTCGATCATCATGTGCACGCCGAGACTGCCTTCGCCGTCCTCGGCGAAGCTGACCACGCCGTCGGCGATGGCTTGAATCGGTGCGCCGAGACCGGGGTTGAAGTCCTGGCCGCCGTGGTTCACTGAGCAGCCGGCGCAGTGGCGAATGCCGAAGTGGCTATTGAGGTGCACGCCAACGGCGAACGGCCACTGAATGGTGCCGTTCGGGTTGTTGGTGAAGGTGTCTTCCAAGCGAATACCGCTGGCCGCGGCCACTTCGGCAATGGTGCTCGACTCATAACCGTCGCGCTCCACCGTCACGGTGTCGCCGCCGGCGAGTTCCATGGTCTGCGCGTCTTCGGCGGGCACAACGCGGTGCGCTTCCTGAGCGGATATCTGAACATCTTGCGCGGACAGCAGTGCTTGCGCCGGAATGGACGTGGCGACGGTCATGAGGGCCACGAAGGACATGGCGAGGATCGACGCGCCCTTGGCTGCGCGCTTGCGCAGGGTGGTGCCGGACGGTCGCGAGCGCGGCGCTCGACGGTGCAGCGATCTGGCGGGAACGAAATCGCGCGTGGGCGCGAAAGCCTCCCCCGGCTTCTGCTCAATGCGGTGTCGGCGGCGGGGCAGGTCGCCCGCGGCCGGAATTACGGTCGGGACCGACTGGGAGGTGCCGGGAGCCAACAACTTCTCAAAGTCAGTGGGCTGAGCGCCCGCGATCGCGATGGCCTCGACGATGCGGTCAGTCTCAATGACGACGGCGGCCGCGCGGTCGGGTTCGGCCAGATCGACGGCGACGGAAAGGTCCGCAGCGGGACTGAGCCGCACAACATCAACAACGTCCTCGACGACCGATTCGCCAGCTGAGAGAGCTGCACGCTCGCGGTCACGCAATTCGCGACGGGTGAGGGCGGCCGGAGCGGCGGGGGCATTCACCTTGCCGTCACTCTCGTCGGGCACAGAGGTGTCCGAGTATGAAGTGTGACGTGACAAAAGGCGGCTTTCGGCGTTGGGGACAGGATCTGTTGCTCGTACTGGATAACGCCAAATGACGACAGGCCAATATAACGAATTGATTAAGGGTAGCGTGCAACCCTGTGAATATCAGCAGAAAATGGCCATTGACACCCGATTAGGGCAAATGGGCTTACTTTCGCGAATTTTCTGCAGCTACGGGGAAGCGGTCGAAGAGTGCGGCCAGAACGGGTTCGAACTGATCGTAGAGGTCGGGAGCGGCGGCGATGAGCAGGTCGCGACCCTCGGCATCCGCTTGTAATGCACCCACCCGGGCACCGGCTTCGCGGGCGATCAGGGCGCCGGCGGCGTAGTCCCAGGGGTTGAGGCCGCGTTCAAAGTACAGGTCGAGGCGCCCGCAGGCGACCGAACACAGGTCGAGTGCAGCAGAACCGATGCGACGGATGTCCCGCACCTGGCCGATGAGACCGCCCACGACGCTCGCCTGCCACACCCGGCGGGTTGCCTCGTAGCCGAACCCGGTTCCAGCCAGGGCCAGCGAGAGCGGCACGTCGTGGTTCACGTGCAGTCGGTGATCGCCGAGCCAAGCACCCGAGCCCTCCGCGGCGGTGAATACCTCACCGAGGGCAGGATTAACGACGGCACCGGCGAGTGCGTTCCAACTGGCCGGATCGGGGTCGCCCTGCACGACGGCGATACTGACGGCGTAGAACGGGATTCCGTAAAGGTAGTTGACGGTGCCATCGATGGGGTCGACCACCCAGGTGAGCCCGCTCGTGCCGCTGGTGGCGTCGGACTCCTCACCGTAAAACCCGTCGCCGGGTCGCGCGTCGGCGAGAAGCCCGCGAATGAGCAGCTCCACCTCGCGGTCGGCCGCGGTGACGATATCTTCGGGTGAGGATTTCGAGGCGGCGATCTCCACCCCCTCCGCGCGACGCCGGTGGGCGAGCGCCCCCGCCGTGAGAGCGACGGTGCGCGCGAGGTCGAGCAGCTCGGTCGGGGCAGGATGCGTCATGCCCTCACGCTACAGGTAGCGCCCATAACAAGAACAGGCAGACCCGAGGGTCTGCCTGTTCTTGTGTGCTGGTGGCGAGTGCGAGGTTCGAACTCACGAAGGCTACGCCGTCTGATTTACAGTCAGATCCCTTTGGCCGCTTGGGTAACTCGCCATACGCTCCCGACCAGGTGTAATCACTCAACCGGAGACGCGGGGTTAACAATACAAGACGAAACGCCTCACGGAGAAATCAGCGGGTGCTGGGTTCTCCGTGCGGCGCGTCGACTACCGGGCGGGCGGGCCGCCCCCACCGGCCGGCGGGGTGCGGGTCTGGGTCGACGTGTCGCCGCCGAGCCCGCTGAGCCCACTATCGGTTTCGGTGGTGGTGGTGGCGATGGCTGCATTGAGATCGGCCAGGATCACCGTGTCACCCGTCTCGATTCCCGACGCGATCTCGGTCAGCTCGGAGCCGACGGCGCCCACCTTCACCTCGGTGCTCGTGGACACGCCGTTGCGGAGAACGTCGACCGTGTAGGCCGAGTCGGCCCGGTGAACCGCTGAGGTCGGCACGGACAGCACGTCTTCGAGGCTCGCCACCGCAACGGTGACCGCGGCCGCGGCGCCGTTCAGCAGGGCGGGGTCGGTTTCATCGAGCGCGATCTGCACGGTGTACGACGGTGTGGAGGACGTCGACACGTTCGCTATGCCGATCGAGCTGACCGACCCGGACAGCTCGCCGTCCACACTGGCAACGGTGACCGCTGCACTCTGGCCGACAGCCACCCCGTCAATGTCGGTGAGCGAGACGGTCGTGCTCACCACGAAGCCGTCGTCACCGATAACCGTGATCACGGCGGTCGACGACGATGCCGCGACGGTGTCACCGACAGCGAGGGCAACCGCCGCCACGGTGCCAGCGATCGGGCTGGTCAGGGTCGCGAGGGTGAGGTTGTGCTCGGCGATCGCCAACATGGCGACGGCGGCGTCAATCTTGGCCTGGTCGGCCAGGATTGTCTCGGCCGAAGCGACAGTTGCCGTGCCGCCGCCCGCCGCCGCAGCGCCGGTTCCGGTGCCGGTTGCTGCGGCAGCGGATGACGCGTCTCTAGTGGTTGTCGAAGCGACGGCAGATCCGGTTGTCGATCCGGCGCTCGCACTACCGGTCGGAACCGTCGCAGCGACTTCGTTCGGCTCCGCACCGGAGGCCACTCCGCCCGCCGCGGCGTTCGTGTCGGCCACGGCCTTCTGCAGCGCGACCACGGCCTGGTTCAGGTCATCGACGAGCGTGAGCACGTCAGCCTGGGCCTCGCTGGTCATCTTCTGGCCGGCCAGAACAGCGGTGATGGCGCTCTGGCAGTCGGTCAGGGCGAGCTTCGCTGTCGTGAGCTTTTCGGCCGCTGTCAGGGGCGCCTCGGCGATCTCGCCGGCGGCCTCGCTCGCCGTGTCGTCAGCTGAGTCTCCAGACGCGGCTCCAGCCGTGTCGTCAGCGTTGTTGTCAGCCGGCTCATCCGCAGCAGCATCGTCGAGCGCGGCTTCGAGGAAGGGCAGGCACACGTCGGTCGTGGAGTCGATGGCAGTCTGGGTTGCGGCGAGTGCGGTCACCGCGGTGTCGTACTGGGCCAGCAAGGCGGTCTGCGCGGCACCGACCGTTTTGACGGCGTCGACGACCGCAGCCGAGGTGGCGTCCGTCGATCCCGAGGCCGAACCAGAGGCCGAACCAGAACCAGAACCAGCACCGGTTGTTGCTTCGGTGGATCCAGAAGCCGACCCGGTACTCGATGCGGCTGACATTGCCGCAGTGGGTGCGGCATCCGCTGTCGAAACGCTCGGCGAAACGCTCGTCGTGGTGCTCGCCGTTGTGCTCGTCGTCGTGGTCGTCGTCGTGGTCGTCGCCGTCTGCGAGTCGAGGTCGGTCTCCAGCGTCAGCTGGGCGCTCGAAACGTTCGCTTCGGCAGCGTCGATCGCGTCGTTCAGGCTCGCTACGTCGAGGGTGGCGAGGGTCTGCCCGGCCGTCACCGTGTCGCGCAGGCTGACGGCCACACCGCTCACGGTTCCGGCGACCGAGAATGACGCGTCGCTGCGGCTGGCCGAGGCGAGGCTGCCCACGAGGTCGAGCGATTCACTGACCGAACCGAGCGCGGCCAGGGCCGTGCGGTAGTCGCCGCCCGCGGTGCGGGTCATGGCGTAGGCCACGCCGCCGCCGGATGCGACCAGTACCGCCGCAACCGTTCCCACGGCGAGCAATCGCCGGCGCTTCTGCCGGCTCGCCCGAAGCTTCTTCGCCGATGAAACGGGGGTCGGTGTAGTGGCCACCTCCGGTGCGGCAGCCTCCTCCCCACCGGAGGCCGGCTGGGCGGCGCGCCTACTCATTTGCCCGGCCTTGCGCACGCGCGCCGCGGCCGGCGACCGCGCTCACGCAGCCGTCGTCACTCGCCGTCGAGAGCGCCACAGCTGTGGCCGCGAAGGATCCGCTGTCGTCGGCCTCGCCCTGCGCGGTCGCGCACAGCCCCACCGCTACCGCCGACGCATCCGAAGCGGATGTCCGCGTGTAGGTGGTCTCATCGTCGACCGTTACCGATTCACTCGCCACGGCACCGTCGGCGTCGGTCGACTCAACCGTGATGGTGGTCGCGGTGATCGCCGTCACGAGTCCGCTCGTGCGCCCGGCGGCGCTGCCGGAATCCGCGGGCCGGTCCGTGGGCAAATCAGTCGGCATTCCGGTGGGAGCGGTGTCCTCGGCGCCCGCGGGCCGCGTGCCGGCACCCGGTCCGGCGGCACCCGGTCCGGCGGCACCCGCTCCGGCGTTGCCGGCACCCAACCCCAAGGCGCAGGCACCGTCAACCGCGTCGGTGACGGCGACGGTCGTCGCGACCATCGTGGCATCCGTTCCATCGGCCGCGGCCGCGCTCGAAACGTTTACACACTGGCCAACGCTCAGATCTGCCATTGTCGCGGCCAAGGTTGAGGTGAAGGTCGTATCGGCCGTGTAGGTCACCGCGGTCTGCGAGTCGGTGTCTTGCAGCTGAAAGGTGAGGTCGGCCAGGGCGGCGATCTCACCGGTCACGCCGGGAACGACTCGGACCTGCTGTGCGCTGGTCGTGTCGGCTCTGGCCGCCTGCGTGGCGACGGCACTGCTGGCGGCGGCTGCGCAACCGGAGAGCAGCAGTACACCGCCGAGGGCAAGGGCCCCGCCAGCGAATGCCGCGCGGTGTTTGAGCGAGAATTTCGTCATGTCAGTGGTCTCATTTCGTTCGTAGGAAGGGAAAAGGTTCTATTCGCTGCGCAGCGCATCGATGGGGGCGAGGCGGGCGGCCCGGGTGGCCGGGTAGACGCCGAAACTGATGCCGATCACGATGGCGACACCGATCGACAGACCGACGGCAGCCGGCGAGACCACGATCGAACTGCCGATCACCCCCGGCAGTACCAGTGCTGCCGTGACGCCCAGCAGGGCGCCGAGCAGGCCGCCGCTGAGGCCGAGAATGGCGGCCTCGATCAGAAACTGACGCCGAATGGCACCCGGCGGCGCCCCGAGCGCCTTGCGCAGGCCGATTTCGCGGGTACGTTCCGACACCGATACGAGCATGATGTTCATGACCCCGATGCCTCCGACCAGCAGTGACAGCGCGGCGACGCCGGTAAGCAGAATCGTGAGGGTCGCATAGACGGCCGTCGCCGTGCTGACCAGGGCATCCTGGCTGCTGATGGTGAAGTCGGCGGCGGTACTGTCACCGATCGAGTGCAGGTTCAGCAACAGGGTTTGCGCTTCCTGGTAGGCGGCGGAAAGCTGCCCGTCGCTGGAAGCCTGCAAGTAGATGGTCGACACGGCCGAGCTCTCCGTGCCACCGACCAGCACGCTCGCGGCGGTGGAGAAGGGAACGATGGCGACATCGTCGAGATTGGATGAGGAGTCCGACCCGGCCGAGTCGAGCACGCCGATCACCTGGAAGGTTTTGTCGCTGATCACGACGGACTGGCCGACCACCCGTTGGGTGCCGAACAACTCGTCGGCGGTCTCCGAACCGAGAACAACAACCAAGGCCGATGTCTCCTCGTCGTCGGCGCTGATGAACTCACCCGTGCTGAGGGTGCGCGCACGCACGTCGAGCCACGAGGTGGTCGTTCCAGTGACGGATGTCGTCCAGTTCGTGTCGTTCGCTTCGAGCGACAATGACGTGGTCTTCTCGGCGGCGACCCCGGAGATATCCGGTGCGTTCACGCTCGACTCGAGCGCTTCGGCATCCGCTATGGTCAGCGTCGAACTGGAGCCGAAACCGCCACGCACCCCCGCGGTATCGGTGCTGCTGCCGGGGGCGACGATCAGCAGATTACTGCCAAGCGAGCTGATCTGCGCGCTGACGTCTTTCTGGGTGCCGAGGCCGAGGCCGACGGTGAGAATGACCGCGGCAATTCCAATCAGGATGCCCAGCACCGTCAGGGTCGAGCGCAGTGCGTGCGAGTAGACCGCGCTCCAGCTGGTGCGGAATGATTCCAGCCAACTCATGCGGCAGCCGCTTCGGTCAGTTCGTCACGGATGACTTCGCCGTCGCGCACCCAGACGATGCGTGCGGCTCGTTGGGCGACCTCAAGCTCGTGCGTGATGAGCACGATGGTACGTCCACGGGCGTGCAGCTCATCGAACAATTCGAGCACGTCCTGGGTCGACACCGAGTCAAGGTTTCCGGTCGGTTCGTCGGCCAGGATCATGGTCGGCTCACCCACCAGGGCGCGGGCAACGGCCACGCGCTGCTGCTGCCCGCCGGAAAGTTCACCCGGTCGGTTCTCGAAGCGGTCGCCCAGACCGACCCGGTCGAGTGCCTGTTCGGCGCGCTGCTTGCGCTCGTGCCGGGGAATTCCCCCGTAGATCAGCGGCAGTTCCACGTTGCGCCAGGCGGGCAGCGACGACAACAGGTTGAATCCCTGAAAGACGAACCCGATCTGACGGTTGCGAATCTCGGCGAGCTCGACCTCGTCGAGGTCGTTCACATCGGTTCCGCCGAGGCGGTACTCGCCACGGGTGAGGGTGTCGAGGCAACCCAGAACGTTCATAATCGTGGATTTTCCCGACCCCGACGGCCCCATAATGGCAACGTATTCGCCCTCGTAGATGGCCAGGTCGATGCCCTTGAGGGCTTCGAATTCAATACTGCCGGAGCGGTAGGTCTTTCCGGCACCGCGCAACTCGATAACGGGGGCGGCGACATCCGCTTCGGGAGCGAGCCGTGTTGCGCTGGGGTCAACCATTGTTCGCACCGCCACGCACCTGGCCGGTGGGGGTGTTTCCAGTGGGCGCACGGTCACGGGGGAACGTGCTGGTGTCGTTGCCGGCGCCCGTACCCGTACCGGTGTTTCCAGTGCCGGGGGTGAAGGTGGCCACAACGACCTCATCGCCCTCGGCCAGGCCTTCGGTGATCTCCGTGAGGTTGCCGGCGGTGGCACCGACCGTGACCGGGGTGGACACCTCGTTGCCGTCCGCGTCGAGCATGGTCACAACGGATGCCCCATCCACGCTGCTCACGGCGGCGCTGGCCACGGTGAGAACTGCGGTACGGCGCTCGTAGACGATGGATGCGGTCACCGTCACACCGTCATGCAGCCCCTCGGGCGTTCCGGTGACGGCGACGACGACGGGGTATGCGGCGACGCCGGTGGTGGTTGACGGCAGCAGGCCGATCTCGGAGACGGTGCCGAAGAGGGCGGTTCCGTCATCGAGCGAGAGTTCGACCTGGTCGTTGGCTTCGATGAGGGCGACATCCGCTTCGCCCACGGTGAGGTCGACGGTCCAGGCATCCGTTCCGACGATCGTGAAGGCAGCGCTGCTGGTTGTCGCGGTGGCTCCGGATCCCGCCGCCGAGGTACCGCCGACTGCTGGGCCGGATGTTCCGGTTGAGCTGGAGGATGATTCCACGTCGCCGACGGCAACGTTCACCGCGGTGATGAGTCCGGCGACCGGAGCCGTGAGCGTAACGGCGCTTTGGGCGGCCACAGCATCGTCAACGCCGTTCTGCGCGGTCGTCACGCTCGCCGCGTTGGCGGCGATCTGGGCCAGGTCGGCCGTACCTCCGTCGCTCGAATCCTGGCTGTCGGCGAGCTTCGCGGCGGCCGTGGCGAGGGTGGCACGGGCGGCGAGCAGCTCGGCGTCAACGGTGAGGGTGTCAACGGTGGCGAGCGCGTCACCGGCAGCAACGACCGTACCGGCGACCACGTTAACCGCGGTCACGGTTCCGGAAGCGGCGAATGACACTTCTTCCTGCACTGTCGGGGTGAGGGTGCCGCTGGCAGAAACGCTCTGTTCCATGGTTTCCAGGCTGGCCGCGACGGTTTGAACGACCGGGGTGGCCTCGGCGCTCGTCGACTGGGCGGCAATGATCCACCAGGCACCGCCGCCGGTCAAGACAAGTGCGACAGCGCCGCTGAGCACCCACCAGCGCGCTTTCATGCGACGGATGCCGCCCATCCGTGTGCGAAACTGCCTGAGATTCATCGCTCTCCTCGTCGATATGTCGCACCATGTCTGCGCCACAAATCCGAACCTAAGCACCGCGTCTATGCCCCAGGCCTCCAGGCCCTATCAATTGGCTATGAGCGAGAGCGCAGAAAGTGTGCGATTGGCGGGTCCAATCGGGCACTTTTTGCGCTCTCTCGGGTCGGATACCATGGGGGAATGGCAGATTCAACATTCGACATCGTCAGCAAGGTCGACCCGATGGAGGTCGACAACGCCCTCAATCAGGCGCACAAGGAAGTCGCACAGCGTTATGACTTCAAGAACGTGGGCGCCTCGATCGCGATGAGCGGTGAAAAAGTGCTCATGAAAGCCAACACCGAGGAGCGCGTCAAAGCGATCCTCGAGGTGTTCGAGGCGAAGCTGATCAAGCGCGGCATCTCCCTGCGCAGCCTTGACGCCGGTGAACCATACGCCTCCGGCAAGGAATACCGCATCGAGACTTCGATGAAGGCCGGCATCGACCAGGAGAACGCGAAGAAGATCAGCAAGATCATTCGCGACGAGGGCCCCAAGGGCGTCAAGAGCCAGATCCAGGGCGACGAACTGCGCGTCAGCTCGAAGAGCCGCGACGATCTGCAGGCCGTGATGGCGCTACTCAAGGGCAAGGACCTCGACGTGGCCCTGCAGTTCACCAACTTCCGCTAGCCGCTCGGCCCGCCGGGCCCACCTTATGCGACCGGGCCCGCGATAGATCATGGGCCCGGTTTCCGGGCCCGGGCCCGGGCAGAAAAAGAAGGAGCGGGCGCGGAGGGGCTACTCGGCTCGGGAGACGGCTACCATCTCGTCGCGGTCCACGACCTTAATGCGGGTTCGACCCGCGGCCTCGCCGAGCGAGAGCTCGTGCTGGTCGAGGTTGTGCCAGCCGTCGAGGCCGGTGTACTGCACCCCGCGCGCATCGAGCAATTCCACGATGCTCTCCTCCGAGGGCGACTCGGGCCGCCACCAGTTGCCGAGGTCGTTGATGAGGTGCTTGATAGTTTCCATCGCGTCACTCTTGGTGTGGCCGATCAGTCCCACCGGTCCGCGCTTGATCCAACCGGTGGCGTAGACGCCGTACATCTGCTGGTTGAACAGCCCGCCGGTACCGGCCGAGGGGTCGCGGCGCAACACCTGGCCTTCGCGGTTGGGAATGACGCCGCGTTTCTTGTCGAAGGGCACGTCGGCAAGCTCCGACCCAAAGTAGCCGACCGCACGGTACACGGCCTGCACCGGAATCTCTCGGATTTCACCGGTGCCCACAACGCCGCCGGCGCCATCCGTTATGGTGCGCTCCCAGCGGAACGCGGCCACCCGACCGGCACCGTCATCGACGATCTCCACCGGCTTGGCGAAGAAGTGCAGGTGCAGGCGACGACTGGCCGTTCCGGTCTCGCGGGCGCGCCACTGGTTCAGCGTCTTGTCGATCACAAAGACCTGCTTGTTGCTCGCCACGGCGGCCTTCGCCGCATCGTCATAGTCAAAGTCTTCGTCGTAGACAACCATGTCTACATCGTTGAGCTGGCCGACTTCGCGCAGTTCCAGTGGTGTGAACTTAACGGATGTCGGCCCCCGGCGACCGAAAATGTGCACGTCGGTCACCGGTGACGCTTTGAGCCCGTCATAAACGTTCGGGGGAATCTCGGTGGAAAGCAGGTCGTCGGCGTGCTTGATGAGCATGCGGGACACGTCCAGCGCCACGTTGCCGTTGCCGATCACGGCGATCTCGCGAGCCTCCAACGGCCACGTACGCGGTACATCGGGGTGCCCGTCGAACCAGCTGACGAAGTCGGCGGCGCCGTAAGAACCCGCAAGCGATGCGCCCGGAATGTTCAAGTCGGCGTCTTGCACCGCGCCGGTCGCGAAGATGACCGCGTTGTAGTGCTTCTTAAGGTCGTCGAGGGTGATGTCCACGCCGAACCGAACGTTTCCGAAGACACGAATGTCGCCGCTGTCGAGCACGCCGCGCAGCGCGGTAATGATGCCCTTGATGCGGGGGTGGTCGGGCGCGACACCGTAACGCACGAGGCCGTACGGAGCGGGCAGGTGGTCGAACAGGTCGATCGAGACCTCAAAGTTTCGCTCGGCCTTGAGCAGAATATCGGCGGCGTAGATGCCGGCCGGTCCTGCGCCGACGATGGCCAGTCTCAATTTGGTCACTGAAGATTCCTTACTGCGCGAGCACGCCGGGAGAGCCCGACCCGCTCTCGAATGGGGTCTAGCTGGAACGCTCGACGATGGTCTCGGCAAATCGAGTGAGGGCCTTTTTGACCGAGCCGTTGGGCAGCGGCGCCAGGGCGGCGACCGCGTCTCGGGCCCAGTCGTGCGCCTCGGCAAGGGTCTCGGCGGTTGCCGCGTGCTGGCGCAGCGCGGTGATCGCCGCGTCGGCGGCCTCGCCCGGTGTCGCTTCCGCCGACATGACGTCGCGTTCCAGACGCACAAGCAGGTCAGCGGATGCCCCATCGCTCACGGCCCGTTCCCGCAATCGCAGCAACGGAAGCGTCACGACTCCGGCTCGCAAATCGGTGCCGGGCACCTTGCCGGTTTCCTGCGGCTGCGGCGACAGGTCGAGCACGTCGTCGATGAGCTGGAAGGCCACGCCGATCTTCTCCCCGAAGTCCACGACGGGCTGCTCGTACTCGGCCGGGGCGTTGGAGAAGACCACGCCTCCCTGAGCAGCGGCAGCGATGAGCGAACCGGTCTTGCCGGCGAGCACCTGAATGTAGTGCTCGACCGGGTCCTCGCCGGCGCGCGGGCCGACGGTCTCCTGAAATTGGCCGAGCACCAGGCGCTCGAAGGTGGTCGCCTGCAGCTTGATGGCGCGTTCGCCCAGCCGAGCCATCAACTGACTGGCGCGGGCGAACAGCAGGTCGCCGGTGAGGATCGCAATCGAGTTGCCCCACACGGTCTGCGCGCTCGGTACGCCGCGACGCTTGTCGGCGTCGTCCATGACGTCGTCGTGATAGAGCGAAGCGAGGTGGGTCAATTCAATGGCCGTCGCCGCCGTGACCACCTCGGGCACGACGCCGTTGCCCAGATGCGCGGTCAGCAGCGCGAGCATGGGACGCACGCGTTTGCCGCCCGCGTTCAACAGGTATCGGCTGGTAACGGTGGCAATTTCATTGGCGTAGACGAGCTCGTCAATGAGGGTGGCCTCAACCTGCTCGATGCCGGCATCGATGTTCGCGGCCAGGCCGCGATCGGCGGGGGTCGAGAAAATACGATCGCCGAGTCCCGCTTGACTGGTCACCGACGCACTGCGTCGAATCACGGGGGCTCTGGATTTCACTTAAGTCAGCCTATCGAGTTGATCAGGTGGTCAGGATTCCGCGGGCTTAATAGCGCGGTGCAGGGCGACAATGCCCAGCGTGAGATTGCGGTAGGCGACGTCGGAATATCCAGCCGTGCGCAACCATCCGCTAAGCACCAGCTGCGTCGGCCAGGCCGCGATGGACTCGCCCAAGTAGTCGTAGGCCTCCGCGTTCGAGGAGGCGAGGCGCACAACGCGCGGCATGATGTGGTTGAGGTACGCGAAATAGCTCTGGCGCACCAGGGCCAGCGGCGGGGTCGAGAATTCGCAAATGACGACCCGGCCACCGGGCTTGGTCACCCGGTAGAACTCGGCGAGGGCCTTCTTCGGTTCGACCACGTTACGCAGCCCGAACGAGATGGTGACGGCGTCGAACTCGTTGTCCGCGAACGGGAGCGCGGTGGCATCCGCCTGCACGAACTCGATGTTCGCGTTGTGGGCGTGGCGCGCTTTGCCGACCTCGATCATGCCCGCCGAGAAATCGGCGGCCACGACGTGGGCGCCACCGTGGGCGAGGGCGGCGCTGGAGGTTCCGGTGCCGGCGGCGATGTCGAGAATGCGTTCGCCCGCCTGCGGGTTGACCGCCTTCGTCGTCGCAATGCGCCAGAGCGAGGCGTTGCCGACCGACAGCAGTGCGTTGGTGCGGTCATAGTGAGCGGCAACCTCGTCGAACATGGCAGCCACCTGCGCGGGCCGTTTGTTCAGGTCTGCTCTATTCACCCCATCATTCTAGGTTGCGCGAGGCCAGCGAAACTGCATGATTGCCGGGGCAGACACACGCGGGCGTAGGCTAGAGAAGTGAATGTGCAGGCCTTGACGGTCGAAACCTCCCCGATAGCTGATATCCGCCAACTCATTCTGCTGCTCGACGGCCGCGCGCCGTTGCTCTGGATGCGTCGCAACCAGGGTCTGGCCGGCATCGGCTGCGCGCTGCGGCTCGAATTCTCCGGCCCCACCCGCATGACGGATGCCGCGGCCGTCTGGAAACAGGTCGTCGCGCTGGCCACGGTGACCGACCCGCTCGCGCGCACGGGAACCGGTCTGCTCGCCTTCGGGGCATTCGCCTTCGATGAGTCATCGGCCGAAACCAGCGTGCTGATCGTGCCCGAGATCATCGTCGGCCGCGAAGACGGCCAGTGCTGGGTGACCCGCATCTGGGCGACCGGGGAGAGCGCACCGACGAACCCGCTCGTGCTGCATCCGCTCGGCGACGAGTATCGCATCGCCCTGCTGCCGGGAGAATTGCCGCCCGACGACTTTCGCACGGCGGTCAGCGCGGGAATCGACAGCATTCGTACGCAACAGGTTAACAAGGTCGTGCTGGCCCGCGATCTCGTTGGTCGGGTGCCGGCCGAGTCCGACCTGCGCCGTGCCATAACCCGGCTTGCCCTCGGTTACCCGGACTGCTGGACCTACGCCGTCGACGGCCTCATCGGGTCGAGCCCGGAAACCCTCATTCGCGCCGACCACGGTTCGGTCAACGCCCGGGTGCTCGCGGGCACGATCTCCCGGGGCGTGGATGCCGAAGACGACCGCGAGGCGGCCCTCACCCTAGCGACCTCGTCGAAAGACGGCGACGAGCATGAGTTCGCGGTGCAGAGCGTGCTTAAATCGCTGCGGCCGCACACATCGGCCCTTGCCTCGAGCGAGATCCCCTTCACGGTGAAGCTACCGAATCTGTGGCACCTAGCCACCGATCTGGAGGGCACGCTGAGCGACGGGTCATCCTCGCTCGACTTGATCGCGGCGCTGCACCCGACGGCCGCGGTCGCCGGCACGCCCACCGACGCCGCCCTGAACATTATTCGCGAGCTGGAACCGTTCGACCGCGGTCGCTATGCCGGACCGGTCGGTTGGGTTGGTGCCGACGGCGACGGCGAGTGGGCGATCGCGTTGCGTTGTGCGCAGGTGGCCCCGAGCGGCGCAATCACGGCCTATGCCGGCTGCGGCATCGTGTTGGACTCCGACCCCGAACGCGAGCTAGCCGAGACCAAGATGAAGTTTCGCCCGATCGTGGAGGCGTTCGGCTAACGCTCCGGCGCCGCGGCCCACTCTGTCGACCTAGATGTTCAGCACGAGAGACGGGCTCAGCGACCGGGAGACGCACGGGTACATGACGCCGAGAGAATTCTTCTCCGCGTCATCGAGCACCGAATCCAGGTGTTCGGGCGTTCCCTCGGCCACCCGCACCTCACAGGTTCCGCAAATTCCCTTGCGGCAGGAGCCCAGGATGGGCACGCCGTGGGCTTCGAGGGAGTCCAGCAGGTTCTCGTCGGCGGCCACGGTGAATTCCAGACGGCTCTTCCGGCACAGCACCTGAATCGGCGCGGCCGGCCGGGCAGCACGCGCCACCGGAATGAACCGCTCGAGGTGCAGCCGCTCGGCAGGCACCCGCGCCGCCACCGCGTCCATAAGCGACTCCGGTCCGCAGCAGTAGACCTGCACGGCGGTGAGCGCCGGGCCGCCAAGAACCGCATCGAGGTCGAGACCACCCACGTTTTCGTCGCGAGCGTGCACGATCACACGCTCGGGGTAATCTGCTTCGAGCTGCGCCACGAACGCCATGGCCTGCCGACTCCGACCAACATATACGAGCCGCCAGTCGCGCCCGGCAGGAAGCGATTCGATCATTGCTTTAATGGGCGTGATTCCGATGCCGCCGGCGATGAAAAGGTAGTCGGCCGCCGGTTCCAGCCCGAAATGGTTCGTCGGCCCCGAGACCGCCAGGCTCATCCCCGGAACGAGATTCTCGTGGATCCAGGTACTGCCGCCCGCCGATGCCGCGGTACGCAAAACCGCCACGTCATACTCGTGCCGGTTCGCGGGGTCGCCACAGAGGGAATATTGCTTCTGCAGTCCGTTCGGCAGGTGCAGGGTAATGTGCGAACCCGGCTGCCAGACCGGCAGCACCCCCCAGTCCGGCCGTTCCAAACGGATGCCGACGACACCGTCGGCCACGGCCGTCGCGCTGGCCACAACCATGTCCCGCTGCGTCGGGTGCAGCGGGGTGGCTGCGGGGTCGGCATCCGTTCGAGTGGCGGACCGCGAGCCGCGCTTGCCCGCGATAATACGAAGTGTCACGGCGACCGCTGCGATCGAAATGAGTGCGAGCGAAACGATCTTGTACCAGAGAGACCCCACGTCGGTTCCCGTGAAGCCGGCATGGAACGAGACCAGAAGCAGCGCGGCATAGCTGGCGTAGTGCAGCCCCTTCCAGAATCGGCGCGGCAGCCGCTTCAGCATCAGCGAGGAACCCTGCACGGCCACGAGCAGGTAGAAAGCAAGAATACCGAGGGCGACCGGCAGCGGTTTGAACGCCGTGGCGAAAGGAACGAGCACCTCGGCGGCGGTAAATGCAAGCCAGGAATCGATCATGAGCGACACCATGTGCAGGCCCACCATGACCAGCGCGGTACCGCCCAGATAACCGTGCAGGTCTTGCAACCAGGCCGGGTTGTCCACCCGCCGCAGAACCCTGGTTGACAGCAGAATGCCCCAGAGCACCGAGGCGGTCATGAGCGCCCACGCGATCATGGCGCTGGCGCGCGAGATGTACCACCAGAGGTGTGGATCGTTCATCGGTACAGGCTCCAGTTCGCGGAGGTGGCGACGGCGCCCGTCTGGTGCACGACCAGACCGGCGGCGCCGACCGTCGGCAGCCAGGCCAGGTAGTCCGCTGTGGGCCGGAGAAATCCGGGTTTGGTGAGGCACTCCGCGCGGGCACCGGTGGTCGCGATGACCGACACGGTTTGGATGCCGGTGGTCGCGCTGGTGCGGGTGCGCGGGTCGAGCAGGTGGTGGCGTTCACCGGCCGCGGTCTTGAAGCGCCGTTTGCGCTGGCTGGACGTCGCCAGCGCTCCGGTTCCGAGGCGAACGACGTCGCAGTGGCCGGCGGGGTCGAAGGGGTCCTCAACCCCCAGCCGCCAGGCCTGGCCGTCAGTACCCTCCCCGCAGACCACGATGTCGCCTCCGATCTCGGCGAGCGCACCCCTGGCGCCCTCGCTCATGGCCAGTCCGCACACGAGGTCTGCGGCGAGGCCCTTGCCGATGCCGCCGGCATCCAGGGTCGTGCCCCGTGGCAGCAGCACCCGCGTTCCGTCAATCCGGATTCCGGCAAGGTCTCCCGGGGAACGCGCCGTCGTCGGCAATCGGGTCACCCTGCTGGAGTCCACGGTCGACGTTGTGTAGCCGGCCTCAAGCAGGTCCGGCAGCAACGTGGGGTTGTAGTCATTCCGGGTCAGCTCGGCGCCCGACTGCATGGCACGAATGAGACGCACCGTCAGCTGGTCGACATCGACCGCACGCCCCTCGGCCCAGTTCAAGCGGGAGATATCGCTGTCGTTCACGAATCGGCTCCACAGCTGCTCGAGGCGGTCAGCCAGCACAAACGTCGCATCCAGCAGGGCAGCGGATGCCCCGACCAGCGTAATTTTGGCGCTGCCGCCCATCAGCGGCTGGCGACGCGAGCGTGCCTGTGGCCGGGTGCCCGTTGCGGTGAATACCGCCCGTACGGCGTCGCGGGCGATGGAGTCGCCGGCAACGGGTTCGCCGGCCACGCTAGCCGCCGGACCCGCCGGACGATGCTGCGACCGGCGCCGGAACAGCGGGAACGGGCGCTGCGACCAGGGCCGCCGGAATCGGTGCCGCCGCGGGTGGAGGCGTCGTGATCGGAACCGGAACCACCTCGGGAGCGGGCACGGCCGGTGCAATAACGGTCGAATCACCAGCGGTCGAATTCACTGCAGTCGAATGAACGCCGGACGAATCAACGACGGACGGGTCGCCACCGGTCGAATCAACGACCGCTCCGGCCGTGCCCGCACTGGGCGGGGCCGGCGTTGCCTCGGTGGCCACAGCCGCGATCTGAAATCCGGCTACCATTCCCACGAGCGCGAGAGCGCTCGCCACCCCGGTGATGTTGCGCGCGTGCCGGGCCGGTCGGCGGCGTTTAGTCATCGTCATCGCCGCTGTCATGGCTGTCGTCGCTGTAGTGCGAGGCGTCGTCGTGATCATCATCATCATCATCGTCATACGTTCCGGTTGAGCCGGACCCACCAGACGTGGCATCGACGGGAGCGCGCGGTGCCGGCACCGCGGTCGGCGCCGGGTTGCTTGTTCCCGCAGTCGGCACGGGAGCTGCCGTCGGCCCGTCGGATTCGACATCGGGCACCGGGGCTGTATTCGCCGGGGGCAGCGGCGCGTTGGCCGCTGGAGTGGCGCTCGGCGTGGAAACCGGGTTGAGCACCGTGGTCGCCTGACCGACGAGCCCGACGGGGGCACTTGAAAGGGTGTCCGAGTTCACGGCCATCGCCGCGCCAGCAGTTCCGAGTACCCCCACGATCGAGAGCGCCATGATCGTTTTTGATTTCATAATTCGAGACTACGAAAACGTCGGTAAATAACCATCCGGCGAATATCCAAGGTTTGTCCAAGAAATCCCCGCAGATACGGCCGAGACGAGCCGGCGCTTGCGATAGAGCCAGACTAGGGTTATGCGAGTACTAGTTATCGAAGACGATGCCGCCGTCGCCGACGGCCTGATCGACGGGCTCAGCTATGCCAACTTCGAGACGCTGCACGTCACAACCGGTAGCGCCGGGCTGGCAGCCATCACGACCTATCGCCCCGAAATCGTACTGCTCGACCTCGGACTGCCCGACATGGACGGCACCGACGTGTGCCGCGCCATCCGCTTGAAGGAGCAGATCCCGATCATCGTCGTGAGCGCACGCGACGATGAAATGGACCGGGTGATCGCTCTCGAAATCGGTGCCGACGACTATGTCGTCAAGCCATTTGGCATGCGCGAATTGGTCGCCCGCATTCGCGCGGTATCGCGGCGCACCGGCACCATCGAAGCGGATGCTCCACCCGCTACCGAGCGCCGCTTCGGCCCCCTCGTCATTGATATTCGGGCCCAGCGGGTACTCCTTGCGAACGAGCCCGTGCACCTCACCGCGAAAGAATTCGATCTGCTCGTCTACCTGTGCAACGAGCCCGGTGCAGCCTTACGTCGGGCCGATATTCTGCACGACGTCTGGGACACCAATTGGTACGGAACCACCAAGACGCTCGACGCCCACATCGCAGCCATCCGCAAGAAACTCGGCGACCCCGGATGGATTCAGTCCGTGCGCGGCGTCGGGTTTCGTTTTGAGCAGCCCACACCCAACGAGCCGAACGCATGACATGGCGACTCATGGCGGCCTTCATCTCCGTCACACTCCTCATGCTGCTCGTGCAAGACGTTCCTCTGAGCAACTATCTGCGCACGGTTGAGCGCGATCGCATCGTCACATCGCTCGAGCGCGACGCCTTCGTGCTCGCCGGGCGCAGCGAAGAAGCCTTGGAATCGGCCACAACGACCGACGATGTCGCGCTCACCGAACTAGCCCGCACCTATCGCGATGCGGGCGGTGCGCGAGTCGTCATCGTGAATACGGCCGGAACGGCCATCGCCACCAGTGACGACGACCAATCCAGCATCGGCAGCGAATACGCCTCCCGGCCGGAAATCGCCGGGTCCCTCGGCGGCGACATCATGTCGGGAAGTCGATATTCCGACACCCTCCAGTTGCAATTGCTCTACGTCACGGTGCCCGTGCTGAGCGGCGACCAGGTCTTCGGCGCGGTACGGCTGACCTATCCGGAACAGGTCGTCAACGACGCCGTCAATGATCAGCTGCGGCTACTGGGCATCGTCGCGCTGACGACGGTGCTGCTCGCCGGTGTCGTTGGCTACATCTTCTCCAGCTCGGTCACCCGCCGGCTTAAACTGCTGAAAGACGCCACCGAGCGCCTCTCCGGCGGGGACCTCACCGCCCGCGCCGATGAGACCAGTGGCGCCCCGGAAGTGCGCTCCCTCTCGCGCTCCTTCAACGACATGGCCGAACGGCTCGATACGCTGCTCCAGGAACAACGGCGCTTCGCAGCGGATGCCTCCCACCAGCTGCGCACGCCGCTCACCGCACTGCGACTCAAGCTCGAACGGGCCGGTGATCTGATGCCCACCGACCCGGCCGGTGCAGCCGTTCGTCTCGCCGCCGCCGAGGCCGAGGCCGACCGTCTGGGCTCCATCGTTGAGGGGCTGCTATTGCTCAGCCGAACCGAGGGGCAGCCGGCTCCCCTCGTGCACGTGGACCTCGCAAAGATGGCTCGCGAACGAGTGGAGCAGTGGCAAGCGCTCGCCCAGGAATCGTTCGTCACCCTCCGTTACGACGGACCCGCCACCGCACCGGCCTCGGCGGTAGCCACCACCGCCGAACAAATTCTCGATAACTATGTCGACAACGCCCTGTCGGTCAGCCCCGACAACAGTACGATCGTCGTGCGGGTCACGGTGAACGGACCCACTGCGCGGTCTGCGACACGGGCCGATCGGCCAGGCCGTTCGCACGGTGCGGCGCCGTCCGAGACCGTGCGTCTCGAGGTGCTCGACGAGGGTCCCGGGCTGAGTCTCGAGGATTGTTCGCGTGCCTTCGATCGGTTCTGGCGGGCACGCTCAGACACCGCAGGGAGCGGCCTCGGCTTAGCCATCGTCGCGCAGTTGGCCAAGGCGAGCCGTGCCACGGTCGCCCTGACACGGCGCGACCCGTGCGGAATCATCGCCTCGGCCACGTTCTCGACTGCCCCTGAATCGCAGGCTACTTCCAACGCCAAGAATCGATAGCGGCGGCGATGATCTCCTCACCGTTGTCATCGGGGATGACGAAGGAGATCACGAAGAACTTCACCGGATCCCCGGCGGACTGATAGGTGTCTGGTGCGAAAACGGTGAGGAACGCCTTGGTTTTGGTCTTTTCGGCGGTACTCGTCAGGCGCGTCAGGTTGGCATCGACACCATCGAGACTCACCGCTTCCTTCAGGCTCGTCACCTCGCCGGCATCGGGAAAGTAGCTCTGGTTCAGATATTCGACCATGTCATCAAGGCCGCCATTGGGGGCCATTTCGTCGGTGCTGGCTACCGGCACGGGTTCCACGAGCACGCTGCCCAGAATGCTGCCTACGCCGGTGTTGTTGATCTCGCCGTCGGCGTCGTACTCGCCCCACAATTGCAGGGTCGTGATGCAGCCCTCCGTCTTCTCAGCGGACTGGTTGTTGATGTAGTCGGCGGGTCCGTTGAACGAGAAGCACGGGGTGATGACGGGCTGGGCATCGGTCAAGATCGCGGCACCGATCCCGGAATTCACGAGTGAGATCACGACTATGGTGCTCACCAGAATGTTGGTGAGCACGGCCACGGCCGACGCGATCAGACCTGCGAGACCAAACGATTTTCCACCCGGCTTGCGCAGGGCGAGGATGCCGAGAATGATTCCCGCTACGCCCAGCAGCAGACCCAGAATCGGAATCCATCCGGTGACGAAGGCGCCGATCCCCACGATGAGCGCTGCGAGGGGAACGCCGCCTGTGCGTTTGGGCGGCATCGGCACGAGCGCCTGGTGCGGCGCCGGATCTGGTGCCTGTTCGGGGATGCTGCCCGACCCTGCGTCGTCGTGGGGTGAGTCGATGGTCATCTGGGCCTCCCGGCATCCGCGTAGGTCAACGGTACCAAGCCTCCCGTCCGCTGCCTGTGCTGTGAATCGGAGATAACTCTTATAATACATCAACTTAGTACTGAGTTTCTCTCGTCTTTAAGTGCTTTTCGGGGTATCATGGTGGGTGAAGGAGGCACCGTCGCCATGACCCTCACCGTCCCGCCCGCTGCAGCTGGTTCCCTGCCAGATCCTGGGTTCACTCGGGTTGAGGTCATTGCTCATGCCGGTGCGTTGTTGGCTTCCGTGCTGGATGGGGTGCGGTTTGGTCATCTTGACGACACCGAGGCCATCGCGGTCATGGCCGCTTTGGAACATTTGGGGCGCAAGGTGGACGGGGCCAGACTACGAGCGACCACCGACATCGGTGCTCGTGCCGAGACCGACCTCGGCAGCGGGTCGTTGGCGTATCGCAACGGATGCCGTACCCGGGTGGAGTTCATCACCCACCTCGCCGGCATCTCCAGCCGTGAAGCCCGGCGTCGCCTCAAACTCGGCGAGACCGCCGTGGAACGCACCCCGCTGGGCCTGCCGGTGCCGGCCCGGTACGCCGTCATCGCCGACGGCCTCGCCAGCGGCGAGCTCGGGCTGGAGGCGGCGGAGATCATCGCGACCACCCTCACCGCCCTGCACGGCCGCGTCGGGCCCGACGACGTCGACCGGGTCGAACGCGCCCTGGTCGCCTCCGCCACCGGCGCCCTCACCCCCGAAACCGTCGGGCTGCCCGGGGCGGGGATCCGCTTCGCGCCCGACCTGCTCCGCGCCCAGGCCGTGGAATGGCAGGCACGACTCGACCCCGACGGCACCGCCCCCAACGACGACGCCGTCGAAGCCAGAAGCACCCTGTCGTTCGGGCTGCTGCGCAACGGCCTCTACCCGCTGCGCGCCGACGTCACCCCCGAACTCCGCGGCATCATGGACACCCTCTTCAACACCTACCTCAGCGCCCGCTCACACACCCCCCGCTTCAGACCCACCGACCCGGACAGCAACACGGACAGCAACGAGCGTGATACCGACGCTACGAGGGACACCGAACGGTCCAGTGACGAGCCGTTCACCGGCGACGACCGGTTCGACGGCGACCGCCGCACCGGCGGAGAGAAACGCGCCGAGATCCTCCGCGCCATCTTCGAAGCCACCGCCCGCGACCCCCACACCCCCACCATGGGCGGCGCCGCCCCCACCGTCATGGTGCACATCAACGCCGCCGACCTCGACCACGGCCGCGGCCTGGATCGACGGCATCGACGCGCCGCTCAGCTTCCGCCGCGTCACCGAACTCATCTGCGCCGGCGGCTACCAACAAGTCCTCTTCGGCACCGACGGCGACGTCCTCTACCTCGGCACCACACTCCGCTGCTTCAACGCCAAACAACGCGCCGCCATCGCCGCCCGCGACGGCGGCTGCATCATCCCCGGCTGCACCATCCCCCCACAATGGACCGAAGTGCACCACGTCACCGCCTGGACCGACGGCGGCCCCACCAACATCAACAACGGAGTCCTACTCTGCTGGTACCACCACCACACCATCCACCTCACCGGCTGGAACATCCGCATCACCAACGGCCAACCCCAAATCCGCGGCCCCCTCCTCTGGGACCCCACCCAAACCTGGCGCCCCGCCAACACCCACCGCGCCAACACCCCCAGCACCGACCCACCCTGGCCACAACCACCCTGGCCCAACACCCACTGGCCCACCGAAACCGCACCGAAATAGCGAGCCGGAACCGGTGCGAAAGCTGGCAGGCGAACACCGCTATCGAACGAGCGGAACCTCAAGAATGCTGGGGCGCGTGGGGGCCCCGGTGAGGGCACGCTCAAGATCGCTGCGAGTGGCGGCCATCTCGTAGTCCCAGCCATAGGCGGCGGCGAGCGCCTTCAAATCGACGCTGCGCGGGGTGTACAGCACGCGGTCCATGGCCTGCGCCGGCGCCGTCGCGGCCACTTCGAGACCATCGAAGATGCTGCCGCCACCGTCGACACCAACGATGATCTGGAGCCGGGGCTCGGGTTCTTCGGGGGCGAGCAGTAGCGAACCGACATCGTGCAAAAAGGTGAGGTCGCCCAGCAGAACGCGGGTCACCCCCACCGAACGCGGTGCCGGTTCGGCCTGACTGGCCAGGGCTACACCGAGTGCGGTGGCGATCGTGCCGTCGATGCCGGCCAGGCCGCGGTTGGCCAGTACGGTGATCTTCTTACCGGGAACGCGCTTGTCGGCCTCGCGAATGAGACGTGACGCGCCGAGCACGAGCCGGTCATGCGGCCACGATGCTCGCCACACCGCGTCCACGAGCAGCTTGCGGGTCAGCGGCGCGCGCAACACGGCCAATTCGGCCCGGGTGATGCCGCGCTTGTCAATTGGCGCGCGCCCTTCGTCCGCTGCCGCTTCGGCGAGAGAACGACTGGTCATGACCCAGCGACCGAGCCACTCCCGGCCCGCCGGGGTACGGGCTGCCAGAGTGGATGCCGCATCCGCTCCGATAGAGCGGGTGAAGGCGCGCGCGGCGAGGCTCGGGTTGTACCATTCGAGTCCGGTCGGGGCCACCACGATGGTTTCCACCCCGGCACGCGCGATCAGGGCCGGGATCTCCCGGCTGAGGGTGGGGTGACCAAAGACGATCACCCGTTCAATCTCACCACCGAGATCGCTGGCACCGAGCAGTTCGCGGTAGTGCACGATCAGGTTGGGTCCGAACCGAGCGCCACTGCACACCTCGGCCAGCAGCGGCCAGCCGCCGGCATGCGCCAGCTCCTCGGCCGCCGGGCCCGCGCCGTCACCGGCGATCACGACCGTGCGCGGTCCCGGAGCCAGCAGCATGGTCGGGCCGTCGGTTGACGCAGCGGGCGCAGGCCCAACGCCGGGCGTTGGTGCCACCCAGGTCGAATCCGCCGGGAGGGCGGCGGACAACGGCTCGCGAAAGGCCAGGTTGAGCTGCGCGGGGCCGGGAGCGGTGCTGAGCACGCCGGTCGCGGCATCCATCGCTTGCCGGGCCAACGCCACGGCAATGCCGGCTTCGTCGGGTTCGCCGACCGGCGCCGGCACGTCGAGGCACATCCGGGTGGCGACGCCGAACAGTCCGGACTGCACGGTGGTCTGGTTCGAGCGGATACCGCGCAGTTCCGCCGGGCGGTCGGCCGTCAGCAGAATCATGGGCACCCCGGCATGGTGCGCTTCGAGCACGGCCGGGTGCAGGTTCGCGACGGCGGTGCCCGAAGTCACCACGATGAGGGTGGGCAGACCGGTTTCGAGGGTGAGACCCACGCTGAGAAATCCGGCGCTGCGTTCGTCGGTGCGTACGTGCAAACGAATACTGTCGGCGCGCTCCAACTCCGCCGCCGCCAGAGCCAACGCCTGGGAACGCGCACCGGGGCAGAGCACCAGATCACGCACTCCGAGTCGGACGAACTCGCTCAGGAGGGCAATGCTGAAATCGGTCGCCGGGCTGGTGCGGGTGCTGTTGACCTGCTCAGGCATCCCGACGGCCAGGCTGTTCGCCCTCGCCCGGTTCGTTCTTCTTCTTCGTCGCGTCGCCCGGTTTCGGTTCGTTCTTGTCGAGGTCCGCGAGGTCCTCTTCCATGCGACGAATACGCTCCTGCTGGTCTTTCTCATTGAACGGGCGGTTCTCGCCGCTGTCGGTTTTTACGCCGCCGTCGCCGCGGAGGCTGCGCAGAAAGTCGAGGTCGTCATCGGGTGCGACCGAACGAAAGGAACGGGTGGCGGGGGTGGCCCGACCGTGACCGACGAGCAGCCAGAGCAGCGGGCCAATGAGCGGCACCAGCACGATGACGAAAATCCAGACCCAGCGCGGCAATCCGCGAATGCGTTTGCGGTCGAACACGGCACAATCCACGAGGGTGTAGACAGTGAGAATGACCAGGGCCAGTCCTAGTCCGATCAAGAGCTTGGGCATGAACTGATTGTAAGCCGCCAGACCGTGAGAGACATGTGCAGATACTCAGCCGCGGCATTCTAAGCTGGATCCATGAAATTCGTGGCCCCCTGGCTGTACTACTCCGTGTTGCGCGTGTTGATGTTTGCCATCCCGCTGGCCATTCTGCTCTCGCTGGGATTCTGGCCCTGGGCCTCCGCCGTGATCGCAGCCCTGCTCGGACTGTGCCTGTCCTATCTTTTTCTCGGCAAGTCGCGCGAAAGCGTGGCCCGCGATCTCTACACGGCGCGGCACCCCGACAAGGAGCCGGTGAACGCCGACTCCGAGATCGAGGACTCCGCCCTTAATCTGGCCGAACAGCAGCCCAGCTCAGAACCGGCCAGCTCAGAGCCGGCCAGCTCAGAGCCGGCCAGCTCAGAGCGCGAAGGCAAGTCCTAGCAACGCTCCGTAGGCCAACGCGGCGAGGCTGGTCAGCTTGAGGGCGAGGATCAGTTCCTTGGCCGACGTCGCGGTGATCGTGATGAGGCAGGCGGGCAGGGCCAGAAGCAGCACGAAGAACGTGAACATTCCCAGCGGGTAAAACAGGCTGAAGAACCCGGCGATCACGAACGGCAGCAGCAGAAAGACGCAGAAGACGACCCGGGAGGCCGTGCTGCCGATGCGGACCGCGAGGGTGCGCTTGCCGGCCGCCTTATCGGGTACGATGTCGCGCAGGTTATTGACCATCAGCACCGCGCAGGCGATCAGGCCCATGGCCACACCGCCCAGCAGGCTCTCGGTGGTGAATTTACCGACCTGCACGTAGGTCGTGCCGGCGGTAGCCACGAGACCGAAGAAGACGAAAACGAATACTTCGCCGAGCCCCAGGTAGCCGTACGGCTTTTTCCCGCCGGTGTAGAACCACGCCGCAGCGAGCGCCACCACGCCAACGAGCAACAGCCACCAGTACTGGGTCAGGACGACGAGGGTCAGTCCGGCCACGGCGGCGAGACCGAAGAAGACCAAAGCAACGCGCAGCACCGTGCGTGGGTTGGCGACGCCGCCGCCGGTGAGTCGGGCCGGGCCGACGCGAAAGGCATCGGTACCACGAACACCGTCGGAGTAATCGTTGGCGTAGTTGACGCCGATCTGAAGAAAGAGCGCCACGGCGAGGGCAAGCAGGGCACGCACCGGGTGGTAAACGCCGGGACCGCTCGCGACGATCGCGGCACCGGTACCGAGCAGCACGGGCGCGATTGCCAGCGGCAGGGTGCGCAGGCGTGCGCCGGAGATCCAGTCGGACGCCGTGGCCGGCTTGACCTTGGCCGGCCCCTTGCGGGGCGGACCGTTCTTGAAGGCCGGATGGCCGGACCTACCGGTGCCCTTGGCCTGTGAACCAGCACCAGCCAGCTTCGCCTCGGGGTTTAGTCGTTGTTGTTTGGGCCTGACCGGCCGAGCTCCTTGTGCCACGCCCCTATATTACTGGCCAGCGCTGAACGATCAGGCTTACCCGAGGCAAGCAGGGGGATCTCCTGCACCCGCACAACGCGCGCCGGGCGGGCCGCACGCCCGAGCGATGCCACAACGGATGCGATCAGTTCCGCTTCCTCGCCTACTCCCCCGGCCACCACCACGACCGGAACCTGCCCCCAGGTTGCGTCGTCGTCGCCGAGCACGATGGCCTGCTCAAACCCCCGATGGGAGTGGACAACGCGTTCAACCGCATCGAGTGAGACCTTCTCCCCGCCGGAAATAATCACGTTGTCGGCGCGACCGAGCACCGTGACGCGTTCGGTGCCCGCATCGACCTCACCGAGGTCGCCGGTGCGATACCAGCGCACACCACGCTCCACGACAAACCGATCGGCCGTGCGCGCCGCATCATCGAGGTACCCCTCGGCCAGCACAGAACCCGACAGCTCGAGCTGCCCGTGCACGACGCGCACCCGGGTGTCACCAATCGGAGCGCCGTTGTAGACGCAGCCACCGGCGGTCTCCGACGACCCGTAGGTGCGCACGACCCGCACATCGAGGGCCTCCGCCCGGGCGGTGAGTTCGCCGCGAATCGCCTGACCGCCGACCAGAATTGCGCTGAAGCGACGCAGCACGGCCAACAGGGCCGGGTCATCCGCTGCGTCAAGCAGCCGGGCGAGCTGCACGGGAACCAGCGCGGTGTAGCGCAACGGCTCGGTCATGCTCTCGGCCAGGCTCCGGAACGCCTGCGGGTCGAAATGGCCCGGCGGCAGCACGAGCGGGGTGGTGTCGGCGGCGATGGAGCGCACGAGCACCTGTACCCCCGCGATGTAGTGCACGGGCAGGGCGAGCAGCCATTGTCCGGCACCGCCGAGGGCGACCGACGACGCGGCAGCGCCGGCCAGCAGGGCGTTGGTGCTGAGCATCACCCGTTTGGGCGCGCCGGTCGAACCCGAGGTTTCGATCACCACGGCCACGCGTTTGGGCACGTGCAGAACGGGCGAGTCCGTGCCGGTCAGCAACCCGTCGACCTGCAACCCGTCGACCTGCAACCCGCCGGCCTGCACGGGCAGCAACGCCGGCCCGCTGCCGGAGAGGGCGTCGCGCAATGCGGCCAGAAAGTCGAGCGGATACCCCGGCACGACCACCCGAAGCGACCTCACGATTTTCCCAGTGCCGGCACGAGTCAGTACTGCCAGGGATACGGAGACCAGTCGGGTTCGCGTTTCTCCAGAAAGGAGTCGCGCCCTTCAACGGCCTCATCGGTGCCGTAGGCCAAACGAGTTGCCTCCCCGGCAAACACCTGCTGGCCGACCAGTCCGTCGTCAACGGCATTGAAGGCAAACTTGAGCATGCGAATGGCAGTGGGCGATTTGGTCAAAATTTCGCGGGCCCAATCCAGTGCGACCGTTTCGAGTTCGGCGTGCGGCACGACCGCGTTGATCGCGCCCATCTCGAGGGCACGTTGGGCCGAATATTCCCGCGCCAGAAAAAACACCTCGCGGGCGGCTTTCTGGCCGACCTGGCGGGCGAAGTAGGCGCTGCCGTACCCGGCGTCGAAGGATCCGACGTCAGCATCCGTTTGCTTGAATTTGCCGTGTTCGGCGCTCGCGATGCTCAGGTCACACACCACGTGCAGCGAGTGCCCGCCCCCGGCGGCCCAGCCGGGAATAACCGCGATGACCACCTTGGGCATGAATCGAATGAGCCGCTGCACTTCCAAAATGTGCAGGCGCCCCGAGCGCCCTCGGTCGATACCCGCTGCCGTCTCACCCTCGCCGTATTTGTAGCCGTCGCGACCTCGAATGCGCTGGTCGCCGCCAGAGCAGAACGCCCAGCCGCCGTCCTTGGCGCTGGGGCCGTTCCCGGTGAGCAGCACCACGCCGATCATCGAGTTGGTGCGAGCGTCTTCGAGGGCAGCGTAGAGCTCGTCGACCGTGCGGGGCCGAAAGGCGTTACGCACCTCGGGACGGTTGAACGCGATTCGGGCGATGCGACCACTCCGATCGTGGTGGTAAGTGAGGTCGCTGAGCTCCTCGAAGCCCGCAACGGCCTTCCACTGGCTCGCATCAAAGATTTCGGATACCTGTTCGCTCATGCTGTCAGCCTACGCGGAGCGAGAGACTGTTCAACAGCGTCTCAAACTCGTAATATTAGGGATCAGAAATACGAAAATGTCTCAGGTATTGTGATTCGAGTCAGAAGTCAACCCCTTGTCACCCACCCCATTAGGGGGTGTACTAATGACTTGGAACGCACGGGGAGGTCGCCATGAATTTCACGCACGGCAGCAATAAGTATTGCGGGGGCAAGCCATTATGACGACCACAGTTCAAGAGACCCGCGCGCCGTCATCGCCCGTCGCATCCTCGCCTCGGCGCGCCGCAGCACCGGGCAACTACAGCGCCGCATCAACGGATGCCTTCGGTGATTACCTGCGCCGCATCGGCAAGGGGGCCCTGCTCAACGCCGAGCAGGAGGTAGATCTGGCCCGCCGCATCGAGGTCGGGCTTTTCGCCGAAGCCCGATTGTTGCGTGATGAAGGCACCGACTCCGCCGACCAACGTGAGCTGGCCTGGCTCGTGCACGATGGGCGCCGTGCCAAGAATCAGTTCATCGAGGCCAACCTGCGGTTGGTGGTGAGCATCGCCAAGCACTACTCCGGTCGCGGGGTTCCCATTATGGACCTCGTGCAAGACGGCAATATGGGTCTCGTTCGTGCCGTCGAGAAGTACGACTTCATGACCGGTTACAAATTCTCCACCTATGCCACCTGGTGGATCAGACAAGCCATCCACCGGGGGATGGCCGACAAATCACGCATGATCCGCATCCCGGTACACACCGCCGAGAAGCTCAACAAGATCAAGCGCATTCGCCGCGATCTCACCAGCGTGCTCGACCGCGACCCCACGGCGCGGGAGATCGGCGAGGCCGCCCAGATCGCCGTGCGCGACGTGTTGCGACTACTGCAGTACGACAACGAGCCGATTTCCCTGCACACACCGGTCGGTGATGGCGCCGGTGACATGGCGGAACTCATCATCGATGACGACCTGCCGCAGCCCGACGAACACGCCACGCTCACTCTGCGGGCAGCAGACATCCGTTATTTTCTCGACACGTTACCCCCTCGGGAGCGCTCCATTTTGCGGGCACGATTCGGCCTCGACGGAAACGAGCCACGCACCCTCGACCAGATCGCTCACATTGAGGGCGTGACCCGGGAACGCGTTCGCCAGATTGAGAAGCGCGCTCTGGCGCTGCTCCACGTGCCACGACTGGAGCATTACCTCCGCGACTAGACGATTTCATCGACGACACTCGAGCAGGAGCGGGACATGGGAAAGCTGACCTACGACTCGACACTCACCGCGGACTTCGATGATCGGGTGCTCGCGCATATTCAGGTTGTCATCGGCGCCAAGCTTCGGCGCGGAGAATCCTTCTACTTCACCTGGCGAGACGACCCGCAGTCCGGGGCCGGGCGCAGCACGATCTGGCTCCATCCGGCCATTCCCATTGCGTTCAAATTTTTCGGCAGTCGTTCACCCACTCTGAACCGCGAATGGGTCGAAGCGCTCATGTCCACGGCCAACTCCTCGGGTGGCCTGCATATTGTGCCGGAACCCGGCTTTCCAACGGCAGCGTCGAATTCCGCCAAGGAGGACCAATGAATCGCATCGACATTATCTACGGCGGCAGGCCCTATTCCCTCGGCGGCCGATCCATAGAGGCCATCCAGGTAGAAATCGATGGTGCCATCGCTGCGGGGCTCCCCTACTGGTTGCAGGTGAACAGCGGTGAGGGTCGTTTTGAAGACGCCTATCTGCTCATTGCGCCCGGCGTTCCCGTGGCCATGATCAACGTCAAGCCGAACGGTGTCGATCACGCCGGTGACGACAGCGCAGGCGATGACCGGTTGGGTGGCGACGCTGTGGACAGTGCCCTGGATGACACCAGCGACTTCTACAACCAGGATTAGTGACCGACTCTGGCCTTCTACCCAGCCGCAGACTGACACACTGGAACCATGATTCCCGCACTGGATGAGCTACTCGGTTCCGCGCATGTCGTCTCACTGAAACTGTTCGACCGCTTTCGAGGGTTGGACAGCCGGGAAGCACTGCTGTTGGAGGGTCCGGAGGGTTGGACCGAGTTCTCGCCGTTCGTCGAGTACGACGATGCCGAGGCCGCTAACTGGTTGCGGGCCGCCATCGACTTTGGCTGGCAGGGCACACCGCACGCGCTGCGCACGAGCATTCCGGTCAACGCCACGGTACCGGCCGTTCCGGTAGCCAAAGTGGCCGAGGTACTCGCACGCTTTCCCGGATGCCGCACCGCCAAGGTGAAGGTAGCCAGCCCAGACCAGACCCTTGCTGACGACGTCGCCCGGGTCGCCGAGGTGCGCCGCGTGCTCGGCCCGGAAGGACGCATCCGTATCGATGCGAACGGTCTGTGGAACGTCGACGAAGCCGAACATGCCATTCACGCGCTCGGCGCTTTCGACCTTGAGTATGTGGAACAGCCCTGCATGACCGTGCCCGAACTCGCCGAGATTCGCCACCGCACCACGTATCTGAGCGTGCCGATCGCCGCCGACGAAAGCGTGCGCAAGAGCGGCGACCCCCTCGCCGTGGCGCGGGCCGGCGCTGCCGATATTCTCGTGATCAAGGCGCAACCCCTGGGCGGCATCCGCGCCGCGTTGTCAATCATCGGCCAGACCGGGCTTCCGGTCGTGGTGTCCAGCGCCCTCGACACATCGATCGGGCTGTCGATGGGCGCCCACCTCGCGGCATCCGTTCCGGGCTTGTACTTCGATTGCGGCCTCGGCACGGCATCGCTGCTCGCTGAGGACGTCACGAGCGAGCCGCTGCTGCCGATCAACGGGGCAATCCCCGTGCGTCGAGTCGTACCCGACCTGCTCGAGCAACATGCGGCCAGCCCCGAGCGACGCGACTGGTGGCTGGCCCGCCTAGCCCGCACGCACGCCCTCCTAGCCGCCGAATAGCCCCAAGAATCATCCCGCGAGAGCGGGAAAATTGTTGCTTCAACCCGGTCGAAGCAACGTTTTTCCCGCTCTCGCGTGAGGGTTCGGGGGAGGCGGGGGTTACAGGCCGGAGTAGGCGTGCAGGCCCTTGAAGAACACGTTGACGATGCCGAAGTTGAACATCACGGCGGAGAAACCGATAATCGCCAGCCAGGCCGAGCGTGATCCGCGCCAGCCACGGGTCGCTCGGGCGTGGATGTAACCGGCGTAGATGACCCAGATAATGAAGGTCCACACCTCTTTGGTGTCCCATCCCCAATAACGGCCCCAGGCCTGCTCAGCCCAAATCGAACCGGCCATGAGCGTGAAGGTCCACAGAATGAAGCCGATAATGCTGATGCGATAGGCCAGGTTCTCCAGCGTGGCCGCCGACGGCAGGGTGGCCAGAAAACGAAAGCGCAGGGCGGATGCGACGGTCGAGCGCTGCGCCGACCGCTGCGGGGCGGTCTGTTCGTCGAGCGCAATATTCTCTCGGCGCGCCTGCAGTAGCTGCACGGCCGACAGAGCGAAGCCCAACGCGAACATTCCGGTCGCCAGCGATGCCACGAAGACGTGAATGACCAGCCAGGCGGATTGCAGTGCCGGCGGCAGCGGGGCCACCTCCACGTAGAACTTCAGGGCGGCCACGCCGAGCAGAACGAGCACCAGACCGGTCACGAAAGTGCCCAGAAAGCGCAGGTCGGCCCGGAGCAGCACGATGAGGAACACCGTCATGATGAGCAGGGTCCCCGTCATGGCGAACTCGTACATGTTCGCCCATGGCACCCGATCAGCCGCGAAGCCGCGCATGATCGCGGCCGCGAGGTGCAGCGTCCAGGCCAGCACGGTCAGGGCCACTCCCACGCGCAGGCTGGACGACCGGCCGTACGGCAGCGCCGCGTCGTTGTCCATCCGGGCGCTGATGCGCGACAGCACCGGCCGTTTCAGTGTGAGGGTGCCGCCAGCGGACGCAGCCGTGCCGTTCAGGGCAGCACCGGCCGGGGCAGCACCGGCCAGTTCGGCAGCTTCATCGGTCTCGATCGCATCGACCGCGCTGGAACGACGGGCGAGGTCGACCGCGAACGCGATGAACGCGAGGGCGTAAACGGCCATCGCCGAGTACAGGGCGTAGAGCGAGTACGAGTTGAGCAGTGCGGAGTCAGTCAGATTCACGATGTAAGCCTAAGTCGTTTCGGGTGTGGCGACGACGGGTTGGTGGGTCTTCAACAGTTTGACGTGGCGGTCGGCCAGCGTCGCGACGGCCGCCTCCAGTGCCGGATCGTCGCCGCGGGCCAGGCCGGCGTATTGGAGGTGCACCGTTCCGTCAGCCCCGGTCGTGGCTTTCACCCACACCCGGCGACGCGGCACGAGCAGCCCGGTGAACAGGCCGAACAAGACGAGCATGGAGAAGGAGATCAACCAGATCTGCGTCGGGTCGTGGTGAATATCAAAACTGGCGAACCGTGGAACCGACTTGGTGAAGTCTCCGGCGGCCGAGGCGGCCGGGTTGTTGTCGACGAAGCTGACCGTTCCGAGGTCGCCCGGCAACTCGGCCGATTCGCCCGGCTTGAGCTCGATCGAGTCGACGTCGGTGGTTCCGCCGGTCTTCTGCGTCAGCGTGTCGGTGTCCAGCGCATAAACGGATGTCGGCACGCCGTCATCCAGACCGAGGTCGCCGGTGTACACGTTCAGGGTGAGCAGCGGATACTCGAGGTCGGGGTAGCTCGAAAAGTTCGCACCGCTGGCGGCTTTGTCCTGGGTGGGATAAAAGAAGCCGATCATGCCGAGCTGTTCGGCCAACCCGTCGGGAACTTTGACAATGCCCAGCGAGGTGAGATTGGCGTCCTGCGGCAAAAACGGCACCGAGTCGGAGAACACGACCGTGCCGTCGGGGGCTGTGACTGTGATCGTCGGCGCATACCCGTTGCCAAGCAAGTAGATATTCGTGCCGTTCGTGCGCAGCGGTCCGTTCACCTTGACCGCGGCGGGCTCGGCCGCGCCGCCCTTGGGGGTGACGGTCACATCGGCGGTGAAGTCAATCGGTTGGCCGTACGCCTGCAGGTTCTGTTGTTCGTATGACACCGAGAAGTCGTCCAGGCTCAGTGTGTACGGGTCGAGGGTGGTGTCGTCGAAGAAGCGCCCCGGGCTGAAGGAGTCGTAGGCGAGCAGGGTGTTCACGAAGGTCTGGCCTTCGACCAGCACGCGTTGACCGCTGAACCCGTAGCCGCCGCCGAATCCGACGGTCACGAGAATGGCCACGAGGGCGCCGTGAAAGATGAGGTTGCCGGTTTCTCGCAGGTAGCCGCGCTCGGCCGAGACCGAGGATTCGGTGTCGGAATCGAAGCGGGCGACGCGGTAGCCGCTGGATTTGAGCAGGGTGCGGGCGTGCGTGATCGCGATGGCGGCATCCGTGTGGGCGGGGGCCTCGCGTTCGGTAAAACCGGACAGGCGCGCGAGGCGGGCCGGCGTGGTCGGGGGCTTGGCACGCAGCGCCTGGAAGTGATGTTTGGTGCGCGGGATGACGCAGCCGATCAGCGAGATGAACAGCAGCAGGTAGATCGCCGAGAACCAGGCCGAGGTATACACGTCGAAGGCCTGCAGCTTGTCGAGGGTCGGCGCCAGGTCGGGGTTGTCGGCGAAGTACTGGCTCACCCCGTTCGGGTCCGAGCTGCGTTGCGGCACGAGCGATCCGGGAATCGCCGCGATGGCGAGCATCAGCAGCAGGAACAGCGCCGTGCGCATGCTCGTGAGCTGGCGCCAGAACCAGCGCAGCCAGCCGCGCCAGCCGAGCTTGGGCTGCACGACACCGGACTGCAGCGACTGCGGCGTCTGCGGGCGGGAGTCGTAGTGGTCAGATGGCCGGGACAAAGTTGCCAATCACCCCTTGCAGATCGAGGAGCCAGGTGTTCCAGATGCCGCTCACCATGAGTGCTCCAATGACGACGAGCAGAACGCCGCCGAACAGGTTGATGGCACGTATATGCCGTTTGAGGAATGCAACGGAGCCGGTGGCCCAGTTGAGCCCGAGGGCGATCAAGAGAAACGGAATCCCGAGGCCGAGAGAGTAGAACAGCGCGAGCAGGCCGCCCTGCCAGGGCGAACCGGTGCCGAGGCTGAGCGAGTTAATGGCGGTGAGGGTGGGGCCCGTGCACGGTGTCCAGCCGACCGCGAACACCGCGCCAAGCACCGGGGCGCCGGCCAGGCCCATTTTGGGACGCCAGTTGCTCTTGATGGTGCGTTGCATGGCACCGAACTGGCCGACGAACACCAGTCCGAGCAGAATGACCACCACGCCGGCGACCCGAGTGATCAGGTCGCGATAGGAGTTGAGCCAGAATCCCGCAGCGCCGAAAACAACGCCGGTGAGTACAAACACCACGGTGAAACCGAGCACGAACAGGCCAACCCCGGCAAGCAGCCGGGTTCGGCCGCGCCGGTCACGTTTGGAGCTGCCGGTACGTCCGTCGGTGAATCCGCCGATGTAGGCGAGATAGCCGGGTACCAGCGGCAGGATGCACGGGGAGGCGAACGACACCAGCCCGGCGAGCAGTGCGATGGGAATCGCGAAGAGCAGCTGGCCGCTGAAGACGATCTCTCCGAAGGGATTGTTCACTCCGTGGCGCCGCCGTCAGTGCTGGTACCGGCGCTCTCCGCGATGGTGTCGCGAATCAGAGTTTCCAGAATTGACGGTGAGGAGACCTGACCGAGGATCCGCGCCGCGACGCGGCCTTCGGCGTCGAGCACGAGGGTGGTCGGCACAGCGTTCGGCGGAATGCTGCCGCTGAAGGCGAGCTGCATGGCTCCGGCGTCGACGTCGAGCACCGAGGGGTAGGTCACGCCGTAGGTTTCGTTGAACGCGATGGCGTTGGGGGCCTGGTCACGCACATTCACGCCGAGAAAGCTTGCACCCTGGTTCTCGAATTGCTCGTTGATGTCCTGCAGATCGGATGCCTCGGCGCGGCATGGCGCGCAGCTCGCATACCAAAAGTTGACCACGAGAACCTCACCGAGCTGGTCAGCGCTCGTGACGGTCTCCCCCGTTTCGGTCACGCCGGAGAATTCGATGGCCTGTCCGCGGTTGGCGACGGCGATCTCGGTGACGCTGCCGTCACCGGCGATGAAACCCTTGCTGGAGCCTTCCCGATACTGTTCAGCGAGCGGATCAGAGGAACACCCCGAGAGCAGAAGGGCACCGACAGCCAAACCGGCAAGCAGGGGGGCGATGCGGCGTTTGACCTGGTTCATACGGCACCCACATCGTTGCTCGGGTCGAGGTAGGCCAACGCCGGGCTGACGTAGGCGGTTTCGGTGAAGTGGTCACCGTGCCAGGAGAGTGTGGTGATGCTCGACAGGTCGCAGCGGCGCTTACGCGGGTCGTGCGCGAGGGGTTCGTGAGCGAGCGTGCGGTGTACCATCCAGATCGGCAGCTGGTGACTGACGAGCACGACGTCACCCTCATCGACCGAGTTCCAGGCGTCCTCGATGGCGGCGAGCATCCGCTTCGATACGGCGCGGAACGGTTCGCCCCAGCTCGGTCGCAGCGGGTTGATCAGGGCCGGCCAGTTGCGCAGGTCGCGCAGCGCGCCATCGGGGCCGCGCATCCGCTTGCCTTCGAAGACATTGGTCGGTTCGATGAGGCGTTCGTCGGTGTCAATGGACAGCCCATAGGCCGCAGCGATCGGAGCGGCCGATTCCTGCGCGCGCTGCAGCGGCGAGGCAACGACACGCACGACCGCGCGGCCCCGCTCGACCAGTTCATCGGCGGCGGTGGTCGCCATCAGGTCGCCCTGGTCGGAGAGCCGATAATTCGGCAGCCGTCCGTAGAGCACGCGTTCGGGGTTGAAAACCTCACCGTGACGCACGAGATGCACTTGACTGGCTACCACCCGCCTAGTCTACGGAAGGGCTACCCCGGAAACTGCCGTGAGAGCGCCGCCGGGCGGCTCCGGCTAAACTCGACCTGTGACTTCGCGCGTATTGATCAAGAACCTGTCCGCTCTCGATGACGGCACCGTTTCGGTGTCGGGTTGGGTCGAGACGGTGCGAGACCAGAAAAAGGTGCAATTCGTCGTTCTCCGCGACGAATCCGGCGCCGTGCAGCTGGTTAATCCCCGCACCACGGATGCCGATGGCGTCGTGGTCGCCGACGAGCCGGCCACGAGCATCTCCGCCCTCGCTCAGGGCACGTTCGTGACCATCACCGGAACGCTCAAACACGACGAGCGCGTCAAGCTCGGTGGCATCGAGATCAAGCTGGACACCCTCACCGTGGTGTCCGCCGCCATTCCGGAGACGCCGATCGCGGCCGACTCCAGCCTGGACAAGCGCCTGGACTGGCGTTTCCTCGACCTGCGCAACCCCAAGCAAAACCTCATTTTTCGCATCCAGACCACATTCGAGCACGCGCTGCGTACCTACTGGATCGAACACGACTTCATCGAACTGCACACCCCGAAGCTCATGGCGAGTGCGAGCGAATCGCGCGCCGAATTGTTCGAGGTCGGCTACTTCGACACCAAGGCCTACCTCGCGCAGAGCCCGCAGTTCTTCAAGCAGATGGCCCAGTCGGCCGGATTCGGCAAGATTTTCGAAGTGGGGCCGGCGTTCCGCGCTGACCCCTCGTTCACGAGCCGCCACTCCACCGAGTTCACCAGTGTCGACTCGGAGATCAGCTGGATCAACAGCCACGAAGATGTCATGCAGCTGCACGAAGACCTCATGGTCGCCGGCTTCACGGCCGTCAAGGCCAAGCACGGCGACGAGGTCAAGGCCCTGTTCGACGTGGAGGTGACCGTTCCGAGCACACCGTTCCCGCGCATCCCCCTCGCCGAGGCCAAGGAGATCGTCAAGAGCCGCGGCTACGAGGTTCCCCGCGACGACGACGACATGGACCCGGAGGGCGAGCGCCAGATCGCCGCCTACGTGGCCGAGAAGTTCGGACACGAGTTCGTGTTCCTCACCGACTACGCCTCCAGCATCCGCCCGTTCTACCACATGCGTCACGAGGGCGACGACTCGATCACCAAGAGCTACGACCTCATCTTCAACGGCACCGAGATCTCGACCGGCGCCCAGCGCGAGCACCGTATCGAGGTGCTCGAAGCACAGGCCATCGAGAAGGGTCTTGCCCTGGAAGAGATCGACGGCTACCTCGATTTCTTCCGCTACGGCGTGCCGTCGCACGGCGGCTTCGGCATGGGCCTAGCCCGCGTGCTGATGCTCATGCTGCACCAGGCGAGCATTCGCGAGGTCACCTACCTGTTCCGCGGCCCGACCCGCCTCGAGCCGTAAGTTCGGTCATCGAGCAGTGAGTTCCTGCTCGCTTTTAGCGGCACACTCACGGCTCGGCAGACGAAGTCAGACCTCGAGGTCGACGGCCAGACGATCTGCCACGACGGTACGAATGAACGCCCCAACCTTTTTGTGCTCGGGGTGCTTCTGGTAGCGGTCGAGCGCCGCCAGGTCGTCGAAGTCGGCGATCAACGCGACGTCCCAGTTCTCGTCACCGGCAACATCCGGACCCACCGTCAATGCACGAATCTCCGGAACGACACCCACCAGGGCTTCGAGGCCGGCCGCGATTGCTGCGGCGTCATCGGCCTTCTTGCGGGGGGTCAGTGCGGTGAGTTTCCAGCAGACGATGTGACGAATGGTCATGAGACCTCCAGTAGGGCGGTGCGCAGGCGTACGGGATCGATACGCCAGTAGTTGTGTACTTTGCCGTTGAGGAGGAGCACCGGAATGTCCTCCAAATACAGCTCGTGCAGTTCGGCGTCATCGAGGATGGAACGTTCCTCGAACGTGATTGTGGGGGCGTCCGTGTCGCCGGCGAGCTTGGCCACTACGCTGCCCACCAGGTCACGTGCGTCGTCGCAGAGGTGGCATCCGGGCTTGCCGATCAGGGTCAGGTGTGCGGTAGGCATGGTTCCAGCCTAGGCCGACAGTCTGGGCGCTTCGTTCGCCGCAGGAGACCCGCCCGATGCCAGACGCCCGATGCCAGAGCGCAAAAAACGCCAGTCCCGAGGGGCTGGCGCTTTGCTCAATGAACGACTCAGAGCTTTTGAACTACGAAGCCGTTCGAATTCTTAGTACTACTACTTCTTATTACGACGCTGGTGGCGAGTCTTGCGAAGCAGCTTGCGGTGCTTCTTCTTCGCCATACGCTTGCGTCGCTTCTTAATTACAGAACCCACACGGACCTCACAAGTATTGGTTTAGTCGCGGGGCCCGCGACTGACACGAAAACACCATTCTATCGGACAAAACCAGCTTCAACTACTCAGCGGCCGGATCGGGCGGTCTACCGGAGGGTAAATCGCGGGCAAACCGGGCCGTTTCAGCCGTTTCTCCGCCACTTTTTTGCGGTCGCATCCTTGACCACGTGCGACATTTGCGAGGCGTCGGCGAATGCCTTGCCGATGGCCGAAGCAAAGGCACGCTGTTCTTCTTTCAGGCCGGCCTCGGCCTCCAGATCGGCGTCCTTGACGGCCTGGTCAAAGTCAACGCTGAGGAACGGAATCAACCAGTCCTCGATCTCCTCGAGCGGCGAATATTCCAGCCGGTAGTAGCGGTGCTGCCCCTCTTCGCGCACCGTGACGAGGCCGGCTTCGCGCAAAACCTTGAGGTGCTTGGAGACTGTCGGCTGGCTCAGGCCGAGGTGACCAACGATGTCGGACACGCTCAGTTCACCGCGAACTTCACCGGAGGGTATGTACTGCTCCAAAAGAATGCGCAGGATGTCCCGCCGAGCCGAGTCCGCCACCACGGTAAAAATGTCTGCCATAACCTCAGGGTAGTCATTAGCGTGGGGTAGTACCATGTCAAACTGGCACAGGTCGTAGGTCAATCGGGGGTTCCAGGTGTTGTCGAGAACCGGAACGGAACCATTTTTTCCGCGCCCGATCTCGATTTTGGTGCGCATGCGCGACGGCGTTGATTCGCTCGCCCACAAATCACCATCGCGGTTCGCCATCCTCGTGTTCACCGCACTCATCATGCTGTTCACGTTGCTGTTCTCGTTGCCGGTCGCCGCCGCCGACCGCACGATGACCCCACTGCACGACGCCGTGTTCACCGCGGTGTCGGTCATCTGCGTCACCGGTCTCACCACCGTGGACATGGCCACGCACTGGTCGCCCTTCGGCGATATTCTCGTTTTCATCGGCGTCAATATCGGCGGCATCGGCGTATTGACCCTCGCCTCGCTCATGGGGCTGGTCATCTCCCGTCGACTCGGCCTGCGAGCCAAGCTCATGGCGGCGAGCGACTCGAACCCGTCCCGCATTCATGCCGGCCCGGTCAACGAGGGCCAGACCGTGCGCCTCGGCGAGGTCGGCAGCCTGCTGGTCACCGTCGCTGTCAGCGCCCTGGTGATCGAAGTTGCCGTCGCTGCAATGCTCTTCCCCCGCATGCTGCAGGCCGGCGTGGCGTTGGGCGATGCGATCTGGCACAGCGCGTACTACGCCGCGATGGCCTTCACCAACACCGGCTTCAACCCCAACGCCGGTGGCCTGACCCCGTTCGCCGACGACTATTGGTTTCTCGGCGCGATCATGATCGGCGTCTTTTTGGGCAGCCTCGGCTTTCCCGTGATCTACGCCTTCGCCCGAGGCTGGCGGCGACCGCGCCGCTGGTCGCTCCACGTGAAACTCACCCTCGTCACGACCACCGCGCTACTGCTGATCGGCATGGTGCTGTACATCCTTCTGGAATTCGACAATCCAAAGACCTTCGGGTCGCTCAATGCCGGCGACACGATCTTTCAGTCCCTGTTCATGTCGATCATGACCCGATCCGGTGGATTTTCGACCATTGATGTCAGCGACCTGCACGGATCCAGCCTGCTGCTCAGCGACATGCTCATGTTCATCGGCGGCGGGTCCGCGTCAACCGCCGGCGGTATCAAGGTCACCACCCTGGCCATCCTCTTTCTTGCCGCATTCGCCGAGGCGAGCGGAAAGCAGGAGATGGAGGCCTTCGGTCGTCGCATCCCGAGCGATATTCTGCGCCTGTCGGTGAGCGTTGTGCTGTGGGGTGCCACGACCGTCGCTGTGGCGAGCATCCTGATTCTGCACATCTCGAAAGAGCCCTTTGATCTGGTGTTATTCGACGTGATCAGCGCGTTCGCAACCTGTGGTCTGTCGACCGGACTCACGGCCGACCTCCCACCGGAGGGCGTGTATGTGATGGCAGCAACAATGTTCATGGGCCGGGTTGGTACAGTGACTCTCGCGGCAGCACTGGCCGCGAGCCGCAGCAGGCAATTGTTTAAGCGCCCGGAAGAGAGACCCATCGTTGGTTGATCGCATCAAACACGACGCCCCCGTGCTCATCGTTGGGCTGGGCCGGTTCGGCGCGGCTACGGCGGGCCAACTCGACCGGCTGGGCCGCGAGGTACTCGTCGTCGATACGAGCGAGGCGCTCGTATCGAAATGGTCGGAGCGCGTCACTCACGCCGTTCAAGCGGATGGCCGCTCGCTCGAGGCCCTGCAACAAATCGGCGCGCAGGACTTCTCGGTTGCCGTCTGTGCCGTTGGCTCGTCCGTTGAAGCCAGCGTGCTGATCGTCGCCAACCTGGTGGACCTGAAGATTCAGCAGATCTGGGCCAAAGCTATTTCCAAGTCGCACGGCAAGATCCTGGAACGCATCGGCGCCAACCACGTGATCTATCCCGAGGCCGAAGCCGGCGAACGCGTGGCCCACCTGGTCTCGGGGCGCATGCTCGACTTCATTGAATTCGACGACGACTTCGCCCTCGTGAAGATGTACCCGCCCAAGCCCATCCGCGGGCTTAAGCTCGTCGATTCTGCCGTGCGCCGCAAGTACCGCGTGACCGTGGTCGGCGTCAAAGGTCCCGGGAAACCGTTCACCTACGCCACCGCAGACACCGTGGTCTCCAACCACGACCTCATTATCGTCTCCGGCGCTGAGGCCGATATCGAGCGGTTCGCGGCGCTCTGATCCTGGCGCGCCCCCTGCCCGGGGGTCGCGACTTGCTATTCTCCTACTACGGACATTTCTCGCCGCAGCTCACCTGTGGCTGCACGCCGGCGGCATGTGCGTGGACGGAAAGGTTCTACCATGTTGCACGACGCGCCCGCTCTCACCACTGACCCGGCGGACGTTGTCGCCACCGTGCAGACCGACACGACGGGCGAAGTGACCATCGATGGCTATCGGCACGGCGTCACCGGTGCCGATGAAGCCGGCGTGCGCGAGGAGATCATCGGCCTCGTCGTGGAGACCGCGCGCAGTCGCAGGCAATCGGTTTTGCTACACGTCAGTGATGAGCAGGGTGATTGGCCACTGACCGTGCACCCCAACGGCAGGGTTGAGTCGGCCGGGCCTGTTGTGGTTGCCAACCACAAGAGCGTGGCGAGCACCCTGCCGCTCATGGTCGTGCCGCAACGCGCCGAAGCCACATCGTTTGCCGCGCTGGTCCAGCCGCCCGCCGCAGCGCCGGCGAGCGCCCTGTTCGAGTCTTTGTTGACACCCGCAACGGATGCTGCCGCACCGATCGTTGCCGCACCCGCTGTACTCGCGGCACCTCTCGCCCCCGTTGCACCGAATCTGACCGACTTTCTCAGCTCGCGACCGCCGGCGCCCGCCGGACCGGCCGAGCAGGGCTGGCAGGGCGCCGTGCGCCGCCTCAGTGGTGGCCTGGTGTCGCCCACGCCGAGCTCGACCGAGCGACGGCACCGTACCGCCGTCTCGGCCGTACAGCGCAGCCTGAACGGCCCGCGCACGATCGTGGTGCTCAACCCCAAGGGTGGAGCGCACAAAACGACCGCGACGCTGCTCATCGCCGCCACGTTTGGCATCTATCGTGGCGGTTACACCCTCGCCTGGGACAATAACGAGACCATGGGCACGCTCGGTGTTCGCGCCCAGTCCGCCCGGCACACCAATACCGCTGTCGATCTGCTGCGCGACCTCGACCGGTTCGGCGATGCCCGCTCCCGGGTGGGCGATCTCGACAATTACGTGCGATCACAAGGCGACGCCCAGTTCGATGCCCTCGCCTCCGACCTCGATCCGGCGGGTGCGGCGAGCATCGACGACGTCGCCTTCCGCAAACTCCACACCACGCTCAGCCGCTTCTACCGGGTGCTCGTGATCGACACCGGCAACAACATGCGGGCCAGCAACTGGGAAGCGGCCGTGGATACCGCAGACCAGCTCGTGATCGTGTCGACCATTCGCGAAGACACCGGCTATGGCGCAGCCTCATTGATCGACGGCCTGCGGCAGAAGGGACACGCCGAGAAGGTCGCCCAGGCGGTCACCGTGCTCGCGTCGCCGTCCAAAACAGCCGACGAACAACTTTCCAAACGCCTGCACGATCATTTTCAACAGCTCACGCGCACCGTCGTGGACGTTCCCTACGATGCGTCGCTGGTCGGCGGCGGCCCCCTCAACGTTGACGCCCTGGCCCCCCGCACCCGAGCCGCGTGGCTGCAGGCGACGGCCGCCATCGCTGAGGGTTTGTAACCCCGCGCTAGGAAGCGGCGAGTTCCTTGGCGCGCGCGAGGGCGGCATCCGTTGCGGTGTCGAAGAGCTCCTTCAGGCCACCCTTTTCGAGTTCCCAGACTGCGCGCTCGGTGGTGCCGGCCGGGCTGGTGACCTGACGACGCAGCTCGCTCGGCGACTTGTCGGACACGGCCAGGAGCGAGCTCGCGCCGAGGAACGTGCCGTTGACCATCACGGCGGCTTCCTCGGGGCTGAAGCCCTTGCTGATGGCCGTTTCGGTGAGCTGCTCGATCAGGTAGAAGACGTAGGCCGGGCCAGAGCCGGAAATGGTGCTGAGGGCGTCGAGCTTGCTCTCGGGTACGACGATCACGTCGCCGACTGTCTCGAACAGGGCGGTGGTGAGGGCGAGGTCGGCCGCCGTAGACCGGGTACCGGCGCTGACGCCGGTGACGGCCATGCCGACGACGGCGGGAGTGTTCGGCATCGTGCGGATGACGTGCACGGTTTCGGGCAGGAGGGACTCGAAGGTGTCGATCGTCACGCCGGCGGCGACGCTCAACACGAGCGTTCCGGGGGCGAGCGACGTACCGATTTCGGCGAGCAGATCGGCGACCATGTACGGCTTGACGGCGACAATCACAATCTGGGCGCCGTCGATCGCCTTGAGGTTGGCATCAGCATCGACCTCGGTCGCATAGGCGGTGACACCCTCGGTGTCGGCGAGTTCAGCGGCCTTCGCTGCGGTGCGGTTGGTGACACGAATGCCACCCTCAACGGTCACGCTCGGTTTAAGCAGACCGGCCAGGATGGCGCGGGCCATGGAACCGGCGCCGAGGAAGGCGATCGTGGGCAGAGTCACATTCTGGGAAGAAGTCATCCGACCAGTCTAGTTTTTTCAGGCATCGGGCCGCCAAAACGGCCCGTTGGTGCAGTGCGCCCAAGCCACGGGCACCGGTTCTAAGATGATTTCATGAGCGCATCGGGCGGAAACAAGGCAATCGTGGCAGCATTTTCGGCCAATCTGGGCATCGCAGTAACGAAGTTCGTGGCCTGGGGCTTCTCCGGCTCATCCTCGATGCTCGCCGAAGGGGTGCACTCGCTGGCGGATTCCGGCAACCAGCTCCTCCTACTGCTCGGCGGGCGCAAGGCCAAGAAGCTGGCCGACCTCGAGCATCCGTTCGGTTATGGGCGTGAGCGTTACGTCTATGCCTTTGTGGTGTCGATCATTCTGTTCTCGATCGGTGGGGTGTTCTCGCTCTACGAGGGCGTCGATAAGCTGCAGGATCCGCATCCGCTGGAAAACGCCTGGTTGCCGATGCTCGTGCTGGCCGTCGCGATGGTGCTTGAAGGCCTGTCGCTGCGCACCGCGGTTCGGGAGTCCAACCACACACGCGGCAAGCAGACCTGGGTGCAATTCATTCGCCACGCCAAGGCACCGGAGCTACCCGTTGTACTGCTCGAAGACGTCGCGGCCCTCACCGGCCTCGCCTTCGCTTTCGTGGGGGTCGGCCTGACCATCATCACCGACGAACCCATCTGGGACGCCATCGGAACGTTGGCCATCGGCACGCTGCTGGTCGTGGTCGCAATCATCCTCGGCGTTGAAACCAAGAGCTTGCTGGTGGGTGAGGGGGCAAGCAGGAAAGACCTCGACGCGATCAAAGCGGCCATTCTCGACGGCCCCGAGACCAAGCGCATCATTCACCTCAAGACGCTCTACCTCGGCCCGGATGAAATTCTGGTCGGCGCCAAGCTCGCCTTCGACGGTGAACACCGTTTTGCCGACATCGCGGCGGACATCGATTCCGTCGAGACCCGCATTCGCGCCGCTGTTCCGCTGGCCCGCACCATTTATCTTGAGCCCGACATTTTCTTCGACCCTAACCTCGCGAACCCGCCCACCGACACTTTCGTCATCAAGGGTCTGGAGTAAAGCTCAGCGCGCACCTCGACGGTCTGGGTGCTCGAAGAATGTCCTGAGCATGTCGCCGCACTCCGCATCGTCGACGCCGGCGAAGACTTCGACGCGGTGGTTGAGCCGGCGGTCGCGCAGTACGTCGTAGACCGAACCGGCCGCGCCAGCCTTCTCGTCCCAGGCGCCGAAGACCACCGTGGGCAGGCGCGCGGCAAGAATCGCACCCGCGCACATCACGCAAGGTTCGAGTGTGACGATCAGCGTGCACCCGGTCAGGTGCCAATCCCCGAGGCGCGCTGCCGCTTGGCGGATAGCGACGACCTCGGCGTGCAGGGTGGGGTCCTGGTGCAGTTCCCGCTCATTCCGGCCGCGGCCGATGACCTGGCCCGCGGCATCAACAATGACGGCGCCCACAGGGACGTCTCCGCTGCACAGCGCCGCGCGCGCCTCGGCCAGGGCGAGCAGCATCCACTCACCGTGCTGATCTCGTGCTCGCATCTGTACCTCAAACCGGCGGATTGCCTCTAGTAGAATTGAGCCTATGCGAGTCCACGTTGCCGACCACCCGCTCATCACGCACAAGCTCACCGTGCTTCGCGATAAGGACACACCGTCTCCGCTGTTTCGATCGCTGGTCGAAGAGCTCATGACGCTGCTCGCTTACGAGGGCACGCGCGGCGTGCGCGTGGAGGCCGTCACCGTGCAGACCCCTGTGTCGGCCGCCCACGGTGTGCGCATCAGTGATCCGAAGCCGCTCGTCGTGCCGATCCTGCGGGCCGGGCTCGGAATGCTCGAGGGCATGATGAAAATGCTGCCGACCGCCGAGGTCGGTTTTCTCGGCATGGCCCGCAATGAAGAGACGCTGCAGCCCACGACGTACGCCGAGCGGTTGCCAGATGATCTGTCGGATCGGCAGTGCTTCGTGCTCGACCCGATGCTCGCCACGGGCGGATCGCTCATCGCCGCCATCAACTTTCTGTTCGACCGCGGCGCGGTCGACGTGACGGCGGTCTGCATTCTCGCCGCACCGGAAGGCCTGGCCGCCGTGGAGGAGGCACTGGCCGGCCGCGAAGTGACCATCGTGCTGGGTTCCGTCGACGACAAGCTCAACGAGCAGGGATACATCGTGCCCGGACTCGGCGACGCGGGCGACCGGCTGTACGGATTGGTCTGACGACTCGACCGACACCGCACGACCGAGACAACCCGGCCAGCTCATGCAGGTCCTGCGACCGGCAATACGCCAGGCCGGTTTCACTTCAATAATCTTTGATACAACGATGTTTCATCGAGGGAACTATCACAAAGGCGCAGCTGTGCACGGAATCGCCTAAATGTGCGTGGCCGCGCGAACGTGATGCACGTCATACGGCGACTTACCGCGACATCAAATTGACACACGGCGTCACATTCGGCTTTACTCACAGTTATGACAACCAGCGCACACCCCCTGACCTCCCTTGAGGCCCCCGGGACTGCCGCCATGATGATGGCCGGCACCCCCGCCATCAGCTGTTGCCGAATGTGTCGCTAACTGAGACTTCTTCTTCCGCGTCCTGCCTGACTGAATTGCACACGTCAGGCCGATGCCCCGAATGCTTGCTTGAAGCGTTCGCCCTCCGGCCCCCACGGGCCATCCGGAGCCTTTGATCACGGACCTCGCGCTTCTCGCGCATCCGTCGGGCTCCCATCGATCGAACAGTCAAGGACCCCTCATGTCTCTCGCACACATCCACGCCACTCGCCCCACCGACTTCAACCGTCCCGACCTGAACCTGGCGCCCCCGACTGCCGCCCCGCGCATTCGCGCCGTGCCAACCGGCACCGAGGCTCGCGGCTTCGTGCTGTACGTCGGCATCGACGAGGCCAAGGCGGCCGCAGCCGGTACGAGCCTGAACCGCATTGTTGAGGCGCTCAAAGCCCTCGCCGCCGATATCGCCCCGTCAGCCGAAACCTATGCCGCTGTTGCATTGGCTCCCGAGGGTGCTGGCGGACGTGACGTTGACGTCGTGCGCCTGGCCCTGCAGGACCCGGCCGCTCTGGCCCAGCACCGCGCCGAGCCCGAAGAACTCGACCGTGCCCGCAGCGGCGTGGTCGTGGACATCTCCCGCAAGCGTGTCATCCTCGACAACGAGACCGCCGCGCTGACCTACAAAGAATTCGAACTGCTGCAGTACCTCGTATTGCGGGAGGGTCGCACCATTGACCGTGCCGAGATCATCTCGTCGCTGTGGAACTCCGCCGACGAAGAGGACACTCCGAACGAGCGCACCATTGATGTGCACGTTCGCCGCCTGCGCTCCAAGCTCGGCCGCTACGAAGACATCGTGCGCACCGTTCGTGGTGTCGGTTACCGCTTTGACCGCCACGCGGACGTCGCCATCCGCCAGTCGACCACGCCGAGCCCCGACCTGTTCTAAGCGGCGCTGCCGGGAAGCGCTCAAAGCCAGCTGACGTTGCGCTGCGACGCGCTTGCCTGCGTGGCAGCGTGGCAGCGTGGCAGGGAACATAGGCCGTTAACGTGATTGAGGGCCAGTCGCAGAGGCTACGACTGACCCTCTTCCCTTGCACCAAGAGTGTCCTGCAATCACATTTCACGTCGTCCGCCACAGCAAACGGTTGACGCACCTAAAACATATAACGAATAGGTAACGGGCGCCACCTTTTAGCGGCGAAATCTCCTGCGAGTTTCATGCCAACTGCCTGATCGTCTCCCGACCGGCGGATCCCGACCGGCGGATCCCGACCGGCGGCTGCCGACCAACGCTCGCACGCGGTTCCCGCAAGCTCCGCCAGTCCCTATCCTTGGATACAGCGCTCGCGTCAGCGGAGCATGAGGCAGGGAGCCGCAAGTGGTGGATCGAATGATCGCGGTGGGAGCGTGGGAATCCCTTTTTCGAGCCCAGGTCTCCATCATGCGCAGTCTGGCGGCCAATTTTCCCGCGAAGGAAATCTCGCTCAACGAGTACGACGTGATGTTCAACCTGTCGCGGCAACCCGAGCGACGCATCCGTCTGCGTGATCTCAATCAGCACGTGCTGTTGACCCAGCCGAGCGTGAGCCGCCTCGTCGACCGGCTGGTTTCCCGAGGCTACCTGCACAAGCACAGCGACCCGGCCGATGGGCGCGGCGCCATCGTCGAGCTGACAGATGCCGGCCTCGCCCTGTTTCGCCGGGTTGCCGTCGATCACATCGGGTCCATCACCGAGCGCATCGGCAACACCCTGACCGACGATGAGTTGCGCCAGCTAACGGCGCTCTGCGACAAACTGCGCATTGACTGTCCGACGACGCCCGGTGATGACTCACCCGCAGGGCCAGACCGAGACCAAGCGACCCAGTAAAACGAATGGATCGGGGAGAACCGAGCAGGGGGCGATGGAACGAGGGCCCTACCCCTCGTCCCACCGAGGCAATCCCTCGCAGGAATGCCTTCCTCACCGGGCGCCCGAACATTGCCCGGTGAGAAACTCGCACGTTAGGGCCGTTCAGATTGTGGGGTTCAGCGAAGCTAGCAACGAAGCCAGACTAGTTGAGATTTGCTCGCTTCTGCCGATGCTACCCCAGCCTGCGCGTGGAATTGCCAATCGTGCGAAACCGCACAGGCTCAACCTCGCTGCCATCCCGCGGATCTTCGCTGCTTTCGGCGCATTCGCAGGCCGAAGGCAGGACGACGAATCGACACGGGGCGAAAAAACCCCGCCCAACAAGCTGCATGCTTGTTCAGACGGGGTTTTAGCTGTGCGCCCGAAGGGATTCGAACCCCCAACCTTCTGATCCGTAGTCAGATGCTCTATCCGTTGAGCTACGAGCGCATGTCAATCCCGCGAACTTTAGCTCCCGGAGACAACTTGAAAACTATACCAGCTATTGGAGGGCCTTCGCGCCGCCGCCCGGTTCGGCGCGTTGACGACGGCAAAATCAAGCCCTATCCGGGATTCGATGCGGGTAGTTTACTAACCGGGTGAACGCTTCGGGATTGAACCGAACCGCGAATATCGGTGGTGGCTGGCAGCACGCTGCAAGTTTCGACAGATCGGGGAACCCCGTGGCGCTCCAAATGCTTTCGACAGAGTCTCCTGTTCTCTCGTCCACGCCGAGCGTGCTCGACGTGGGCGTCACCGGCGGCGTGGTACGCGGCATTCGCGAGGGCGCCATTCTGGCCTGGCGCGGAATCCCCTATGCGGCTCCTCCGGTCGGTGACCGCCGCTTTCGAGCGCCGCAACCAATCGCCCCGTGGCCGGGGGTGCGAGACGCCTCCCATTACGGCGACGTGGCCCCACAGCCGTATCGCGGCCAGTTCAAGGGTGCCAGCCCGCGCGTGCGCGCCAGCGAGGATTGCCTGACCGTCAACGTGCTCTCGCCCGCTGTCCCCCACCGCCGACGGCTGGCCATGCCGGTGATGGTGTTCATCCACGGCGGCGGCTATAGCACCGGATCGGCCCAGGATTTTCCCGGACAGGGCGAGGGCTTCGTGAACAGCGGCCGCGTCGTCTACGTCAGCTTCAACTACCGACTGGGCGCTCTGGGCTACCTCGATTTCAGTCGCTACTCCACGCCGGTGCGCCCGATCGAAAACAATCTGGGCCTGCGCGACCAGGTGGCCGCCCTGGAGTGGGTGCGCGCCAACATCCGCTCCTTCGGGGGCAACCCGAATAACGTGACGGTGTTCGGTGAGTCGGCCGGGGGCAACGCGATCATCACATTGATGGCGACGCCCGCAGCGCGGGGCTTGTTCGCCCGTGCGATCGCGCAAAGCCCGCCGAGCAACGCCGCCTATACGAGCGAGCTCACCGATGAGTGGGCCGAGCATTTCGTGAGTGTGTTGCGCGCGCAAACCGCGTTTTCCCCCAGCTCCATCAACGAGCTACTGGCCACCGCCGAGCTGGGGGCACTGACCCGGGCCGCGCTCGCCCTGCAGGTGCGCACGCCCGATGCGCATCCCGGTACATTCTGTTTGGCACCGGTCATCGACGGAACGTTCCTGCCGGAGCATCCGCTGGAAGCCTTTCGTAGCGGACGCGCACACCGGGTGCCGCTGATCATCGGAACGAACGATCGGGAGGGCGCTATTTTTCGGGGCCGGGCCAATGTGCTGCCCCGCTCACCGTGGCGCATTCAAGCGCTGTTCGACCACGCCCCCGGAGACACCCACACCGCGATGCGGGCGGTATACCCGGGGCTGCCGATCAGGCGTGCCGCCGCGGATTTTGGCGGCGACTACGCCTTCTGGTATCCGAGCATCATCGTGGCCGGGTTGCACTCCCGGTATGCCCCCGTGCATTTCTACCGCTTTGACATTGCCCCGCGGCTCATGCACCTGCTCGGGCTGGATGCCACGCACGGCATCGAAATGTACGCCCTGTTCGACCAAGTCGATTCCCCGTTCGCCCGCACGATGACGGCGCTCGGCGGCAGAGAGCCGTTCACCAGGGCGGGCGAGCGGATGCGCCGTCATTGGCTGCACTTCGCCTGCACCGGAGTTGTCGAGAGCAACTGGCCCCGGTACACCGAATCCGACCGCCTGACCCTCATCATCGACGTCATCGATCGGGTCGAAGCGGACCCCCGCGGCGATCGGCGGCGTGTGTGGCAACAATTCCTGCCGGGGCTCTAGCCTCGCACCGGCCGTAATACTGAGAACTCAGTACTCGTTGAATTCGGGGGCGGTGGCCGCGTCATGCTTGGCTTTGAGAATGGCCAGGTTGATGAGCACGAAAGCTTCCAGACGTTCATCGCGATGTTCGGCGTAGTCGGGCTCGCGCTGATCGACGGCCAGCTCGATGAGCTTCGATGAGACCGCCGAGCTGACTTCTTCACTGGCCGTGCGTTGCGCACTGGCCACAATGCGCGCCACCTGGTCGGCATCATCGGCCACGGCATCGAGGGCGAGCGTCAACCGTTCGTGCACGCGTAATCTCAGGGCGAACTGCAGCAGATCGTGCCGTTGATCATTGGTGAGCCCGAGCCGCCATTTGGTTGACGCTAAATCCTTGCTCATTCGGCTCACGCGCCGCCCATACTCTTCGTTCTGCCGCGCCAGCCGGTGCAGCTCGCTGCGTGCATTCTCGGCATAGCGCCCGGGGTCATAGTCGAAGTGCTCGCGCAGTGCTCCCACGATAATGTCGTTCTTCACGGCCATCCGCACGGCCGACAATGCGATCAGCAGGCCTTCATCGACGGTGCGCTCAAGGTCGGGCAGCTCAGCGTTCACGTCGGGTTCAGGGACGTGCGCGTGAGCGTCAGCTCGACGCCGGGACCGATTCCAATTGATTGCGCCACCACTTCCTCGTGCAGGTGACTTTCACTTTATCGGTGATTCAGTCAGCAGCAGCGCGCGGATCGATGGATCGAGTTCCAGTCGGTGCAGAAACGGCCGCAGCCGCGGCGGGTGCCGGCGTCACCGCTGTCGCAGTCGTTGTCGAGTCCGGCGCACGGATGTCCCGCCGCGCGAAGACGAATCGCCGCTGCACCAGAAAGCTCAGCACGTACAGAGTGGTGTCGGTGAGCAACTTGGCGGGCAGCAGCGCTATCCCCAGCCCGGTCAGTGCGGCCAGGAACAGGTAGCTCGCCGCGACGAGAGCCAGCGCCAGCACGATGTATCGCAGCGCATCACCGCGCCCGTGCCCGCTTCCCTGGGCCCGAAAAACTAGCCGCCGGTTGAGTAGAAAGTTCATCGAGCCACTCACCAGGCGGGCACCGACGACCGAGGCGAGCAGCGAGCCCGTGGCGGTGAACAGCAGTTGCAGGCCGACCACGTCGACAAGAAACGATGCGAACGACACCGTCGCGAACAGCAGCAGTGGCAGCATGACGCGCAGCGAGTCGCTAATGGGGCGAAAATGTGACGATGCATTGTGCTCGAGGTAAATCGTCTCGATGTCCAGTTCATCGATTCTCGTGTGATTGGCCGAGGAATCAAGCAGCATGTTGAGCTCGTACTCGAAACGCTCCCCCTTGATCGACAGGAGCCAGGGCAGCAACGCGGCGGGATAGCCGCGCAGGCCCGTTTGCGTGTCCCGAATGACAAAGCCGGTCGTGGATTCGAAGGCGTGTCGGGCGACGAGGTTGCCCACCTTGCTGCGCAACGGAACCGCGCCGGTAAAATGGCGGCCTCCGAGAACGATGGCGCCGTCGGAGCCGCGGATCCACTCGGCGACCCGAACGATATCGGTCGTGGAGTGTTGCCCGTCGCTATCGGCGCACACGACGTCTTGCCCCGGGTAGGCGCGCTGGATGTGGCGGAAGCCCACCTTGAGCGCGTGCCCCTTTCCCCGGTTTGTCGGATAGCGGATGACCTCGGCGCCGGCACGCTCGGCAGCGGCGAAGACGGCATCGAAGCGCGCTCCGCTGCCATCGTCGACAACGAGCACGGTCAGCCAGGGCGCATGCTGCCGCAAACCGGTGATGACCTCCAGGAGGTGCGCACCGGGTTCATACGCCGGGATCAGGGCGATCATCGCAGGACCTAACCTTCGATGTAGAGGATGTCGGAGGTACCGCGTTCGGTACCGGTGCCGAGCGGGTTATTGACCAGGCTGCCGTCGAAGTACATCGTTGACGAGCCGCCACCGTCGATGTTGTAAGCGGTCGTGGCCCCGAGGTCCTGCATGATTTCGGCGAGCCCGGTCATGGTGACGCCGGCGCTGTAACCGGGACTACGACCGTCGACGACGACAAACACGATGTGATTGTCGTCGATGACGCCGATCGCGGTGCGCGGTTGTTCGCCCTGGATCGAGTGGTTGCCGATGTTGGTGTCGACTTCAACCTGGTCGATGCCGGCCACGATGTCGCCGTCCTCGAGTAGGGCGGGGCCGAAGGACAGGGTGTTCCAGACGCCGGCGGCGACCAGGTCAGCGGCCGCGGTCGTGGTTTCGTCGTAAACCTTCACGGTGCCGTCGCGGTAAAAGGCGAGGCCGTCGCGGGCTCCTTCGTCACGGTACACAACGCCATTGCGGATGACGATGCCCGTGTCGCGAAAGCCGTAGTAGTCTCCGTTGATCGCGAAGATGGCGTTATTGTCGTCAGCGGTGTCCGAAGTGGTTTCGGTGATGTTCTCACCGAATCTGTTTTGGGCGAACGCGGATTGCAGCATCGTGGCGTCCGTCAACGTCACGTCGGCCACGTAGTAGGTGACGGTGTCGCTGCCGGTTCCCGTGACAACGGTGGAGATCGAGATATTGGCATCGTCGGAGACGTACGTGGTGCCGGTGACGACCGCGTCGCTCGCGGCGGTGGCGCCGGTTGAATCAGCTGTGGTGGAGTCAGCTGCGGTGTCGCTGGCGTTGGCGGCCTCGTAGGCGTCAACATCCGCTATCGAGACGTGCTCGATGACGAACCGGTCCAGTGCCCAGGCGGTGCCGCCGCCGAGGGTGAGGGTGAGCGCCAGCGCGGAGGCGACGATAGCGCGTCGGCGAATACTCCACGGCCGGCGCTGCGGACCAAGCGCAGCGGGCTGCTCAGGGCTGGGGGTTTTTTCTCGCATACCCCTTTGTAGAAGCCCGCGTTATGCGCCCCCTATGCCACGCCTAAGAGCACCCTATGAGCTGCACTGCCTCCCGCCGATGCCGCCCGACCGCACGCTAAGAGATCGGCGCTGCGACGCGCTCTGATTCACTCGCGGCAGGCACCGGGTGTGCCCGTTCAAGCGCCGCACCCTCCACATCGACGTTGGGCAGGATCCGGTCGAGCCACTTCGGCAGCCACCAGGCGGCACCGCCGAGCAGGTGCATCACGGCCGGGATAATGAGCAGCCGCACCACGAACGCATCAAGAAGTACGCCGACGCCCAGTCCAAATCCAATCGACTGAATCATCACCGAGTTCGAGAAGATAAAGCCCGAGAAGACCGAGGCCATGATGAGTGCGGCCGCGATAACCACGGTGCGACCCGCATGGAACCCACGCTGCACCGCCAGTCGCGCTGGGGCACCGTGCACGAATGATTCACGCATGCCGCTGACCAGGAATAGTTGGTAGTCCATCGCCAATCCGAAGAGAACGCCGACGACGAGGATGGGCAAGAAACTCAGGATCGGCCCGGGATCATGGATACCGAAGACCGAACCGAGCCACCCCCACTGGAAGACCGCCGTAATAGCGCCAAAGGCCGCGAACAGGGACAGCACGAAGCCCAGCGTTGCGGTGACCGGCACGAGAATCGAACGGAACACGAAGATCAAAATGATCAACGAGAGCCCAACGACCACGAGAAGGTATAGCGGAAGCGCAGCGGCGAGCTTTTCGCTCACATCGATGTTGCCCGATGCGTTGCCGGCAACACCGAGGGATGCGACACCATCGATGTCGAGGCTGCGCAGGTCCCGCACGAGTTGCTCGGTGGATTCGCTGGTCGGCCCCTCCTCGGGGATGACTTGGAATGCCAGCAACAGGTCATCATCGGACGCTCCGATCGGCGCGACAGCGACGACGTCGTTCTCCGCATGGAGGGCGGTTCCGATGCGCACCTGCTCGGCGATGAGATCGGAATCGGTAATGGCCGTCTCGAGGTCAGCAACTACGAGCAGCGGGCCGTTCACGCCGGCACCGAATTTGTCATCGGCAATTTTGTAGGCCTGGTAGGCGCTGGAGCCCAGCGGTTCGGACGAACCAGCGGGGAGCCCGAGACGCATGGAGAGCGCGGGGAGAGCGACGACAAGCAGCACGATGATGCCCACGACCACCGTCACGACAGCACGCACGGTATTCATCGGCTTGGAGGGTACTCGGGCGTGGGCGTGGGTGCTGCCGACTCGTTTGCGGGCCTTCTTCGTGAGGATCTTCGTTCCGACCAGACTCAGCATCGCCGGTGTCAGGGTGATCGCAATGAGAATCGCAACGAAGACACAGACTGCACCGACCGTACCCATGAGTCCGAGGAACGGTACGCCGGTGAGGTTGAGGGCGAGCAGAGCGATGAGCACGGTGGCGCCCGCGAACACCACCGCATTGCCGGAGGTGCCGGTGGCTAGACCGATCGACTCCTGCTGTTCCAAGCCAGCGCGCAATTGCGCTCGGTGCCGGTTAAGGATGAACAGCGAGTAGTCGATCCCGACCGCGAGCCCGAGCATTACGCCGAGGACAGGGGTGACGGAGAGCATTTCGACGGTTCCCGACAGGGCAAGCGAAGCGAGCACACCGACGCCCACACCGATGAGCGCGTTCAACAACGGCAGGCCAGCGCCGATGAGGGTACCGAGCATGACCCACAGCACGATCGCTGCGACGATCACACCGCCGATCTCGCCCGGGCCGAGGATTTCGGGAATGCTGGCGGCAATATCGTTGGAGACCGCGGCGGTGACGCCGTCGATCTGAGCCTTGGTCATCTCCGCGACGACGGCATCTTTGGACTCGACGGGAACCTGGTTGAGGGAGGTGTCGAACTGGATGCTCGCCACCACAGTCGTCTCATCGGTCGATACCTGACGGATACCCGCGGCCAGATCAAGCAGATCGGATCCCTGTTCGAGCGTGCTGCTCTGCGTCTCGAGTTCGGTGCGACTGGCATCCAACGTCGCCTGCTGCTGCGCAATGGCCGCACGGCCGGCATCGATCTGCGCCTGCTGCGCGTCGAGCACCGGCGCAGCGGCGGCGAGCTGCCCCGCAGACTCGGCCTGAGCGCGGCTAGCGTCGAGCTGCGCCTGTCCGGCATCTGCCTGAGCCGTCGCCGCGTTAATCTGCACCTGCCCCGCATCGAGCTGGGCCAAGCCATCGGCGAGCTGCTGCCGACCGTCAACGATCTTCTGTGCCTGGTCATCGATCTGGGCCTGCGTGTCGAACGGGTTTGTCGCCGCTTTCACATCGTCAAGTCCCACGCTGCTCGTGAGTAGGTCACCGATTGCGGTCTTCTGCGCGTCGGTGAAAGCGGAGTCGTCGGTCGTCGTGAAGATGACCGTACCCCGCCCGCCGCTGGCCGAAGGAAACTTCTCGGCGAGCTCGTCGCTGACTTTCTGGGTGGCGGTGCCCGGAATGCTAACGGCCGAGGTCAGCGCTCCGCCGAAGAGGGCGAAGGCACCGACAGCGAGGCCAAGAATAACCACCCACGCGACGACGACCAGCCATGCTCGGCGAGCAGAGAACCGACCGAGTCGGTAGAGAAGGGATGCCATAGTTCTCAGTTGCTTTCTTGAGGGTCAGGTGTTGCGTAGCCGATGCGAATGGTGACGATGAGGCGATCAAGTAGTTCGTTCCACACCGTGCGAGAGGATGCGTCGAGCGCCCCACCCGTGCGGGCCAGCCAATGGACACAAACCACGGCGATGCCGTTCATGAGTGAGCTGACGAGGATCGCGACCTCGAATTCATCGATCGCACTCGTGCGCTCGGCGATCTCTGTTGAGAGCTGTTCGGTGGTACGGGTGAAGACATCGCCGATACCGTGCCGCGAGCGTCCGGTCTCACCCTCGGCGGCGAGCACGCCGGAGAGGTAGGCAACCACGGGCGGCAAATCGATGTTGCGCAGTGCCGTCGTGATCTCGTCGAACACGCTGACCCGACTCCCGTCCCCCACCGGAGTCGATGCCGTCGCGGCACGAAACTCAACGACGGTAGCGCTGAGGACTCGCGTGCAGGTCGTCATGATGACGTCGTCGAGCGATGAGAAGTGATTGAAAACGGTTCGACGGGAAACATCGGCACGCTCGGCGAGTTCATCGACGCTGAACTGCGGTTTACCCCGCTCGCGAATGAGAGCGTCTGCGGCGTCCAAAATTGCCTGACGGTAGCGCGCTTTGAGGTCACCTCGGCGATCGGGCGCGGTGCGGCGGGAAGTCACATACTTACACTAAGTGCAACGACGCACAAAGTGCAATCGAACCGAGCTCCCGCTGACAGCCATGCCGCCTAGCGGAGACCGCTACGCGGCATCGGTGTCCAGAGCCGAGGCTAGGGCCTTGAGAACACCTGTCGCGACGTCCATCGACATTCGCTGCAGGGACTCTTTTGTCATTGCTGCCATGTGCGGGGTAACGATCAGGTTGGGCGCGGAGAAGATGGCGGCGTCCGGAGCCGGAGGTTCCGACTCGAAGACGTCCAGAGCCGCACCGGCGAGATGACCGGATTCCAGGGCGGCAACAAGTGCCGCGTCGTCGACGAGGTCCCCGCGCGCGGCGTTGATCAGCATGGAGCCGTCGCGCATGCGCGCTATTTCTGCAGCGCCGATAAGATGCCGGTTGGTTCCGCCGCCCGGCACGTGCAGGCTGACGATATCGCTGCACTCGAGCAATTCACCGAGGTCCGGCACAATCTCAAAATCGTCATGCTGGGGGATATAGGGGTCGAAGGCCTTGACGACCAGGCCGAGGGCCATGGCCCGCCGGGCGACTGCGGAGCCGATCGCCCCCGCTCCGATGAGGCCCAGCGTCATGCCGCTCGCGTCTCGACCGTTCAGACCGCCCCGGTCCACCTGCCCGGGAAGCGAACCGCCGCCACTGGGAAAGGCGCCGGAGCGCAGTGCGGCTGACACCTCGGGGATGCGCTTGAGAAGCATCAACGCGACCGTCACCACGTATTCCGCAACGGAATCGGTGTTGCTGCGCGGGGTGTTCACGATCGCGATGCCCCGCGCCCGTGCCGCCTCAACGTCAATATTGTCAATACCAGCACCGTGCCGGCCAATGACGCTGAGCCGGGGCGATGCATCCATCATGTCTTCGGTGAATGGCGTGCTGCGAACGATCACGGAATCGGCCCGGTGCAGGGCCGCGGTGCGCTCCTGCCCGCTCAGCTCCGACAGAAGGAGAACCTCACAGCTCTGGGACAACAACTCCATTCCGGAGTGGTGCACCGGTTCGGTGACAACGACGACGGGCCTGTAGCGAGATGACATGAATTTCCTTTTAGAAGATCGGCAGGTTGAGATGCTCGGGCTGCGGTCGCATCACCAGGGGCGCGTAATCTCGTGCACATCGAGGTTCAGCGACCGGAGTGCGGCGACGAGCGAGTCCTGACGTTCGGCGGCGTAGATATCAATGGAGTTGAGCACCCGCACACCGATATGTTCCGACATCCATTCAGCGTCCCTGGTCGTTTCCCCCTGCGAAGCATCGACAGCGCCGTCACCGGACAGGTTCGATGCGAAGATTCCCGCGGCCGAGCGCGGGAGAAAGTCTTCGTAGACGATCGGTTCGGCTCGCAACCAGCCCCCATCAAGCATGGCCACCAGGTCGGCCGGCGGCTCTCCGGCCGCCCCCTGAAGGGGCGCGTGGAAGGTGAAATAGGCGAAATCGGCGAGGATCAGGTCGCGGTCACCGGAGGGGCAGTTCGCCGACCACACCTCCCGAGCGACCTCAGCACGCGGTCGCCCTGTTTCAGCCTGTCGCTGATCCGTCAGGGACATCATTTGGTCATAGCTGCTTCGTCCGGTCGGAGTCAGGGCGATACCCCGCGCCTCGACTTCGCCAAACCGAACGCGCATTTCTCCGGCGCTGGTCGAGCCGTCACTTTCAGCGAAGACGCGTGGTTCTGACAGCGCTTTAAACGACGTCTGCCGCAGCAGGAGGTCCGGACCATCCCAGCGGGGCGGACCCTGAATCGAATCGATCATCGTGATCCCGCGCCCTTCCATCCGCCGGTACAGTTCGTCGATGTCAAGAACCCGCGGTGTCAGATGGTTGATGTGGGTACTGGCGACACCGCCGATGTCGGCGGCAACGCTGGAGATGGCTTCGAGCCGGTCATACCAGTCGCGATCAACCGGGTCATCGGACAAGGCGAAGGCCGCGGCCGTGAGTTCCAGATATTCGGCAGCCTCTTCCGCGGGCAGCCCCCCGTCTCGAACCGATGCGCCGGCCAGTTCCAGCAGCCGCTCGGAAAAGAGCACCCGCCGCGCGATAAATTCCGTCAGTGCGCGTTCGACGTCTTCGGTGAAGAACCGGCGATCCTCGGGTACCAGCAACGACGTGAAAACCCGGAAGGGGTTTTTGGCCAGTTCAGCACGATCGATCGGCCGGAATGCGGTCGACACGACCGGAATCGGGTTGGGCTTGGCATCGCGAAGGTCGTAGAAGTTGACGGGAAACATGCCGGCGGCGGCGAAAATGCTGGCGACCTGCGCCAGCTCCGTCGTGCTGCCCACGCGAATGGCGCCGTGCCGCTCGGCCGTGACGCGCTCAATGCTTCCAAACGTCTGGGCCAACTCCGGGTGAGCCGCCTGGAAGTCGAGGTTCACCTCCTGCGCCACATCGAGCAGCGTCGTGTACGCGGGTACCTCCGTTCCGTAGAGGTCGGACAGGGTGCGAGCGAGGCGACCACGCAATTCGGTCTGGGTGACAAATGACATTGATAACCAATCGATCGAGAGTGAGGGAAGCGAATCAGACGACGGTTGTCGTATAGACGGTGGCGAGAGTGGTGAAGAATTCCCTGGCCGCCGTGCCCTGCTCCCGGGGGCCGTAGCTCGACGACTTGCTGCCGCCGAACGGTACGTGGAGTTCAGTCAGCGCGGTCGACCGATTAACGTGGAGCATTCCGGCATCCATTTCGCGCTGGAATTTCACGATGGCTTTGTTGGAATCCGTGATGATTCCGGCACAGAGCCCATACCGCGTGTCGTTCGCCGTGATGATCGCGTCGTCCAGGTCGTCGGTCTCGATGACGCAGGCAACTGGGCCAAAGATTTCTTCCTGGTTTATTCGCATCTGTGACGCGCCGCCCGCAAAAAGCGCCGGCTGGAGGTAATAACCGGGAGTGGAGTTTTCGATGGCTTCGCCTCCAGCCACAAGCTCGGCGCCCTCGCGTTGACCGAGTTCGATGTATTCGCTCACCTGATCGAACTGGGCCTGGCTGGCCAGCGGTCCGATATCGATATCGGCTTCCAGCGCGTGGCCGACACGCAAGCCCTTCATGCGCTTGGCGACCCCTTCAATCAGACTCGGGTAAATGCCCCGGGTGGCGATCACCCGACTGGTCGCCGTGCAGCGCTGACCGGTGGAGACGAAAGCGCCGTCCATGACGGCGTCGATGGCGGTCACAAGATCGGCATCGTCCAGCACGATCAGGGAGTTCTTTCCGCCCATCTCGGTCTGGATGCGTTTGGGGCCGTTTGCGATTCCGGCGCGGGCGATTGCCAACCCCGTGGCCGTTGACCCGGTGAAGGTAATCGCGTTCAGGTCCGGGGATTTGGCCATCGCATCGCCGACAGTTCGTCCCTTGCCCATGACCAGGTTAAACACCCCGTCGGGGATCCCCGATTGGTGAATGATCTCGGCGAGCAGCCAGGCGCTGGAAGGCACCAGATCGGCCGGTTTGAAAACGACCGTGTTACCAAACGCCAGTGCCGGAGCAATCTTCCACGCCGGAATCGCCAGTGGAAAATTCCACGGGGTGATGATGCCGACGGCGCCCACCGGCTTGCGGGCAGTGTGGATGGCGGTGTTGGCACGTGAGGACGAGAAAAGACTCCCCTGCTCCTGCTCAACCTGCGAGGCGTAGTAGAGGAACGTCATGCCCGCCCGAGTGGCCTCGCCGATCCCCTCGGCCCGGATCTTTCCCTCCTCGCGAGAGAGCGCCGCGCCCAGCTCGGCCCGCCGTTCCAGAATCGTGTTACCGATGCGCCGCAGTGCCGCGACGCGTTCCGCAGGGGGAAAGTCGCGCCATTGTCCCCGCGCTGCCGCTGCTGCCCGAATGGCGTCCTGCGTCTCGTCGAGCGTCGCGGACGCATACTCACCAATAACGTCGGCGGTGTCCGAGGGGTTGACGTTCTGGGTGAAATTCTGGCCCTGCCAGCGGCCACCAATGAGATTTTCGAACTGCATTCTCGTCACCTGACTATTCCGTTTGCGCCCTGACGCAATGGAAGTCGCGTCCGAGCGTGTAATTTTCAATGTTGTCAACGACCAGAGCGAGCATCGCCACCAACGCATCGGGGGTGTTGTAAGCCTGATGCGGGCTCAAAACGACGTTGTCCAGCTGTCGAAGTGGACTCGCCTGCTCAAGTGGTTCGGTAGTGAAGACGTCCAGCCCAGCGGAGAGTGTGCCGATCTGCAGCCTGGATTCGAGCGCATCGGGCTCGATGAGTTCCGCCCGTGCGGTGTTGATGACGATGCTGCCCGGTTTCAGGCGATCCAGCAACGCACCGGAGATCAGTCCGCGCGTCTCGTCAGTGAGCGCAAGGTGCAGGGACAGCACATCGGCGGTCTCCACCAATTGGTCGAGGCCGACAAAGGTCACTCCCGGGATCGGTTGCGCGGGTGGGTTTCGTGTCCACACGATCACCTTCATGCCGACAGCACCGAACAATTTGGCGGTTGCGGCGCCGATACTTCCAAACCCGACTATTCCAGCGGTGCGGCCCGACAGATGCAGCCCAGACGCGAACGGGCGCCAACGATGCTCCTGCAGGTGCCGATCACCCGCGACAATCCGGCGGGCGACGGCAAGCAGCAGGGCCAGGGCGTGTTCAGCCACGGAATCGCTTCCGTAATTCGGGGTCACCGCGACGGCAATCCCGCGACGTGCGGCGAGCCTGAGATTGACGAAATTCGCGGCGCCCTGACCGATATATGCGGCCATGACGAGCCGTGGAGCATGCTCCAGCACCTGGTCGGGAAGCGTACCGCCGAAGATCACAATGTCGGCGTCACCCACCGTCTCGACGAACGCCTCTGGTGAACTCGGAACACCCAGGTGCACGGTGAGGTCACTGATCTCGTCGAGACGAGCGAGCAAACCACTCGACCGCAAGGCGTTCACAACCAGCTCATTGGCGTCGGCATACACGACCCGCGGGCGCACCGAGCTCGTCATTCTGCGGCAATCATCAGACGAGTCATGAACTTCGTGACATGTAGCATGTTAGAAGCATAAGGACGCCGCAGGCCATTTGTCAATCAGTGCCAGCCTGATAACGGCGGGCTGTAGGTAACGTGTTACCTGTCATGTTTCACCAAGGGTGTGGCCGTATGCTGAGAGCATGAAGATGCACAGTTCGGTTCTGCAGCCCCTGGACTCCCGGGCGCTTTCGCTGACCGAGCGCACAATCAATGCGCTGCGGGAGGCCATCCGCAATGGGTCCCTGACGCCGGGCGCTCTCTATTCGGTGTACCAGATCGCTGAGGACTTGGGTGTGTCCCGCAGCCCCGTGCGCGAGGCGCTGTTGCGCTTGGCCGAAACCGGAATCGTGCGATTTGAGCGCAATAAGGGCTTCCGCGTGGTTGTTCCGGGGCCGTCGGCGCTGGCCGAGATGATCGCGGTTCGCATCGCGCTGGAGGTACCAGCGGCGCGACACGCGGCCAACGCGGCGAAGGCCGGCGATGACCATGGACTTCTCGCTGAGTGCAAAGCCATGCAGGCGGCGGCCACGGCGCAGGATGTGCTCCTGTTCATGACGCATGACCAGCGGCTGCACGGCATCATTCTCGAGCTCGCCGGTAACAGCTACGTGCAACGCATTATCGAGAATCTCCGAGACGCGTCGCGGCTCGTCGGCCCGTCGACGATCAAGGGCACGAGGACACTCTCGGAAGTCTTCGAGGAACACCTCCCCATCGTCAACGCGATCATCGCCGGAGACGGCCCCGGCGCCGCGCGGGCAATGCACGAGCATCTCAAGACCACAGGTCGAATCCTCCTGCACGATGCCGTCTCCCGCCCCGACGCGGGGGAACACACTGATGACGCTGAGCTCTGGACCCGGTTCATCGACTGATGCGTTCGGCCGACACGAGTCGGCCCCAGGACTGATCGAGAACCGCTGGGTCCGCAAAGCGATGCGGCCGTGCGAAGTCGATGTTGGCGGAAGGTGGCTCGCCGAACAGGTCTCGAGTAACCGATTCGCCGACACCGGCGGCCATCTTGAACCCCTTGCCGGAAAACCCCGTCGCCACGTAGACACCCGGCAATTCCGGCAGCCAGCCAATCAGGGGTTGCGCATCCCGGGTATATAAGTCTGGATACGCTTTGGCCCGAACGGCCACAGGCATGAGGCCGGGCAGAAGCCGGTCGACCGCAGCGTGGGAATCGTCAAGCTCAGCCGGCGTCAGTTCCCGGTTCATCGCATCGAGGTCAACGATTTCGTTCGGTCGACAGATGCCACCCAACTTGACCATGTTGCCGTCCAGCGTGGGTGCACCCCACATGTGCACGTCACCGGAATCACGCATAAAGGCGGGAAACCGACCATTCTCGAAGTTGGCCGGTTCACGGGACGAGAACCAGGTCAGGAGAATTCGACCCGGTTTGACGTGCTCGGCGTAGCGCTTCGGTAACAGATCCCGGCTCCACGCTCCGGCAGAAATGACCACACGCTTGAACGTCCAGCTCTGCTGTCCGGAATGGATCTCAACGAAACCGTCCTGGGGGACGACGGCGTCGATACCCCGGGTCTGGTGCACGGTGGCCCCGTTGGCTTTCGCCTGTTCCACAGCGTTCAGAACGGCCACGTCGGTACGCAGCAGGCCCCCGCGGGGATCGAAGAGGCCGAGATCGCCGGGGAGCACCTCGTGCTGCGGAAAGCGTCGCCGGAGCTCATCCGGTTGGAGCGTTTCAAAGTCTGCGCCGGATGCCCTGGCGCTGCTGCGGAGGGACCGCACATAGTCGCCGTCGTCCGTGGTGATCGTCAGCGCACCGCCGCTCTGGTCGAGGATTCGCGTACCCCCCAGAGCGCCCAACTCCTTCCAGAGCCGTTCGGAATTGGCCAGCAGGCCCGAGTATTGCGAGCCTTCCTTGTAGGCCATCCGGAACATCCGCGAGTCTCCCCCGACCGCGGTGTGGTCTGATGCCGGATAGGTGGCGTCGAACCCGACCACGCTCCCCGGCCGAAGTGACGATCGCCAGAGGATCATGCTCCCGGTCGTTCCGACGCCGATAACGGCGAGATCTCCATCCATTGCCTCGTCCCCTTTACCGTGCCGGTTGCGCGGCGGCCGGGGACGAGTCGAGTACCCGAGCGAGGAACTCACGGGCTCGAGCATTCTTCGGATGTTCGAAGACCTCTTCGGGGGTGCCTTCTTCAATGATCTTCGACTTGTCCATGATCATCACGCGGTCGGCTACTTCGCGTGCGAATTGCATCTCATGCGTCACCACGATCATGGTCATCCCGCCCCGGGCGAGGTCGGTCATCACGCTGAGCACCTCGCCGACAAGTTCCGGGTCCAGCGCAGAGGTCGGCTCGTCGAAGAGCATGACATCCGGTTCCATGGCCAGCGCACGGGCGATGGCCACCCGTTGCTGCTGCCCGCCGGAGAGTTCGCTCGGGTAGGCATCCTGCTTGAACGCGAGCCCGACTTTGTTCAGAAGCTCCAGGGCATGCTTGGTGGCGGCGGTGCGCGAAACGCCGTTGACGATCATGGGCGCCTCGATGACGTTCTCCAGTACCGTCTTGTGCGGAAAGAGGTTGAATTGTTGGAAGACCATACCCAGACGTCGGCGACGGCCCGAAGTCGCTGCCTCGCTGAGCTTGATGAGCGTGTCACCTTTGCGCTCATAGCCGACGTAGTCGCCCATGACGAAGATTTCACCGGAATCGATCGTCTCCAAGTGATTCACGCACCGAAGAAGCGTGCTCTTTCCTGACCCTGATGGGCCGACGATGCAGACGACTTCACCTCGATTGACGTGCAGTGAGATGTCGCTGAGCACGACGACATCGCCAAAGCTCTTGGTGATCCTTCGAATGTCGATGACCACTTCTGATGCGGCGGAATCAGACAAGATTGGGCTCCTCTGTCACTTCGGTTGCTGCACGACGCTTGGTAACTTTCGACCGTGCGGCGTAGCCACGGTTGAAGATTTTTTCAACCCGCGATTGCGCGATGGTCAGCAGCGACACCATGAACAGGTACCAGATGGTCGCAACGACGAGCAGCGGAATCACCTGGTAGTTGCTCGAGTAGATGATCTGCGACGAATACAGCAGGTCGCTGAGGGCGATGACGCTGACCAGCGAGGTGCTTTTCAGCATGGTGATCACCTGGTTGGCCGTCGGCGGCACGATGATGCGCATTCCCTGCGGAATAATGATGCGCACGTCGACCTTGGACGGCTTCATGCCCAGTGCCTGCGCGGCTTCCCGCTGGCCGCGATCGACCGCAGACAGTCCCGAGCGGATGATCTCGGCCATGTAGGCGGATTCGTGGAGGGAGAGCGCAAGAACAGCGGCCATGAACGGGCTGATGATTTCGTTGGCGTTGAGGGTGATCCACGGCTCCATGCCGGGGATCCCAATGTCCAGATTCGGGAACAGCGCGGCCAGGTTGAACCAGAACAATAGCAACACGAGCAGCGGGACGCCGCGGAAAAACCAGATGTAGACAGTGGCCATCCACTGCAGGGGAGGACTCTGCGAGAGCCGCATGAGTGCCAGCACCCCGCCGAGGAAGGTTCCGATCACCATGCACACGACGGTCAAGAGCAAGGTATGGCCGATGCCGGCGATGATCGACGGATGGAACAGATAGGCCGCGATCACGGGCCACCCGAACCGCTCGTTGCCGAACACCGACACGAGTAAAGCGATCGCCGCCAAAAGAACGACGATAGAGAGCACCGTACGCCGATAGTTCTTGCGGGCGACCACGTGAGGAGCCAACGGTAGTTGAGTCCGATCTAGTACTGAGGTCATCGTCGACTCCTCCGATCCTTTTTGGTTACTTCTTAATTTCTGCGGTCTCAATGGCCAGATCGGAGAGGCCGTAACGGTCCAGCGTCTTCTCGTAGGCACCCGAGCTGATGAGGTACTCCATGGCGGCAGCAATCGGTTCGACCAATTCCGAACCCTCGTTCATGCCGATTCCCAGGATGGATCCGTTCGTGAGCTTCTCGCCGACCTCAATGCGGTCGTTCTTGCTGGCCGCATAGAGAAGGATGGGGGTGTCACCGGCTACGGCCTGCAGGCGTCCGCTGTCCAGCGCAAGAACGGCCTTCTGCTGATCTGCGTAGGACTGAACATCGATCGGTTCGGATCCGGCCGCGGCGCACGCTTCCATCTTCTCTGGCATCACAACGGTCTGCTGGAACGATCCGTTGGAGACGCCCACGGACATTCCGCACAGGGCGTCAGGCGAGACCTGATCCGGGTTGCCCTTGAGCGTCGCAAGGGAGCTGTTGGCGAAGTAGTACTGAACGAAGTCCAGGACTAACGCACGCTCCTCCGTGATCGCCATGTTGCTTGCGGTGATGTCGTAGCGCCCCGACTGGATTCCGGGAATGATTTGGTCCATGCTGGCGCCGTGCACCTCAATGCCCAGCCCCAGGACTTCTCCGAGGTCGCTCATGAGGTCGATATTGAATCCCTGGAGATCCCCGGCTTCGTCCGGGTAGTTCAGCGGTGCCATCCCCACCGTGGTGACCATCTGCAGCACACCGGCCTCGGCGATCGAAGCGGGTACGAGCGCGGCGGCCTCTTCGTTGAACAGGGCGGAGGACTCCGTTACGGCGTCTGATTCTTCGGTAGCCGTCGTTGCCGAGCAACCGGTAAGTCCGATGAGAGCAACCGCTGCAATTGAAAGCGCTGCGCGTCCCGAGGTATTCATTAGCTTCACGTCGTATCCTTTGAGAGGTGGTGAATATGTAGCATGCTACATGCGTGTCATTACCCTACACACATTTTCGCCCCGTTCGCATCTTCTCGAGATCCCCGAAATGTTCCGGAAACAAAGCCCCGCGCACGACACGGCACCCTCAGCAGGGACGCCGCAAACGCCCCACGTGCAACCGTTACCATCGGGTCATGACCCTCACTCGCTCCCCCATCACGGCCGGGCGCCACTGATGGCTCCCCGCGTCAGCACGACTGACCGCATCCATCTCGCCCTGCGTGAAGCGATACTCTCCGGCGAGCTCGCCAGCGGATCACTGCACTCCATCTACCAACTCGCGGAGCGCTTCAACGTTTCCCGCACACCGGTCCGCGATGCGGTCTTACGCCTCGCAGACACGGGCATGCTCGAAATTGAGCGCAATCACGGAGTGCGCGTGCGCGGATTGAAAGTCGACGACGTGCGCGAGGTATTCGAGGCTCGTCTGTTGCTCGAGGTGCCGGCCGCAGCTTTTGCCGCCACCCATGCAGACGATGCACTCGTCACCGCGCTCCGGGCCTGCCTGCTCGATTTCGCGGCGGCCGTGGCCACGAATGATGAGGCGCAGTTCCAGCGCAGTGACCGGCAACTGCACACCATGCTCATGGCTGCAGCCGGCAATACCCGCATTTCGGCCATGGTCGAATCGCTGCGTGATGTCACGCAGGCGCACGGCGTGTGGACAGCTGATCAATCACGTACCCTTCGGGCAATTCAACACGAACACGAACCAATCGTCGATGCCGTCGCCGCGAGAAACCCCGACGCCGCGGCCCGCCTGATGCGCGACCACCTCGTCGAAACCGCGGTACTGCTCATGCAGCAGGTCGCGAAAACTTCGGGCGAGGCGGTCCCGGATCCGTGGCCTGGAGCTCTTATTTCGCGCGCACGTGGCGTATAGACCATTCCGAACGGAGCTCATCCTGGAGTAGCATGCTACTCATGGCTGATTCGCCGAGCACATTGCCCACTGCCCGCACGTCGGGTGACACCGCCGAAATCGTCGCCCTGCTACGAGAAAACGTCGCGGGGCCGGTGGATGCAGACCGACGCCGCCGAGCTGAATACTCCACCGATGCATCGAACTATCGCGTGGTCCCCGATGTCGTTGTCTTCCCGCTGGACACGGACGACGTTCTCGCTATCGCAGACGTCTCACGCAGAACGTCGACACCACTCACCATGCGCGGCGGCGGCACCTCAGTGGCGGGCAACTCGATCGGTCCGGGCATAGTCGTGGACCTCTCCCGCTCGGTCAATCGGGTCATCGAGATCGACCCTGAGGCCCGGACGGCCCGGGTCGAACCCGGCTTGGTGCTCGGCGCCCTGCAAAAGAAAGCCGCCGTGCACGGCCTTCGCTTCGGCCCTGACCCGTCCACCTGGGCGCGTTGCACGATCGGCGGGATGATCGGCAACAACGCCTGCGGATCGCACTCGCTCGTCTTCGGACGCACGGCAGACAACGTGGTCGACCTCGATGTACTCGACGGGCGGGGTCGCCGCTTCACGGCCGGTTCTGGTCTGGACGGCGTACCGGGGTTGGAAGACTTCGCCCAGGGTAAACTTGAGCTGTTCCGCACGGAGTTGGGGCGGTTCGGCCGTCAGGTCTCCGGATACTCCCTGGAGCATCTCCTGCCCGAAAAGGGGCGCAATCTGGCCGCAGCGCTGGTGGGAACCGAGGGAACCTGCGGCGTCGTGCTCGGGGCGACGGTCACATTGGTTGACGTGCCGGTTGAACCTATTCTGTTGGTACTCGGCTACCCCAGCATGTTCGCGGCAGCGGATGCCGTGCCGGCCATTTTGACGCACCACCCGGGAGCCATCGAGGGGTTGGATGCTCGACTCGTCGACGTCGTTCGCCGCATGCGTGGTGACGCCGCCGTCTCCGACCTGCCCTCCGGGGCAGGCTGGCTGCTCGTCGAGCTCTCCGGGTCCGATCGACGAGAGACCCTCGACCGTGCCGACAAGCTCACCCGGGACGCCTCGGCCATCTCGGCGCGTGTCATCACATCGGCGGCGGCGGCGAAGTCGGTGTGGCGTATCCGAGAGGATGGCGCCGGTCTCGGCGGACGCACGGCGGCCGGCAACCAGACCTGGCCGGGGTTTGAGGACGCGGCCGTGCCGCCGGAGAATCTGGGCGGATACCTGCGCGATTTCGACGCAATGCTCAATGAATACGGCATCGAAGGTGCGCCCTATGGTCACTTCGGCGACGGCTGTATCCACATCCGCCTGGACATCCCACTCGACCACGATGGCGACGTCCTGCGCTCCATGATGCAGGATGCGGCCCGGCTGGTCGCCCGGCACGGCGGATCGCTGTCCGGCGAGCACGGCGACGGGCGAGCACGAAGCGAGCTTCTGCCCCTGATGTACTCGAGGGAGGCCATCGCTTCCTTCGCCGCCTTCAAGCACATCTTCGATCCCCAGAATCTGCTCAACCCCGGTGTCGTTGTTCAGCCTGCTCCCCTCGATCGCGACCTGCGGCGCCCCGCGGCATTGCCGTTGCTGAGCGTGAACGGTTTGGCCTTCACCCACGACGACGGGGACTTCACCAAGGCCGTGCACCGCTGCGTGGGCGTCGGCAAATGCCGCGCGGATAACACGGCGACCGGCGGATTCATGTGCCCGTCATTCATCGCGACCAACGATGAGAAAGACTCCACCCGCGGCCGCGCCCGCGTGCTGCAAGAGATGGCGAACGGCACGCTCGTCGATCGCGACTGGCGCGCACCGGAAGTGCACGACGCCCTCGACCTGTGCCTCTCGTGCAAAGCCTGCTCCTCCGATTGCCCGGCCGGTGTCGACATGGCGGCGTACAAGACGGAAATGCTGCACCAGACGTACAAGGGCCGGCTGCGACCGATCACGCACTACGTGCTCGGCTGGCTTCCGCGATGGGCGCGGCTGGTCTCCCCCCTGTCCCGACTGATCAACCCCGTTCTTTCGCTGCGATGGATCGAGAAACTGGTTCTCACGCTCGGCGGCATGGACAGTCGCCGCTCCATCCCCGCATTTGCCGCCACATCCTTCACCGCGAGCCAACGGAAGTCGCCAGCGGGTTCACCTGCCCCTCGTGGCGACAAGCAGGTGCTGCTCTGGGTCGATTCATTCAGCGATAATTTTTCGCCCACCATTGCCCACTCCGCCATCGCGGTTCTCGAGGCTGCCGGCTACTCGGTCGTGACTCCGGAACGGCCAGCCTGCTGCGGGCTCACCTGGATCACTACCGGTCAACTGACCGGTGCGCGTCGCATCCTCGGAAAGCTGATGGACGATTTCTATCCGCTCGTGGCCGAGGGGATCCCGGTTCTCGGGTTGGAGCCCTCGTGTACCGCCGTGCTTCGCTCTGACCTGCTCGAGCTCTTTCCCGACGACCCTCGAGCGCAGGCAATAGCTCAGAACACCTATACGCTGGCCGAGTTGCTGAGCGCTCCAACCCCCGTTGGGCCGGCCAGTACGTGGTCACCGCCGCGGCTCGACGGCTGCGACGTCGTGGTTCAGCCGCATTGCCATCACCACTCCGTGATGGGCTTTTCGCCCGATGCCCGGCTTCTTGAAGAATTGGGGGCATCCGTAACCCCCCTCGCCGGATGCTGTGGCTTGGCCGGTAACTTCGGCATGGAAAAAGGCCACTTCGACGTGTCGGTGGCCGTTGCCGAGAATGCGATGCTGCCCGCCCTCCGCGCGGCAGCACCGGGGGCGATTCTCCTGGCGGATGGCTTCTCCTGCCGCACCCAGGCGAGTCAGCTTGCCGAGGTGGACGGCATCCACTTGGCCGAACTGTTGGCCGCCCGACTGATCGCGACGGCACCGGCCACCACCACGATCTGACCGCGCCAGGCGCTCACGCTATCTGGAGTCCAGCGGCGCTCTGGTACCGGCGGGCACTCGGCCACGCCGGAGGACGCCATAAAAATACCCCCTCGCATCCCTGAGAAACAGGGATGCGAGGGGGTATATATATGTGCGGAGACGGAGGGATTTGAACCCTCGGTACCCTTGCGGGTACTCCACCTTAGCAGGGTGGTGCACTAAGCCGAACTATGCGACGTCTCCTTGTTGCCTGCTTGCGCAAACACACTCGTCCATCTTAGCCGTATAGCGGGCACCCGTTCTGACCACGGCACTTGCGGTTGAAAAGCGGATGCCCGCGCTCGACTACTGGTTGCTGAGTGTTCGACCGGCCGTGCAGGTGTAATCGCCGGCCGTTTGCCCGGTCACTGAGTCCGACAGAACCACGCCGGGAGCCTCTGTGGCCACGGGAGCATCGGATGCCACCGGGGCGTCGGTCGCTGCGGGATCGGTGCTCGCGGCTGGATCGGGCACGGCCTCAACGGGCGCGTTCGGGTCTTCCACGGTACCGCGGCCGGTGGTTCCGCTCAGGGTCAACGGTTCATCGGCGGCAACCGCCTCAAACAGGCCGTCGAAGGCGGGCTGAATTGCCTTCAGCCCGCCCTCAACGGTGCCGGTTGGCACTTGCGCGAACACAACCTGGGTGAGGTCGATGTCCTTGAGCGCGATGGCAATCGAGGCGAGCGTGGTCACGCTGTTGAGGCTGTCGGACAGGCGCATGTTGGCGGTGACCGCCTTCGCGAGGGCATAGACCTTGGTCGGGTCCGACAGGGTGTCTGCGCTTTTGATCGTGCGCACGAGCGATGACATGAACAGCTGCTGGTTGTTGATCCGGGTGAGGTCTCCGCCGTCACCGACGCCATGGCGGGTGCGCAGGAACTGCAGGGCCTCATAGCCTTCGAGCACGTGCTCGCCGGGGTCAAGGAAGGTTCCGGTGTATTCGTCTTCGATGCGGCTCGCCACACACACGGGCACGCCACCGACGGCGGAGGACATGGCCATGACACCGCTGAACTGAACCTCGGCCGCGAACGGGATGGAGAGGCCGGTGAGCTTTTCGACGGTCAGCACGGTGCAGGCGAGGCCGCCGTAGGTGAGGGTGGTATTAATCTTCTGGCTGCTCATCGCGCTGAACGAACCGCCCTCGGGGTCGGGGCAGGAGGGGATGGAGACGAACATGTCGCGGGGAAAACTGATGACGGAGGCGTTGCTGTGGTCTTCCGAGATATGGAGCAGCATCGTCACGTCGTTGAGGTCGCCGGTGGAATCCTCCGGGCCGAAAACCGCGTCCTGGCCGACGCGGCTGTCACTACCGACGACGAGCATGTTCACGCCGCCGTCGATGGCACCGATCGAGGGAACTGGGCCATCGGTCTCATTGGCGAGGTGCACGCTGGGCTGCACGCTTACGGCCACGTCGTAGGCGGCGATGGCGCCCACGGAGAACCCGCTGACCAGAACGACGGCCAGGCTGGCCGAAAGAAACTTCAGCACGGTCGCGGCAGCGTTCGACTTCTTCAGTCGGCCATGCCGCGCAACGGTTTTGAGATTCTTGGAACCGGCGGTGCGGGGGCGAAGCTGGTCGCTCATTCATGTCCTCTCATCGGGTTGCCGACTGGGTCGGCCTGAGGCGACATTCGTTGTGCGCCGGTCATATTCCTTGCTGTGAAGCCGTACTGCGTTGGAATTGCACCGCAGATCGTGCTGCGGAGGGCGTGGGATTCGAACCCACGAGACATTTCTGCCCACCAGTTTTCAAGACTGGCTCCATCGGCCGCTCGGACAGCCCTCCCGGTTGCCCATTCCCGCGCAAGGTGCTGCGTGGAAAGAATTGGGCGAACTGGCCCGATTCTAGCTGATGGCAGACGACGCAGGCTGACAGAGCAGAGTGACAGCGCAAGCTGAAAGACGGCTGGATGCCCGTTAGAGCGTGCGCAAGGCCGTGGCGAGTCCGTCGAGTTCTACGGTGCCGGTGATCTCGGAGCCCGCCGCCAGCACGTCGTCGGGCGACTCGGCCATGACCACTCCCCGACCGAATTCGCCGGCCCACTCGAGCATGTCGATGTCATTGCGGCCGTCGCCGACGGCCATGACCCGGTCACGGGGAACCCCGACCTCGCGGCGTACCCGTTCCAGAGCGGTCGCCTTGTTTACACCATCCGGGGCGATATCAAGCCACGCAGTCCAGCCGATCGCGTAACTCACCCGATTCAGTCCCATGCGTTCCACGACGCGGAGAAAATCTTCCATGTCGTGGTCGGGCGAGATGACGACAACGCGCGTTGCCCGGTGCTTGAGCAGTTCGTCGAAATCGACCCGTTCGCTATCCATACCGATGGTGGCATCGGGAATCGGCTCGGTGTAACGGTAAAAACCGTGCTCGTCTTCGACCGCGAACCGGGCGGCGCCGAGGTGCGCGCGAATCGACACGAGCACGTCGCTCGGGTCGAAGGTTTCCACCCATTCGCGCCGGTAGCCCATGGGAGCCGAAGCGTCTCGGTGCATGGTGATGGCGCCGTTGGAGCAGACCACATAGCGCGGCGAAATGCCGAGCCGGTCGAGCACCGGCAGTGCGGCGGCAGCCGAGCGCCCGGTCGCCAGCATGATCTCGTGGCCGGCCGCGGCCAGCCGGGTGACCTCATCGATCACGGCCTGGCTGATCGACCCGTCTTCGTGCATGGTGGTGCCGTCAATATCGAGGGCAACGAGCCACGGTTGAGAGGTCACGGCAGCGGATGGCGCGCCAGCGGTCGTCTGGGCGGCGGTCATATCGTTGGTCACTTCGCGCCCCGCACCGGAAGGGGCGTGAGCACCTCAAGGCCGCCGAGGTACGGCTGGAGCGCGTTGGGAACGCGCACCGAGCCATCCGCCTGCTGGTGAGTTTCCAGCATGGCGACGAGCCAACGGGTGGTCGCGAGTGTGCCGTTGAGGGTGGCGACCGGCGCGGTCTTACCCGATTCGGTGCGATAGCGGATGTCCAGCCGGCGCGCCTGGTACGTGGTGCAGTTGCTCGTGCTGGTGAGCTCGCGGTAGGCATTCTGGGTGGGAACCCAGGCTTCGATGTCGAACTTGCGGGCGGCGCTCGATCCGAGGTCACCGGCGGCGACGTCGATCACGCGGTAGCTGAGGCCGAGGGAGCGCAACATGCCCTCCTGCAGGGCGACGAGACGGTCGTGCTCGGCCGCGGCATTTTCGGGCAGTACGTAGGTGAACATTTCGAGCTTGTTGAACTGGTGCACACGAATGATGCCGCGGGTGTCTTTTCCGCCCGAACCCGCTTCACGGCGGTAGCAGGTGGACCAGCCGGCGTAGCGCAGGGGTTCCTCGGACAAGTCGAGGATCTCATCTTTGTGATACCCGGCGAGCGCGACCTCGCTGGTGCCGGTGAGGTAGAGGTCATCGGCGGGCAGGTAATAGACCTCGTCATTGTGTTCGCCGAGAAAACCGGTGCCGTCCATGATCTCGGGGCGCACGAGGGTGGGGGTGATGAGCGGCACGAAGCCGGCTTCGAGCGCCCGGTCAAGCGCCATGTTCATGAGGGCGATCTCGAGGCGGGCGCCGATACCCTTCAGAAAGTAGAAGCGGGTTCCGGAAACCTTGGCACCGCGCGCCATGTCGATGGCGCCGAGCAGTTCGCCCAGCTCCAGGTGATCGCGCGGCTCAAAATCGAACACCGGGGCGTCGCCGTGGGTGCGCAGGGTGGCAAAGTTGGCCTCGTCGCCGGCCGGAACGCCGTCGATGATCGGGTTCGCGATGGTTTTGACGATCGCGGTGAAGCGGGCGTCGGCCTCGCCGGCCACGACTCCGGCAGCCTTCACCTCGGCGGCGAGGCTCTGCGCTTGGGCAACGAGAGCCTTCTTCTCTGCGCCGGGCGCCGCGGCCACGCGCTTGCCGAAGACGTTCTGCGCGGCCCGCAGATCTTCGAATGCGGTAATCGTGGAACGGCGTTCGGCGTCGGCGGCGAGCGCGGCATCCACCGCCTCAACGGAGTCGCCACGGGCCTCCTGCGAACGCTTGAAGAGGTCAGGGTTTTCGCGTAACAGCACCGGATCAATCACCCGGCCAGTCTACAAGTGCGCGCCGACGGGCAATCGCGAGGGCAACCCAGTAGCCTAGGCCTCGTGAGCGCCTCCGGAAACCTCAATCAGCACGCCGCCGTCGTGTACAACCCAGTGAAAGTCGACCTCGACAAGCTGCGCGCGAGCGTAGACGCGGCCGCACGAGCCGCCGGGTGGGCCGAAACGCAGTGGTTTGAAACGAGCGTCGACGATGTCGGCCAAGCCGCCACCCAACGGGCCCTCGATGCGGACGCCGCGATGGTGGTCTCTGCGGGCGGCGACGGCACGGTGCGGGCGGTGGCCGAGGCGCTGCGGGATTCCGGCGTGCGCATGGCGATCGTGCCGTCGGGCACCGGCAATCTACTGGCCCGCAATTTGCTGCTGCCGCTCGGGAGTATCGACGCCGCGACCACGATCGCCTTCAGCGGCGCGGACAAGCCCATCGACCTCGGAGTGGCGAGCGTGACCACCGAGTCCGGCGCCGTAGAGGAACACGTCTTTCTGGTCATGGCCGGGCTTGGCCTCGACGCGCAGATGATTGCGCACACAAGTGACGATTTGAAGAAGCAGGTGGGGTGGCTCGCCTACGTGGACGGTGTGGCGCGGGCGCTGCCGAAGGCGAGGCCATTTCGCATCCGCTACAGCGTTGCGGGCCGAACCGACCGGCCGGCGCAGGTGAGCGCCATTCTCGTGGCCAACTGCGGACTACTGCCGGGCAACCTGCAGTTTTTGCCCGATGCGCGTCTCGATGACGGCATTCTCGACATTGCCGTGCTGCAGCCCAAGGGCTTGTTCGGCTGGCTAACCATTTGGCGCCGGGTGACCTGGGAGAACGGGGTGCTGCGGCGCTCGGCGGTGGGCCGGCGCATGATTGCCGCTACGGAGTCGTCGAACGAGCGGGTCATGACGACCCTGCGCGGGGCCGATATTCGGATCGCACTCGAACACGCGCAGGACTTCGAGCTCGACGGCGATGAATTCGGTCTGGTCCGCAAGGTTCGGCTGCACGCCGATGCCGGTGCGCTGATCGTGCGCGTGCCCGCTGAGTCGGACAGCTGAGCGGAACGACCGGGCCGGCTCTACTCGGCCGGCTCCCCCGCGATTAGGCCGCGCAACCAGTCCCGCGCCTCGATGAAAATGCCGTCGTCGTAGCGAGGGGTGAATTCGATGGGGCGTTTGTCAGCTCGCGGATACGATCCCAGAAAGATCACCTTCGGACTGAAGCGCCGAAGACCCAGCAGCGCGTCGGCTACACGTTCGTCGAGAATATGCCCGTCGGCGTCGACGACAAAGCGATAGCGGCCGAGGGAATCGCCGATCGGCCGGGACTGAATCAGGCTGAGGTTGACGCCGCGGGTAGCGAACTGCTCGAGCATCTCGAGCAGGGCGCCCGAGCGGTCACTCGGCAGCTCAATAATGAGGCTGGTCTTGTCGGCTCCGGTCGGCACGGTCAGTTCGGCGGTGCGGGCGACGAGCACGAACCGGGTGACCGCGTTCGGGTTGTCACCGATCGCTGAGGCGAGCACGACGAGGTCGTGGTGCTTGTCGATGCCGGGCGGGGCGATCGCGGCATCCGCCTGGTCGTTGTCCAACAACGCAGAAGCGGCGGCGACGTTGCTGGAGGCCGGGATATGACCGTGGCTGGGCAGCGTACGTTCAAGCCAGTTGCGGCACTGCCCGTAGGCGACCGGATGCGCGTTGATGACGTGGACATCGGCCAGAACCGTGCCGGGCCGGGCCACGAGCACGAAATTCACCGGCACGAGGTATTCACCGATGATGCGCAGATTCGGCACACTCGCGAGCGCATCCTGGGTGGCGGTGACGCCGCCGTCGACCGAATTCTCAATGGCGATCATCGCGGCGACGCTGCGGCCGGTTATGACGTCGGCGAAGGCTTCACCGACGTTATTGACCGGGCGCCAGATCTGGTCGCGCGCCTCGGCAACCTGCGCGAGCGCCGCTTCGGTAAACGTGCCGGCCGGGCCGAGATAACTGTACGTCTGAGATTTGGGCGGATTCGGCGAGTCGGGCATGGCTCTCAGCCTACTGGGGGTGCCAGACTGTGATCATGAGCGAACGCGCGGGAACACCAGCCCTGGAATCTGATCTGATCGACGTTGATTCTCTGATCAAGGCCTACTACGACTTGAAACCGGATGTCGCGGTGCCGGCCCAGCGGGTCGTTTTCGGCACGTCCGGGCATCGCGGTAGTTCATTGAACACCGCGTTCAACGAGGATCACATCAGTGCGACAACGCAGGCGATCGTGGAGTACCGCGCCGGTCAGGGAATCACCGGCCCCCTCTTCATCGGCACCGACCCGCACGCCCTCAGCGGCCCGGCGTACACCACCGCCCTCGAGGTGCTCGTCGCCAACGGCGTGCGCGTGCTGGTGGACGAGTTCGACGACTACGTACCGACACCGTCGCTGTCGCACGCGATTTTGGCGTACAACCGAGCCGAGCACGGCGACCTGGCCGACGGCATCGTCGTCACCCCGAGCCATAACCCGCCGATGGACGGCGGGTTCAAGTACAACCCGCCGCACGGCGGACCCGCCGACAGCGATGCCACCTCCTGGATCGCGAACCGGGCCAACGAACTCATCGCCGGCGGTTTGGTGGGCGTGCTGATGAGCGAGCCGAGCGCCGTGGAGACCTACGACTTTCGCGGCAACTACGTGAACGACCTTGAGAACATCATCGATATGCAGGCCATCCGCACCAGCGGAATCCGCATCGGGGCCGACCCGCTCGGCGGCGCGAGCGTGGGCTACTGGGGTGCTATCCGCGACCGCTACGAGATCGACCTGGTCGTGGTCAACCCCACCGTTGACCCCACCTGGCGATTCATGACTCTGGACTGGGACGAGAAGATCCGGATGGATCCGTCGAGTGCCTCGGTGATGGCATCCGTTGTCGCTCACAAAGACGAGTACGACATTCTCACCGGCAACGACGCCGACGCCGACCGGCACGGCATCGTCACGCCCGACGGCGGTCTGATGAACCCGAACCATTTTCTGGCCGTCGCCATCGACTACCTGTACAGCCACCGCGAAGGCTGGAAGCCCGACGCCGCGGTGGGCAAGACCCTGGTCTCGTCCACGATGATCGACCGGGTCACCGGCTTTCTCGGCCGTGACCTGTGGGAGGTTCCGGTGGGCTTCAAGTGGTTTGTACCCGGCCTCATCGACGGTTCCGTGGCTTTCGGCGGCGAAGAGAGCGCCGGCGCGAGCTTCGTGCGGTTCGACGGCTCCGTCTGGACCACCGACAAGGACGGCATTCTGCTCGCTCTGCTGGCCTCCGAGATTCTCGCGGTGACCGGCAAGACACCGAGCCAGCGCTACGAAGAGCTGGCCGCGCACTTCGGTGCACCCGCCTATGCCCGAGTGGATGCCGCGGCCACGCCGGCGCAGAAGGCCGCACTGGCAAAGTTGGACGGTTCGATGATCACGGCCACCGAGCTCGCGGGCGAGAAAATCACCGGGGCGTTCAGCGTGGCGCCGGGCAACGGAGCGGCCATCGGCGGCGTAAAGGTCACGACCGAGAACGCCTGGTTCGCGGCCAGGCCCAGCGGCACCGAAGACGTCTACAAAATCTACGCCGAGTCCTTTCTCGGGGTCGACCACCTCGCCCGCGTACAGGCCGAGGCGAAGGCCATCGTCGACGACGCTATCGCTTAGGTGTTCGCCCGCTGCCTGCAAATCGCCGGCGGCGGCGCTACCGCCACCTGCGGGCTACGGAACACTCCAGTAGTACGCGGTTCCGCCCGGGTGGTCCACCGTGATCGCGGTGTCGACCGAGCGGTAATCGGAGTCCAGGGTGTGCCCGGCAAATGAAATCGAGATGGTGTCGCCGACCCGCTCAACCTTGGTGACGATGCCGGTGTGGTCGCGGTCGCCGCTGTTGTCCCAGTCGAACTGCACGATGTCGCCGACCTTAACCTGGTCGCGCTGCTGATCGGTCAGGGCCGTGGCCTTGCCGGTTGACTTGAGGTAGTTCATGAAGGCGGTGGAGCTGCGCCAGGCCGCCGAGGCGTCGTAGGCGTTGCCGTTTTTCGGACTCGACCAGACGTCGTCCATGGTCCAGCCACGCGCGATCATGATCTGGCTGGCGAAATTGACGCAGTCGTTCTCGCCGAGCACGCCCCACTCGGCCGTGTTGTAGTTTTCCAGCTTCCAGTGGGCGAGCGCGTAGTCCATTTGCACAGTAACGGAGTCGTCGAGTGCCGGTTCGGGCTCGGCCGTCGGCTCGGCAGGCGGCTCCACAGCGACCGCGGCAGCCGGGTCGGTCGGGGTGGCGCGCGCCGGGTCATCCGTTGCGGCCGGGGTGGCGGCATCCGTGGGCCGTGCCGAGTTCACCGGGGTCGAGGCGCCCTCGACGGCCTGCACGACCAGCGCGGTCGCGCCGACTGCGAGCACTGCTCCCACGGCCGACGTCAGGCCGATTCGCTGCCATCGGGTCAACTGCACAATGTACTCACTTCGTTCGGGTTTCGTTCGGTTTGGTTTGGGGTGCCGCTTAGGCGTTCAGGACCGCGGTCAGATAGAGCGCGACCGCCGCGAGGGCCACAAGCGCTCCGACGATGATGACGCCGACCAGAAACCGGCGGCGGAGGCGGCGCTGGTCGGCCTCCGTGGGTTCGTTGTTCTGCAGCATGATTCGAGCTTAGCCGCGTGGCCTCGCAGAGTCCTGAGTCCGTCCCGGCAAAGGGGGCAACACGTGACGCCAATAACTGGTTGAACCCGGTGCAGCAGGGTAGCGTGACGTCATGTCGCAGATCAAACCCACACCGTTCAGCTGGCCGCACGGATTTATCTGGGGGTCGGCCACCGCCGCCGCGCAGATCGAGGGCGCCGGCCACGCCGGCGGCAAGGAGGATTCAATCTGGGATGCCTTCGCGCGCGTACCGGGCGCCATCGCGGGCGGCGACGACCTGGAAACAGCCGTGGACCACTATCACCGGATGCCCGCCGATGTGGGCCTCATGGCCTCGCTCGGCCTCGACTCCTACCGGTTCTCCACTAGTTGGGCGCGGGTTCGCCCGGGTGATCGGGCCGTGAACCCGGAGGGACTCGACTTCTACTCCCGACTCGTCGACGAGCTGCTCGGCGCCGGCATCCTGCCCTGGCTCACCCTGTACCACTGGGACCTGCCGCAGGCGCTCGAAGAACAGGGCGGCTGGGCCAACCGCGACACCGCCTACCGTTTCGTCGACTACGCAACGGATGTCTACTCCGCGCTCGGCGATCGGGTCACCCACTGGACCACGTTCAACGAACCGTTCTGCTCCTCGCTGCTCGGCTACGGATCGGGCGTGCACGCGCCTGGTCGGCAAAACGGTCGGGCGGCCGTCGCCGCGGTGCATCACCAGCACCTCGCGCACGGGCTCGCGGTGAACGCGCTGCGCTCATCCGGGGCAGAGCACCTCGGTATCACCCTCAATCTCACCAATGCTGTTCCGCGCGATGCCGCTGACCCGGTCGATATCGAGGCGGCTCGGCGGCTCGACTCGCTCGCGAACCGCATCTTTCTCGACCCGTTGCTGCGCAGCGCCTACCCCAAAGACACCCTGCGCGATCTGGAGCCGTTCGGTCTGGCCGAAGTCATCCGCTCCGACGACCTGGCGATCATCGGTACTCCGCTGGATTTTCTGGGCGTCAACCACTACCACGATGACCTCGTGAGCGGGCATGCGGATGCCACAGCGGGCGATGGCCACGCCGGCGGCGCCACCCGACCGGTCGGGTCACCATGGATCGGCTCGGAATACATCAGCTTTCCGAGCCGGGACCTGCCGCGCACCGCAATGGACTGGGAGGTCAACCCCGACGGCCTGCGACTGCTGCTGGTGCGGCTGGGCCAGGAGTATGACCGGCTGCCGCCGCTCTACGTGACCGAAAACGGCGCGGCCTACGACGACACGGTGAGCGCCGACGGCGGTGTGCACGACCTGGAACGCACGGAGTACATCGTGGCGCACATCAATAAAATGGGCGAAGCGATCGCGGCCGGCGCCGATGTGCGCGGGTACTTCGTCTGGTCGCTGCTGGACAACTTTGAGTGGTCCTACGGCTACGAGAAACGGTTCGGCATCGTGCGGGTCGACTACAAAACGCTCGAACGCACGGTGAAAGACAGCGGGCGCATGTACGCGGCGCACATTCGGACGGCACACGCGGGGTCCTGACGCCGGCCGCCACATCAGGTCTCGCGGCCTGCGCCTCAGCTCAGGTGCGGAACCACCTCGGCCGCCAAGAACTCCAGGTGCTCGAGGTCGGAGAGGTCCATGATCTGCAGGTAGACGCTCTCCACGCCGGCATCGGCCAGGCTGCCGAGCCGGTCGACGATCTCGGCGGCGGTACCGGCGAGGCCGTGCTCACGCAACTCGGCCGGCTCGCGACCGACGGCGGCCGCCCGGCGGGCGAACTCGGCCTCGTTCTGCCCACCGACGGCGATCAGCGCTGCCGAATAGGTCAACTCGGCCGGGTCGCGGTCGATGGCCACGCAGGCCGCGCGCACGCCGTCGTATTTGGCAGAGATGTCTGCGAAGTCTGGAAACGGCAGGTTGAACTCGGTCGCAAAGCGGGCGGCGAGTTTCGGCGTGCGCCTGGCCCCGCCACCACCGACGATCACCGGAACCCGGGTTTGCGTGGGCTTCGGCAGCGCCGGCGAATCGACGAGGGTATAGTGCTCGCCGGCGAAGTTGTACCGAGCCCCGACCGGGGTGTTCCAGAGCCCCGTGATCACTTCGAGCTGTTCCTCGAGCATGCCGAACCGCTTGGCCGGAAAGGGAATGCCATAGGCGAGGTGTTCTTGCTCGAACCAGCCGGTGCCGAGCCCGAGTTCCACCCGCCCACCCGACATCTGGTCGACCTGCGCCGCCTGAATGGCAAGAATTCCCGGCGGCCGGTACGTGACCGAAGAGACGAGGGTCCCCAGGCGGATGCGTGTTGTCTCGCGGGCCAGCCCGGCCAGGGTGGTCCAGGCATCCGTCGGGCCAGGCAGGCCGTCGCCGTCGCCCATGACCTGGTAGTGGTCGCTGCGGAAGAAGGCGTCGAAGCCGAGCCGCTCGGTGGCCTGCGCGATCGCCAGAATGTCGTCGTAGCTGGCGCCCTGCTGGGGCTCGGTGAAAATGCGAAACTTCATGTGTTCTCCTCGGGTTGAGCGGGTATCTCCAGAAATTCAACGTCCGGAACCGAATCGAAGCGAGCGCGCATCACCGCGAGTGCTTCGGGGTTCTGGTCGATCAGCAGGAAGCGGCGGCCGAGCGCGGCCGCGACTGCTCCGGTCGTGCCGCTGCCGGCAAAGAAATCGAGCACCCAGTCGTGTTCGCGGCTCGACGCCTGGATGATGCGGCGCAGGATTCCGATCGGTTTCTGGGTGGGGTAACCGGTTTTCTCCTTGCCGGTGGGCGAGACGATCGTGTGCCACCAGACATCCGTGGGCAGCTTGCCCTTGGCCACCTTTTCGGGCGTGACCAGACCCGGTGCCATGTACGGCTCCCGGTCGACCGTGGTCGAGTCGAAGTAGTATCGGGCCGGGTTTTTAACGTAGACCAAAATCGTGTCGTGTTTGGTGGGCCATTTGTTCTTGGATTTCGCGCCATAGTCGTACGCCCAGATGAGCTCGTTGAGAAAGCACTCCCGGCCGAACAGGGCATCCAGCAGCACCTTGGCGTAGTGCGCTTCGCGGTAATCGAGGTGCAGGTAGAGCGTGCCGTCATCGGCCAACAGCCGCCATGCCTCGATCAGGCGAGGCTCGAGAAAAGCCCAATAGTCTTCGAATTGATCGTCATAGCCGAGCAGGTCACCCTTGATGCGTTCGTAGCGCTGCCCCTTAAATCCCGTGATCGTGCCGACGGCGTGCGAGCCGTCGGTAGCGACCGAGCGCACCGAGGTGGTGCTTTGCCGTTTCTGGGATCGACCGGTGTTGAACGGCGGGTCGAGATAGATCAGGGTGAAAGCGCCATCGGGCAGGCTGGGCAGCACCTCAAGGTTGTTGGCGTGAATGACACGGCTCGGGCTGGTCGGTGTCCACGCGTTTGGCATTTGTCTATTCTTTCAGCCTGCACGCCACCTATCCGCTTAGTCTGTCGGGATGACTGCTGAATCGACGACCATCCACTCGCAAGATCTGGCCGAAGCCGGCACGGTGCAGGTGCGCCACGACCCCGCACAAAGCCGCTACACGGTGCTGCTCGGCGACGAGACCGTGGGGCTTGCTGACTACGTCACGACGGCCACCGCCGTGCATTTCACGCACACCGAGGTCAATCCGGCCCAGCGTCAACACGGTTTGGCGAGCATTCTGGTCGAGCAGGCGCTCGACGACGTGCGCGTGCGCAGCGATCTGCCCGTCGCGCCGGACTGCTCGTATGTGGCGCGCTGGATCGACCAGCACGCCGAATATCAGGATCTGCTGACCCGCGGACGGTAGGCGCGCGCGCTGCCGGTCCCGGCATCCGTTGTGCGCGGCGTGCTGGTTCGCTGTTTGCCTTTGCGCGCGGCTTTAGGGCACCCGGGCCAACCAGGCCTCCGTGCTGAACTTGTTCGCGACCAGCTCGGTGGCTTTGGCGTATTCCTCGGCGGTGACGTCGCCCTCGGTGGAGCCATAGAGGCCGGTGAAAGTCTCTTTCATCCGGTCGATGATGGCGGCGCGGCTGAGGCCGGTCTGGCTGCGCAGCGGGTCCACACGCTTTGCGGCGCTCGTAATGCCCTTGTCGCTGAGCTTCTCCCGGCCGATGCGCAACACCTGCACCATCTTGTCGCCGTCCATGTCGTAACTCATGGTGACGTGGTGCAGCACGGCACCGCTGCCGAGGCGCTTCTGCGCGGCCCCACCGATCTTGCCGGACGGGCTCGTAATGTCGTTCAGCGGCTGGTAGAACGCATCGATGCCGAGTGATTTGAGCGCGGTAATGACCCATTCGTCGAGAAACGCGTAGGAGTCGGCGAAGCTCATGCCCTGCACGAGGTCGGTCGGCACATAGATCGAATAGGTGATGACGGAGCCGGCCTCCATGAACATGGCACCGCCACCGCTGATGCGCCGCACCACGGTGAAGCCGTACTTGGCAGCGTTCTCCGGGTCGACCTCGTTCTTGAGCGATTGAAAACTGCCGATGACGACGGCCGGCTCGGTCCACTCCCAGATGCGCAGGGTGGGCTGCCGGCGACCTTCGCCGACCTCGGTCGCGAGCACCTCGTCGAGGGCCATCTGCAGAACGGGCGCGACAGGCTTCTGCGAGTGGATGATCTGCCAGTCGTAGTCCCGCCAGGTGCTCGCCTGGGCCAGGGATCGGCGAATGGCAACGGCAACGGCTTCCGGTGAGAAACCGAGCAGAATCGCGCCGGTTGGCAACGCACCGCGCACGGCGGATGCGATCGTGGCCGCCGAGCTGCCAGCTGGCAGACCGGTCACCGCAGCGTTGATGTCTTCGAGGGCATCATCGGGTTCGAGAAAGAAATCTCCGGCCAGTCGAAAGTCGGTTATGACTTCGTCGACGACGTCGAGATCAACGACGACGAGCTTGCCGCCCGGAACCTTATATTCACCATGCATGAAACCAGCCTACGGCGTGGGTGGCAGGTGTTCGCTAAGCCAGGCCACAAGGTCGCCGATCACCTCAGAGCGGTTGGTCTCATTGAAGACTTCGTGCCGCGCACCCGGATACACGATCAAGCGCACATCCCGCAGACCGGAACGCTGAATATAGGCATTGGCCAGCTTGAGCGCGCTGCGCTCCCCGCCGACGGTATCGTCTCCGCCGACGAGCAGGAGCACCGGTACGTCGCTGGGCAGATCACGGGCGGGCCGACCGAACAGGCGGGCTGCCTCTCGAATGCCGAACAGCTGCGCCAGTGGCGTAGCCGTGGTCAGCGGATCGGCCACGAAGGCCTGCGCGACGGCCGGGTCGCGGCTGAGCCACTCGACACCGGTCGTGCCGAGCGTGTGGTGTTTGCGGTTGAGGTCGCCCCCATCGAGATAGCCCGGCCAGCGGTACGCGGTACCGGAGAGCACGATGGCGTCATATTCGGCGGCATGTTTGTTCACGATCATCTGCACCATGAACGATCCCCAGCTGTGCCCGAGCAACACGAGTGGCAGGTTCGGGTGCTCTAAGCGGATGATCCCGCTCAACTGATACACGCCGGCTACAGCCGCGCGCAGCCCACCCGCGCCGAGCCGGCCGAGTTTCGTGTGGTCGCCGCGGTGCTGAGCGAGTCCGGTCTGACCGTGGCCGAGGTGATCGTCGGCATAGACGGTGTATCCCGCTCGGTTGAGGTCGGCGGCGAGCGCGGCATAGCGCTGGGCGTGTTCGCCGACGCCGTGCGCGATTTGAATCACGGCTCGCGCGGCCTCGACCGGCCAGACGTAATAAGTGACAACCAGGCCAGAGGCATCCGTATATGTAGGCACACAGCCAGTCTGCCCTGTTCGGCCCCGCCCATGGCGCGAAACTCATATACTTAGCAAGGCTAATTTGCTATGCTAAACATATATGGAATCCCGAACACCTCCCAACTCCCCGGCACGGGGCGTCACAACCACGCCAGCCGCCGCCACGCCAGCCGCCGCCACGCCGGGCGCGCCGAACGTCGTGGAAGCCGACACCGCCGAACTCAGCCACGAATTTCGGCTCGCCAACGGCCGCCTGGCACGCCGACTGCGCCAGCAAAAGGCTGACAACGAATTGGGTAGCGGGCAATTCTCGGCGCTCGGGGTGCTCTACCTGCACGGTCCACTGACGCTCACCGAGCTCAGCGATTTTGAGCGGGTCACCCCGCCCTCGATGACCCGCACCGTCAAGTGCCTCGTCGACGCCGGGCTGGTCTCGCGCACCGATTCAGCGCTTGATGGGCGCAAGGTCGTCCTGTCAACAACGGATGCCGCCGCCGCGATCATGCAGGAGACGCGCAAGCGCCGAGATGCCTGGCTCGTGCATCGTGTCGCCCAGCTCAGCCCCGAGCAGCACCGTATTCTCGCCGCCGCGACCCTGATCATGAAGGAGCTCGCCGACAGTTGAGTGCCATGTTCCGCTCCCTGAGCGTCGTCAATTACCGCATCTGGTTCGCCGGAGCTCTGGTGTCAAACATCGGCACCTGGATGCAGCGCACCGCGCAGGACTGGATCGTTCTGACCCAGTTGACCGACTATGACGCGACGGCGGTCGGCATCACGATGGCTCTGCAGCTCGGTCCGCAGCTCGTGCTCATGCCCTGGTCGGGGCTCATCGCCGACCGATTCAATCGGCGCAAGCTACTGATCCTGACCCAGACCCTGATGGGTCTCCTGGCACTCGGGCTCGGCATTCTCACCGTTCTGGATATCGCCCAACTCTGGCATGTCTACCTGTTCGCCCTCGGCCTCGGCGTCGTCGCTGCGATTGACGCGCCGGCTCGACAGACCTTCGTCTCCGAACTCGTCTCCGAAGACAAACTGTCCAACGCGGTCGCCCTCAATTCAGCGTCGTTCCACGGCGCCCGTCTTATCGGACCTGCAGCCGCCGGGCTGCTCACCGTGGCCGTCGGAGCCGGCTGGGTGTTCATGATCAACGCAATCACCTTCGCCGCGACGGTCTTCGCCATGACCCTGCTACGCACCAAGCAGTTGCGGCAGCCGCCGAAAGCGAGCCGGGAACGCGGTCAGCTCATGGCCGGGTTTCGTTACGTGCGCGGCCGCTCCGACATTGTCGTCGTCATGATCGCCGTCTTTCTGATCGGCACCTTTGGGTTGAACTTCGCCATCTTCACCTCGACCATGGCCACGATTGAGTTCGGCCGGGGCGCCGCCGAGTTCGGGCTGCTCAGTTCGATCATGGCCATCGGTGCGGTGATCGGTTCTCTGCTCGCTGCTCGTCGCAGCCGGGCGCGGCTGCGTCTCGTGGTGGGCGGGTCCGCCCTGTTCGGGTTCTCCTGCGCCCTGGCCGCGGTCATGCCGACATATACCAGTTTCGCCATATCTCTCACGCTGATCGGCTTGTCGTCACTGACCCTCATGACAACCGCGAACGCCTACGTGCAAACCACGACCCGGCCCGAGATGCGCGGCCGCGTCATGGCGCTCTACATGGCCATCTTCGTCGGCGGAACGCCACTCGGCGCCCCGCTGGTCGGCTGGGTGGCCGACTACTTCGGCCCGCGCTGGGCTCTCGGGCTTGCTGCGGCTTCCGGCCTGCTGGCCGCCGCGGCCGTACTGTTCTGGATGGTGCGTTATCGTCGGCTTCGGTTGCACGTGCATCCGTTCAGCACCCCCCGACTGCTCGTGCGCCACAGCGGCGACGGCCGCGGCGCCCCTGCGCGGCGAGGCACACCCGTGCCCGGTGGCGCTCTCGTTCTCGGGGGCGCTGCGGTGCCCGGTGGCGCGCCCGTGCTGGTCGATGCGATCCCCCTCGAGGCCGATGACCGAAGCGCCCGCGAGACCGGTATCGATATGCGTGAAGCGCGCGACCGGGCCGCGGAACGCAACCGAGAGACGGCCACGCGCGAGATCGCGATCGTCGAGGCCACGGCCCCACGCTAGCTCCCCCGTTCTCTATTGCCCGGGCCCGGGCCCGGAAACTGGGCCCATGATCTATCACGGGCCCAGAGAGCGGGCCCGGGCCCGGACACACAGGCTACGGGGCGGTGGATTCGCGAATGACGAGTTCGGGCTGGAACACGATCTGTTCGTGCTCGAAGTCGGCTCCGCCCTGCGCTTCGCGCAGCAGCAGGTCCACGGCGGTATAGCCAATGAGCGTACTCGGCTGCCGAATCGGGAACCTGGTCGCTCGCCGGCGTCGAGCTTTCCGCCCCCGTGCTGAGCGCGGCGAGTCGGGCCGCCAACTTCACCAACGAAAGCGGCGTCGATGGACGCGTGCGCTACCTGCGCAATGTCATGGGCCTGTGGCTGCTGAGCGAGTCGATGCGCACCTGGGATCAGGCCGGGTCCTCGTATGAACTCTCCGGCCTGCTTGCTCAAGCCGGCGCCGTCAGCGGCCCGGTCACGATCTTCGACGTCGACGACGCCCGTTTTCTGCCGCCCGGCGACATGCCCACGCGTATCCGCGAGTATTGCGCTGAACACGGTTTGCGGCCACCCCGCACGGACGTCGATTTGGTGCGCAGCATCATCGAGAGCCTCGCAGCCGCCTACGCACATACCTTGCGACTCGCCGCCGAGCTGTCGGGAACTCGCGTAAGCGCGGTGCACATCGTCGGTGGCGGGGCTCTAAACGAACTGCTGTGCCAACTCACCGCGAATCACACCGGGCTGAGGGTGCTTGCCGGGCCGGTCGAGGCCACGGCGATTGGCAACGTGCTCGTGCAGGCGCGGGTCCAGGGTCTCGTCACCGGATCCCTTGAGAGCCTCCGGTCACTCGTGGCACAAACTTTCGCGCCGCGGCAATACGACCCCGCGGCCTGAGCGGGCGCACGAGTGTTCAGCGCGCCCGCTCAGACGATCAGATGCCGTGACTCTTAGATGCTGCGGTGGTCGCGCACCGCGAGTTCGAGGGCCTCGAGGCCCGGCGCGAGGGCGGCATCGACGGCCAGAGGATCGGTGACGTTCAGCTCCTGCATGGACCGGCGACTCTCCGGCGCGGTGTTGATCTCATGCTCGCCGGCTTCCAACGCCGCAATGAGGTCGGTGATGACCTCGGCGAGCGATCGGCGCTCCCAGCCGAGATCGGCGCCAGCGTTCTGCGACGTCATCATGGCCGTGTCGGTTGCGCCGGGGTACACGGTGGCGACGTGCACGCCGGTTCCGATCAGCTCGCGGCGCAATGATTCGCCGAATTGCGCAATGCCCGACTTCGTGGCGGCGTAGATCGAGTAGAACGGCATCCCGACCAGCGCGATCCCGCTGGAAATGTTCAGCAGGATACTGCCGCGCCCTGTTCCGCTCTGTCGCAGGGCGGGCAGCAGGCTCTTGGTCAGCAGGATCGGTGCGGTGAGGTTCAGATCGATCATCGCGTGCACATCCGCTTCGCTGGTCGCGTCGAGCCGACCCGCGCGCACGTTGCCGGCATTGTTGACCAAAAGGTCAACGACACTCCACGAGGCCACCGCCTCCGCGACTCGCGCCACGGCATCCGACTGAGTCAGGTCTTCGACCAGGATCTCGGTCGTTCCGCCCTCGGCAGCAACAAGCTGAGCGGTTTCAGTGAGTGTGGCCAGCTGGCGGCCCACGAGGAGCAGGTGGCCGCCGCGACGACCGAATTCGAGCGCGAGCGCCCGGCCGATGCCTTGTCCGGCGCCGGTGATGATGCCGCGACGATTGGTCAGATCCAGGGTGTTGAGGTTCATGTGTGAGCTTCTTTCGGTAAGTTCTGCGGGTGACTGCGGCCAGTGACCTAAATGTCGCTAGCGGTTGTGAACGATGTGATCGTCGGGGCGGCCTCCAGGAGCGAGCCGAGCTGGGTCGCACCGTCACCGACGCGCCAGGCGCGGTAGGCCGCATCCGCTTCGACGGACTCCCAACGCTCGAACAAAATCACGTGCCCGGCATCGGCGGAGTCAAGGAGCACGTCAACGCCCAGGCACCCGGCGAAGGAGCGCGTGCCGGCCAGGATGTCGCGCAACATCCCCGGCGCGTCGGCGCGCGCTTCCGGCTTCAGGCGGAGGTCGAGGAGAACGGTCAGGGTCACGGGTGCTCCTAGTGGTTTGAGGCTCGAGATGCGGATGTTGCGAGGGCTAGAAGTTGAGAATCTGGTAGCCGGCTACAACCAGATTACGGATGCTTGCTTCGCCCTTGTTGTCGGTGAGCAACGTCCAGCCAGCAGCCGCAATCGGTTCGGCGACGTGGTGGGACTTGGCGCAGAAGCCGCAGGCACCGAGAATGTTGTCCTCGAGCGCCACGGCGAGTGGGTTCATCGGGTGTCCGGCAGCCGAGATCGCAGCCAGGGTTTCAACGCCCGATCCATCGAAGAGTACGACGACGTCATCGCCGGCCTGCTTGAATTCCAGCGCGGTCTTGAGGCCGCGGTAGACGTGTGCGGAGTCGGATGTGATGGGCTCGTAGATGACGACGGCGATCTTGAATTCTGACATACGTTTAGTACCTCCTAGGTAGACCGATCTGGTCACTGACTACTATACCGATCAGTCTAGTAAAGTCAAACCACGCACTCCGCGACCGGTCTAGGGTCGAGGGAGACCGTTTACCCAGCGCCAGGAACACAATGACTCACTCTCCGCCAGCCCGCCGTGGCCCAATCCACCACCCCCTCGCCCCGGACGCCGGATTCGGAGTGCAGCCCGCGTGAAGGCAACGATTGCGCTCGTGCTCGCCACGCTCATGTGGGCGGGGAACTACATCGTGGGCAGCCTCGCGGTTGAGACCATATCCCCGGTGGACCTCACCTGGCTGCGCTGGTCATTGGCTTGCGTGCCGCTGCTGATCCTCGCCCAGGTCGTGGAGAAACCGCGCTGGGGGCAGGTGCTGCAGCACTGGCCGCGCCTGCTGCTGCTGGCCGGACTCGGCGTGGGCGGCTACAACCTGCTGCTCTATACGGCCCTGCAGTACACGTCTCCGCAGTCCGCCTCGCTCATCAACGCGGCGAATCCGGCCGTGATGGTCGTGCTCGCCGCGGTCCTACTGCGCGAGCGCATCAGCTGGCGGGGAATCGCGGGTTTGCTGTTGGGGCTGGTGGGAGTCGTGCTGATCATCACGAATGGCGCGCTGGCATCCGTTTTCACACGGTCGCTGAACACGGGTGACCTACTAATGGTGGCCGCGATCGTGGTCTGGAGCCTGTACACGATTGTGGGTCGCGGGTTGGCTGTGCCGCCGATCACCGCCACGGCCGTGCAGGGCACGTTCGTGGCCGTGCTGCTCGCACCGGTCGCGCTGCTGGGCGGAACGAGCTGGCCAGCGGATGCCGCCATCGGCTGGGCCGTGATCTTCATCGCGATCTTTCCCTCGATCGGCTCCTATGTGCTGTGGAATTCCGCGCTCAAACGCATTCCGCCGGGCCGGGCGGGACTCTTTCTCAACCTGATCACGGTCTTCACGGTGATCATTGCCGTCGTGCTCGGAGCCCAGCTGAGTACACCGCAGGTCGTGGGCGGTGTGATCGTATTCGCCGGTGTTGCGCTCAGCACCATGCGCCCGGCCCGCCGGCAAACCGTTCCGGGCCCGGGCCCGGAAAGCGGGCCCGCGATAGATCATGGGCCCAGCGACCGGGCCCGGGCCCGGCAATGAGGTCGGGGGCAAAGTAGGCTCGGGGGATGAGCCCCGAAACACTTCTGGTCAGCCTGCCCGACTCCGTGCTGCGCGAGGCGGTCGGCGAGCTGCCTGCCGGCGTCGAGGTCGTTGAGTGGGCGCTGGATGGCCCGGCTCCCCGCCCGTATTTCGACATCGTCGTTACGCCGTACATGGGCAAGACCGACCGTCTCGCGCACCTCGCCGGCGTCGACACCCGGCTCGTGCAGAGTCAATCCATCGGCTATGACGGCGTCGACCGGGTCCTTCCCGCCGGGCACGTCTACGCCAACGCGTCGAGCGTGCACGAGACCTCCACCGCCGAACTCGCCCTCGCACTGATCCTGGCCTCGCAGCGCGGCATCGATGACTTCGTGCGCGCCGCCGACGCCGGAGTGTGGGCACCCGCCTTCCATGCCAGTCTCGCCGACCGCACCGTGCTGCTGCTCGGCTACGGCGGCGTCAGCCAGGCCATCGAATCTCGACTCCTCGCCTTCGAGAGCACGGTCGTTCGCGTGGCCCGCACAGCTCGCAGCGACGAGCGCGGCATCATCTACGGCTTCGATTCCCTGCCCGAGCTGTTACCGCAGGCCGACATCGTCGTCATCGGCGTTCCGCTCACCACGGCGACAACCAACCTCGTCGATGACGCATTCCTCTCGCAGATGCGTGACGGCAGCCTGCTCGTGAACATCGCGCGCGGTCGCGTGGCCGACACCGACGCTGTGCTCGCGCACGCGACCAGCGGCCGCCTGCGGTTTGCGCTCGACGTGACCGATCCGGAGCCGCTGCCGACGGGGCATCCGCTCTTCGCGCTGCCCAACGTGCTCGTCTCACCGCACGTTGGCGGCGCATCGAGCGCCATGCTGCCCCGGATGGCTCGGCTCGTGCGTCAGCAGGTTGAACGGATGCTGCGCGGCGAGCCGCCGCTCAACGTCGTCTTAACGAGTTAGCGGCCGCGCTCGTACTCTGGCGCGATCACTCGGCGATGGCCTCGTTTGCGGCGGCCTGCGCGGTGTGGAGCGCCTCACCGACCGGGATACGGCCGAGAAACATTTCGGCGAAGGTCGACTTGAACGCGTCCGACCCCTCGGCCCATTTCGCACCCCGCGGCGCCTGCACGGTGCCGTTGTCGAGCACGTCGATGAATGCCTGCACGTCGACGCCCTGTTTCTGCCAGGAGGCGACGTAGCTGGCCTGCGCACCGATCACGGCCGGTGATGCCGACCCGTCGGCGCCGATAGCCGCGCTACCCTCGGTGCTGCCGAGCCACTCGAGCAGTTTTTGGGTCTCCTCGGGGTGAGCCGAGGCAGCGTTGCCCGCGGCGACAACACCGTTCGTCACGCTGATCGCGCCGGCCGGACCGGCTGGAATCGTGGCCACGCCCCACTCGAATCCGGCGCCCTCATTCACGTTGCTCAGGTTGTAGACACCGCTCTGGAAGAGCGCCATCTTGCCCTGCAGAAACTGATCAAGGGAGAAGTCGCCGTTGAGGTTGGTGTCGGCGGCCGACGGGGCCACGTGATATTTGTTCATCAGGTCGATCACGTACTGGAACGCCTGCTCGCCCGCAGCCGTGTCAAAGACGAATTCGTCGCCGTCCTGCAGGGCAGCACCGTTCGAGCCGAGATAGTTGAGGTAGATCGCGTTGAGGTCGTTGGCCGCGTTGTAGCCGTACTGCACGATCTGCGAGGCATCAAAATCGGCGCTGTCGGCCGTGTTCCCGTTGGCGTCGACCGTGAGTTTCTGCAGCACGGGAAGCAGGGTGTCGTCGCCGGCCGCCGGATCCCAGTGCAGGTCGCCGACGGTTGCCGCATCGATACCGGCCGCCGCGAGCAGGTCCGCGTTGTAGTACAGCCCGATCCCCGGGTCGGCGAGCTGGGGCACGCCCCAGAGCGCACCATCGAGGGTGTACTGGCTGATGACGCTGGGCTGCCAGTTTGCCTGCGCGTCGGCACCGAGAGCATCCGTGACGTTCACCAGGTTGCCGTTGACCGCGTAGTCGGCAAAGTTGCCGGCGTTCACCCAGAACACGTCGTCGGCGGTCTCGCCGGCCACGTCGACGCGCAACTTGGTGAAGTAGTCAGCCCACGGCACGACGTTGACCGCCACCGTGATACCCGGGTTGGCCGTTTCGAACGCCGCGAATGACGTTTCGTAGGACTTTGCTACCTGCTCGTCCCAGACGCGCATGGTGAGCGTCGTGTCGGAGCCGGCTTGCGGTGCCAGCGCGAGCGCGCCGGCCACGCCGCCGATGGCGACAACGGATGCGACGGTGGCAATGGCAATGATGGTTGAGCGTTTAGCGATGATGTCCCCTATTCCTGTTGGAGGATATCAGTCGACAGAGCATTGACGCCTACTGTGACGCCCCGAGGTGTTCGCCGAAGAACGCTTCGATGCGCGTCCAGGCGTCGGCAGCGGCCACCGGGTCGGGTCCCGCACCGAGAATACGTTTCAGAACCGGACGCAGAACCCGCGGCCCGGACTCGGCATCGTTGAGAAAGGCATGTCCGGCGCCGGGGTATTCCTTGACGTCGTGCTCGATCTTCAGCCGCTCGAGGGACGAGGCGAGCGTGGCCGCAGCGCCAACCAGGGAGCGGTCGGTGCCGCCGAAGCTGCCCACGATCGGGCAGGCACCCTGCAGATGGTCGTCGAGGTCCTTGGGCAGCTGACCGTAGTTGACGGACGCGGCGTCGAAACCGCGTGTGGCCGTGGCGAGCGCGAAGCCGCCGCCCATGCAGAAACCGAGCACGCCGATGCGACCGGTGCAGTCACTGCGCTGGCCGAGGAATGCCCGGGCTGACTCGATGTCAACGAAGGCCCGGCCGGCACCGGACGACAGTGCCCGAAAGGTTGCGACGAGGCATTTGCGGGTTCCGCCCTCGGTGAAGAGGTCGGGCATCAGCGCGAGGTAGCCGGCCTCGGCCATCCTGATGGTTTGGCGGCGCATGACGTCGGTGAGCCCGAATGCCTCGTGCACGAGCACCACACCCGGCCAGGGCCCGGAGCCCGCCGGGATCGCGAGTACGGCCCTGAGGCCGGCGCTGCCGCCCGGCCCGTCGGGCAGTTTCATATCGATGAGCTGGGGTGCGGCGTGCATAGTCTCTCCCGGGTTGGCTGAAACTGTAGCTCGCAAACACCGCCAATTCGTGTAACCTGTGGTCAGACCACATAAGACTGTTGCGTAACCCGAGAGGACCCCATATGCCCAGCGGCCCACGCGCCTGGCAGGTCGTTCTCGACGCCGTAGAACGCGACCTGCTCGAGGGGCGACTCAGCCCGGGTGACCACCTTCCGCCCGAGCGCACCCTCGCGGCGGATCTCGGCGTCGGCCGGTCCAGCGTGCGTGAAGCACTGCGCGTGCTCGAGGTTCTGGGGCTCATTCGCACGGCTGTCGGATCCGGCCCCTCGGCCGGGGCGATCATTGTTGCGCGCCCCGGCGGCGGCATGTCCGCGCTCATGCGCCTGCAAGTCGCCGCACAGGGTTTCGAGGTGGCTGACGTGGTCAAGACCCGTCTCGTGCTGGAGGGTTCGATCGTCACCGACCTCGCCGAGGCCTGCCGCACGCACGCCGTCGACCTGGCCGAAAGCGCCCAGATCCTCGCCGCGATGGAATCCCCCACCCTCACCGAAGCGGAATTCCTCGCCCTCGACACCCAATTTCACCTCTCGCTCGCCCAAGCCAGTGGCAACCAGGTGATCACCGCCACCATGGCGGGTCTGCGCAGCGCCATCGAGGGCTATGCCAGGGCCGGTCTGGCGACGCTCGCGAGCTGGCCGGCCACATCCGCTCGCCTCAGGCTTGAGCATCGCGGAATTCTCGCAGCCATCATGGCCGGTGAAGCGGATGCCGCCCGCCTCGCCGTGCAGGCCCACATCTCGGGATATTACGCCGAGACCCAGCTCGCTTCTTCTTCTTCCACCCCGACGACTCGATAGGACGACCATGGTTCAACGCCGCATTCCCAGGATCAAAGACCTCGCTCCGCTGATGAATTTCAAAACGCCGGAGTTCAACGCGAAGAAGCGTCGCCTCGACGCAGCGCTCACCATCAACGACCTGCGGACCATCGCCAAGAAGCGCACTCCGAAAGCCGCGTTCGATTACACCGACGGATCTGCCGAAGCCGAGATTTCGCTCGGCCGCGCCCGCCAGGCCTTCGAAGACATCGAGTTTCGCCCCTCGATTCTGCGCGATGTCTCCAACGTGTCGACCGGTTGGGACGTGCTCGGCGCCCCGGTAGCCCAGCCGTTCGGTATTGCGCCCACCGGCTTCACCCGCATGATGCAGACCGAGGGCGAGATCGCCGGGGCGCATGCTGCGGCTCGGGCGGGCATCCCGTTCGCCCTCTCCACCATGGGGACCAGCTCGATCGAAGATGTGAAAGCCGCCAACCCGAACGGCCGCAACTGGTTCCAGCTCTACATGTGGAAGGACCGCGACCGCTCAATGGCGCTCGTGGAGCGGGCGGCGAAGGCCGGCTACGACACGCTGCTCGTGACCGTCGACGTGCCCGTGGCCGGGGCTCGCCTGCGCGACAAGCGCAACGGTTTCTCGATTCCGCCGGCGCTCACGCTCGGCACTGTCGTCAACGCCATCCCCCGCCCGGACTGGTGGATCAACTTTCTCACGACCGAGCCGCTCTCTTTCGCGAGCCTCGACCGGTCCAGCGGCACGATTGCCGACCTGATCGATTCTATGTTCGACCCCAGCGTGACCTTCGAGGACCTCGCCTGGATCAAGGCGCAGTGGCCGGGCAAGATCGTCGTCAAGGGCGTGCAGAACCTCGAGGACGCCAAACGCCTCGTCGACCTCGGCGTCGACGGCATCACGCTGTCAAACCACGGCGGCCGCCAGCTCGACCGCGCGCCCATCCCGTTCCACCTGCTGCCGCAGGTTGCGCGCGAGGTCGGCGCTCACACCGAGGTGCACCTCGACACGGGCATCATGTCGGGAGCCGACATCGTCGCCTCGGTCGCCCTCGGCGCACGCTTCACCATGATCGGCCGCGCCTACCTGTACGGCCTGATGGCCGGCGGCGAGGCCGGCGTCGACCGCACCATCCAGATCCTGTCGGAGCAGATCACCCGCACCATGCGGCTGCTCGGCGTGAACGCGCTCGAGGAGCTGAACCCCGGGCATGTCACGCAGCTCGCCCGGCTTCAGCCCGTTGCCGTGCCCCTGGTCGCCGCGGCCGACGCCGTCCCGGCGCGCAAGACGCCAGTGCGGAAAGCCGCGGTGCGCGCGTAGCCAACCGATAATCGCCCTTTCTGCCGAGCGTTCGGTGCAACCGAAGCTCTCGGCAGAAGGGGTGCCTTTCGCGCAACGCGCTCCAGCTCAGCCGAGCTGCTCGCGGAACGCGCGCAGGGCAAGGGCGTCGTCCTCCCAGGCACCGCCTTCGTGACCGTTGTACGGCCAGACCGTGATCTGCTTCGGTCCGGCGTAATTGTTGAACGCCGCGAACACCGTTGACGGCGGGCAAATCGGATCCATCAGCCCGACCGTGACCACGATCGGCGCAGTGGCCCGCTTGGCGAAATTCACGCCGTCGAAGTAGGCCAGCACCGCGTGGGCGCGCGCCGCTTTCAGCCGGTTGGTGGCCAGATATTGGCCGAGCTCGCGGTAGGGAAAAGCATCGGTGACGACGGATGCCCGTGGAAAGTCACAGAGAAACGGCACCCGGGCAACGACCGCGGCCAGATCGGGCACGAGCCCGGCCACGGCGAGCGCAATGCCGCCGCCCTGACTGGTACCGACAACGCCCACGCGCGTCGCGTCGACCAGATCGAGGCTGCGCGCCGCCGCGACCGCACGCACCGCATCGGTGTAGAGCCGGCGGTAAAAGTAGGTTTCGCGCACATCGATGCCGCGAGTGAGAAACCCGGGCGCCTGCGGGCCGCTCCCCGCCTCGTCGGCGGTGTCGCCGGTGCTGCCGCCGAATCCTTGCCCACGCACGTCCATATCGAAGTGCGCGAAGCCAGCGGATGCCCACAGCAGGTTCTCAAAGGCCTGGCCCCGTCCGCGGCCGTAGCCGTGAAACTGCACAATGGTCGGCAGCGGGCCCGTAGCGCGTGCGGGCACTCGCAGCCAGGCCTTGATCGGCTGGCCGCCATAGCCGCAGAAGGTCACGTCATACACATCGAGAGTGGCCAGGCCGGCGTCAACCGCGCTGACCCTGACATTGAGGTCGTGCGTCTCGGCCTCGGCGAGCGTTTCGGCCCAAAAAGCGTCGAAATCGGCCGGATCGACCTGTGCGCTGCGATAGGTGCGGAGTTCGGCTTCGGGCCGGTCGGTGTACATGGCTGCCAGCCTAGGGCCGCCTGCACGAGCACGGGCACGGGCACGAAAACCTCCGAGCTTACGTACATCCAGCGACGAGAGACTCGATCGAGCGCTACTGCGCGCCCAGGCCTTCGAGCACGAGGCGCAGCTGCTCGACGGCCCAGTCCACGTCTTCGGCCGAGACCACGATCGGTGGCGCCAGGCGAATGGTCGAGCCGTGCGTGTCCTTGGCCAGCAGGCCGCGTTCGAGGAGCGCCTCGCAGACCTCCCGCCCCGGTGCCAGCGCCGGGTCGATGTCGATGCCGGCCCAGAGTCCGACGCCGCGCACGGCGATCACGCCGTGGCCGATCAGGCCCCTGAGTCCGGCATGCAGGCGTGCTCCGAGCTCGGTTGCGCGCTGCTGGTATTCGCCGGTGGCCAGCATCTGCACCACGGCCAAACCGACAGCCGCCGCGAGCGGATTGCCGCCGAAGGTCGAGCCGTGCTCGCCCGGGTGCAGCACGCCGAGCACATCGCTGTTGCCGACAACGGCCGAGACGGGCACGATGCCGCCGCCGAGGGCCTTGCCGAGCAGATACAGGTCGGGCACGACGCCGACGAGATCGCAGGCGAAGGTTGAGCCGGTACGACCGAGGCCCGACTGAATCTCATCGGCGATGAACAAGACATTGTGCCGCGTGGTGATCTCCCGTACGGCCGGCAAATAGGTCGCCGGCGGTACGACAATGCCGGCCTCGCCCTGGATGGGCTCCAGCAGCACGGCTACGGTGTTCTCGTCGATCGCCGCTTCGAGCGCCGCGGCATCGCCGTAGGGCACGGTGCGAAAGCCGGGCGTGAACGGGCCGAAATCGGCCCGAGCCGACTCGTCGTCGGAGAAGCTGATGATCGTGGTCGTGCGGCCGTGGAAGTTGCCGGCGGCAACAATGATGTTGGCCTGTTCGGGCGCAACGCCCTTCACCCGGTAGCCCCAGGCACGAGCCACCTTGATGCCGGATTCCACCGCCTCGGCGCCGGTGTTCATCGGCAACACCATGTCTTTGCCGGCGAGTTCGGCCAGGGCGGTCACGAACGGGCCGAGCTGATCGTTGTAAAAGGCTCGGCTGGTCAGGGTGATCCGGCCCAGCTGCGCCCGCGCAGCATCGAGCAGCACCGGGTTGGAGTGCCCGAAGTTCACGGCGGAGTACGCGGCGAGACAATCCAGATAGCGGTGACCGGCAACATCCGTCACCCAGGCGCCGTCACCCGACGCAACGACCACCTCGAGCGGGTGATAGTTGTGTGCGGCGTGCGCGCTCTCTTGCGCAATCAGGTCGGCGGCCGCGGGCGAAACGGATGCTGCGGCTACGGCCTGCGCGTTGGTCAGGTTCGAGGTCATATCGTGCTCCTTCTGGGTCGCGGTGCCGGCGGGACCGGCAATAGTGGGGGTGGAGTGAGCCCGCGCGGAGTCGGTGGGCGCGGTCATCGGCGCAGCTCGAGTGTGCAGCACTTGACGCCGCCACCACCGAGCAGCAGCTCGGACAGGTCGACGCCGATCGGGTTGTAGCCGCGGGCACGCAGCTGGCGTTCAAAATTCTTGGCGCGGGCCGCGATGACCACGTTGTAGCCGTCGGAGTAGGAGTTGAGGCCGAGAATAGCGGCGTCTTCCTCGGTGGCGATCACAGCGTCGGGGTACCTCTCCTGCAAAATGGCCAGGCTCGGTGCGTCGAAAGCGCTCGGCAGGTAGGCGATTTCGCCTCGGCCTGAGCTTGTCGCAGGGTCGAGCACGGCAATGGCCGTGTCGAGGTGGTAGAAACTCGGGTTGACCAGGCGCAGGGTGATGACCGGGCGGCCGGCGATCTTGGAGAGTTCGGCGTGGCTGTTCGAGTCGCTCCGAAAGCCGGTACCGGCCAGGATGACATCGCCGACCAGCAGAAAGTCGCCCTCGCCCTCGTTGGTCTCCACGGGAACGCGCACGTCGAAAGCGTTGGCTGCGAACCAGTCCATGTAGGCGGGGCCCTCGGGCTGACGCTGCACGTGGGTGAATTTGGCGCCGTACGCTTGATTGGCGATGACGAAGCCGCCGTTCGCCGCGTAGACCATGTCGGGCAGGCCATCGATCGGGTCGATCAGGTGCACATCGAAGCCGAGGCCGATGTAGGTGTCATAGAGCGTCTGCCACTGTGCCACGGCGAGCGAGGTGTCGGTGGGAAGAGCCGGATCCATCCACGGGTTGATGCGGTAGACCACGGTAAAAAACTGCGGCTTGCACATGAGAACCGAGCGCTTGGTGGCGATGCGCACGGGAACGGCGGATTCTTCGGCGAGAAGGGGGACGGCTGAATCGATCGACATGAGGCTCCTTCGGGGATCCGTGGTTCGGAACAAACCAGCAGAACTCGGGGTGAATGGCGGACCAGGTCGCTCACGAGAGCCCGGCTCAACCAACCTTGATCGTTCCGGGACGCCGATCATAGTCTCACACAGCATGATTCAACGTTTCGCGCTGATCTGCGCAAGAAATCGTCGAGAATGATGACCACGACGCAATTTTGCGCACTCCGCGCCCCTAGACTCGACCCATGGACAACCTCGACCACAGCATTCTCGACCTGTTGCGCCAGAACGCTCGCGCCGGCTATGGCGACATCGGCTCGGTCGTCGGGCTGTCGGCATCCGCTGTAAAACGCCGCGTCGACCGGTTGGTAGCCGACAAGGTGATTCGCAGCTTCACCATTCAGGTCGACCCGGCCGTCGACGGCATGAGCACGGAAGCGTACGTTGAGCTGTTTTGCCGCGGCACCGTAGCCCCCGACGAATTACTGCGCATCCTCTCGGGCGTACCCGAGGTGGTCGACGCCGGCACGGTCACCGGCAGCGCCGACGCCATGGTGCACATTCGCGCCAGGGACATTCCGGGCCTGGAAGCGGCACTCGAAAAGGTGCGCCTGGCCCCCAACGTCGACCACACCCGCAGCGCGATCGTGCTGTCCCGCCTGATCCACCGCTCCATCGAATAGCCCCGCCACCCTCCCCCTCCCCCTTCCCCCTTCCCCTTCCCGCGAGAGCGGGAAAAACGTTGCTTCAGCCGGGCTGAAGCAACAAATTTTCCGCTCTCGCGGTTAGGGGAGGGGTTTCTGGGTGACTGGGGAAATGAGGTGCATCAGGGTGACCGCGACTAGTGCCCCGGCGCAGAGGATGCCGGCCAGAACGACGATCTGAAACCGTCCGGCCTCCAGCGGTGAGGCTCCCCCGAAAATCGCGCCGACGAACGCCCCCGGCAACGTGACGAGCCCCGTGGTCTTGGTCTGGTCAGTCGTGGGAATGATCGCGAAGTAGACGGCTTGCCGGGCGAGCGCGCGGGTGGACTGCCGTGGCGTGGCTCCAAGCGCCAGCCAGCCCTCGACCTCGTCCCAGTGGTCGCCGACCGCTTCCGAGAAGCGTCGGCCGGTCAGCGTGGCAATCGACATGGCATTGCCGATAATGATGCCGCCGATCGCGAGCACATAGCGCGGCGAGAATTCGATCGCGCCGGTTGTGAACACGATCGTGAGCGTGATTCCCACTCCCAGACCCATCGCTGCGGCCACGCGCACGAACTGGGATCGACCGATGCGTCGAGTGACCGTGGCGATGGCCGCCACGAACATGACGAGCAAACCCACGCCGACCCAGACAGGATTGTTGATGATGCCGCTGAGAATAAGGCTGATCGCGGCCAACTGCAGCGTTCCGCGCAGCAGCGCGAGCGCCGGGGCGAACGGATGCCGCGTGCGATAGCCGCGCAGCACCGTCACGACCACGGTCAGCAGCAGCACAACACCGATGAACGTGGGCAACAATCCGGCCAGCTGTGCGGAAAGGTCGGCCGGAAGCGTCATGGCTCGAGCCTAGCGACCGGCACGTCCGCAGCGATGCCGACGCGGGCCGGAGGGAAAATACCGTAAGAACGTACCAAGGGTATGCTGTTGTATCATCCGTTGTAGCGGGTCAGAATTACTTGAAACGTTGAACGGAGGGTATCGTGCCCACTTCATTTCTCACCATCGATCCCCAGTCGAGCACGCCGCCATTTGAGCAGTTGCGCGGCCAGGTCATTGCCGCGGTGCGCTCCGGCGAGCTGCCCCCCGACACCCGCCTCCCCACCGTGCGCGCCCTTGCCGCCGAGCTCGGCCTCGCCACGAACACCGTCGCCCGCGCCTATCGCGAGCTGGAGCGCGACAGCGTTATTGAAACGCGCGGCCGGTACGGATCGTTCATCGCCCCCGAGGGCGAGGCCGCTGCCGCCCAGGCCCAGGCGGCCGCCGACTCCTTCGCGGCGCGCATGGAGCAACTCGGCCTGAGTGCTGCCGAAGCGCTCGCGCTCGTGACGGACGCGCTGAATCGCCGTTCTGACGGCTGAGCACTCGGCCTTGCGCCCCGGATTTTGTATTGCTACTCTGGTACAAAACGCATACAAAGGGAGGGTTCCGTGGATACGGTCTTGATGGTCGTGGCCGCTCTGGTCTTGGCGGGGTTCGGCATCCGTTTAATCTATATCGCACGGGCCGAACCACGCCGACGGATGCTGAACGCGTACTCCCAGCAGGTTGGCCTCGCCTTGGTTCCCGAGATCGTTACCACGCTGTCGACTCGGATCTACGGCCGGGAACGTGCCGGGGTGTTCGGGTCCGTGGCCGGACTCGTGGTCGGGGTGGCGGTCCTGACCGCGATGGGTGGCGCTCGCAGCCCCTGGAGCGGGGTGTTCATTGTGGTCGCGGTGACCGTCGGCTCCACGATTGCGCTCATTCTCAGCGATTCCCGCTCGGCTTTTGCTCCGGTTCCCGACGCGCCGCGACTGGCGCGCAGCGTCTCCCCGGGACTGGGCGACTACGTCACGCCGCTCGACCGCGCGTTCTCCCTCGGCCTGCTGGCCCTGGCAACCCTCAGCTATATTGCCGTGCTCGGGGTTATCGCGATCAATCCGGAGCGGGTGTTCGATGACGTGTCGGTGCGATCAATACTCTGGCCGGCCGGGCTGTTGCTGGCCCTCGCGGCTGCCGCAAGCCTGCTGACCTGGGCGGCCGCCGGTGCGATGCTCGGCCGCGGTCAGCCGGCCAGCACGTTCATCGAGCTGGCTTGGAGCGATGCTTTTCGCAGCACTACGCTGCGCGGCCTCGTGTCGATCCCGGGAATCCTCGCCGCCATCAGCACCCTCGTGTTGTTCCTGACCTTGAGTCAGGCGATCACGCTGGCCACTCCGGGCTCGGCCGGTGCGATTCTGGTCGACTCGTTCACCATCATGGGCCCGGTGCTGTTCGTGGCCCTCATCGGGTGGAGCCTCGCCAGCCTGCGCAATCGCAGCACGACACACTACTTGCGCCGCCTCTGGCCCGAGACGGCCGACGAGCTCGACCGGCGCCGACACGCGCGCGGCCAGGCCGTCGGCGACGAGCCCAACGACCAGCCCGATGCGGGCAGCCGAACGAAGACCTCGGCATGATGCTGCTGGTCGATCCGCGTTCGGCAACGCCGCCGTACGAACAACTGCGGGTGCAGGTTCTCGCCGCCGTGCATTCGGGTGATCTGGCCCCGGGCGACAAACTACCGACCGTGCGTCGGCTGGCTGAAGATCTGGGGCTCGCCGCAAACACCGTCGCCCGCGCCTACCGTGAGCTCGAGCGCGACGAGGTCATCGAAACCCGCGGCCGCAACGGATCCTTCATTGCCGCGAGCGGAACGGCCGCTCAGCAACAGGTGCAGGCTGCCGCCGTGACCTTCGCTGACAAGGCGCGAAAACTTGGCGTCGCACCCGAGGAGGCGCTCGCACTGGCGCGCGCGGCCCTCGGCATCCGTTCGTAGCCGCTGCGCAAACCCAACCGGGCCCGGGCCCGGAAAGTGGGCCCATGATCTATCGCGGGCCTGGTTTCCGGGCCCGGACCCGGACAACAGAAAGCTAGGGGGCGGTGCGATAGTACGCGGCGAGCCGCTCGAAGCCCTCGTCGAGCGACACGGCAGGGGTCCAATCGAGGTCGGCGCGGGTGCGACGCTGGTCGAACCAGTGCGCGGTCGACAGCTGTTCGGCCAGAAACCGGGTCATCGGCGGTTCGTCAACTCTCGGGCGGCGGCGCCAGACGGCCTCAATGAGCGAGCCGGCAGCGCGGGCAGCGGATGCCGGCACCCGCCAGGCCGGGGCCGCCACGTTGGCAGCGCCGCAGATTCCGGCGAGCAGTTCCGCGACCGGGCGTGGTTCACCGTTCGTGATGACATAGGACCGGCCGTGTACTCGTTTGGCCGCATCGAGCGCCGCGTGGATGGCGGAGGCCGCGTTCGCGACGTAGGTCGTGTCGATGAGCGCCGCGCCATGCCCGAGCAGCGGCAGCCGCCCCGAGCGGGCGCGTTCGACGATGCGATCGACCAGCTGGGTGTCGCCGGGGCCCCAGACCAGGTGTGGGCGCACGGCGACCACGCTGAATCCGGGAGCGTCGGCGGCGAGCGCGAGCAGCTCGGCGCGGGCCTTGGTGCGGGCATAATCGCCGCGAGCGTGCTCCGGTGAGGCCGGCAGTGCGTCGGAGCCCATGATGGAGTTGCCGGAATGGGCCACGGACGGCGAGGAGACGTAGACGAAACGGGAGACCCCGGCGTCCTTCGAAGCCTGCAGCACGGCGCCGGTACCACCCACGTTCACCGCCTCGAATTCGGCCGGGTCACCGGTGAGCGACACCTTGGCGGCGAGGTGCACGACCGCGTCCATGCCGCTGACGGCATAGGCCAGACCGGCGTAGGGCGTGTCCGCGAGCGTGGTGATCGACCCGTGCACGTCTTCCACCCCGGGCAGGCCTGACGGCCGGCGCTGAAAGGTGCGTACCTCGTGTCCAGCCGCGCTGATGCCGGCAGCGACCGCGCGGCCCAGAAACCCGCTGGCACCGGTCACCAGCACCCTCATGGCTTGACCCAGCGACCACCCGAGAGGATGCCGGTGGCCCAGCGCGAGAGTCGAGTGCGGTCGATCTTGGAGTTGTGCCGAATATCGGTGGGCAGGCCCGGAACAACGAGAACAGCGGCGACCGACGACCCCACCGCCGCGCGCACGGCTGCGGCGAGCGGCTCGGGAGCCCGGTGCAGCCGGCGGGCCGGCGGCACGATTTCAATCACCGCGACCTGCTGCTGGGTGCCGAGCGGACCGACCCCGACGAAGGCGGCCCGGGCAACCTCGGTCAGCATTTCGATGCGCTGCTCCGGGCCGACCGGGGTGATAACACCGGCGGGCGTCACGATGACGTGCGGCATCCGGCCCTCGACCCACAGACGGCCGGCACTGTCGAGATGCCCGACGTCGCCGGTGCGATGCCACCGCTCGCCCGGCACAGCTCCGCGCCGCGACGCCCGTTCGGTGAGCCAAAGCCGGTCGTAGTGATCCTTGACGTGCGGCGCCGACACCACGATCTCGCCGGTCACATCGGGTTGCTCCGACAGCTCACCAACGGATGCCCCGCTCGCGTCGAGCGCGCTGATCCGGATCTGAGTGGTCGCGGTCGATGCCCCAACGCACACTCCCCCGGCGGAGTGCGCGGAGTCATCCGGACCCGAGGCTGCAGCCCGAATGCCCTCGAGGGTGATGTCGGCCATGAGCAGCCCCTCGGTCATGCCGTACGGGGTGTGCGCGGTTGCTCCCGGCATGAGCGCCGCGGCCTGGGCGAGCAGGCTTTCGGAGATGGGCGCGCCGGCCGAAAGAAAACGCTGCACGCCGGCAAGGGCGGCATGATCGGCGGGCGTGAGCGCCTCGGACGTCGCGACGACGTTCACGAGCGCGGCGGGCGAGAGAAAGACCACCGTGGCGTCAATCGCGGCGACGGCAGCGGCGACCGCGGAGGCCGTGAGGGTCTTGGGAGCGGTAACGTCCATGTCGGGGGTGACCGAGCGGGCACCGAGGGCGGGGCCCAGCAGGGCGAACGGGGCGAATCCGGCGACCAGACCGGTACCGACACCCACGCCGTACTGCAGGAAGAGGGCGCGACTCACGGCGGACAACTGGCCGTGCGTGTAGACGACGCCCTTGGCCGGGCCGGTCGACCCGGAGGTGAACAGAACAGCAGCCGGGTCGCTCGGGGCGGGTTCGCGAGCGGGGGCGTCACCGGCTTCGAGTCGGGCCTGACCCAGACGGATGAGCTCGGCGAGGGTGTGTTCCACCCCGAGCAGCCGACTCATCGGGGCCGGGTATCGGGCTGTGGAGATCACGCGACCCGGCCAGCCGAGCGCACGGGCGGCCATGAGGCCGGGAGCGGCACCGATCACAAAGTCGGGGCGGGCGCCGCGCACAGCGCGGGTGAGGCCGGTCAGGCCGAGGCCGGCATCCGCTACGACCACGATGGCGCCGATGCGCACGCAGGCGTAGAGCACCGCGGTGAGATCGGCACTCGGCGGCACGAGCAGCGAGACGCGGTCGCCGGGCCGAACGCCGATGTAGGCGAGGCCGGCGGCGATCTGGCGCACGCGCCGCGACAGCAGTCGCCAGCTCACCGTGCGCGGCGCCGGCTGCATATCTACGAGGGCAGTCTCGTCCAAGTCGCGCAGCTCATCCAGGTAGTGCCAGAGCGGATGCGTTCCCGTGGCGGCCCAGGCGGCCGCCGTCCCAGCAGAATCGGCCCCAGCAGAATCGGCCCCGGCAGAGACGGTCCCGGCAGAAACCCCGGCTGTCTCCGCCACTGCTGTCTGCACCGCTGCCGCTTCTACATCAGCTGCGCTCGCGCTGGTTTCGTCGCCGGGAGCCCGCTCGAACGTGGTCTCGCCCAGCCAGATCAGGGCTGCGGCGGCGTAGTCCGCGTCTTCGGCGACCAGGTGTCCTGCGCCCTCGAACCGGTGCACGCGAGCGTGCGGCATCCGTTCGATCAGGTCATCGAGGTAGCGATCGCTGAAGATCGGGTCGCGCGGGCCCCAGAGCAACAGCGCCGGCACCGCGAGTGCGCGCACGCCCGCGGCGATGCGGTCGAGTTCGGGCCGACTCGCGTGGGCCAGTTCAACGGGAATGTCGGCGACGAAGCCACCGATGCCGCCGCGCCGGGCGCTCGCCCGATACGGCGCGCGGTAGCCGTGCTTCACCGCGGCGGAGAGCGGCGGATGCGCGAGGGCCAACGTCGTGGCGAGGAACGCGGGCGTCGCCACGGTCGCCGCGCCGAGGACGCCGCGGGAAAGTGCGAGCCGGAGCGGTGCCGGAATCGGCTCGGCTGAGGGCTGGTGCACCGCCGTGTTCAGCAGCACGACCCCGGCCAGCAGCTCGGGGTGGTCAACCGCCCAACCGAGCGAAACCACGCCTCCCCAGTCGTGGCCGAGAGTGATCACCGAACCGGTCAGGTCGAGTGCGTCGGTGAGGTCGCCGAGATCCTGCACCCGGCGGGCAAGCGGGCGAAAACTCCCGGTACGCGCGGAGAAGCCCATGTCCAGCTGGTCGACGGCGATCACGCGCCAGGCGGGAGCTCCCGCCGCTGCGGCATCCGTCGCTGCCGCCAGCAGACTGCGCCAGAGGTAAGACCAGGTCGGATTGCCGTGCACGCAGAGGATCGTGCCGAGGGGGACAACGCCGAGCGCGTCAAGCTGCGGCCCATTGTCGAGCAGATGCCAGCCGTGGGTCACACCGGGCGTACCACTCTCTGCCACGTCGACCAGGCGCGACCACTCGGGGTTCAGCCCCGCCAGCCCCGACGGCGGCAAGGTCGCCACGGCCGAGCGAGCGCGCGGAAGTCGGGAAGCTGGGGTTGCGCGGATTTCAGTCACACTCCTCTTGGGCCCGAGAAGCCGCATTCGGCCCCTTGGTTTTCACGAGATGCCACGTTCAGCCCCTTGGATCCATTCCATGGGGCAGAAGCTGGCATCTCGTGGACGGTTGAACAGTTCATCGGGCCGAAGCTGGCATCTTGCAGAAGTCGACGGTGGTTTGTGGCCCCCACCATCACCAGACGAGTTCCATCATGGCGGTATTGAGACCAGACCCCACGCCCATGAGCAGTACCCGGTTGCCGGGCTTCAGCTTCGACGCCTCTTGCGAGAGCGTAATGGGGATGGAGGCCGGACCCACGTTGCCGAGGGTCGGGTAGGTCAGCGGTACCTTGGTCTTGTCCATGCCGGTGGCCTTGACGATGGCGTTGGTGTGCACGTCCGAAACCTGATGCACGATGTAGCGGTCCATATTCGACCAGCTCCAGTCGCGTTTGGCTTCAGTCCAGGCCGAGACGACCAGTTCCATACCGCCCTTGAGCAGGGCCTTCGCGTCGGTGAACATGCCGTCGACGCTGCCCACGCACAGTCCGTTGAACTGGGTGGCGGCACGGGTGACACCGCCGAGGATGCGGTGGCCGCCGGGATGGGCATCCGCCGGGCCGAGCACGGCTGCGGCAGCACCCGAACCGAGGGTGAGGCTCGCGAACTCGCTCATGAAGTCTTTGCGCTTGATGTTCGGGCGGCCGAGCCGGTCGATCGTGTTGGTCTGGATCTCGTCGGCGTCTTCGCCGTCGATGATCACGGCGTATTTGATCTGCCCGGAATCGATGAGCTGCGCGGCGAGCGTCATGCCATTGACGAAGCCGAGGCAGGCGTTCGCAATGTCGAAGTTAATGGCCGAGGACGGCAGACCCAGTCCGTGGTGAATGCGCACGGCCACGGAGGGCTCGAGGTGCTTGCGGGTGACCGAAGTGTTGATGAGCAGGCCCACGTCGCTCGGCTTGATGCCGGCCTCACGGAGGGCGATCTTTCCGGCCTTGACCGCGGCATCATCAAAGGTCTCGTCGGGGCCCCAATTGCGGCGCTCGTAGACGCCGGCGACGCGTTGCAGCAGCCCGGTGGGAAGCTTGAGTCGCGTCAAGACCGGCTTGAGGCGTCGGTCTATTTCTTCCGACGTCGTGATGAGGGGCGCGATCAGACTCGTGACCGACAACAGAGCGACGTTTCGGTGCGTCGTCGTTGCATTTCCGTTCAAGCGTGAACCCCTGTCGAATTGTGGACAGCGGTAATCATACGGCCCCGTAGAGCATGCCCTACAAAACTGTATGTATACCGCACGTGGCCTGTGTGCCGCTACCGGGCACACAGGCCAAACGAATCAGATCACGCCGTCGGAGAGCGCGCTCGGGTTACCGAACCGGTGTGCGGTGATCGAGATGGCCTGTTCACGCAGGAACGGCAGCACCTCGATACGCCCGGCCTGGGTGACCGCGTTCGAGTACACGGCAATGTCCGGGCTGCCGTCAATGGCATCGGCGAGAGCGGATGCCGCCTCCCGAGCGCCCAGCACCGGGTCGCGGCCGATGAGGCGCACACGGCTGGCCGTGATGCCGCCGGAGCGTGCCCGGTTGAGCCATTCCTCATCGCTTTCAATGACCACCGGAACCTCGCGCTCGGAAAGGATGTTGCGCACAGCGGGCGGCACCGGAATGCTGCTGGACACGTCGTAGTGCGACGTCGACAGTGTCGCCGCAGCAATCACGCGCAGCAGCTGGGCGAGCGTTCCGGTTTCGGTCAGACGCACCGTAACCGGCAGCGCCCGGTAGCGGAACAGGTTGCGCTCAACGCCGAGGCCGGTAGCGTCGCGCACAACGTTGAATTCCTCGCGCCAGGCCAGAGCATCGCTCACGGCCGAGCGGCGCAGCACGTCGAAGTCGGCGTAGTCGAGGAAGGGCTGGCTGGCCTCGATGATGTCGGTGACGCGCTGTTCCAGTCCGCGCAGGTGCAGCGTCGAGCTGTTGCGGCCCGGTTCGTTGACCCAGGTGCCGAGGCCGAGGAGGTAGTTCGGGCCGCCGGCCTTGGTGCCGGCTCCCACTGCTGAGCGCTTCCAGCCGCCAAATGGCTGGCGCTGCACGATGGCGCCGGTGATGCCGCGGTTGACGTAGAGGTTGCCGGCTTCAACAGTGTCAAGCCAGAGGGTCAAGTCATCCGCGTCGAGCGAGTGCAGCCCGCTGGTGAGGCCGAAATCAACCGCATTCTGCAACCGGATGGCTTCTTCCAGGTTGCGCGCGTGCATCACGCCGAGCACCGGACCGAAGAATTCGGTGAGGTGAAAGTACGATCCGGGCGCGACGCCGGTACGGATGCCGGGCGACCAGAGCTTGCCGGTGTCGTCGAGCTGCTTGGGCTCGACCAGCCAGGTCTCTTCAGCACCGAGGGTGGTGAGGGCGTGCAGCAGTTTGCCATCGGCCGGGGACATGATCGGGCCCATTTGGGTGACCGGGTCACTCGCCTGTCCGATCTCGATCGAGGTCGCGGCGTCGACCAGCTGGCCGAGGAATCGCGGCGACTTCGAGACCGATCCGACCAGAATGACGAGACTGGCCGCCGAGCACTTCTGGCCGGCGTGGCCGAACGCGCTCTTCACGACGTCCGCGGCCGCGAGGTCGAGGTCGGCCGAGGGGGTGACGATTATGGCGTTCTTACCGCTGGTTTCGGCGAGCAGCGGCAGGTCGTGGCGGAACGAACGGAACAGCTCGGCCGTCTCGTAGCCGCCGGTGAGAATGACGCGGTTCACGGCGGGGTGCGCAATGAGCTTGGCACCGAGCTCGCGGTGGGGCAGGTTGACCAGCGCCAGCAGATCGCGCGGAATGCCGGCCTCCCAGAGCGCCTCGACGACGACAGCGCCGGTGCGCTGGGCAACCGTGGCGGGCTTGATGACAACGCCGGCGCCGGAGGCGAGGGCAGCCAGGGCGCCGCCCGCCGGAATAGCCGTTGGGAAGTTCCACGGCGGGGCGACCACAATGAGCTGCGACGGCACGAAGATCGCGCCTTGCACGTGGTCGAGATCCTTGGCGCGCTCCGCGTAGTAGTGCGCGAAGTCCACTGCCTCGCTCACCTCGGCGTCACCCTCGATGAGAGTTTTTCCGCACTCGCTCACCATGACCTCAATCAGGCGGGCACGGTTGGCGGCAAGCGCGAGTCCAGCGCGGTGCAGCACGGCGGCGCGTTCGGCGCCCGTCTTCTGGCCCCAGGCTGCTCCGGCGGTCACCGCACCCTCGATGATGGCGTTAAGGGCGGCCTCATCGGGTACGGCGGCAGCTTCGATCGTGTCGGTGCCCAGCGTTGACGCATCGGCGCGGGCGAGGATGGCCCGGCCCCAGGCGCGGTTGGCGGGCACCGATGGGTCGGTGTCCGGCTCATTGCGGAAGGTGGAGTGCGTGGGCACCGAACCGCGAGTGATGCCGAGCAGGGCGCCAGTCAGCTGCGGGTCGTCGTCGGGGGCTGCCTCGGCGTCCTGGCTGCGCGCATCCGTCTGGGCGGCGGCGAGCCGGTCGAGGTCGTCGCTGCTCGAGCGATCCTGGACACGGTTGGGGGTGGGCACCTGGTCGTCGAGGGCGTCGAGAGAGGCCTGAAAGCGGGCCCTCTCCCGATCGAACAGCTCGGGGTTGCTGGTCAGCTCGAACACGGCCGACATGAAGTTCTCCTGGCTGGCGTTCTCTTCGAGCCGGCGAATCAGGTAGCTGATCGCCACGTCGAACTCTGCGGGATCCACGACGGGCGTGTAGAGCAGCAGCTGTCCGACGTCTCTGCGAACCGCCTGCGCCTGGCCGGTGGCCATGCCCAGCAGCATTTCGAACTCGACGCGGTCATCGACACCGCGGGCAACGCTGAGCAGGTGCGCCCAGGCCACGTCGAACAGGTTGTGGCCGGCGATGCCCAGCTTGACAGCGTCGGTGTTCTGCGGGGTGAGTGCCCAGTTGAGTACTCGCTTGTAGTTGGTGTCGCTGTCCTGCTTGCTCGAGAACGTGGCGAGCGGCCAGTCGTGCACGGCGGCGTCGACGTGCTCCATGGCCAGGTTGGCACCCTTGACCAGGCGAACCTTGATCGGTGCCCCACCGGCGGCGCGCCGGTTCTGGGCCCAATGGGTGAGGCCCTGGATGGCGCTGAGGGCGTCGGGAAGGTACGCCTGCAGCACGATACCGGCCTCGAGCTGGGCGAGCTGCGGCTGGTCGAGCAGCCCCTCGAACACCGCAATGGTGAGGTCGAGGTCGCGGTACTCCTCCATGTCGAGGTTGATGAACTTCGGGGTAGGCGATGCCGCGGCAAACTCAAACAGCGGCGTGAGTCGTTCGATCACGCGTACAACGGTCTCGTCGAAGGCCCACATCGACAGCTGGCTGGCGATCGACGACACCTTGATCGAGACGTAGTCCACGTCGGGACGTTCCAGGAGGCGCCTGGTGCCTTCGAGGCGTTCGGTCGCTTCCTTTTCACCGAGCACGGACTCGCCGAGCAGGTTGATGTTGAGGCGGTTGCCGTCCTCTTTCAAGTGCACGAGTGCGGGGCCGAGCTTGTCAGGGGTGGAGTCGACGACGAGGTGGCCGACCATCTGGCGCAGCACGGTTCGGGCTGCGGGGATAACGACCCAGGGCAGCACCGGTCCGAGGATTCCGCCGAGACCGATGGCCGCGCGCATGTGCGGCGGCAGAAAGGCTGGCGCCTTCTTGGCGACCTTCTGCAGGCTGTAACCGGCGACCATCTTGTCTTCGGGGCGCATGACGCCATCAACGAAGCCGACCGTGAAGTCCAGGCCGTTCGGATCTTTGAGCACGCCGGCGAGCCGTTCGGCCGCGGCATCCGCAGGAATAGTGGCGCTCTCGTCTAGCCATTTCTTAACGAGAGCGACGACCTCCGAGCTGAATTCCTCGTTGGCGGGGCGGGTGGAGGCGTTGGTCATGGTCACGAGACTAGTCTTTCGTTCGCGGTTGGGGTGCTCTGGTGGTTCAAGTCTGCGGCCCGCCTATATTTAGCAAAAGCAATTGTTTATGCATAATATTCGTTACAATTTCTAATGATTTGGTTTCGGGTGCGACAAAAGGTGTAAGGGGCAGCGGATGTTGGACGTCAGGCGGTTGCGCATGCTGCGGGAGCTGAAGATTCGGGGCACCCTCGCCGGCGTCGCCGAGGCCCTCGCTTACAGCCCGTCCGCGGTCTCGCAGCAGCTCGCACTGCTCGAAAAAGAGGCTGGCGTCGTACTGCTCAAGAAGGTCGGCCGTCGCGTGCAGCTCACGCCACAGGCGGAGATTCTGGTCGAACACACCACGCACGTGCTGGAGCGGCTCGAGCTCGCCGAGGCGGACCTGCGGGCGAGCACCACGACGGTTGTCGGCACCGTGCGGGTCGCGGTCTTTCAATCCGCAGCTCTCGCGGTGATTCCGCGCGCACTCACCTTTCTGGCCGATGAGTTTCCGGCGCTGCGTGTTGAAGTCACCGAGCGCGAGCCTGAGCGCGGCCTGTTCGAGGTTGCCGCGCGCGACTTCGACCTCGTACTCGCCGAGCAGTATCCGGGGCGCACCCGCGCGCACTGGCCCGACTTGGACCGGGTCAACCTCGCCACGGATGCGCTACGGCTGGCCGTACCGCCCGAGGACACGGGGCGGATCGCGGCGGCAACATTGGAGGAGTCAGCCGGGCTGCCCTGGGTGATGGAACCGATCGGCACGGCATCACGCCAGTGGGCGACGCAACTCTGCCGCTCGGCCGGATTCGAACCCGATGTTCGATTTGAAACCGCAGACCTGATCGCGCACATCCGCTTGATCGAATCGGGCAATGCGGTGGGCATTCTGCCCGACCTGGTCTGGGCCGGTCGCATGCCCGCGGTTCAACTGCACGATCTGCCCGGCGCACCGCATCGCACCCTGTTCTCGGCCGCTCGACGCTCGAGCGCGCAACGCCCAGGAGTGGTCGCGGTGCGTGACGCCCTCGACCGGGCCGTGAGCAAGGTGGCCACACCCACCGAGTCCGATCCGCTCGAGCCGCCGCGTCCGTTCGAGCCGCTCGCACCGGTCTAACCGGCCGCGGTACACCCCTTTCGCGCCGGCGGCCCTCGAATACCGGCTCCCTCGGCCTACGCGCGCAGGACCTGGCGCTTGCGGCGCGCCAGAACGAGGCCGCCGCCGAGCAGCAGGAGCAGACTGGCGACGCCGGCCGGTACCAGATCGCCACCGGTCACCGGGAGTGTGCCTAGTTCGCCCGTGCTCGTCACCGCGGCGTCCCCGGCGACTACGGTGACCGCGCGCGTGATCGACTGGCGGCCGATCGAGCTGATCACGAGCAAGTGCGCACCGACGGGCGTGTTGGCCGGGATCACCGCGGCGATGCTGGCGACACCGGCGGAGTCGGCCGCGACGCTGCCGAGGTGCACCGGTGTTGAGTGCAGCGTGCCGGTGATCTCCTGACCGGAGTTGAGCCCGGAGACCGTGATGGTGATCCGTTCGCCGGGCTCGAAGACGCCATCACCGACGTCGACGCTGGCCCAGTCCGTACCGGCCACAACGGCGCGGCCCAGCGAAGCCGGGTCGACGAGTGCGTGCTGCTCGAAGTACTCCACGGCTGCCGTGAGGTCGATCTGGCCGGTGTCGGTCGCGCCGGTTCCGTCGGCGAAGGTGCCGAAATTGTCGCCGCCCGAGGCGAGGAACGAGTTGGTTGTAATGCGGAACACGTCGCTCGGCGCGATCTGCACACCGTCGAGACTCATGCCGACCACGTGCTCGCCGCGGGCGGCGGCGGGATCGTACAGGTAGCTGAAGCCCGCGGAAATGCCGAGGTGCAGCCTCGCGCGCGAGGAGCCGTCAGGCTGCCACTGCTCCTCGAGGACCGACTTCAGCTGGGCCCCGGTGAGGTTCATCGTGACGAGGGTGTTGGCGAAGGGCTGCACATTGGCCACGTCCTTGTAGGTGACCGTGCCGTCGTCGCCGTAGAGCAGGTCGTCGCGCAATCCGCCCGGGTTCATGATCGCGATCTGGGCCGGTTCCCCGCCGAAGGTCTCGTTCGACGTCGCCCACAGCTGAATATCGGCTACGAGGTTGCCGATGGTCGATTCTGAACCACGGTCGGCGCCGCCGTCGGCGCGCGTGATGTCGGCGCTGATCGCCCCGACTTCAACCGAACCGGCAATGTCAGCCTGCTCCACGGCATCCGCGACGATCTGGGTGACGGTCGCATCGGCCGGGTAGAGGCCGCTCTCGCCGTCGTGCAGCGGCAGCAATGCGCTGCTGAGCGACACGACCGATTTGGTGGCCGGGTCGACCGTGATGGTCAGCTGGTCGAGGTTCATGCCGTATTGCCCGCCCTGCAGAACCGGACGTTCAAGTCCGTCGCTCCAACCGTCGACCGGGTAGGAGCAGTTGTAGCTGGCGTGCGTGTGGCCGGACAGGATGGCGTCGACGTTCGCCGAGGCTCCACGAATCAGATCGCCGTAGAGACTCTCCGACGCGCCGATCGCGGCGCAGTCGGTACCGACGCCGCCCTCATGGGTGAGCAGCACGATCACGTCGGCTTCGCCGTTCGCGGGGTCGCTGTCCTGCAACTGTGCCGCCACCCGGTTGACGGCCTCGAGCTGGTCGCCGAAGTCGAGATCGGCGATGCCGGCCGGGGAGACCATCGAAGCGGTCTGCTCTGTGACGGTACCGATGAAGCCGACGCGTACCCCGTCGACCTCGCTCACCCAGTATTCGTCAAGCGCGGGCGTCATGCTGCCCTTGAGGTAGACATTGGCCCCGAGCGCGTAGCGCGGGTCGCCGTAGGCGGAACGCACCCGGTTGCTGAGGTCGCCCCAGCCCGCGTCGAACTCGTGGTTTCCCACAACGGATGCGTCGAGCCCGGCCGCGAGGAGTGCCGCGATGGTCGGTTCGTCCTGCTGCGAGAAGGACGTGAAGGTCGAGGCGCCGATATTGTCCCCGGCCGAGACGAACAGGGTGTTCGGGTTCTCGGCCTTCAGCTGCATGACGGCTCCGGCGAGCACAGCTGCGCCTCCCTGCTTGTTGTACGCATCTGCTTCGAGACGACCGTGGAAATCGTTGATTCCGAGCACCTGGATCTCCGTGGCCACCGGCGGTTCGATGGTGGTGATCGCGAAGATCGTGGTGGTGCCGGAGACTTCGTTGCCGACCGCGAGCATCGGCTCACCGGTCGGGGAACTTTCGGCCGGGATGAAGGTGACGCCCTCGGGACCGAGGTCGCCGGCGAGCGGCAGGTCGCGGGCGACGTCACTGGAGTCTTCCATCGACACCGCGAAGTCGCGGTTGTTCAGGTAGGTCACGAACTGGGCGTTCGTCGGGTCGGTAATGTCATAGGCCATGATGCCGCCGACACGCTCGAGGCCGATGAAGGCGTAGGTGCGGTCGTCGATCTGCCCGATGGCCAGGTTCTCCGGCTCGGGACCCTTGTTGTCGCTGCGGCCCTCCAGATCGGACGCGCTGTGGTCTGAATTGAAGAAATCGGGGTTGGCTGCGGCCGTGATCTGCTCGAAGTCGTCGCCGGAGTCAAAGGTCTGGGTTCCCTCCGTGTTCCAGATCGAGAACGATCGCGAGCCGAAGGAGTACAGCTCGTCGTAGCAGTCGTCGGCGGCGTTGTAGCCGTCTTCGATGGAGACGTTCAGACGACCGAGATCGGCGTCACCGGTCAGATCCGTGAGCGGGCTGCCGGCGCAGACCGGCGCGAGGCCGTCGGAGCCGAGATCCTTCACCCGCACACCGTCGACGTAGTCGCCCCATTCGCGGGCGTCGCCCTCGTTGGCGGTGACCAGATAGGTCTCAGCGTCGGCGGTGTACGCGTTGATGCCGTCGGGCATATACATGCCTTTGAGGCCCTCGTAGGTGCGGATGTTGACCGTCGGCGCGTCCTTCGGGTCACGGTCGGAGGCATCGATGCCGTTTCCGTCCACACCGTGGTCTTGAAAGCCGAGCGGCCAGACGTCGGTGATGGTTCCGGCTGTCAGGTCGACAACGGCAACCGAGTTGGCCTCCTGCAGGGCGACGTAGGCGAGATTGCCGTCGATGGCGACATACTCGGGTTCGAGGTTTCGGGAGATCGGAAAGTCGGACTCCGGCGTCGGGCCGAAGACGCGCACGTCAGCGGGCAGTGTTTTCGAGCCACCGGCCTCGTACTCGTGAAAATCAGCGGACGCAACCTCCGACTGGCTTGGCATCGCCAGTGCATCCGGCAGCGTGATCACGCTGACCGAACCTTCAGGGTCGATCGTGAAGTCTTCACTCGGCTCACCCTCGTTGGCGACGACGGCGTAACCGCCGTCAGAGGACATGCTCACCATGTCGGGCAGGGCCCCAACGGTAACGGCACCGAGCACCGCGGGGCTTTCGGCGTTGGCGTCGAAGAAGACCAACCAGCCGGCATCCGTTTTCGTGGGAGATTCGATGGCCATCGCGCCGAGGCCGTCGGCGCGCACCGCCACGGAGTTAGCGGTGGACCCGGCGGGGATGACACCGCCGCCGTCGATCACTGCGCCCTCAGCGGTGAGGGCGTAAAGCTTGGCCGGGGATCCCGGGTCGGAGATATCGAGCACGTCGACAGCGCCCTGGGCGGCGTTGACCACGAAGAGTCGCTGCTTCTGCGCGTAATAGGTCACGATCTCGGCAGCCGAGGCGTCGAAGGTGCCGGTCTCATAGCTGCCGAGCGGCGACATCTCGAAGTCCGGTGCCGTGCCCGCAGCTGTTATCGGGGCAGCGGAAATGGGGGCAGCGACGATGGCCGCCGAGGCCGAGGGGCCTCCCGCAACGAGTGGTCCAGCCGAGAGTGCGGCGCAGGCCGCGACGGCCATGAAGATGACGGGTATTCGGCTTCGTGCGGGGCGTCGAACGGCGCTCATGCGGTGATCCTCCTGTGGGCAGAACTGGCTGTCTTCCTGTCTAGGGGTCTCAGGTAGCTCGCAGGTGAACGGACCGTGACCATGGGGCGACCGCCGGATCCCGACACCCGCCGCGTCCCCGCCAAGCACCCGAACCTCGGATTGGCGCAGCAGAGCGTTGAGGCCGATCGGCATATAGCCGCGAGGCTTAAATTGGCCTAGCCTGAGTTAAGACTCGCGTTTCACTCATTGTGGAGGTCACCATGTCAGCCAAGCCCACCGGACGCCTTGTACACCGCGAAGACGGCCTGTATCTCATCCTGAATCGATTGTTCAACGCGCCGATCGAGCAGGTGTGGGCCAGCCTGACCCGCCCCGCTGAGCTGGAGAAATGGATCGGAACCTACACCGGTTCGCCGGACACCGGCGCCGTGAAGTTCAAGATGACGGCCGAACCGGACGCCAGGTGGGAGTACGTGAGCATTCGGGAGTGCAAGGCACCGCATCGTTTCAGCGGTGATTTCGGCGAGGGCGAGGATGCCTGGCGCGCCCTCTTTCACCTGGTCGAGGGTGACGGCATGACCAACCTCACCTTCGGGCAGCGTTTGCGTTCGCCCTCCGAGGCTGCCACGGTCGGACCTGGCTGGGACTACTACCTCGATCGGCTCGTCGCGATGCGTTCGGGCTTGGAAGTACCGCAGTGGGAGCACTACTACCCCGCGCAGGCCCAGTTCTACAAAGACATGATCGTTCCGGTGCGCGCCATCTAGCACCGACGCCAGACGGCAGCTGCGCCACGCGCGGGAGCTACGCCAGTACGCGGGAGTTGCGCCTCCCGCGCACCGGCGCAAGTCCCGCGCCGCGCGAAACGGATGCCCCTAGTGCCAGATACTCGGCGCCGGAGCGCGCGTCGCCGGGGCCGCAGCATTGCGGCTCCACTCGAGTAGCCATTCCGGAACCGTCACATCGTCGGGGGCAACGCCGACCGCGTCGAGCAGCTCGTCGATCGTCACAACGCCACCGGTGCGCTTGAGAAAACGACCGCGGATGTACCCGTGGGCGTAGATCTCCAACTCTCCGTCAGCATCCGGACGCACAAACCGTTGCTCAACGTACACGGCCTTCTCATCGAAACCGAGAATGCGCGACTCAACCGTGAACTTCTGGCCGACCGTGAGCGACTTGCGAAAACTGATGGTCTCCGAGACGACGACCGGGTACCAGCCGCGGGCTTTGAAAATGGCCCAGATACCGGTGCGGTGCAGCATGTCGAATCGGGCCACGTCCATGATCGACAGGTAGACGCCGTTGTTCATATGCCGCAATATGTCCTGGTCGGTCGGCAGGGTCACAAAGTTGGTGCGCGCGACGTCGAAGTGACCGAGCCGGGGGCCGAACTTCGACAGCACGACGTGGAGGAGGGTTCTGAAGAACATATGCACCCACTGATGCTAACGAATCCGACGAAACCGGCGGCATCCGTTGTGGGTGGGCACCAGCATTCCCTGCGTGCGAGCCGGTTGCGTGCACGTTCGGCACAGTCGGTGCGGGTTTAGGCCACCGCAGGGGCCACCGTGCGCGGCGCGACGGCACGCACGAAGGCGCCGAGGCGACGATAGACCTCCTGCGATTCCGGATGCGTGTCGTCTTGCTGCCAGGTGTGCTTGGTATTGACGCTGCGACGGCCGTAGATCAGGGAGTCAACCCAAATCGCCCGCTTCCGCAGCGCCTCGATGAAATTGAGATTGGCGCGGTAGAAATAGTCCCGCTCCGACGTGGTGACAAAGACCGGAGGAAACCCCCGGTCGAGCCACTCAATCGGCGACATGAACCGCGCGGCCGCGCGCAGGTGCAGTCCGCGCCCCCGTTCGGGCAGCAGCATTCGCACGAAATTGAGGCTCAAGACGAAACCGCGGTCGAACAAGACCGAGAAGTCGGCGATGCTGCAGTGTTGCACCAGGCCGCGCAAGCTTCCGGCAGCGATCGGCGGGCGAATGTCATAGTGTGCGGCCAGCTCGGGTGCAAACGTCGTCGCGGTGAGCAGCGCTGCGATATGGCCGCCAGCAGAGTCGCCGCCGAGCACGATGCGTGTCGGGTCTCCGCCATAGGCGGCGATATTGCGGGCGACCCAATCGAGGACCGCGTTACCGTCGTGCATCATGTGCTTCAAATGAAACCGCGTGGCCATGCGGTAGTTGGCGTTGACCACGATCATGCCCTCGGCGGCTTGGCTCGCGCAGTATTTGGTGAGCGGGTCTTTGTCCCCTGAGGTCCAGCCGCCGCCGTGAAAGTACACGTAGACCGGCAGCGGCGCAGGCACCGCATTGGTAGTTTTAGGAACGATGACGTCGAGCCGGTGCACCTTCTGGCCATCACCGTGGTAGTCGATGTCTCGGTCATAGACGACGGAATCGATGGGGTGCAGGTTGAACTTGTGCACGGGCGTCGCGCGTCGCAACATGAGTGCACGCCAAGCCCAGACCGGCAGCCGACGGATGCCCGTCTCGCGGTGACCAGACCGATCAACCGTCACGCCGTCGGCGTGTAGACGAATGCCATTCAGCCAGCCCGTCGCCGGATGCTGAACCCGGTCGGCGCCGGGCTGTTGCGGGGGATTCCCGGCGGGGCGCGAGTCCGAACGGGATCCGAATAGGGGACGAATGCTGCCTGAAGAGGTGCTGTCGAACGAGGTGCCGTCGAACGAGGTGCTGGTGTTACTCACTGCCTGAGGTTAACTCGGCTCCCCGAAGCCTTGCTGGGGAGTGCCCCTTTTGGGGGCAACTCCCGGTTTCGAACCGGACTTCAGGTCAGTCCGTTACCGGACGGATGCTCCTCCGGCGACCCCCGTCGCCTCCAGCACCGCGCGCGCGAGCGTATGAAAGTGCAGGTTGAAGCCGAGAACGGCCGGCGTGGACTCCGGGCCGAGATCGAGCGTCGCCACATCGACGGCGTGCACGATGAACTGGTACCGGTGGGTGCCGGTGCCGGGGGGCGGGCCGGCTCCGATGAACGAGGGGAGGCGCTGTTCGTTCGGCAGGGTGAGCGAGCCCGCCGGTAGAGCGCTTCCGGCAGCCAGACTGGTGACCGAAACCGGCAGGTTCGCCACGGCCCAGTGCCAGAATCCGGAACCGGTCGGGGCGTCGGGATCGTAGGCGGTGACTGCGAAGCTCTGGGTTTCGACGGGAAAACCCGACCAGGACAGTTGCGGGGAGATATCCGCTCCCCCGGCGTCGGCACCGTACTGCGCCGGGCGCAACGGGCCTCCGTCGGTCATATCGGTGCTGGTCAGGGAGAACTGGGGCACTTCACCGAAAATGGCGAGCGGATCGTGGGTCACGGGGCCTCCCTGAGACGTGCCGCCTTGTTGCAGCACAGTAAGTGCGACCAGCCTACGCGTGCCCTCGTAAAATGAATGCATGGCCATTCCGAAGATTCTGCTCTATTACATCTTCACCCCACTGGCTGACCCCGAGGCGGTGCGGCTCTGGCAGCGCGACCTCTGTGCCGGGTTGGGACTGCGCGGGCGCATCCTGATCTCGAAAGACGGTGTCAACGGCACGGTCGGCGGCGACCTGCCCGCCATTAAGAAATACATCCGCAAAACGCGCGATTATCCGGCCTTCAAGAATATCGACTTCAAATGGAGCGAGGGCACCGGCCTGGACGAGTCAGGCCAGAGCCTCGACTTTCCGAAGCTGGTCGTGAAAGTGCGCGACGAAATTGTGAGTTTCGGTGCCCCCGGCGAACTGCAGGTCGACGCGACAGGCGTCGTCGGCGGCGGCACCAAGCTGCAACCGGCCGAGCTCAATGCACTGGTCGCGGCGCGCGGCGACGAGGTGGTCTTCTTCGACGGACGCAACAAGTTCGAGGCCGAGATCGGCCATTTTTCGGGCGCGGTCGTGCCCGACGTCGCCAACACACGCGAATTCGTCGCCGAACTCGACAGTGGCAAGTACGACCATCTCAAGGGCAAACCGGTGGTGACCTACTGCACCGGCGGCATCCGTTGCGAGGTGCTGAGTGGCCTCATGAAGTCCCGTGGATTCGGCGAGGTGTACCAGCTCGACGGCGGAATTGTGCGTTACGGAGAGGCCTTCGGCAACGCGGGCCTGTGGTCGGGTTCGCTCTATGTCTTCGACCAACGGATGTCTATCGACTTCGCCCCCGATGCCGCCGTGCTCGGCACCTGCCGCCAGTGCGCGACCCCCACAACGAACATGCTCAACTGCCGCGAGGCATCCTGTCGCGAGCAGCTCGTGGTGTGTGCCGCATGCGTGGCACTGGCCCCACCGGCCTGCGTCACGCACACGGGGGTTCCCGTCACCTGAAAGATAACGCCCGGTCGGCGGCGTGAAACGACCGGCCGGGCAATAGGGTGGGAACCACTACGGAGGGGAGTCGGATGCCTACCGGCGCTGTTATCGAGTTCACGAATATCAGCAAGCGCTTCGGCGGTATTGCCGCGGTCAACGATCTGTCGTTCACGGTGGAGCCGGGCCGGGTCACCGGATTTCTCGGCCCGAACGGGGCCGGTAAGACGACAAGCCTGCGCATACTCCTGGGACTCGTCGGGGCCACGAGCGGTACGGCGACATTTGGCGGCGTGCGCTACCGGGATCTGCCCAATCCACTGACGACCGTGGGCGCCGCCCTCGAAGCCGCGAGTTTTCACCCGGGCCGCACCGCCCGCAGCCACCTCGGCGTGTACGCGATCGCGGCAGGGATACCGCGCACCCGCGTTCTTGCGGTTCTCGCCCAGGTCGGGCTGGCTGCCCACGCCGCCCAACGAGTCGGCGGCTATTCGCTCGGCATGCGCCAACGGCTCGGCCTGGCCTACGCCCTGCTCGGCAACCCCGGCGTGCTCGTTCTCGATGAACCGATCAACGGGCTCGACCCGGAGGGTATCCGTTGGATTCGCGGATTTCTGCGCGATATGGCCGCTGAAGGCCGCACCGTTCTGGTGAGCTCCCATCTGCTCTCCGAGGTGCAGCAGAGTGTTGACGACGTCGTCATCATCGCCCGCGGCGAGCTGGTGCATCGCGGTCCGCTGTCGAGCCTCGACACGGATGCCGCGCCCCAAACGATCGTGGACTCTCCCGACCGTGACGCCCTCGCCGCGGCCCTCACGGCCGCCGGCATCACCTTCTCAATCGGCCGCACCGGCCTGCTCGCCGCTACCTCCGACGCGGCGCTACTCGGCCACCTCGCGTTCACCGCCGGGGTCGAGCTGAGCGTGTTGCACCGGCAGAAGTCCGGCCTGGAAGACTCGTTTCTCGCCCTCGTCGGGGGGAGCCACACGCTATGACGTCCTTCCTCCGGTCGGTCGCGGCCGAATTCGCCAAGGTTTTCACTACTCGCTTGTGGTGGATTCTCGCCCTCGTGCTGTTTTGTTACATCGGACTCCTCGCTGGCGGCCTCGGCGCGCTGTTCGCCGGAATTCAGACCGGTGTGATCAGCCCGGATACGGTGAATACGGGTGGCGGCGCAGCGACCGCCTTCGGCAGTCTCCCTCCACTCGTTTACAGCTTCGCCTCCTCGGTCGGCTACGTCTTTCCGGTGTTGCTCGGCGCCCTCGCAACGACCGGAGAGTTTCGCCACCAGACCCTGACGCCGACATTTTTGGCCACCCCGCGCCGGGGCGTGGTGCTCGGCGCCAAAACGGTCACCCTGGTGGTGATCGGCGCGGGCCTCGGAATCGTCGCGCTGGCGGCATCCGTCGGTATCGGTGGCGCCGTTCTGAGCGCTTTCGGGGTTGACGCTCTGCTGCTGGACTCACAGACCTGGCTGCTCGCCGCACGCACACTACTGGCCATGGGACTGTGGGCAGCGATCGGCGTGGGCCTTGGCGTACTCGTACCCAACCAGGTCGCCTCGATCGTGATCGTGCTCGCCTTCACCCAGTTCGTCGAACCCTTGCTGCGGCTGGCGTCTTCGTTTCTTGAGATCACCGCGAAGATCGGCAATTTTTTGCCAGGCTCCGCGTCGGACGCCCTCGTCGGCGCGAGCGTTTTCGCCGTGGCGAACGCGGCCACTGTTGCGCCGCTGGACTGGTGGCAGGGTGGCCTCGTGCTGCTCGGCTACGCCCTGGTCGCGACCGTCATCGGCTACGCCGCGAGCTGGAAGAAAGACGTCACCTAGCCGAACTCCCCAATGCCGGCGGACCATTCCACCCCTCCTTGGGGGCCTGACTCGGTGAGCATTTCTCACTAAGCTCCGACTAATGCGGCGGCTGACCTACGGCCGCAAATAGAGTCGAAGCGAGGCCTCCTGGGTGAGTGTGCTACTTTTTTCCCGAATTCGATTGCTTGCCGGTGTGTCCAGTGCCGCGCTCGTTCTAGCTGCCCTTGCCGTTCCGCTCACGGCCGCCGCCGACAGTCAGCCAGCGGATCCCAGCGCACCCGTGACGGTATCCGCCGACTCGCTCCCCACCGCTCAGATCAATGGTGTCGCGTGGGCACAACTCATCGTGGGCAACACCGTCTACGTCGGTGGTGAATTCACCCGTTCCCGCCCCGCCGGTTCGTCCGCCGGCACCAACGAGGTCGTGCGCAACAATCTGCTCGCCTACAACCTCACCACCGGTGTGCTCATTTCGTCCTTCAACCCCAACGTCAACGGCACCATTCGCGCACTGACCGTATCGACCGACGGGTCGCGACTCTACGCCGGCGGCTCCTTCACGAGCGTCGGAGGCGTCAGTCGGTACCGACTCGCTGCCTTCGACACCGCCAGCGGCGCCCTCATTTCAAGCTGGGCACCGGTGGTCAACGCGGGCGTCAAGGCGCTGGCTTTCGCTGGCGACACCGTTTACGCGGGTGGAACGTTCACCTCGGCCAATGATCAGTCCCGCACCCGGATGGCCGCCTTCGACGGCGCCACCGGAGCGCTGCAACCTTGGTCCGGCACGCCGACCGACGGCACGATCAATGCCCTCGTCGCCTCCCCCGATGGCACGAAGATCGTCATCGGAGGTTCGTTCACGGCCTATAACGGCAGTTCAGACCCCGGCTACGGCATGGCCGCGACCGATGCCACGACCGGTGCATCCCTGCCGTGGAAGATCAACAGCCTCGTTCGCAACGGCGGTCCTCAGGCGGCCATCCTCAGCCTGACCGGATCTGCCGAAGGCGTGTTCGGCACCGGCTACGTCTTCGGCAACGGCGGAAACCTGGAAGGGACCTTTCGGGCCAGCTGGGAGGACGGCAGCCTGATCTGGCTCGAAGACTGCCACGGCGACACCTATTCCGCAGTGCCGGCCGGCGACAAGGTGTATACCACCGAGCACGCGCACTACTGCGGCAATATCGGCGGCTTCGAGCAGACCTCGCCGTGGACCTACCACCGCACCCTGGCCTTCAGCATGGACGTCGGCGGCACCATCACCAAAGACACGCACGGCTACTTCAACTTTGCCGGCACACCCCGCCCCAACCTGCTCCCGTTCTATCCGGACATCAACACCGGAACCTACACGGGGCAGGGGCAGGGGCCCTGGCACGTCACCGCCAACGCCGAATACCTGCTCTATGGCGGAGAATTCACGATCGTCAACAACAAGCGCCAACAGGGCCTCGCCCGATTTGCCGTGCCCACGATCGCACCCAACAACGAAGGACCGCGAATCGCCGATGTGTCATTCGTCGCCGCGGATTTCGTGCCGTCGGTGTCGTCCTTCATGAGCGGAACGGCACGTCTCAGCTGGAAATCGGCTTACGACCGCGACAACGAGAACCTCACCTACGAGGTGCTTCGCGACGGAGCCGTCGTCACCAGTTTCCAGGCGCTTTCTTCCGACTGGAACCGGCCGATCCTCGCCTTCACCGACACCGGGCTGACCCCGGGGCAGAGCTACTCCTATCGCATCCGGGTCACCGATCCCTTCGGTAACAGCCACATCGGAGCCACAGCCAGCGTCACCGTCGTCGCCGGTGCTCTCAGCGACTATTCGGCGAGTGTTCTGGCGGATTCCCCGCGTTCCTACTGGCCGCTCAACGAGGCGTCCGGCACCACCGCCTTCGACTGGACCAGTGGCGTCGACTTGACACGCAGTAGCGGCGTCTCCACCGGTGCGCCGGGCGCAATCGTGGGTGACACCAGCACGGCCAGCAGCTTTGACGGCACGTCCACCGGGTTCGCCGCTACCCAGGACGCCGAGAGCTCCTCGAATTCGTTCAGTGTTGAAGCCTGGGTGAAAACCGACACGACAAGGGGCGGCAAGATCATCGGATTCGGCGACAGCGCCACCGGCCAAAGCAACAGCTACGACCGGCACGTCTACATGGACAACAACGGGCGAATTTGGTTCGGCGTCTACCCCGGCGGAACGAAGACGCTCACCTCGGCCGCGTCTTACAACGACGGCAACTGGCACCAGATCGTAGCTAGTCTCGGCAGCTCCGGCATGTCGCTGTCCATCGACGGTAAGAGGGTAGCCCAGCGCACTGATATCACGACCGGCCAGGACTATCCCGGATTCTGGCACATCGGAGGGGACAATCTCGGCAGCTGGCCGAGCCGCCCGACGAGTGCGTTCCTTGCCGCCGACATCGCCCAGGTCGCCGTTTACTCGGCCCCGCTCACGCAGCAGCAGATCGTGGCGCACTATGTGGCTTCCGGTCGAACCAGCACCGTCGCGGCAGCTCCGACCGACGACTACGGCGCAGCCGTCTATGCCGCCGGTCCTGACCTGTATTGGCGTCTGGGTGAATCAAGCGGAACCACCGCTGGCGACTCGTCGATTTCCGAGCAGCCGGGAACGTATTCCGGTTCGGTTAGCCTCGGCACGGCTGGGCTGGTGAACGGTACGAGCAATACCGCCGCCGCCTTCACCGGAGGACTCGCCAGCAGCGACACCCAGATCGAGGGTCCCAGCAGCTATGCACTCGAAGCCTGGTTCAGCACAACGACGACGCAGGGCGGAAAGCTGATCGGATTCGGCAATGCGTCAACCGGGCGGTCCAACAACTATGACCGTCACGTCTACCTGCAAGACGACGGGCGCCTCGTCTTCGGCACCTGGACCGGGCAGACGAATACCGTCGTGACCGACGCCGCCTACAACGACGGCCAGGCGCACTACGTCGTCGCGCAGCAGTCCGCTGACGGCATGGCCCTGTACGTGGATGGTGCCCTCGTCGGCACCAACCCGCAGACCGGCGCGCAGGCCTACTCCGGGTACTGGCGCATCGGCGGCGACAACACGTGGGGCTCAACGAGCCCGTGGTTTGCCGGCACCCTCGACGAGGTCGCTGTCTACCCGCAGCCACTCACCGCTGCCGCCATCGCGCAGCACTACTCGCTGGGCTCAACCACGGCCGTTCCGGCCAATGCGGCCCCGACCGCTGCGTTCACGGCCGCCACCGACCTGCTCACGGCCACAGCGGATGCTTCGGCGTCGGCAGATTCCGATGGAACCGTGACCGGATTCGATTGGGCCTGGGGTGACGACAGTACGAGCTCCGGCATGACGGCACAGCACACCTATGCCGCGGCCGGCACCTACCTGATCAGCCTGACCGTCACCGACAACGACGGTGCCACCAACACAACGACCCGCTCCGTCAGTGTCACCGCACCGGTTCCCGACCCAGACCCTGAGCCGGCCGGAATCGCTGCGGATGCCTTCGCACGCACGGTCAGTGGCGGCCTCGGTGCGGCCGACACCGGAGGAGCCTGGACCACCACCGGCTCGTCCAGCAACTACTCCGTGGCCGGCGGCGTCGGCCAGTTGCGAGTCGCGGCCGGCGGGCGGGTGAACGGTTATCTCGCCGCCGTCTCGTCGGTGAGCACCGATCTGTCCGTCACGACCTCGCTGCAGCAGGCATCAACCGGAGCGGGCACCTACGTCACATTGATTGGGCGTCGCGTGGGATCCGACGATTATCGGGCCCGGATCAAGATTCTCTCCAGCGGTAGCGTGCAACTCCAACTCCAGCGTGGCGGCACGACCCTGCAGGCAACGAACATCTCCGGGCTGAGCTATCAGACCAACGATCAGTTGCAGTTGCGGTTGCAGGTCTTCGGTACGTCCCCCACGACGATTCGGGCCAAAGTCTGGGCGACGGGAACCCCCGAGCCGACGACGTGGCAGCTCAGCCGTACCGACGCGACACCGGCCCTGCAGCAAGCCGGATCGATCGGGCTGGCCGTCTACCTGAGCGGATCGGCCACAACACCGATGACCGTTGCCTTCGATGATCTCGTCGCGAAGCCGGTGGCTGCCCAGTAGCGCGCAGGTCGAAGCTAGAGCGGCAGCTTGAGCGAGTCGATCAAATCGGTTGCGTGCGAACTGGTGAGAATCACTCGGGCGAATTCTTCATCAACGAGGTCGATCACCACGGCGGGACGATGGCGCTTGATCGAGACGAAGTCCTTACCGCCGTGAAACTTCCAGGTGCCGGCGGCCAGAACCAACGGAATCATCGACCCCGGTGCGCGAATTCCGCGCAGCCAGATCCACGGGTCCTCCGTGATCGTCACCGAACGAATATTTTCCCGCTGCACAACAATCGAATCCCGTCGCAGCCCGAGGGTGCGTTCTGTGCGCGTCAAGTGGATCTCGAGCCGGTCGGGATGCACACTCAGGGAAGCCATTGTTCCAGTCTGCCCGGTTCCGGCCGAAAAGCCCTTGTCTGAACCTCACAAAGCAGTAACGTCCCAGCGGAGGATCTCTCCAATCCAAGCGGATGCGCCGGAATCAGCTCTGAGGAGCCGCCGCGGCCGCTGCCTTGGCCGCGGCCGGCAACGCCTCGAAGATGCGCCCGATGGCGCTCTCATCGTGCGCGTCGGAGACGAACCACGACTCGAACACGCTCGGCGGTAGCGATACGCCGCCATCGAGCATGGCGTGAAAGAACGGTGCGTACCGAAACGCCTCCTGCCGCTGCACTTCGGCGTAGGTGCGCGGAGCCGAAGCCTGCGCTTCCTCGCCGAACACGAAGCTGAACAAGTTGCCGGCCCGCTGCACGCGATGCGCGACTCCCTCGGCAGCCAGGGATGCGGAGACCGCCTCAGAGAGGATGGTGGCGGTCGCATTGAGCCGGTCGTAGATGCTCTCATCGAGCAGATTGAGCGTCGCGATTCCGGCCGCGACGGCAACCGGGTTTCCCGACAGGGTACCGGCCTGGTAAACCGGGCCGGTCGGTGCCAGCGCATCCATCACGTCGGCCCGGCCGCCGAGCGCCGCCACGGGCAGACCGCCGCCGATGATCTTGCCGAAGGTGAGCAGGTCGGGCGTGTAGAACTCCTCGCCCGCAGACTCGAGGCTGCTGGTCTCGAGGCCCCAAAAACCGGAGCGGCTCACCCGAAAACCAGTGAGCACTTCATCGAGAATAAGCAGCGCGCCGTTGGCGTGCGCGATTGCCGACAACGCCGCGTTGAATCCGGCGTCCGGGGCGACGACGCCCATGTTGGCGGCGGCCGCCTCTGTGATGATCGCGGCGATACGACCCGGGTGCGCCTCGAACGCTGCCCGCACGGCGTCAAGGTCGTTGTAGGGCAGCACGAGCGTCTGCGCGGCGGTCGCCGCGGTGACACCGGCCGAACCGGGCAGGGCGAGCGTGGCGAGGCCGGAACCGGCCTGCGCGAGCAGCCCGTCGGAGTGACCGTGATAGTGCCCGGCGAACTTGATCAGCAGGTCGCGACCGGTGAAGCCGCGCGCGAGGCGAATAGCGGTCATGGTCGCTTCGGTACCGGTGGAAACCAGGCGCAGCTTTTCTACCGCACCGACCCGATCGGCGACGAGTTCGGCGAGCTCGGTCTCGGCCGGTGTCGAAGCACCAAAGGACAGCCCGAGCGCGGCGGCATCCTGCACCGCCTTGATGACTTCGGGGTGTGCGTGGCCGAGAATGGCCGGGCCCCACGAGTTGACGAGGTCGACGTACTCGCGGCCGTCGGAATCGGTGACGTAGGCGCCCGCGGCCTTCACGAGAAAGAGCGGGGTGCCGCCCACGGAGCCGAAGGCGCGCACGGGCGAGTTGACCCCGCCGGGAATCACGCGCCGGGCACGGTCGAACAGTTCGTCATTGTGGGTAACCGCGGCTTCGACTGACGTCGCAATCGTGTCGGTCATGCTTGCTCCTCCTTGAGCCAGGTGGCCAGTTCAACGGCCCAATAAGTGAGTACGGCATCGGCGCCGGCCCGGCGGATGCTCAAGACCGATTCTTCGACGGCGCGGCGGCGGTCGATCCAGCCCTGCGCGGCGGCCGCCTCGATCATGGCGTATTCACCGGAGACTTGATATGCCCAAACCGGAATACTACTCATCGCGGCAACCTCGGCGAGCACGTCCAGGTAGCTGCCGGCCGGCTTGACCATGACGATGTCAGCGCCTTCGGCGATGTCGAGCTCGGCTTCGCGCACGCCCTCGCGGCGGTTGGCCGGGTCGAGCTGGTAGGTTCGACGATCGCCGACCAGGGTGGAAGCAACGGCTTCACGAAAGGGGCCGTAGAAGGCGGAAGCGTACTTCGCCGAGTAGGCGAGCACCGCGGTGTCTTCGAACCCGTTGGCATCGAGGGTCTCGCGCACCGCGGCGACCTGGCCGTCCATCATGCCCGAGAGGCCGAGCAGCGCGGAACCGGCCGTTGCCTGGGCCAGGGCCATGTCGCGGTAGCGGTCCAGAGTGGCATCGTTGGCGACGTGGCCATCGGCCGCGAGCACGCCGCAGTGCCCATGATCGGTGAATTCGTCGAGGCACAGGTCGGTCTGCACGACGAGCGCGTCACCGATTTCGTCGACCAGGGCACGGGTGGCCAGGTTGAGAATGCCGTTGGGGTCGGTCGCACCGGTTCCCGTCGCATCGCGGTGGGACGGAACGCCGAACAGCATGACTCCGCCGACGCCGGCTTCGGCCGCCGCAACGACGGCACGGCGAGCACTGTCAATGCTGTGCTGGACGACACCGGGCATCGAACTGATCTCGCGGGTGTCATCACCTTCGCGCACGAACATAGGCAAAACGAGTTCGGCCGGGTGAACACGGATTTCGCTGGCCAGACGACGAAGGGCACGGCTGGCGCGCAGACGGCGTGGGCGGATTACGGGGTTGGTCACCCCTTCACCCTACGCCGCCCGGCTGTACGTTTCGTTATCCTGCCGTTACCTATCCGGCCGTGTGTCCGGTCGGTGATCGGTTCAGGACGCCGGTGCCGTTCCGTCCAGCGCGGTGTCGACGAGGGCATCGATGAGAGACTCGGCGCTGCGCTCGTCGGCGATGACGTCAACGCGCAGTCCGAGCGCCCGGGAGTCTCTGGCCGTCTGCGGGCCGATGCACGCCACCAGGGTGCGTTCGGGAATATCACCGAACTGTTCCCGCACCTGACGCGCGACGCTTCCGCTCGTGACGAGCACGGCGTGCACGAGGCCAGCCTTGACGTCGGCGACGACCTGGTCACTGACCGGAACACCGATCGTGCGGTAGGCGACGACGGATTCCACGTCGTGGCCGACCCGACGCAGCCCCTCGGTGAGGAGGGGTTTGGCGATCTCGCTGCGCAGGGTCAGCACGCGCAAGGGGATGACACCGGCCGTGGCGGTTTCCCACTCCTCGAGCAGGCCGCGCGCGGAATTGTCTTCGGAGGGCACGATATCCACTCGGTAGCCGGCTGCAACGAGGGCCGCCGCGGTGGTTTCACCGACCGCTGCGATGCGTGTTCCGGGCGCGATAACAGCACGGTGCGACGACAAAACGTCGACGGTCGTGGCGCTCGTGATGGTCATCCAGTCGAAGTCACCGGCCGCAAGGCGGGTCAGCGCCGCGTCGAGAGCCGGGGCATCATCGGTTGCGGCGAAGTTAATCATCGGAGCAACGATGGGCTGTGCGCCCTTGGCCCGCAAATTTGCTGCAACCTGGTCGCCCCAGGGTCCGCCGCGCGGTACGAGAACTCGCCAGCCCGCGAGGGGCTTGGTCAGTGAATTGGTCACGTGGTCACTCAGTCACTTTCAGGGGAGCGAACTCGGCCGCGCCACCGGCCAGGAGATCAATGGACACTCGTTCGGCCACGTCGAGCGCGGCTTCGGTGAGGTGGAGTGCGGAGTGGGAATCGGGTGTCGCCGCGTGCGAACTGGTGACCTTGCGGGAACCATCCGGGCTGTACACGGTCGCTGTCAGAAAAAGAAGCCCGTCGTCAACGACCGCCGTTGCACCAATCGGTGCGGCGCAGCCAGCCTCGAGGCGAGCCAGTACGCTGCGTTCGGCGGTGGTTGTCGCCTGCGTGGTCGAGTGGTTCATGGCGGAAAGTGCAACACCGAGCAGGCGATCCGGCTTTCCGTCGCGCACCTCGATGGCCAGCGCACCCTGTCCGGGAGCGGTCGGCCAGGCGGACAGGTCAAGAAAGTCGGTCGCGACGGAGTCGAGACGACCAAGACGGCCCAGGCCGGCCGCGGCAAGCACGACGGCGTCGAGATCGCCATCGGCCACACGCCCCACGCGGGTGTCGATGTTGCCGCGAATATCCACGACGGTCAGGTCGGGACGACGTTCAAGCAGCTGGGCGACCCGGCGGGGCGAGCCGGTTCCGACGCGAGCACCCTCTGGCAGGGTATCCAGGGTGAAGCCGGCGCGTGCGCAGAGCACGTCGCGGGCATCCGCTCTCTTCGGTGTGGCGCCGATGCGCAGGCCGGGATAGGCCTCGGTCGGCAGGTCCTTGAACGAGTGCACGATGACGTCGCACTCGTCATTCAGGAGGGCCTCGCGCAACGCGCTCGCGAACACACCGGTGCCGCCGAGGCTCGCGAGCGACTCGGTCGAGGTGTCGCCGTGCGTGGTGACGCGCACGACCTCGACCTCGACACCGGCGGATGCCGCAATGCGGTTAACGATGGTCTGGGTCTGCGCCAGCGCCAGGGCGCTCGCGCGCGTTCCCACGCGAATTACGGTCATGGTGCCATTCCCGCCACGGCCGGCTTGAAGCCGAGGCGCACATTTTCGCAGCAACCGGGACGACACACGTCGTACCAGGGGCCAAGGGTGGTTTCGGCCGGGCGATCTTCCACCGGGGTGTCCTCGAGGCGCTCAACGACGAGGTCGACGAGTCCGTTGACAAAGTCCGGCGAGACCCCGGGGGTAGGCACGCGCACGGCGAACAGGTCGTGCTCCGCACAGCTGTCGAGTGCCTCATTGTCGAGATCCCACATGACCTCCATGTGGTCGCTGACGAAACCGAGCGGCACGATGACAACGGCACGGATGCCGCGGGCCGGCACCAGGGCGATCGCATCGTTGATGTCGGGTTCAAGCCACGGCATGCTGGGTGGGCCGCTGCGGGACTGGTAGACGAGCTGCCAGGGGGTGTCGATCCCCGCCATGACCTTCTGCGCCACCGCGAGGTGCTGTGCCGCGTAGGCGCCCCCCTCGCCGAAACCACGTTCGGTCGGGCCGCTCTTATTCGCGTCGGTCATGGGAATCGAGTGGGTGGAGAACAAAACTTCCACCTCGGTGTCGAGGTTGATGCCCGGGAGGGCGGCCGCGACCTCCGCGAGACCGGTGCGCACACCGGTTACGAACGGCGTGACGAAACCGGGGTGGTCGAAGAACTGGCGCACCTTGTCGATGGTCACGACGCCCTCGAGGTCGTTCTTGGTCAGCGCCGCGGCAAAGTCCTCGCGGTACTGACGGCAACCCGAGTAGGAGCTGTACGCACTCGTGGCGATGGCGAGTAGTCGATCCTGCCCGTCGGCGTGCGCCTGGGCGATCGTGTCCGAGAGATAGGGCGCCCAGTTGCGGTTGCCCCAGAGCACCTTCAAATCGATGCCGCGGCGGTCGATCTCGGCCTGCAGGGCGGCCTGCAACACGCGATTCTGGTCGTTGATCGGGCTGACGCCACCGTAGTGGCGGTAATGCTTGGCGACGACTTCGAGACGTTCCTCGGGGATGCCGCGGCCACCGGTCACGTTGCGCAGGAACGGAATGACGTCGTCCTGGCCCTCGGGACCGCCGAAGCCGGCCAATAGAACGGCGTCGTACTGCGCCATTACTGCAAAACCTCGACGAGTTCGGCGGTACCAATGCGACGCCCGGTGAAGAAGGGGATCTCTTCGCGCACGTGACGGCGAGCTTCGGTGTCGCGCAGGCCGCGCATCAAGTCGACGAGCTCGGTGAGTTCGTCGCTCTCGATCGGCAGCAGCCATTCGTAGTCGCCGAGGGCGAAGGCCGAGACGGTGTTGGCGATGGCTCCGCGGTACGCAGCACCCTTGCGGCCGTGGTCGGCGAGCATCCGGCTGCGGTCCTCGTCGGGCAGCAAATACCATTCGTAGCTGCGCACGAAGGGGTACACGGTGAGCCACGCCTTCGGTTCGACGCCGCGCAGAAAGCCGGGCACATGGCTTTTGTTGAATTCGGCGTCGCGGTGCACGCCCATGGCGTTCCAGGTTGGCAGCAGGCTCTTGAGCAGGCGGCTGCGGCGCAGCTCGCGGTTGGCCCACTGCAGGTTCTCGGCGATCGGCGCGTGGGTCCAGATCATGACATCGGCGTCGGCCTTGAGGCCGGAGACGTCGTAGAAGCCGCGCACGGTGACGCCCTCGGCCTCGATGAGGGCCACCACGTCGTCGAGCTCGTTCACGGCGTGCGGCACATCGCTGCCGTCGAGATCGTCGGGGTTGTGCGGATCTCGTCGTAGAACGGTAAAGAGGGTGAAACCTTCCGGAGAAGGCGCAAGTGCCTCGGAATCGGTGGGGGTGGTGGGCTGAACGCTGGTTACTGCCTCTCCGGCAGCCGGGTGAGTCATGGGTCTAGTTTGCTCTGTATTGGTCCCGGCACCAAAAGGAGCGCGCGCTTTCTGGGAACCAGCCGGGCACACGGCCGGGCAACTAGCGGTTCTTGACCACAGCGGAAGCACCGAACCAGACGATGACACCCACGACGGTCGCCGCGCCGAACGCAATCCCGACGAGGGCGACCGGGTTGTCTTCGCCGAGCTGCCGCAGGGCGTGGGTCAGGCGACGCCGCTTGATGCGAAACTGCTTGGGCAGGTTGAACTTGTACTCGATCGCGTCGAGCGTCGAGGCGAGCTCTGCGCGCTGGAGCCGCGCTTCGGCGCGCAGTTCGGTAATACCGCGCTTCTCGCTTGAGGTGCTGACTGCGGGGCTATTTGTGGTCATATTCGCCAACTCCCTTGAATGCATCGACGTCGTGGCGAATACTCGCGTGTATACCCTCGGGGTCGGGTTTCGTGGCCGCCTTCACCCGGTTGACGCCGATCAATACGAGGATGACGGCGATGAGCAGTAGCGCGACCGCCACGATGAGGGTGGCCAGCCAAAGCGGCAGCACGAGGTCCAGCGCAATCACGGCGAGGGCCACGAGCACCCCGGTCGCAAAGAACGCGAAAACGCCGGCCACGACGAACATGGCGGCACCGACCCCGAAATTCTTCGCCTTGGCGGCGAACTCGGCCTTGAAGGCATCAAGTTCGGCTTTAACAAGGCCACTGATCTGGCCGGGTAGTTCCCCAATCAGGGCGAGCAACGGGCGTTTGCTCTTGGGGTTGAATCCACTGCTAGTCACGGATTGCCTTCCCTAGGTTCGGGTGTCGGTGTTTCAGGTTTCTGAATTCTACGAGCAAATGCGCCGCCGGTTGCGCGACCGATTGCCTCGCCTACTTCGCGGGAGAATCCCCAGCGGAAGCATCGGTGGAAGAATCAGCGGCGGCACTCGGCTTGGCCTTGGGCGCAGGCTTGGGCGCAGCCTTGGGCTTGGGCTTCGCAGCGGCGGTGGCGCTCGTGGTGCCGCTGGCTTTCGCGGAAGCCGTAGACGGGGCCGGGCTCGCGGCCTGCTTCTTTTTGGCGGCGGCCTTCGTGACGGCACTCTTGCCAGCCTTGAACAGGGTGACGGGAACATCGCCGACCAGCTCGAGGGCGGCGTCGCGCACCTCGGTCACCCGGCGCTGCACTGGTTTGGCATTCCAGAGATCATTTGCCGCGGCAGCGATCTGGTCGTAACGTTTGCGACCGGCACGTGCACCGAGCACATAGCCGACGAGTCCGCCCGTGATGAACAGAAGCTTTCCGCGCATTGAGTCTCCACTTTCGTAAGGTCTCCCCAGAGTAACCCGGTTCGCCGTTTCGGTCTCGGGTGGTGCCCGGCAAGTCTGACACCGCACGTATCAATACAGGAAGCGCACAGTTTCAGCTAGAGATCCGGCGGTGTGATGGCGAGGCCGAGGGCGGCGTGCCGGATGCGGTCGCCGGCCTCCAGGGCGTGCGGAATAACCGAGGCGAGACCGGTTCCGGCCAGCCAGGCGCCGGTGATCTCCAGTCCGGGCGTCGCTGCGACGGCCTCGCGCACGTGCTGGGCACGTTCGGGCGCCCCGAGGGTGGCCGGCGACAGGGCATCACGCCACTCGGTGCGGGCGAAGGCGCGCACCGAGCGGGCCGGCAGCGGCACTCCGAGCAGTACAGACGCGTCATGCAGGGCGAGCGCCTGCAGTTCGACGTCGCTGAGGTCGTCGGTCGGGTTGGGCTGACCGGCCCGACCGTAGCTCAATCGCACGACGTGCCGGCCGGAGCCGGCCGCGTCGGCAACCCAGGCCCATTTCGCGGTGACGTGGGTGAGCGCCTTCGCGGTGACATCGGGGGCGTCTATGGAGACGAGCAGACCGGTACCGCGCGGGTGCGCGTCGAGGGCGGGCGCGTCGAGCACGAGGGTGGTGAGCGTGACGGCGGTCGGAGCCGGCCAGTCCAGCTCGGCGAGAGCGTCAAACTCGTCGCCGAGCGGATTGACCAGCCGCAGGGCCTGTGCGCCCTGGGTGGCAATGATCACGAAGCGGGCGGTGAGCGTTTCCGTGGTGTCTTCCGGCTCGGCCACCTCGTCATCCGCGGGGCGGGTGACGGTGACGTCCCAGGTGGGCGCATCCTCGGTGCCGGAACGGGCCAGGGTCTCGGCCGTGGTACCGGTGAGAATAGCCACGTCGTGGCGCTCGAGTGCGCTCACGAGCGCGGCGGGCAGGCTGGCCATGCCGCCGAGGAGACCGCCAACGTTCGAGCCGGCCGGCGCGCCCGAACGCAACGCCGAGACGGCGCCGGAGAGCGAACCTGCGGTGGTGAGGGCACGGTTGAGTCCGGGGGCGACGACGTCGATTTCGAGGTCGACGGCGCTCGTCGTGTAGACGCCGGAGGCGACGGGCTCGACCAGACGATCGAGTACGCGCTGGCCCATGCGCTTCTTCACGAGGTCGCCGAGGCTGTGCTCCCGGCCGATCGTGAGTACGGGCATGAGCCGGTCGACGTAGGCGCGGAGCGCCCCCTTCCAGCCGATAACGCGGCGCACATCGTCGGCGAGCGGTGAACCGGGAATGCCGAGAACGCCGGCCTTGGGCAGCGGAACGCTGACCGAGGCATCCGCTGACGGTGCGGGGAGGGACACGCCTGCGGCGATTTTCTTCGCGCGGGAACGGGACACGGATTTCGTTGTGAGGGCGGGCAGGTGCAGCCAGGCGCCGGCGACGTTGGGCGCGACGACCTGATCGGTGAGGCCGAGATCCTCGATGAAGGCGGCGACGGTACCGCCGCGCACGGCGAAGCTCTCCGCACCGCTGTCGAGGGCGAGACCGTCGAGAATGTGGCCGGCAACCGGGCCGCCGACGGCATCCGTGCTCTCAATGATGGTGACGTTCAGTCCCACCTGGGCGCATTCGCGAGCCGCGACCAAGCCGGCCACCCCGCCGCCGATGACGAGCACATCGATCATGACGCCGGTTCCTACTCGCCGGCGCTCACGTCGTGCACGAGGCCGACGAGACGGGTGAGCACGTCGGGGTCGGTGTCGGGTGGAACGCCGTGGCCGAGGTTGAGCACGTGCGAGGGCGCGCTGCGTCCGCGTTCGAGCACGTCGCGCACGTGGGCTTCGAGTACCGGCCAGGGAGCGGCCAGCAGGGCCGGGTCAACGTTGCCCTGCACCGGAACGGCTCCGCCGAGGCGGCGGTTGGCCTCATCGAGGGGCACCCGGTAGTCGACGCCCACGACGTCGGCGCCGATGTTGTGCATCTCTTTCAGCAGTTCGCCGGTACCGACGCCGAAGTGCACGATCGGCACGTTGCGGTCAACCGTCTCGGCATCGGCCGTGGCACCGGCACCGTTCGATGCCGGCACGGTGTAGGTCAGGTCGCGCACATGGGCGATCGCCGCGGCCGAAGCGGGGGCGACGGATGCCGCATAGTCTGCCAGCGAGAGGGCTCCGGCCCACGAGTCGAAGAGCTGGGCAGCGCTGGCACCGGCCAACACCTGCGCACGAAGGAATCGGCCGGTGACGTCAGCGGTCCAGGCCATGAGCTTGGCCCAGGCCTCCGGTTCGGCGTGCATGAGCGTGCGGGCGTGAATGTGGTCCTTGGACGGACCGCCTTCGACCAGATATGCGGCCAGGGTGAAGGGCGCACCGGCAAAGCCGATGAGCGGGGTCGATCCGAGCTGAGCCACCGCGAGGGCCACCGCTGCACTGATCGGCGCCAGGGCGTCATCGAGCAGAGCGGGGTCGAGGGCGGTGAGCTCGTCGACATCCGCGCTCGTGCGCACTGCCTTGCCGAGAACGGGGCCCTTTCCGGCCACAATCGACACGTCGACCCCGACCAGTTTGAGCGGAACGACGATATCGCTGAAGAAAATTCCGGCGTCGACGTTGTGGCGCCGCACCGGCTGCAATGAGATTTCGCTCGCCAGTTCCGGGTCGAGGCACACGTCGAGCATGCGTGTACCCACGCGTAGTTCCCGGTATTCGGGTAGTGATCGCCCGGCCTGGCGCATGAACCACACCGGGGTCACGGCGGGCCGCGTGCCCTGGTAGGCCTGGATCAGGCGGGAGTCAGCGGTGAGGCCGGAGGAAAGTGGATGGTGCGCGTCGAGGATCATCTCGCTCATTCTCTCAAACATCCCTGACAGCGGCGACCGGAGCGTACAGCAAGAAGTCGTAGAATCGGTTAGTGCTCATTCTTTTGTCCGCCAGCCACAAGAACTCCACCTTTGATGTGCTGGAGAAATTGTCTGTGGGCGGAGGCTCGTCAGCCATCCGCATGGTGGAGCAACACGGACCGCTCAGCGGCGCCGTTGTGGTTGCGACCTGCAACCGATTTGAGGCCTACCTCGACCTGGACGAACCGTACGGGGTGTCGCCATTGCCCGCCGTGTACGTCGCGATTGCGGCGGTGAGCGCGAGCAGCGGTCTCGACGCTGACGTTCTGCGCGACAATCTCACCCTCGTGCACGGCAATGGCGTCGCCGAGCACCTGTTCGCCGTGACGAGTGGCCTGGAATCCGTTGTCGTCGGCGAGGTCGAAATCGCCGGGCAGGTGCGCCGTGCGCTCGAGCAGGCTCGCGCCGACGGCACCACGAGCCCCGAACTTGAGCGTTTGTTTCAGCGGGCTTCGCAGACCTCACGCGGTGTCAAAAACCGCACCGGCATCGGTTCGGCCGGTCGCTCGATCGTGCGACTCGCCCTCGAACTGGCCGAAAGCCGGGTCAGCGACTGGTCCAGCGCTCGCGTGCTTCTGGTCGGCACCGGCCGTTACGCCGGCGCCTCCCTGGCCGCCCTGCGCGACCGCGGAGCCGAGGATGTGCGCGTGTTTTCGCCGTCCGGTCGCGCCGTCGGATTCGCCGCTTCACACGACATCGAGGCCGTTCCCCTTACCGATTTTGCCGCCGAGGTGGCCCGCGCCGACGTCGTCGTCACCTGCACCCTGCGCGATGACCACGTTATTGACGCGGCCCTGATCACCCGCGGTCGCGCCGAGATTAGTCTCGACCCGTTTGCCATTGCCGGTGCCACCGCTGAGGCCCCGGCCCGCCTCTGCCCGGCCGATGCCGGCCCCGCGGCGCCACCACAGCTCATTATCGACCTCGGGCTGCCTCGCAACGTGGCACCCGACGTGACGACGGTGCCCGGCGTTGAGCTGCTCGATCTGGAAACCATCAGCATCCACGCCCCGCTCGAAGAGCTCAATGCCACGACCGAGGCGCGCGAGATCGTGGGTAAAGCCGCTCGTAAATTCTCTGTCGTGGCCGAAGAGCAGAGCCTCACCCCGGCCGTGGTAGCTCTGCGCAGCTACGTTTTCGAGTTGCGCGATGCCGAAATCGCTCGGGCGCGCAGCCGGGGCGACTCGAGCGAAGCCACCGAGTCGGCTCTGCGACACTTGGCCGGTGTGCTGCTGCACACTCCCATGGTGCGCGCCCGGGAGCTCGCCCGCGCCGGCGAGCAAGACGCCTATCTCACCGGTCTCGACGCCCTGTTCGGCATCGACGTCACCCTGCCGGCCGTGAGTGCAGCGGATACCGATTCAGATAACGGCTCGATCGCCTCCTAGCTTTCGCGAGCAGTTTCTTGACGGGGCTGAAACGATCGCCGGGCCACGACGCGGCAGTCTTTCCGCGCGAGATGCCAACTTCGGCCCCTTGGGCGAGTCTCATGGGGCCGAACGTGGCATCTCGTGAAATTGAGAGCGGTGAGCGACCTCGATCAGGGTCACCCCGGCAGGCGGGCTGGCTGCGCCCATCGCGGCGAGCGCTTTGGGCGCCTCTGCCAGCGTGATTCGCCGGCTGATCAGCTCATTCGGGCGCAGCCGTGCGCTCAGCACGAGGTCGAGCAAGCCCGGGTAGTCGTGGGCGGGCATCCCGTGACTGCCGAGCACGGTCAGTTCGCGCGCGATCACCCTGCCGAGCGGCAGTCGCGGATCATCGGCCAGCAGGCCGATCTGCAGGTGTCGCCCGCGCGTGGCCAGAGAGCGGATGCCGATGGCCACCGTGCTCTCCCGACCCAACGCCTCAAGACTCACCTGCGCTCCGGAACCGTCGGGCGTGAGCGCGACAATGCGCCGCACCACCTCGGCGTCCTCGAGGCCGGCCGAGTTCACCGTGTGGGCAGCACCGACGCGGGTCGCCGCGTCGAGCGCAGCGGCACTGATATCGACGGCGATGACCGTGGCGCCCAGGGCTCGTCCGATCATGACCGCACTCAGGCCGACTCCACCGCAGCCCACGACCACCAGGGTTTCGCCATTCTGCAGGCCGGCCTGGTGCACGAGCCCGCGATAGGAGGTCGCAAACCGGCAGCCGAGCAGCGCGGCCGCGCCGGCATCGAGGCCATCGGGAATAGCGATGAGGTTCACGTCGGCGTTGTGCAGCGCAACTCGCTCGGCGTAAGACCCCCAGTGGGTGAAGCCGGGCTGGGTCTGGTTGCGGCAGACCTGGCCGTTGCCACTGTCACACTCCGGGCACTCGCCGCACGCACACACGAACGGCACGGTCACCCGCTGCCCCACCCGATATCGGCGCACGAGCGGCCCGACCTCGTCGATCACGCCGACCAGTTCGTGCCCCGGCACGTGAGGAAGGGCGATGTCGGCGTCGTGGCCCACCCACCCGTGCCAGTCGCTGCGGCACAGGCCGGTCGCTTCCACCCGCACGATCACGCCGGCGGCGCTCAGCAGCGGCTCGGGCACCTCGCGCAGCACTGGAAGAACACCGAACTCTTCAAAATAGACCGCTTGCATGGTCTCAGTCTGCACGACGGATGCCCGGGCATCCGTTTAATATCGGCTACGCGCCGCGCAGGCGCACCGCGAGGTAGGCCTCAAGCTCGGTGAGCGGCACGCGCTCCTGTGCCATGGTGTCGCGGTCACGCACGGTGACGGCCTGGTCGTCGAGCGAGTCGAAGTCCACCGTGATGCAGTACGGCGTGCCGATCTCGTCCTGGCGGCGATACCGACGCCCGATCGCACCAGCATCGTCGAAATCGACGTTCCACAGCTGGCGCAGGTTCGCGGCGAGCTCGCGCGCCATCGGCGACAACTTCTCGTTGCGCGAGAGCGGCAGAATCGCAGCCTTCACCGGCGCCAGGCGCGGGTCCAGCTTGAGCACGGTGCGCTTGTCAACGCCGCCCTTGGCATTGGGAACCTCTTCTTCAACGTAAGCATCGACCAAAAAGGCCATGAGGGAGCGAGTCAGGCCGGCAGCGGGCTCGATCACCCAGGGCGTCCAACGTTCGTTCTTGGTCTGGTCGAAGTACGACAGATCCTTGCCGGATGCCTTGGCGTGCGTCGACAGGTCGAAGTCACCGCGGTTCGCCACGCCTTCGAGCTCACCGAACTCGGTGCCGGTGAAGCCGAAGCGGTACTCGATGTCGACGGTGCGCTTGGAATAGTGCGAGAGCTTCTCCGCCGGGTGCTCGAACAGGCGCAGGTTCTCGGGGTTGATGCCGAGGTCGGTGTACCACTTCATGCGCGTGTCGATCCAGTACTGGTGCCAGGTTTCATCGGTGCCGGGCTCAACGAAGAATTCCATCTCCATCTGCTCGAACTCGCGGGTGCGAAAGATGAAGTTTCCCGGTGTGATCTCGTTGCGAAAGCTCTTGCCGATCTGGCCGATGCCGAACGGCGGCTTGGAACGCGACGCCTGCAGCACGTTGGCGAAGTTCACGAAGATACCCTGCGCGGTTTCGGGGCGCAGGTAGTGCATGCCGGCCTCGTCATCGACCGGGCCGAGGTAGGTCTTCAGCAGTCCGGAGAATGCGCGCGGCTCGGTCCAGATGTGACGGTTGCCACAGTTGGGGCAGGCGATGTCGTCGAGGCCGTTCTCGGGCGCACGGCCCTTCTTCTCCTCATACTGCTCTTCGAGGTGGTCGGCGCGAAAACGCTTGTGACAGCTCGTGCACTCGATCAGCGGGTCGCTGAACACCTCGACGTGACCGGATGCCTCCCAAACCTGGCGAGGCAGAATCACGGAAGAGTCTAGGCCGACGACATCGTCGCGGCTCGTGACCATGGAACGCCACCACTGCTTCTTGATGTTTTCCTTGAGCTCGACGCCGAGGGGCCCGTAGTCCCAGGCGGAACGTGAACCGCCGTAGATCTCACCGGCCTGAAAAACAAAACCGCGGTGGCGGGCGAGGGCGATAACGGCATCAAGATGGGTGGGTGCGGCCACGGTGGCTCCAATGGTCGAAGGCGCAGAATGCGGGCGAGTGCCCGAAGGTTCCATTTTACGCGCTCCTATCGGGTGAAATATCCCCGTCGTCTATGAGGCTCCGCGTGCGGCACTTTCTGGGGGTAACGTAAGCATGCGGTTTTCTATCACCAGCCAGATTCTCTAGGGGGAGACATGGGCGCTACGTCCAGTACGAGCAGGGGCATTTCAAAGGAACCGGGGGCTCTGCAACGGATTCCCCACGATCTGGCGGTGGCCGTGGACCCCGAAGAGATCGAGGCCCACGACCGCAAGTGGACGCCGCTAAAGATCGTCATCTGGGGCGTGATTTCCCTGCTCGGCGGGCTCAGCTGGGTGATGCTTGCCGTGGTGCGCGGCGAAACCGTCAACGCCATCTGGTTCGTCTTCGCGGCTATCTGCACCTACCTCATCGGCTACCGGTTCTACTCGAACTACATTGAAAAGCACCTGCTCAAGCCCGACGACCGTCGCGCCACCCCGGCCGAGTACAAGGCCGACGGTAAGGACTTTGCGGCGACCGACCGTCGCGTGCTGTTCGGCCATCACTTCGCTGCGATCGCTGGCGCCGGCCCCCTCGTTGGACCGATCCTGGCCGCCCAGATGGGCTTTTTGCCCGGAACGATCTGGATCATCGTCGGAGTCGTCTTCGCCGGTGCAGTGCAGGATTATCTGGTGCTGTACTTCTCGATGCGCCGCGGCGGTCGCTCCCTCGGCCAGATGGCACGCGACGAACTCGGTCTGATCGGTGGCACCGCCGCCCTGATCGCCACCCTCGTGATCATGGTCATCATCGTGGCCATTCTGGCCCTCGTGGTCACCAACGCACTGGCGGAAAGCCCGTGGGGTGTCTTCTCGGTCGGGATGACTATTCCGATCGCCCTGTTCATGGGCTGCTACCTGAGGTACTTCCGACCCGGCAAGATCACCGAAATCTCCATCATCGGTTTCGTGCTGCTGCTCGCCGCCATCATCGGCGGCGGCGCCGTGGCCGGCACCGAGTGGGGCACGGCCCTCTTCACCCTCGACAAGGTCACCATCGCCTGGGCAATCATCATTTATGGTTTCATCGCCGCGATCCTCCCGGTCTGGTTGCTGCTCGCGCCACGCGACTACCTCTCGACCTTCATGAAGATCGGCACCATTGGCATGCTTGCCGTTGCGATCATCATCATTCGTCCGGAGATCACCGCCCCGGCCGTGAGCGAATTCGCCACGAATGGTGCCGGCCCGGTCGTCAGCGGAAACCTTTTCCCGTTTCTGTTCGTCACGATCGCCTGCGGCGCCCTCAGCGGGTTTCACGCGCTGATCGCCTCGGGCACCACGCCGAAGCTCATTCAGAAGGAGCGCCAGACCCGCTTCATCGGCTACGGCGGCATGTTGATGGAATCCTTCGTCGCCATCATGGCCCTCGTCGCGGCGCTGTCGATTGACCGCGGCCTGTACTTTGCTATGAACTCCCCCGCTGCCCTCACCGGCGGAACCATCGAGGGCGCCGTCGCCTTCGTGAACGGTCTGGGCATGACCGGCGTCAACGTGAATATCGACCTGCTCGCGCAGACGGCGAAGGACGTGGGTGAAGCATCCATTGTTTCGCGTACCGGAGGCGCACCGACCCTCGCCGTCGGTCTGGCACACATCATGCAGCAACTCGTTGGCGGTCCGGCCATGATGAGTTTCTGGTATCACTTCGCCATCATGTTTGAGGCGCTCTTCATCCTCACCGCAGTGGATGCCGGCACCCGCGTTGCGCGCTTCATGATGCAGGACAGCCTCGGCAACTTCTTTCCGAAGTTCAAGAACACCTCGTGGCGCCCAGGTGCCTGGGCGGCCACCGCGATCATGGTCGCGGCGTGGGGAGCCGTGCTGCTCATGGGAGTGACCGATCCACTCGGCGGCATCAACACCCTGTTCCCGCTCTTCGGTATCGCCAACCAGTTGCTCGCAGCGATCGCCCTCGCGGTCGCCATGGCGATCATCGCCCGGCGCGGGCTATTCAAGTACATCTGGGTGGTCGCACTCCCGCTTGGTTTCGCATCCGTCATCACCATCTACGCCTCGTTCCTGAAGATCTTCTCGACCGTTCCGGGCATCGGCTACTTCGCACAGAACCGGGCGTTTGCCGCGGCCCTCGCCGACGGGCAGACTAGCTTCGGCACCGCTCCATCGGTCGTTGCCATGGAGGCCGTTGTGCGCAACACGATGGTTCAGGGGGTGCTGTCGATCGTGTTCGTGGTGCTGACCATCGTCGTGATCATCACCACGATTCAGGCCACCATTCATGCCTACCGCACCCACTCGAATGCCACGAATGAAGATGACGCCGTGCAGTCGCAGCTCTTCGCCCCGGCCGGGTTGATGATGACCCCGTCCGAGAAGGTCATTCAGGCCCAGTGGGATGCCGTGCCGGCCGCCAAACGCCCGAAGCGGACCGGGCACTGATGCCTACCTCGGTGGGCATCGGAACGCGGTTGCGCCTCGGCCTTCGTGCCGGCACCCGTCGCGTTGTCTGGTGGACTCGTGCCCTCATGGGCGAAGACGCCTACGAGAAATACGTGGAGCACCACGCGAGCTGCGAGCCCGATCCGGCTCATCCGATCATGACCGAGCGGGAGTTCTGGCGCGACCAGACCGACCGCCAGGACAAGAACCCGCAGAGTCGCTGCTGCTAGACGTGTGATCTGATCGAGCTATGCCGTGTGGTCAAAACAGGGCCACGCTATTCTGGTGTGATGACGAGCGGGGGTGTAGCACAGCGCCCGCGCGCGCTCCTTTTGCGGCTCAGCGCACTGTTCAGCAGCCTGCCACCGTGGGGTCAAGTACTGCTGATCTGGGCCGCCTCTCGGGTACTCACCACGGCCCTGCTCGGCGCCGTCTTCGCCGTCGCCACTCGCGCGGGCTGGACATTTGCGAGTTACCGCACGGACCCGAGCTTCTTCACCTTTTCGGGCTCGTGGGATAGCTCCTTCTACCGCCAGATTGCGCTGCAGGGCTACCCCGCCGAGTTGCCAACGGATGCCGCCGGCAACATCGAACCGAATGCCTGGGCTTTTCTCCCGTTTTTTCCGTGGCTGACGCGCGGCATCGTGGCGGTGACCGGCCTGGACTTCTACGTTGCCGGGGTACTCGTGGCGACTCTGTTCGGAGCCCTGGCCGCTCTGATGTTGCACCGCCTCCTCGCGCCGCGCGTCGGAGCCAGCTCGGCATTGTGGGCGGTGGCCCTGTTCTGCTTCGGGCCGCTGTCGTTCATTCTGCAGGTGGCCTACGCCGAGAGCCTGTATCTGTTTTTGATCTTCGCGAGCCTTGGTCTGATGATGGCTCGGCGCTACCTACTCATGATTCCGTTTGCCGTTCTGGCGGCGTTCACCCGCCCCGGTGTGCTCGCACTGTCACTGGCCCTGGCCATCATGCTGGTCGTGCGCTGGCGCGAGGGTAGCCGGTTCGCGTGGCGGGAGCGCTGGGCCGTCGTGGTCGCCGGGCTCACCATTGCCGCGGTCGGGCTGGCCTGGCCGCTCGTGGCCGGTGCCGTCACCGGAGTACACGACGCCTACCTGCAGACCGAGTTGTCGTGGTGGACCGGCTTTGTCGGCCGGGTGGAGTTCGTGCCGCTCACGCCGTGGTTTCTGATGGCGGGAAAGTATCTCGGTCTGGCCGGAATCCTGCTGATCCTGATCCTTGCGGACGGATTTGGGTGGTGGTTGTCGCGGCGGTCGCTGCATCCGCTTCGACCGGAGATCGTGGCCTACTCCGCGAGCTACGGACTCTACCTGGTGGCGGTGTTTCTGCCGCAGCAGAGCTTGCTGCGACTGCTGATGCCGCTCGCGCCCCTGCTCGGTGACCCGGCCATCGCCCGGTCGAAGACGCTGCGCCGTACCCTGCTCGGCGCGGGTATCGTCCTGCAGCCGGCGGCCATCGTGCTGCTCTGGTTTATCGGGTACCCCTGAGCCGTGAGTTTGTGGCACCGAGCCGTGAATTTCTCGCCGTTGAATCGTTCGAATCGACCCGGAACTCACGGCTCGGCGGCGGCTTAGGCCTTGGTCATCAGGATTCGGCCGCTTGTTGCTCTGGAATCTGACATCAAGTGTTCGAATAGAGGGCGAAGGTGAGCACGAAGCTGACGGCGCCGTAAACCACCGGCATCCAGTTGGCTCCGAGGACCAGGATGCGAGACCCTCGGCGGCGCGCGACCCTACTCCAGGGTGCCGTCGACCAGTTGCACGATCATCGAGCAGTCCTTGCCGCCCTGGCCGTGGTCGATCAGGCGCTGGAACAGTTGCTGCACGTGCTGCCCGATCTCCAGCGGTGTGTCGGTGGCGGCAGCGGCAGCAACCGCGAGGCCCATGTCCTTATTGGCCAGCTCGGCCGTGAAGGTCGGCGCAAAATCCCGGTTCACGGCCGCAGACGGCACCACTCCGGCAATGGGATACCAGGTGCGCAGCGCCCAGCTATCCCCCGAGGAAACGGATGCGATATTCCAGAACACCTGCGGGTCCAGTCCCAGCCGATCGGCCAAAACAGCGCCTTCCGAGGTCGCCGCAAGGTTAATGAACAGCATGAGATTGTTGCAGATCTTCGCGGCCTGGCCGGTCGTGGCCCCACCGGTGGGAATGATATTCGCGGCCATCGGCTCAATGAATGTGGTGGCTTCGGCGACGGCATCCGCTGCACCGCCGATCATGAAGGTGAGCGTGCCGGCCTCGGCACCGGTGATGCCGCCCGAGACCGGGGCATCGACAAAGCGAAAGCCGGCCCCGGCGGCGGCATCGTGCAACGCCTGAGCAGATTCAATATCGATGGTCGAGGAGTCCACCAGCAGAGTCTTGGTGTCGGCGTTGGCCAGCACACCCTCGTCGCCGAAGTACACCGCGCGGGCGTGCTCGCCTTTGGGCAGCATGGTGAAGACCACGTCGGCACCGGCCACCGCGTCGGCGATGCTCGTCTGGCGTGTGACGCCCGCAGCCACCGCCGCGTCGAGGGCTTCGGTGTTGAGGTCGAAGCCGCGCACACTGTGCCCGGCCTTCACCAGATTCGCCGTCATGGGGCCGCCCATGTGGCCCAGCCCAATCCATCCGATGACCGCCATGGCATAGCTCCTTCGCGTAGGTGGCGGGCGTCTCTGCCCGACAACTCCACGATGGCACAACTTGGCTGGGCTAGTGCACGTACTCCAGCAAATCGGCGCCGACCGCGCGCATCCCGTCGAGCACTGCGAGTCGGGTCATGAGCTCGGTGTCATCGAAGCACATCGAGACGGCGTACGTCACGCCGGCCCGCGGACCGCGAAGAATACCCACCTCGCTGCGCACGCCGGTGGTCGCCCCGGTCTTGTTGACCATGAGCAGACCGTGGTCGCTTTCGCGGTGCGCGAGCGGATCCAGCCCGAACGCGCTGGCCACGAGCGACAGGTCGGTGTTGAGCGAGAGCCAACCGATCACCCGCGCGCTGGTGGCGGCATCGACAATCTCACCGCGGGCCAATGCCGTGAACAACCAGGTGAGCTCTTTGGCACTGCCGACCGACAGCTGTGGTGCATCATCCGGGCCGCGCTGATCGCGCACCAGATCGAGCAGCGCGGTTCGGCTGAGTCCCAGCTGCTCCGTGCGGGTGCGCACCGAGTGCAACCCCACGGCGCGAATGAGCACGTTCGTTGCGAGGTTGTCACTCGTCGCGCCGACCAGCGCAGCGAGGTCGGCGACGCCGAGTCGCGCCACCTGCAGGTGCTGCCACACGCCCGAGTCGGTCACGGCGTCCAGCGGGGTGCGCTCGAGCATCGTGGCCAGGCCGAATTCGGCGTCGTTCAAGCGCGCTGCCACCTCGATGAGAAGCAGCACCTTGCCGATGCTCGCCGTCGGCATCGACACGTGGTCGTCGACCGAAAACAGCACCCGCCCGGTTGCGAGATCGGTCGCCCGGGCCGAGACCTGCACTCCGCCCAGAGCGAGCTCGCCCAGGGCTGCAAAACCGCGGGCGAAGCTTTCGGGAGAATTCGAGGTGCGATGTTTGCCAGCGGGCGCGGCGGCGTGCCGGGAGCGGGCACCGCCGCCGGCATCCGCTGCGCTGGACGCCGGGTTCACGCCGGCATGCTGACCGCCCGCGCCCTCGGCATCGCGACTGGGAACGGCCATCACCAAATGGTGACGCGTTTCTCGGGGGCGAGCCAGAGGGCATCCGCTTCGCTCACCTGAAACGCCTCATAGAACGCGGGAATGTTGCTGACGATCTGGTTGCAGCGAAACTCGTTCGGCGAGTGCGGGTCGATAGCCAGCAAGCGGATGGCCTCAGCGTCGCGCAGCTTCATTTGCCAGGCCTGGGCCCAGGAGAGGAAGAAGCGTTCCGCGCCGGTGAGTCCGTCGATGACCGGGCTTTCTTCGCCGTTCAGCGAAAGCACGTACGCCTTCCAGGCGATGGAGAGGCCGCCGAGGTCGCCGATGTTCTCGCCGATGGTGAGGGCACCATTGACGGTGTGACCCGGAATGGCCCGGGGCTCGAGGCCGTCGAACTGCTCGATGAGCGCGGTCGTGCGCAGCTCGAATGCAGCCTTGTCTTCGGCGGTCCACCAGTCAATGAGACGGCCGTCGCCGTCGTACTTCGAGCCCTGGTCGTCGAACCCGTGGCCGATCTCGTGGCCGATGACCGCGCCGATCGCGCCGTAGTTGGCGGCCGGATCGCGGCTCTCGTCGAAGAACGGAAACTGCAAAATGGCGGCCGGAAAAACGATCTCGTTGAATCCGGGGTTGTAGTAGGCGTTGATGGTCTGCGGGGTCATGAACCACTCGTCACGATCGAGCGGCTTGCCGATCTTGCCGAGCTCGCGCTGAAACTCGAACTCGCCCGCGGCCTTGACGTTGCTGATGAGGTCGTCGGCGGTGATCTCGAGGCTCGAGTAATCGCGCCATTTCACCGGGTAGCCGATCTTGGGCGTGAATTTGCTCAGCTTTTCGAGGGCGCGGCCGCGGGTCTCCTCGGTCATCCAGTCGAGGGTGCTGATGCTGTTTTCGTAGGCGGTGACGAGGTTGGCCACGAGCACGTCCATGCTCGCCTTGGCGCTCGGCTTGAAGTGGCGATCCACGTAGATACGTCCGACGGCCTCGCCGAGGGCACCCTCCACGAGTGAGACACCGCGCTTCCAGCGGTCGCGCAGCTGCGGGGTTCCGCTCAGGGTACGACCGTAGAAGTCGAAGTTCGCCTCCACGAATTCACCCGACAGGTAGGCGGCACTCGAGCGGATGACCTGCCAGCGCAGCCAGTCCTGCCATGATTCCAGGCGGTCATCGGTCAGGGTCTCGGCGAGCCCGGCGATGAAGCTCGGCTCGCGCACGACGACCTCTTCGAAGGCGCCGGCCGGGGCGTCGAGGCCCTCCAGCCAGAGGTCGACGTCGGCGCCAGCGGCGAGCGCCGATACCTGACCCCAGGTGCGCAGGTTGTAGGTTTTCTCGCTGTCGCGGGTAGCGACTTTGTCCCAGTGGTGCGCGGCGAGTTCGGTTTCAAGGGCAAATACCCGCCCGGCACGTTCGGCGGCGTCGGCGAAACCGGCGAGGGTGAACATCCGCTCAAGAAATTCTTGGTATTTCGTACGAATCTCGGCGAACTTTTCTTCGCGGTAGTACGACTCGTCGGGCAAGCCGATGCCGCCCTGCGCGATGAAGACCAGGTAGCGCTCGGGGTTTCCCGGGTCGTTGTCGACGTAGAGGTGGAAGGCTCCCGCCACGCCGCCGCGTTCGAGCCGGCCGAGGGTCGAGAGCAGTTCGGAGATGGTGGTGACCGCGTCGACCGCAGCGAGGTCGCTGACCAGCGGCGTGGCGCCGAGTGCTTCGATGCGTTCTTCGTCGAGAAAGCTCGTGTAGAGGTCGCCGAACTTGCGCTCGAGACTGCCCTTCGGAGCGGTCTGCGCCTCGATGATGATTTCGCGCACGGCCTTCTCGGCGTCTTCGGCGAGCATCATGAAGGAGCCCCAACGCGCCTTGTCGGCGGGGATCTCGCTGCGCGCGATCCACTTGCCGTTCACGTGCCGAAAGAGGTCGTTTTGCGGCCGTACCTCCGGGTCGAGTTCGGCCTGGTTGATTCCGGATGCAGTAGCCAGCTCAGTCATGTCTTCAGCCTATCCGGGCGGGGTGACAGCTGGCCGAGTGAAGCCGCTCAGCGGTGTCCGCGGTGCCCACGGAGCCATCGCTAGACTCGACATTCTGCCCCCCTTCTGGGGCGCACCCGAACGCCCATTTGCCCTATTCGGGCAATAACATTCCCTTAGTTTGGTATTTATCTGTCTCGAATCCGACTTCGCGTTTTGAGAATCGCTACAAATATGTCGGGAAGACATCCATGAAAAAGAGAACTCTGACCGCTGCCGTCACGGCACTTTCCCTGGCTGGGGTGATGCTTCTCGCAGCCCCCGCGCAGGCCAGCCCCGGGAACGTCACCAATGAATCCCTCCTGTGCGGGCTCGGCGGCGGAGTGAGCAGCAGCAGTGTTGACACCGCGACCACTTCGTTCAATTACGTCTGCCAGACCTCGGGTAGCATCAGCGACGCCCGGACTGAACACACGACCGATGCCTATGATGGCTTCGGCTACGTCGGAACGACCAACGCGGACGAATCGCAGTACCTCTTCACCGCAGACACCTACGAAGTCGACGGCACGACGTTTACGTTCGTCGACACCGATGTCTATAACAGCCTCACCGACGGCTTCGTCGATGCGCATGTGACGCGCACGTTCGTTGGCAACACGGCGACATGGACCGTCGACGTTTTCGAGGCGGGAACGGATATTCCGGCAGATATGCCGCTGTTCATCACTGGCAACCTCGGCTCTGACGGTGATTCAACGTACACGCCGTACGACACGTTCCTCCTGTCGACTGATACGGGTATCTACGATCCCTACCTGCTGTGGAAGAGCACGGGGGAAGCGAGCTACGTAAACGGCAACGACACGCTCTCCTTCGACTTTGGTGTGGCCTCGTCCGCCAGGCTGGAGAACATCCTGATCGGCTACGAGGCGTGTGCTGACCCGGCAGCACTGCCCACTCTCCTGACCAGCATTGATGCCGACTGGTTGTCGTATGCGAACACCGAGATCGCCGAGATCTCGTCTGAGCAGCAGTGCTTCGACGTCGTCGGAACGACCACGTTCACCCGCGGCGTCGCCGTCGACACCACCCTCACCTTCGACGGCTATGACAACTTCGATTGGACCCACGGCGGCTACGCCCAGATCGGCGACCTGCCGGCCGGCCTCGAAGCCGAAGTTCTCAACACGTGGTCGGACGACGAAACACCCCCCACCATCCACATCTTTGGAACGCCGACCACCGTGGGCGCCGTCGACACATACATCTATCTTGCAGACGATGAAGGGATGGATGCGGATCGCGCGCTGACGCTGACCGTCATCAACGAGCCCGTTGCCGCCGACCTCACCCTGAACGCCTCAGTCGGCGCACTCATCGCCGGCAGTGACATTACCTATTCCGCGAGCGGCTTGCAGGACGGCGCCGCGTGGACCCTGACCCTGCGCTCCACCCCGCAGGTCATCGGCAACGGATTTGTCACGTCCACCGGAACCGTCTCCGGCGTCGCGACCATCCCGGCCGGCCTCGAAACCGGATGGCACTCGATCACACTCGATTCCACCGATAACACCGGGACCACCCTCAGCCGCGTCGTGTACTTCGAAATCGATGCCGCCGGCCAGCTTCTGTCATCGAACTACACGGGAATTCCGGTTGAAACCGCTGCCCCGGTCGATACCATCGTCGATGCCGCTGTCGCCGCAACCACGGTGACGGCCGTACCGGCCGTCGAGGCCGAACTGGCCGCAACCGGATTCTCCGGCAGCACCGGCGCCCTCGGAGCCCTTGCGCTCACCCTCGCTGGCGTCCTGCTGTTCGGCGCCGCGCTGCGCCGCAAGCACCGCACCGCGTAACCAGCACCACGTAATCAAGCACGACCAAGGGCCCCGACGAATCCGTCGGGGCCCTTGGTCGTGCACTGCAGCCTGGGCCACATCAGTTGGGCGGTGCAATCCGGCCGAGCGCTTCCCGCGCCCCGGTCATCGATGTGCCGCGACCCCACTCGGCCGCCAGCCACTCGAGCTCGCCGACGTTATCGGCGTCGAGCCGGGCTTAGAGCGCCTTGAGTTCCTCGGTCACCTGCGCGACGGACTTCTTCGCATCGCCGAAGAGCATCGTGGTGTTGGCGCCGAAAAACAGCGGGTTCTCGATGCCGGCGAAGCCGGAACTCATGGAGCGCTTGAGCACGATCACCGACCTGGACTCGGTCACATTGAGCACGGGCATGCCGAAGATCGGCGAGTTGGGGTCGGTGCGTGCGGCAGGGTTGGTGACGTCGTTGGCGCCGATGACGATGGTGACGTCGGTGCGGGAGAACTCGCCGTTGATATCGTCCATCTCTTTCATGGCGTCGTATTCGACATCGGCTTCGGCGAGGAGCACGTTCATGTGCCCCGGCATACGGCCAGCCACCGGATGGATCGCGTATTTCACTTCGATACCACGGGCTTCGAGCACCTTGGCCATATCCTTGACCGCGTGCTGGGCCTGGGCGACAGCGAGGCCGTAGCCGGGTACGACGATGACCTGGTTGGCGTAGGCGAGCTTGATGGCGGCATCCGCTGCCGAGGTGGACTTCGCCACCTGGTCACCGGCGCTTGACGTGGCAGCGCCTGAGCCGCCGCTGCCGCCGCCGAACCCGCCGGCCACGATGGAGAGGATGGACCGGTTCATCGCTTTCGCCATGAGGTTGGTGAGGATGGTGCCCGAGGCGCCGACGATCATGCCGGCCACGATCATGGCGATATTGTTCAGCGCCAGCCCGGCCGCTGCGGCCGAGAGGCCGGTGAGTGCGTTGAGCAGTGAGATGACGACGGGCATATCGGCGCCACCGATCGGGAGCACCATGGTCACCCCGAGGATGCCGGCCAAGATCAAGATCGCGACGAACCAGATCGGGCTTGCCCCGGCGCTGGCCGAGCCGATACCGACGATGACCGCCGCCACAACAGCGCCGATGAACAGGATCGCGTTGAGCGGTTGTTGCAACCGGCCGACCGACAACGGATGCCCGGGCAGGATCTGCTGCAGCTTCATGAACGCCACTATCGAGCCCCAGAACGACAACGATCCGATGATGGCAGCGAAGAGCGAGGCAATGACGAGCGGGAGTACCGGACCGGATGTCACATGCAGACCGGTGAAGCCGTCGCTGTCGATGTACTCACCCCAGGCGATGAGGGCAACCGTTCCGCCCCCGACGCCGTTGAACAGTGCCACGAGCTGCGGCACCGCCGTCATCTTCACCCGGCGGGCGGGCGGAATGCCCACGATCACGCCCACGACGAGTGCGGCGATGATGAGCAACCAGCTGCTGGTGTCACGGATGTGGATGAGGGTGGCGACGAAGGCGACGGCCATGCCGGCGGCCGCGATCTTGTTGCCGCGAACGGCGGATTTCGGCGCGGTCAGGCCGGAGAGTCCGAGAATGAACATCGCGAAAGCGATGATGTAGAGGGCGTAGACGAGGATCTCCATGGTCAGTTCTTCCCGTCGGTCGCGGCGTTGGTGGGGCGGGTTTTAAACATGGCGAGCATCCGGTCGGTCACGACGAAACCGCCGATGACATTGACAGTTCCGAACACGATCGCCACGAAGGAGATGACCTGCAGCGGAATACCCGGGTTCTCCGCCGTGCCGAGCACGACCAGGGCGCCGAGCACGACGATGCCGTGGATGGCGTTGGTACCCGACATGAGCGGGGTGTGCAACGTGTTCGGCACCTTGGAGATGACCGCGAACCCGATGAAGCCTGAGAGCACGAGGATGGCGATGTTCGCCAGGAAGTTTGTGTAGTCCATGGATCAGATCCTGTTCGCGACCGAGTCGCGCGTCACGCAGGAGAGCGCGACAACGTCGTCGGAATAGTCGGGGTTGAGGCGGCCGTCGCGCACGAGCAGGCCGAGCAACGCGGTGAGATTCTTCGAATACAGTTCGCTGGCATGTTCGGGCATGGTCGAGGGCAGGTTGAGCGGGGAAGCGATGGTGACACCGTCGACCACTACGGTCTCGCCGGGGACGGTCAGTTCACAGTTACCGCCGGTCTCCCCCGCCATGTCTATGACGACACTGCCCGCCTTCATTCCGTACACGGCACCGGCCGTCACCAGTCGCGGCGCCGGGCGCCCCGGCACGAGAGCGGTGGTGATCACGACGTCGAACGTAGAGATGGCGGTCTCGAGTGCCGCCTGCTGCTGGGCGCGCTCCTCCTCGGTGAGCTCGCGGGCATAGCCGCCGTCACCGGCCGCATCGATCCCGAGGTCGAGCCATTGGCCCCCCACCGAACGAACCTGGTCGGCGACCTCCGGTCGCACGTCATAGCCGGTGGCACGACCGCCCAGCCGTTTGGCGGTTGCGAGAGCCTGCAGGCCCGCCACGCCGACGCCCAGCACGAGCACACTGGCCGGCTTGACTGTTCCTGCCGCCGTGGTGAGCATCGGGAAGAACCTCGTCGACAGTGACGCCGCGAGAATAACCGACTTGTAGCCGGCCACGTTCGCCTGCGACGAGAGGGCGTCCATGACCTGCGCCCGGGAGATGCGCGGGATCGCTTCGACCGCGTAGCCGACGATTCCGGCATCCTGCAAAGCGCTGATCTTATTGTCAACGTTGCGCGGCGCGAGAAATCCGATCAGGGTCGAGCCTGCGGACATGCGGGCTATCTCGCTGTCGGTCGGCGCGGCAACCTTGAGCACGATGTCGGCGCTCCACGCATCGCCCAGGGTGGCGCCGGCGGCGAGGTAGAGATCGTCGCCCATCAGGGCTTCCGCCCCGGCACCGGGCTCGACGACGACGTCGAGCCCTTGGGCTACGAGCGTAGCGACGGCGCGAGGCACGAGAGCGACACGCCGCTCATCGGCCCCGCTCTCGCGAACAACGCCGATGCGTGGCGCCTCGGCGGGCAGCTGGGAATCGGTCATGGGGGAAACCTTTCGAAGCGACGAGGACGTCGGCACACTCAGCGGTGAGGCGGCAACAATCCTGCGGGAAGGGGGCACTCCAGGCTGGGAATGATGGCTCCCGCGCGGCAGAGCGTGCCCGAAGCGCCCACGATCGGCAGATGCTCCTAGGTCGAACATAGCTCGAAGCGCCCGGTTCAAGGCTCGAAAGAGCGCCATCGCGAATGAAAGAATCGGCATTCTTAACAACGGCGGATGTTCGCGCCCGCGAAGCGGCCCGACGACGCCTAACGGAACCACCGCGACGTCGTACCGTGCGGTCGAACCCGTAAAGTCGAACCATCAACATTTTGCGGGCACAGCCCATCGATCGGGACATTCTGCGGCTTGCCGTACCCGCGCTCGGCGCACTCGTGGCCGAACCGCTCTTTCTCCTGGCCGATTCGGCGATGGTCGGACACCTCGGCACCACGCCGCTGGCCGGCCTCGGCCTGGCCAGCGCGGTGCTGCAGACCATCATCGGTCTCATGGTCTTTCTCGCCTACAGCACCACGCCGGCCGTGGCCCGCTGGCTCGGCGCCGGAAACACGCGTCGAGCCGTGTCCGTCGGCATCGATGGGCTGTGGCTCGCCCTCGGCCTCGGCGTCGTGTTGGCCATCGGCGGCCGTCTCGCCACCCCCGCGCTCGTTGGCGCGTTCGGCGCCGAAACCGCAGTGACAGCGGATGCCGCCACCTACCTTGGCATCTCCATGTTCGGCCTGCCCGCCATGCTGCTGGTGTTCGCCGCCACCGGGCTGCTGCGCGGCCTGCAAGACACAAGTACCCCGCTCTACGTGGCCGGGGTGGGATTCGGCGTGAATATCGCGCTCAATTACGTCTTCATCTATCTGCTCGGCTGGGGCATCGCCGGATCGGCCGTCGGCACGGTCGTGGCGCAGTGGGGCATGGCCCTGGTCTACCTCGTCGTGGTTGCCACCCATGCCCGGCGGCACAGCGCTCCGCTGCGCCCGCACCGGGCCGGGCTCATGCTCGGTGCCCGCAGCGGTGGCTGGCTATTCCTGCGCACGCTGAGTCTGCGCGCCGCCATGCTGCTCGCCGTCTTCGTGGCCGCGCAGCTCGGCTCCCCCGAACTAGCTGCTTTTCAAATCACGATGACGCTGTTCGCGACGCTTGCCTTCGCCCTCGACGCCCTCGCGATCGCCGCCCAGGCGCTCGTCGGCCGCGGCCTCGGCGCGGGAGACGTTGCGGGAGTGCGCGCCGTGCTGCGCCGCTGCCTGGAGTGGGGCGTACTCGCCGGCCTGGTGCTGGCCGCCGCTGTGATCGCAACGAGCGGGGTACTCGGGCACGCGTTCACCAATGCCGAGGCGGTGACATCGCTCCTGCCGCTGAGCCTGGTCGTGCTCGGAGCATCCGTTCCCCTCGGCGCGGTCGTGTTCGTGCTCGACGGTGTGCTCATCGGTGCCGGCGACGCTCGCTACCTCGCGCTGACCGGTCTGATCAACCTCGCCGTGTTCATTCCGCTGGCCGCAGCGGTGCTGGCCTGGGCTCCCAAAGGCGCGGCCGGACTCGCGCTGCTCATGGCCGCGTTTGCGCTCGGCTATCTCGGAGCTCGCGCCGTAACGCTGAGCCTGCGCGCCCGCAGCATGGCCTGGCTGGTCGTCGGCGCACGCTAGCGCCGCCTCCGACGCTACGCGCCCGCAGCAAGTCGACGCGGTACCGCCGGGTCAGCGGATGCGGCGATGCACCGATTGCGGCGACAGGTAGGCCTTGAGCCCCTCCGGTCCGAACTCGGCGCCGAGGCCCGAATCATGCCGGCCGGCGAACGGCGCGGCATGGTTGGAGGCGAAGAAATTCAAGCCTAACGAGCCGGTGTCGAGCTGGCCGGCCAGCGCGAACGCTCGATCGGGGTCTTCGGAGAAGATCGTGCCACCGAGCCCGAACGTGGTGTTGTTGGCGAGAGCGACAGCCTCGTCGACACTGTCGTAGCGCAGAATCGACAGCACCGGGCCGAAAATCTCCTCCCGTGCGATGCGCATGCCGGGAGTCACATCGGCGAACACCGTGGGCTTCACGAAGAAGCCCTGATCAAAGCCGGAGGGCACGTCGCCACCGGTCGTGGCTCGGGCACCCTCAGCTACTCCGCTGCGCAGGTAGGCGCGCACGGTCTGCTCCTGGGCGCGCGTGGCTGCCGGCCCGAACACGGTGTCTGGTTGCATCGGATCGCCCTGTTTGGCGGCGGCGATGGTGGCCGTGACCATGTCGACGAGTTCGTCGTAACGCTCGGCCGGGGCGAGAATACGTGTCGAGATGTAGCAGGTCTGCCCGGTGTTGCGCATGCAGGTGCGAATAAGCACCTGCGACAACGCATCGAGATCAACGTCGGGCAGAACGAGCGCCGACGACTTTCCGCCGAGTTCGAGCGTGACCGGTCGCAGCAGTTGACCGCAGGCTCCGGCAATCGACCGGCCGACCGGGGTCGACCCGGTGAAGGCCACCTTGTCGATGCCGGGATGCTTGACCAGCGCGTCGCCGAACGAGCCCGGGCCGGTGACGAGGTTGACGACTCCGGCCGGCAGGCCGGTGGCCACGACGGCGTCGATGATGAGCCGCACCGAAAGCGGCGTCGGTGAGGCCGGCTTGATCACCACGGTGCACCCGGCCATCAGGGCCGGTGCGAGCTTGGCCACGACGAGGTTGATCGGAAAATTCCACGGCGCGATGAGCGCGCACACCCCGATCGGGTCCTGCCGCACCACGGTTTCGCCCGAACCATCGGCAAACGGGCGAATATCGACGGTTTCGAGCAGGCCGGCGAGAGAGGCGAAGTAGCGAAAGATTGAGGCGGCATTGCTGGCGGCCCGTGACGACTCCGCAACCGGTGATCCGTTCTCCCAGGTGTTGGTGTGCGAGATGGCCTCGGCCCGCTTCTCGATCTCCTCGGCCAGCCGCAGCAAATAGCCGGCCCGCACTGCGGGAGCCAGGTCGCGCCATCCGTTCCCCGCGCCCCGAACCGACCGCCCCGTGCCGGTGAACGCACGGCGGGCGGCCGCGACCGCCTGATCAAGGTCGGCACCGGATGCCTGCGGCACCGAACCCCAAACCTCCTCCGTTGCCGGATTGGTCACCAGGGTGCGGCCGGTTCCCGTGGCTGCCCGCCACTGCCCGTCAATGAAGAGGTCGTCGGTGTGCCGATAGGGCAGGTTGGCGGTCACCTCGACCGCAACCAGGCTCGTCATCGTCCGCTGCCGTCGAGCGCGGGAGCCTCGACGCCGCTCGCGAGCACCTCGGTCTGCAGCAGCGCTTCGGCGCGATCCAGCTCGGCCGCGGCCATCTCGTGGGCGGCCGCGGTGATGAGCTCGGGCATGATGTCGGTGCGCAGGCGCCGGCAGTACGCCGAGGGCTCCTGGCCGAACCAGCCCGACGCGAGGGCGATACCGGTGGTGGTGAATCGCCAGAGGCGATCGGCGTCGCGCACGAGGGAATCCTCGATCGAGTAGCTCTCGGAGCGGGTGTCGTGGCCATCAATGATGTCGGTGATCCGGGTCACGAACTCGGCGGTGTAGCCGAGTTCGGGCAACACCTGGCGGGCAATCTCGCAGCCCTTGAGCTCGTGTTCGTAGCGGATGTCGGCCTGGCGCCAGTTGGCGCCGAAACCCTCCGAGATGATCTTGGTCTCATCGACCCGGGCCCACCCGGTGTCGTGCAGCAGAATCGCCACGCGCACCACGAGAGCGTCGGCCTCCGGATAGGCCAGGCACAGTCGCTCGGCGAAGGCGAACGAGATGGGAATATGAATGTCGTTGGAACGCGATCGCATCTCGAGGCGCACGGCCCGCCAGAGCGGATTGAGGTCGATCGAGCTCACCCCCACGGCTATCGGTGAAGTATCAACGAGTTCTTGGGTCTGCAGTGTCATGGGTTTACTTTCCGATTAGGACGGGCACAGCAGGAAGAAAAAGCTTCTTGAGCGGCAGTGACAGGTCGGCCGCGCGGTCACTGGGCAGGTGCTGCCCCGAGTGCAGCATGGCGCGCACGGCGATGAAATCGAGCGGGCGGTTCACACAGTCAGCGGCGATGAGCTGTCCGGCGCGGTAGTACAGCACCGAGAATTTCTCGCTGTCGGGGTCGCCGCGCAGCACGATCTGGTCGTGGCCGCCGCTGAGACCGGCGATCTGCAGCTTGAGGTCGGCTTGGTCGCTCCAGAACCACGGAACGGTGGAGTATTCGGCCGGCCGGCCGAGCAGGGTTGCGGCGGCGACCTTGGCTTGTTCGACCGCGTTCTGCACACTCTCCAGTCGCAGCCGTTCAATGCCGCCGGGGGTCAATGACGGGTTAGGCAGGTTGGCGCAGTCCCCCGCCGCGACGGTGAGGCCGTCGGAACACAGCGCGCTGGCGTCAACGACGATGCCGTTATCGACGGCGAGGCCGAGTTGCTCGGCCAGTTCGGTGCGGGCGATCACGCCGACACCGATCAAGACGACATCGGCCTTGATCACATCGCCCGAGCCCAGCTCAACCGCGGTGACCCGATCGTGCTCCCCGAGAAAGCGCACGACCTGGGCGTTCAAGATCACTCGGGTGCCACGTCGACGATGAGCCGCGAGGTAGAACGCACTCGTGGTCTCGGACACGGCCCGCCCGACCAGCCGCGGCGAAGCTTCGAGCACGGTCACGGTCTTGCCGGCCGCGCGGGCACCGGCGGCCACTTCCAGGCCGATGAAGCCACCGCCGACGACGACCACATCGTGAGCGCCGGCCAGCCTCTGTTCGAGCAGGGCGGCATCCGTTGCGGTGCGCAGGTACGTGATCCCCTCAAGTTCGCTGCCGTCAAACGGAATCTGCCGCGGTACGGCCCCCGTGGTGAGGGCGAGCCGGGCAAATTCGAAGCGCCGGCCGGATTCGGCCGTGGCCACCCCGCCCGTGGCATCACGCTCGATCGCGACGATGCGCTCCCGGGTGACGAGCTCAATGTGGTGTTCGGCGTAGAACTCGTGGGTGCGAAAGGTGAGCGAATCGGCCGTGGCCTCGCCCTTCAGGAACGCCTTCGACAGCGGCGGCCGCTGATACGGCGCGTGCGGTTCTTCGCCGACGAGCACGATTGGCTCGGTGTCGCCCTGTTCACGCAGCGAGCTGGCGAGCTGCACGCCAGCCTGGCAGGCGCCGATAATGAGGGTACCCCGCGCTTGTGCTGCCACGTGAGCGGATGCTCCGGTGCCGGTCATCTCTATACCTGCGTTTCGGGGGTGGTCACGCGAATGTCCGCGTCGAGCAGCTTGAGCTGGCAGGAGAGCCGGGAGTTGACTTCGCGGTCGACGGCGGTGCCGTCGAGCATGTCGTCTTCGAGGTCTTCCATCGCGGGAAATACGCTGTCAGCGCAGACGAAGACGTGGCAGGTGGCGCAGGACAGGCTGCCGCCGCATTCGGCCACGATGCCGGGAACGCCGTTGCGCACGGCGGTCTCCATGACGGAGTCGCCGGCGAATCCGACCACGGCCGTTTCGCCGCCGGTGGCGGATATGTAGGTTACAGAAGGCATTCATTTCTCCTTACAGAAACTGTCGGCCACCGTCGACCACGAGGGTCTGGCCGGTGATGTAGCGGGAGCCGGGGCCGGCCAAAAACAGGGCCGCCCCGACGATGTCATCGGGCTCGCTGGCCCGTTTGATCGAACCGCGGTCGACGCCGTACTCGGCGGCGCCCTCGATCAGGCCGTAGCTGGCCTGGGTGAGGGTGAACCCGGGGGCGATGGCGTTCACGGTGACGTTGCGGTCGCCGAGCTCCTTGGCGAGAACCCGGGTGAGCGCGATCACGCCGCCCTTCGAGGCCACGTAGTGCGCCCACTGGGCGGATCCGCTGAGCACGGTCGCGCTCGACAGGTTGATCACCGCGGCCCCGTTGGCCAGGTAGGGAGAACAGGCGCGGGTCACCAACCAGGGTCCTTTGAGGTTGACCGCCATCACGCGGTCCCACTCGTCGACGTCGATCTCTTCGAAGGGTGATCGGGTGATGGTGGCGTAGATCGCCGCGTTGTTGATGATGACGTCGATCTGGCCGGTGCCTTCGGCCGCGGCGGCCGCGGCGAAGGCCGCAGCATCCGCTGCCAGCCGGGTGACCGAGTCGAGCTGCGTCACGTTCGCCTGCAGGGCGAGGGCGGAGCCGCCGGCCGCCTCGATCAACGCGACGGTCTGCTGCGCACCCTCGAGGTTGGTGTCGGCGACGACCATCCGGTCGCCCTGGGCCGCGAAGCCCAGGGCAAAGGCACGGCCCAGCCCGCCAGCGGCGCCCGTGATCAGCACCGTTCTGGCCGAATCGGTTTGGGTGGCGGGCTGGTCCGTGCGCGCGTCAGGCATGGCTGCCTTCGAGAATCGGGCCGTCGAGAGACTGTGCCAGCTGACTGGACGCGTCGGCGGCCAGGCCGAGATCGTGCCGGTGACCCTCACCGCTGTGATCTTCCACGATGGTGACGGTGCCATTGTTGCCGTCCACACGCAGCCACTGCCCGGTGACGATCTGCGACGAAGCGGTGCCGGTTCCGGTAACGGCCGGCATGCCGTATTCGCGGCAGACGATGGCCGCGTGGCTCATCATGCCGCCGATATCGGTGACGGTGGCGCGAATCTTGCCGAAGATCGGTCCCCACGACGGCGCCGTGACGGGGGCTACGAGGATGTCCCCTTCTTGCACCTCGGAGAGCTGGTCGGAGCTACTGATCACGCGGGCCGGTCCTTCGGCCACCCCGCTTGAGGCGGCCATTCCACGGAATTCTCCCTCGGGGGCGTCGGAATCACCCAGCCAGTTCTTGATCTGGTCGCTCGTAATGCCCCAGAGCATGAGGGTGAATGGTTCGGTGATCACGGCGGGCGGGGTGTTCAGGGCCGGCTGCGGGCGCTCGCTCTGCAGGGCATCCACGATGGCGCGGCGACGCTCGATCTGCTCGGGCCAGTACGACGGGCCGATGGCCGGGGCGCCGACGGCCCAGCCGGTGACGTAGTCGAAGAGTGCTTCACGCACCTCTTCGCGGCGCAGAAAGAACATGCCGTCGGCGTCGGGCCAGAAGCCCTGCTCCTGCAGCATCGCCGAGAGCTGGCGCGCCTTGCGCCAGAAGATTCCCATGGTCCAGTGCTCGATATAGAAGTTGTGGTTTTCGACGTAGGGGTAAACCTGGCGGGCCAGGCCGAGCTTGCCAGTGAAGGCGGCGAGCTGCTCGGGGGTGAGCAGCTCCGAGTATTCCTCGGTGATGCGGTCGCGTTCGGCGACGAGTTCGGCCACCGGGCGGTCGATGTTCTGGCCAGCCTGCAGACGCCCGATGTAATCGCTGATGTAGCCGAGCGGAAGCTCGAGGTGGTCGATCCAATACTTGTCGTGGGCGTAGAAGCCGTTTCCAACGGTGAAGTTGAACCACGGATCCTTCGCCTCGTTCCAGGCGGCCATCCACTCGGCACCAGCGGTGGCCGCTTCGATGCCGGAAAGCGTCTGCTCCGGGTTTGCGGTGTCGCCGAACAGGCCGGTCAGGCCCAGTTCCACAGCGAGCTTGGCGAGCTTTTTGAGCTCGTCGTCTGGCCGGAACAGTTCCATGTCAACGCCCTGCACCATCTTCGCCACGGCCTGGTCTGGGATACCCGGAAAGACCTCCTTGCAGAAGCTGAAGAAGTCGAGGTAGGCAACGTAGCCGAGGTTGAGAAACTCGAAGTGATACTGCCAGGCGCGGTAGGTGAGCGCAATCAGCGCGTCGTACTGAGCGAGCAAATCGTTGTTCGGGCCGGTGCCCTTGCCGCTCGTGACGTCGTTGATATCGACTCTGTCGGGCAGGGCCTCGAACGACAGAGCGTCGAGCTCGTCGATCGTGCCGCGAATCTTGCCCTGCCACTGCTCGAGCAGGGTTTCCCAGTTCTGGAAGTAGTGGCCGGCCCGCGCCATGAACTCGGGAACGCGGGCGGCGATCTCCGACTCGGGCACGCCCACCGGCGACATGAACAGGTAGCCGTTGTGAATACGAAACTCGATGCCGTTGGCCGGCGGAATGAGCAGGTGGCGAGTGTTGTACTGGCCGAGGCAGGAGACGGCGAACTCGAACCCGATTGTCTCGAACGGCTTCGTCACGGTGGGCCAGTGCTGGCTGTCGCAGAACCAGAACTTGGCCTCTTCAACCTCGCGGCGGTTCTCCTGAAAGACCAGGTTGTAGGCGTATAGGTCTTTCCAGTCCTCGGCGCCGGCCGCCGGGGCCTGGTCATAGGGGCTGGGAAATGACTTCTCTGTCATAAGAAAACCGTTCTCGAGGTGGTGCGCGGGTAGTGATAGTCGGGGCCGTGCTGTTGCGTGCCGTGCTGTTGCGGGCCGTGCTGCGCAGCGGATGCCGCGGGTTTAGTCCGTCGATTTCCCGGCCTGCACCAGCAACGAGCGCGTGATGCTCTCGATGCCGTAGCCGGCGGTCGGCGCGGGTCCGGCGGCATCCGTTCTCGTGTCGGAACCGGACGATGAGTGCACGGTTTCGGGGCGGGACTGCAGCAAGAGCAGGTTCTGTCCATCGGGCAGGTCGCCATCGAGCGCCCACTCGATGTCCTGGGGGCATTTGAAGTGCTTCTCGGCCTTCTTAGCGATGGCCGCGATGGCGGTGATTTCGGTTTCGCTGATCGAGAGCACCCCACGGCGGGCGGCGGACACCTCGAGCTCAACCAGCGCCCTGTTGGCCGGGTCGGGCACGAGCTCGGCGTGTTTGTCGCCGATCACGCGCTTGACCACCATGAGCATGATCTTGTCGACGGTGATGTTGTCGGGGGTGACGAGGCCAGAGACGACCAGTTCGCCCAGGCCGTAGGAGGCTTCCATCACGATCTTGGAGCGGTCGCCGGTGGTTGGATCCATGGTGATGGCCACGCCGGCGGCACGGGCGTTGACCATCTTCTGCACGGCGACAGCCATCGACAGGCCCTCGTTGGGGATGTTGTTCTTGAGCCGATAGGTGATCGCCCGCGAAGTGAACAGCGAGGCCCAGCAGCGGCGGATGTGTTCGGTGACGTCCTCGATGCCGTTGAGCCAGAGGTAGGTGTCTTGCTGGCCGGCGAAACTCGCATCTGGCAGGTCTTCGGCGGTCGCCGAAGACCGTACGGCCACCGGGACCGGCTCGCTGAACCGGGCCTGGAGTGCGTGGTAGGCGGCCACAAAGTCGGCGCGCACCTCGGCGGGTACCGGGCGGCTCTCAATCTCAAACCGAAGCTGCGCCGAGACCCGGTCAACCTCGGCCACGTCATCGGCGTCCAGGTCGGCCAGCAACACGTGAATGTCGGCCTGGATACCGGCGGCAGCGATGAACGCGTCGTAGGAGGCCGTGGTGATGGCGAATCCGGGCGGCACCGGCATGCCGGCCTGCGTGAGGGCCACGAGCGAGGCGCATTTGCCGCCGAGCAGGTCGTGGCGGGGCTCGTCGGCGCCGTCGAAGAACTGAATGTAGGGTGTGCTGGTCATTTCTTTTCTCCCCAGGTGACGGGTACCGCGGTGGGCGCCCTGAACGACAGGTTGTCTCCGAACACAATCTTGTCGGCGTCGATCAGGCGCAGAGTGGGTGCCGCTTTCAGGGTTTCCTCGACGACGATCTTGTCTTGCATCTTGGCGAGCATGTTGCCGAGGCAGTAGTGAATGCCGAAGCCGAACGACAGGTGATTGCGGGCGTTCACCCGGTTGATGTCGAAGGTTTCGGGCTGTTCGAAGGTGTCCGCATCACGGTTCGCCGACCCCATGAGCAGGAGGATGTTTGACCCGGCCACAATGGGCACGCCGCCGATCTCGGTGTCGACGAGCGCTTTGCGCCGCCAGCCCACGATGCTCGGGGAGAAGCGCAGGGTTTCGTCGATCGCGGCCGGGATGCCGCTCGGGTCGTGCTGCAGCTTCTGCCATTCGCTGGGGTGGGCGAGCAGCTCGCGAATGGTGTTGGAGATGAGCGTTGTGGTGGTCTCGTGGCCGGCGAAGAGCAGGCTGTAACAGACCGAGGCGATCTCGTGGTCGGAGATCTCGGAGCCGGTGGACTGGGCCTGCACGAGATCGAAGACGAGGTTGTCGCCGTTCACACCGTTCGCGAGTTGCTCGTGGGCGTTCGAGACGAGACGCAGGCATTCGGTCCAGTAGTCGACGAGGTTGTGTGCGTGTGGAATCTGTTCCTCATCGCTCAGGTCGCCCCAGGTCATCGCGGCGCGGGAATCGGACCATTTCTTGTAGGTCGAGACCATTTCGGGACCAACACCGAGCAGCCCGAGGATGGTAATCGTGGGGATGTCGACCGCGACGTCTTTCAGAAAGTCGCCCCGAGCATCCGGATGGGCCAGCATCTGCTGCAGCAGCCGGGCGGTGTTTTCGCGAATGGTGGGTTCGAGAGCCTTATAGCGGCGCGGCGTGAATTCCTTCTGCACGATGGCGCGCATGCGCGTGTGTTCCGGGGGGATGCGGGCGCTGAGGCCGGAGTAGGCGGTGAAGCCGCCGTCATTCATGATCGTGGTGGCTGCGGCGCCGCGGGCCCGCACCGGGGCCTGGGCGTTTTCGCTGCTGAACACCTGCCAGTTGTCGAAGACGGCCTTCACGTCGTCGTAGCGGGAGACGACGAAGTATCCGATCTCCTCATCGAACATGACCGGTTCGTTCTCGCGCAGGGCGGCGTAAGACGGGAACGGGTCGGTCATCGCGAACGGGGAATAGCCGTGGTGGGCGATCTGCGCGGGGGTGCCAGCTTCGGAGCTACCGGTTGCGGAGCTGCCGGTTGCGGAGCTGCCGGTTTCAGGCGTGCCGTGGGCAACCGGGCAGTGGCCCGGTGCGGTGGCCGGGTGGGCGAGTGCTGGTTGAGCGGTCACGATGGCTCCTTGGTTTGCGTTTCTCAACGTTGAGGTCGACGAGGTCAATCTAAGACGCGTCGGTAGCGAAAAGCTCCGGAGTGTCCCACTGGATGGAAGTGGCTTGGTGGCCGATCACGGCTGAATCGGGGTCGGCACACTGGCCGGCAAGCGCAGCACGGCGGGAGGCAGGTACGCGATTCCAGCCTGAATGCGCTGCGCGGCGCCCTGCAATACCGGCAGGTAGCGCTCCAGCTGGTGCGCCCGTGAGGTGGGCAGCACGATGCCGAGGGCACCGAAGATCTGCCCGGGCGGCTGAAACACCGGCACCGCAAGCGAACAGGAGCCCTGCCGCACCTCTTCGGAGGCGAGGGCGAACCCGAGTTCCTTGATCTTGCCGAGTTCCCGGCGCAGCTCGGCCGGATCGGTCTTGGTGAGCGGGGTGCGGCGCACGAGTTCACCATCGAGTACGGCGTTTTGCACCCACTCCTCTTCGAAAGCCAGAATGGCGCGGCCAACGGCAGTGGCGTGCAGCGGTAGGCGCCCGCCCACCCGGCTGGCCTGAGGCACGCGCCGGCTGCCATAGACGCGGTCGATGTAGAGCACCTCGGCGCCGTCGCGAATGGCGAGGTGCACGGTCTCCTGGGTCAGGCCGAACAGGTCTTGCAGATAGGGCCGGGCAACGTCGCGCAGCTTGCGGCCGGCGTGTTGGCCGAGTTCCCACAGGCGTAGGCCGATCTGGTAACGGCCCTGGGCATCCCGCTGCACGGCGCCCCAAGTCTCCAACTCACCGAGCAAACGATGCGCGGTACTCTGCGGCAGCCCGCTTTCGCGGCTGATCTCCGAGAGGGAGCGAGCGGATGCGCTGTGTTCGAACGCCGCCAGAATGCTCAGTACCCGGCTGGTCACCGATTGGCCGGGTGCGTTCGTGTGACCGGCCATCCCGCCTCGTTTCACGTTGCTGCTCGCTCAACGATAGCGGGCAGGCTCACTCTAACCAGTGCCGGTCGGCCCGCGCGAGGGCCGAAAGTCCCCGTTCTGCCGCTGGCCGTGTTGCGACGCCGCTAGATCGGGTACGCGAGCGCGCTTTGGCGTACCCCGAGGGTCACGCGGGCTCCGAGCTGCGGCAGGTCGGGGGCGGCGATGCGCGCACGCACGACGATGCCGCCCTCGAGGGCGAAGCTCACCAGCGCGTCGTGGCCGGCGTAGGCGATGGCCGTGGTCACGGCCGGCGTTCCCTGCTCCGCCAGGATCAGCCATTCCGGGCGCAGCAACACCCGCACGGGGGTTGCTGCGGGAGCGGCTGCCGCGCCCATCCAGTCCGCCGGAAGCGTTCCGAGCACGCAGTCCACGAGGCCGGCGCGGCCGGCGGTATCCGGCCCGTCGCCGCTGCGCCCATCGTTGCTGTGCCACTGGCCGTCAAGCTCGACTGTGTCGCCCACGAATCCGGCAACCCAGGGGTCGACCGGGCGCTCGTACACGTCGGCCGGCGTGCCGAACTGCAAGATCGCGCCGCCGCGCATCACGGCCACGAAATCGGCGAGGGAGAGCGCCTCCTCCTGATCGTGCGTTACGAGCAGGCTCGTATTGTGCGCTCCGCGCAGCAGGGCGGCCACCTCCGTGCGCAGCGCCGAACGCAGCAGCGGATCGAGGGCGGCGAAGGGCTCATCGAGCAGCATGAGGTCGGGCCGTGGGGCGAGGGCCCGGGCCAGTGAGACGCGCTGGGCCTGCCCGCCGGAGAGCTGCGCGGGGGCGCGGTCAACGAGTTCGGCGAGCCCAACCAGTGCCGCAAGCTCCGCGATCCGGCCCGCACGGCTGTTCTCCCGGCTGTTCTCTCGGCTCCTCGGCACGGCAGCGCGAGCGGCCGGGTGCTCCGCGCCGTCCTCCCGCGCCGCGGCGGGACGGGCCCGGGCGGCGCGCCCTCGCCTCGTGAAACGGTCCAGCAGCCCGGCCGCACCGCCCGCAACCTCGCTGGGTTCGCAGAAGAGATCGTCGCTCTGCTTCGTGCGCGGCAGACCGAAGCCGATGTTCTCACCGACCGTGAGGTGCGGAAACAGCGAGGCATCCTGGGGCACCCAGCCCATGCCGCGTTTTTCCGGTGCCCGCTGCACGCCGGGGCCGGTGACCAGGCGTCCGCCGACCGTGATCGTGCCGACGGTGACCGGCAGCAGACCCGCGACCGCGCGCAGCAGGGTGGTCTTGCCGCATCCGCTCGGCCCGAGAACCGCCACGAGACTGCCGCGCGGAATGCGCAAACTGACGTCGTCGAGCACCCGCGTGTCACCGTAGGCGACGCGCAGCCCCTCGATCGATACCCAGCCCACTAGTTCTCCTTTGCCGTGCCGCGGATGCCGGAGAGCAGCACCGCGGGCACCATCGCCACGAGCACGAGCGCTGCCGCGTAGGGCGCCGCAGCGCCGAACTCGAACAGGGCCGTGCGACTCCACAGCTCGGTCGCGAGCGTTGACACACCCGTCGGCCGCAGCAACAGCGTCGCCGGCAATTCTTTCATGGCCGAGATGGCCACGAGCAGTGCACCGATCGCAATGCCCGGCAGGGCGAGGCGCGCAGTCACCCGCAACCAGGTCTGAAACGGTGACAGGCCGAGCATGCGGGAGACATCGCTGAGACTGGCCGGCACCGCCGCTATGCCACTGCGCACGCTGCCGATGGCCCGCGGCATGAACAACACGACATAGGCGAAGACCAGCACGACCGACGTTTGGTAGAACATCGGCACCGCGGCGAGGGCGAAGAACACGAGGGAGAGGCCGACGACGATACCGGGCAGGGCATGGCCGAGAAAACCGACGGCCTCGATCACCGCCACCAGACGTCCGCGATAGCGCGCCGCGAGCGCGGCGATCGGGAGCGCCACGAGCACGGACACTACGGCGGCGGCGAGGGCGAGTCCGAGCGTCGCACCGATCGCTTCCAACAATCGCGGCACATCGATAGCGCGCAGGGTTTCGGCTTCGAGCAGGCGACTGAGCAGCCCGACCACCGGAACGACGACCCCGGCCAGCGGCGCGGCGAGAAGCACCGCGACGTAGACAACGCCGGCTTTTCCGGGTGCCCGCGCCGGCATCGTGCTGCGGCCGGGAATGCTTCCCACCTGGCGGCGGCTGCGGCGTTCACCGGCGACGACCACGAGGGCGAGCACGACGAGTACGAGGGCCAGCAGGGCGGCCTGGTTGCGGTCGAAGCTCGCGCCGTAGGCGGCATTGATTCCCCAGGTGAGCGTTTGAAAACGCAGCATCGAGACCAGCCCGAAATCGCTCAGCGAGTACAGGCAGACCAGAAGCGCCCCGGCAATTGCGGCCGGGCGAATCTGCGGCCACGTGGCGGCAACGAAGGCCCGTAGCGGCCCACGACCGAGCGTGCGCGCCACCGATTCCAGATCAGCGGATGCCCCGCGCAATGCCGCAGCGACCGGCAGCGTCACGTAGGGGGTGCAGACCATCGTCATGACGAACCAGCTGGCGCCGAAGCCGTGCAGATGGGGAAACCAGACCAGCCAGCCGTAGGCTGCGAGGTAGCTCGGCACCGCGAGCGGCAGCGCCGACACCAGCAGCAGCGTGCGCTGGAAGGGCAAGCGGATGCGCGTGAGAATCCACGCACCGATCGTGCCGAGCACGAGGGTCGACAGCGTGACGGCCACGGCGAGGAGCACCGTATTGACCGTGAGCTGCAGCACCCGTGGGCGCACCAGCGTGTCGAAAAGTTCCGTGAGCCCGGCCTCGGTCGTGCGCACGACGAGGTAGACCAGCGGGATAGCGGCGGTTGCGGCGCACAGTGCGGCGAGCACCAGGAGCCAGAGCGGTGCTCCGAAGCGATACCGGGCGGGCGCGCGCGGCGGTACCGGGGCATCCGCTGTCACGGGCGGGATGATCAATGCGGTCATGACGGCGGCCCCGTCAATCGGCCGGCGAAGGGTAGGGCGCGGCTACCGATCGGCGCCCGCACCCATCCGTTCACGCCTAGATCAGGCCGTGCTTGCCGAGCAGGGTTTGGGTGTCTTCGAGGGTGTCCAGGTCGGCAAGATCGAGCTCGGGGTTCACGAGCGACTCGAGCGCGGGCAGGCCGGCCGGGGCTTCGATGCCGGAAATGAGCGGGTATTCGAAGGTTTCGTCGACGAAGTACTGCTGCGCATCGGCGCTCACGAGGTAGTCAATGAACTTGAGCGCATCGGCATCCGTGGCCGCGCCGCTGAGCAGGCCGGCGCCGGTGACATTCACGATCGAACCGGCATCACCGGCCTCGGGGTAGGACAGCTGGGCACGCATGTTCTCCGCGCCGGTTTCGGCGGCCTGGGCGAACCAGTAGTAGTGGTTGATGAGTCCGGCCTCGATCACGCCGTCATTGACGGCGGCGAGAATGGCGCGGTTGTTGTCGAAGATGACCGGGTCGTTGGCGGCGACGGCTTCGACCCACTGATCGGCGGCCGCTTCGCCGTTGAGCACTCGATAGGCGGTGACGAAGGCCTGGAAGCTCGCGTTGGTGGGCGCGATGCCGAATTTTCCGGCCCAGGCCGGGTCGGTGAAAGCGTCAACGGATGCCGGCACGTCGGCCGCCTGCAGCACCTCGCTGTCGTAGGCGATCACGCGGGCACGTCCGGTAACGCCCACCCAGGTGTCATCGGTCGAGGTGAATCCGGCCGGAACCGCGTCGGTTGTTGCGGCGGGCAGGGTTGCGAACAGGTCGGCGTTAGAGAGTGCGCCGAGCGCTCCGGCATCCTGCGCCAGAAAGACCTGGGCGGGAGTGGCGTCGCCCTCTTCGAGCAGCAGCGCGCCGAGCTCGGCGGTATTGCCGTAGCGCACATCGACGCTGATTCCGCTCTGCTCTTCGAACTGGTCGATGAGCGGCTGCACGAGCGCTTCGTCGCGGCCGGAGTACAGCGTGAAGGCGCCGTCACTGGATTCCGCCGTCGGCGCGGTGTCCGCAGCCTGAGTGCAGCCGGCGAGGGCAAGTACGGTGGCGCCAGCAACGAACGCGGCGACAGAGAGAGGGATGCGCATGTGACTCCAGTTCTGTGGGGCTTGAACTACCAAGGTAAGGCTACGCTAACCTCGCCGGGGGCGCTAATCGCGGTGCGAGCGCCGAGCCGTGAGTTTGAGTCGCCGAGCCGTGAGTCCTGAGTCGTTCCGGGCGAAATAGGAGATCAAACTCACGGCTCGGCGAGCGGGCAGTCCCTACACTCACGGCTCGGCGAGCGGATGCACCGGGCATCGTCGAGCGCGCGGGTCGCTGTCACACTCCCCCGACCTGCGGGCTTCCAATCGTTGTAGCCTTGCGGTAACTGTCCGTTGCCGAGGCCCGCCGCCGCTTGAGGATCCCGATGACTGAATCCCCCGTGACCGCCCGCTCGGCCCTGATCGGCTGGCGCACTGCCGTGTTCGCCGTGTTCTTCGTGTCCGGGCTCGGCCTGGCCAGTTGGATGTCGCGGGTTCCCGCCGTGCGCGACGGCCTCCAGCTCAATACCGCCCAGGTCGGCCTGCTCATCTTCGGACTCTCGGCCGGCTCGGTGCTCGGCCTGCTGATCGCGGCAGGCCTGCTGGCCCGGCTGGGCGCGCGCCGGGCCATGCTGCTGTGCGCCACACTATTAACCAGCGGCCTCGTGCTCATGGGCGCGGGGGTCAGCATCGTGCCGTCGGCCCCGTTCGTGTTCGCTGCCCTGGCCGTCTTCGGTATGGGCATCGGCGCCCTCGACGTTCTGATGAACGTCGAGGGCGCGGCGGCCGAGCGTGCCATCGGCCGCACACTCATGCCGCTCATGCACGCCTGCTTCAGCCTCGGTACGGTCGTCGGTGCACTCGGCGGCGCCGCGGCATCCGCTTTGCGCGTGTCGGTGTTCTGGCATCTGCTGCTCATCGCGGTACTTGTACTCGGCACGATCATCGTCGCGGTGCGGTATCTGCCCGCCGCCACCCCGCCCGCTGTCGCCACGGATGCCCCACCCCGGCTCTGGCGTGCGCGTCTGCGCGAGAGTCTCGCCGTCTGGCGGGATCGCAAACTGCTCTTGATCGGCGTGATCGTGCTCGGTATGACCTTCGCGGAGGGATCAGCCAACGACTGGCTCGCCCTCGCCTCGGTGGATGGCCACGGGCTCAGCAACACCGACGGTGCCATCGTGTTCGGCGTGTTCGTGACGGCGATGACCGTGGGCCGTGTGATCGGCGGGCCGCTGCTGGACCGGTTCGGGCGGGTGCTCGTGCTGCGCGTCTGCGCCGGGATCGGCATTGTCGGACTCGTGTTGTTCATTCTCGCGCCGACCACCCCGCTCATGTTCGTCGGCACCGTGCTCTGGGGCCTCGGCGCCTCGCTCGGGTTTCCGGTGGGCATGTCGGCGGCGGCCGACGACACCAGGAACGCGGCGGCGAGGGTGAGCGCCGTGGCCATCATCGGCTACTTCGCCTTTCTGGTCGGGCCGCCCGTGCTCGGCTTGCTCGGCGAGGCCTGGGGCATCCTCACTGCCCTGTACTTGATCGTGGCGCTAATGGTGCTGGCCGGGTTGGCGGCCCCGGCGGCGCGGCCGGCAGCATCCGGTGCCACCGATTCGCGCTCGCCCGGTTAAGATCGACCAGTGCGCCTTGTAATTGCGAAATGCTCCGTTGACTATGCCGGTCGTCTCAGCGCGCATCTGCCGCTGGCCACCCGACTGCTGATGATCAAATCCGACGGGAGCGTGCTCGTGCACTCCGACGGCGGCTCCTACAAGCCGCTCAACTGGATGAGCCCGCCCTGCTCGGTCACGATTTCCGAGCCGGATGGCGACCAGGCGGATGCCGGCATCACCGCCCTCTGGACCGTCACCCACGCCAAAACCGCCGACCAACTTGTGGTCAGCGTCTATGAGGTGCAGCACGACTCCAGGCACGAGCTCGGCATTGACCCCGGCCTGATCAAGGACGGCGCCGAGTCGCACCTGCAAAAGCTGCTGGCCGAGCACATCCACTTGCTGGGTGAGGGATTCACCTTTGTGCGCCGCGAATACATGACGGCCATCGGGCCCGTCGATATTCTCGCGCAGGATGCGACGGGTCGGTCCGTCGCGGTCGAGCTCAAGCGCAACGGCGACATCGATGGTGTCGAGCAGCTCACCCGCTACCTCGACCTGATGAACCGCGACCCGCATCTGGCGCCGGTCAGCGGGGTTTTCGCCGCGCAGACCATCAAGCCGCAGGCCCGCAAGCTCGCCGAGGATCGCGGCATCCGTTGCCTGTTGCTGGACTATGACGCCATGCGCGGCCTCGACGACACGGCGTCCAAACTGTTCTAGGCCGGGTTTCGAGTCGGGTTTCACGCCTGCCACACCCGTGGGCTCGGTGGCGAATTGTGGGCAAATGGGACTCGTTCCCGGTCGATCGCCTAAGCTATCCGGAATGAACGCAACTTTGACGCGCACCTGGAGCGCCATTCTCTTCGACCTCGACGGAACCATCACCGATTCCGCCCCGGCGATCACCAGCTCGTTGGCCCGCACGTTCGCGCAGCTCGGCCGCCCGATTCCGTCGGCCGCCGAATTGCTCGCCTATGTCGGACCGCCGATGCTCGCTGCCTTTCAGGAATATGCGGGCATGACCCCGGACGACGCCGCAGAGGCCATCGCCATCTACCGCGCCGATTACCACGGTGCCGCAGCGCTGGATACTGCTGTCTTTCCCGGAATCGCGGGGCTGCTCGAACGCATCCACGCGGCCGGAATTCCCCTCGCCCTCGCCACCAGCAAGCCCGAGCTGAGTGCGATCGCCATTCTCACGCACTTCGACCTCGCAAAATACTTCACGGCCATGGTCGGCGCATCCGCTGATGACAGCCGCAGCAACAAATCAGACATCGTCGCCGAAGCGTTGGCCCGTCTCGCCGCGACCGGCGTCGACACGAGTGGCGCGGTCCTGGTCGGCGATCGCAGCTACGACGCCATTGGCGCCGAGGCCAACGGAATTCCGGCGGTTCTGGTCGAGTGGGGCTATGGTTCCCCCGCCGAAGCCGCGTCGGCGACGGCCGTGGTGCACTCGACCGACCAGCTCGGCAAGCTGCTGCTCGGCTAGCTGCTGCTCGGCAAGCTGCTGCTCGGCAAGCTGCTGCTCGGCTAGGAGTCGAAGCCCAGGCCGAGGGCGTCGAGGGTCTTGAGCAGGGCGTTGCGCTTTCCGCGGTCGTGGTCGGCACGGTTGAGCGCCCACCGGGTCGCCTGAATGCCGGCGGATGCCGCGGGCTCCGGCGGGAACGGCAGCGGACGGCCCCGCACCATGGCCAGTTCCGTGCGCTCCGTGGTGCGGCCGGCCAGCTGGTCGAGCATGACCTGGGCCGCGAAGTGAGTGGCACCCACGCCGAGGCCGGTGAATCCTGCGGCGTAGCTGATGCGCCCGCCGCGGGCCTGGCCGAAAAACGCGCAGAACTGCGTGGACGTGTCGATCGCGCCGGCCCACTTGTGACTGAAGCGCACCCCGGCGAGCTGCGGAAACGTCGTGAAGAAGTGATTCGCCAGCTTCTCGAAGGTTTCCGGTCGGTTCTCGTAGCCGCTGCGCACCTTCCGGCCGTAGTGGTAAATAGCGTCGTAGCCACCGAACAGAATGCGGTTGTCGGCACTCAGCCGGTAGTAGTGAAATTGGTTGGCCAGGTCGGCCAGGCCCTGCCGGTTCTGCCAGCCGATCGCGGCAAGCTGCGCGGCATCGAGCGGCTCGGTCATGATCACGTAGTCGTAGACCGGCACGGTGGCCAGCTTGTTGCGCTTGAGCAGCGAGGGAAAGACGTTCGTGGCGAGCGCCGTCTTCTCGGCCGTCACGGTGCCGCCCGCGGTGACCACCCGGGTGCCCTGGCCGGGCGTGCGACCGGCGGTGTCCAGGTTCTGCACGAGGGAGTGCTCGAAGATTTCAACGCCAAGCTCGGTAGCCACGCGAGCCAGCTCGGCGGCCAACTTGCCCGGATGCACGAGAGCGTTGCTGCGCCGGTGCCAGACCCCCGCCAGATAGGTCGGCGACGACACCTCGGCCTGCACGGCCGCCGTGTCGAGGAACACAGTGTTTTGGTCGGTCGTTTCCTCGCGCAGCCACTCAATCTGGTGGTCTTCAATGGCCAGGTCGATGGAACCGGTGCGTTCGAAATCGCAGTCGAGACCGAGGCGGGCCACAGCCCTCTCAATCTCGTCGAGGTTTTCGTGGCCGAGTTCGGTCAATCGATCGAACTCCTGCGGCCAGCGACTCCGCCCGTTTTCTTCGCCGTGCGTGAGGCTTGCCTCGCAGAAGCCGCCATTGCGACCGGATGCCGCCCATCCGACCGTGCGCGCCTCCAGCAGTATCACCCGGGCGGCTGGATTCTGCTGCTTAGCCAGCACCGCGCTCCACAGGCCGAGATAACCGCCACCGACTATCGCGAGGTCGCAGTTCAGATCACCGGAAAGCCGAGGATACTGTGCGCGCGGCTCGAGATCTTCGAGCCAAAACGAGCCCTGCCGGGTGCCGGTCAGTGCTTCAGCGACAACGGATGCCGCCGGTCGAGCTCGGTCGAAAATGGTAGTGGTCATGTTCACGACGGGCGTCCTCTCGCGGCGACAATGCCGCCAACTGTCTCGGGCGCCACCAGCCTACCGGCGACCTGCGCCCCGCCCGCACATCCCCGCACCCGCGCATCCGCACGTCCGCACGTCCGCACACGTACACGTCCGCACACGTACACATCCGCACACGTACACATCCGCACACGTACACGTCCGCACACGTACACGTCCAACCGGGCCCGGGCCCGGCAAGTGGGCCCACGCTAGATCATGGGCCCGGTTGCCGGGCCCATGATCTAGCGTGTCCCTGCCGGAGGTGGGCGAGCATCCGCTGCGGGACCCCGCGGGTGCCCGCACCCGCGGAAGGAAGCTAGATAATGGCGGCACGCAGGGCGGCAGCGGCGGCGGCCGGGTCGTCAGCGCCGTAGATCGCGCCACCGGCAACGGCGACGGAGGCTCCGGCACGCTGTACCGATTTAATGGTCGCGAGGTTCACGCCACCGGCGAGCGAGAACGGAACCTTGGCGCTTTCGCCCTGGCTCAGCAGCTTGGCGAGCGAGAAGCCGGGCTCAGCCTGCTCGTCGAGTCCGGCGTGCATCTCCACGAACTGCGCGCCGAGCGCGATGGCCTCGCGGGCCCGGGCAACCTTATCGGCAACGCCGATGAGGTCGACGACGATGCCCTTGCCGTGCTTGGTCGCAGCGGCAACGGCACCGATGATGGTGCTGTCGCCGGCCGTGCCAAGCACGGTCACGAGGTCGGCTCCCGCGGCGAAGGCGATGTCGGCTTCGAGCTCGCCGGCATCCATCGTTTTGAGGTCGGCGAAAACGATCTTGTCGGGGTGCGCGGCCTTGATCGCGGTGACGGCACGCAGCCCCTCGGCCTTGATCAGCGGGGTGCCGAGCTCGATGATGTCCACGTGCGGGGCAACCTGGGCGGCGAGTGCGAGCGCGGCGTCGGTGGTCAATACGTCCATTGCAACCTGAAGCTTCAAAAGGTTCTACTTTCTGTTGGGGTGGTTTTCATTGCCCGGGCCCGGGCCCGGAAAGTGGGCCCATGATCTAACCTGGGCCTGGTTTCCGGGCCCGGGCCCGGTGGGTATTATTCGAGGTTGGCGTGGCGGGGCCAGAGCTCGGCGGCCGTGGCCCCGCTCCGGTGCCAGAGGGTGTGAAACAGGGCATCGCCCACGAGGAGCACGGCCTGCTCGAACAAGCCGCCCGAGTATTGCGCCGACATCTGCCCGGCGTGGTCCTGCTTGGCGGCCGCGGGAATGACCACGGTCACCGCAGCGACCCGGCCCAGTGGCGAATCGGGCGCCGTCGTGAGCGCGACGATACTCGCCCCCACGCCGTGAGCCGTCTCGGCGGCGCGCACGATGGCGCCCGTCGTTCCGGATCCGCTCGCCACCAGCAGCACGTCATTCGACGCGATCGCCGGGGTGGTCACCTCGCCGACCACGTGCACCGTACGGCCGAGGTGCATCAGTCGCATCGCGGTCATCTTCAGCGCCAGTCCCGAGCGGCCGGCTCCGAGCACAAAAATGCGCGGAGCCGCCGCGAGCAGTCCGGCCGCATCATCAAGCGATGAAGCGGATGCCGCCCCCAGCGCGTCGGCGACGCGGCTGTTCTCCGAGAGAATAAGGTCGAGGGCATCCGTTGTGCCCGGAATGGTTGCGGTATCGGTCATAGGTCAATGGTCCACTCCTTCGAGCAGGGATGCGGCCCGCCAAAGGAACGGTTTTCCTACTCAAACGAATGGTTTTCTACGACTTACGGAGCGGTTCGGATAGGCTCGGGAAATGACGCTCCCCGCTATTTCTCCCGTGCAGACGCTGCAGACGGCACAGACCGCACAGACAGCGCGTTCGGCAGCGGCCGAACGCTCCATGCTCATTGCCGACCTCACCGACGCGCACGCGACCACGCTGGAATCGCTGCTCGCCGTGCTGCGCTCGCGCAGCACGAGTGACCCCATAGCGCGTCAACAGGCCACCGATCTGGCCGCGGCGGCGATGGTCGCCCTGCGCGCGGTGAGCGACCTCGACCGCAGCCTCACCGAGGAACCGGTGGCCCGCGCCTTCGAACGGCTGCGCGACGACCTGCGCCCGCTCGTGCGGTTCGGCGACGTCGACGTGCAGTTCGTGGAGCCACCGGTGAACGGTCGCGCCCTGCCCGGCGAAGTCGCCCACGAGGCCCGTGCCATCGTTCGCGGAGCTGTACTGGCCCTGGTCGAACAAGCCGGTGTGGCGCGGGTGCGGGTGCAGTGGGACTGCGACGGCAGCAACCTGCTCATTCGCATTCGGGACGACGGACCGGGCGACCTCGATGCCGAAGTGCCGAGCGTGCGCCAACTGGCCGCTCGCGTCGTGGCGCTCAGCGGCACGCTCAGCGTGGAGTCGACCGCCGGATGGGGATCCGAAATGGCGGTATCGCTCCCGCTCGACGCGCCCACGGCATCCGTCACCGGCGCCGCAGCCTGGGGTCTCAGCCCGCGCGAACGCGGTGTGCTCCAACTCGTCGCCTCGGGCGCGCGCAACAAGGCGATCGCCGAGGCCCTGACCATCAGCGAGAACACTGTGAAGTTTCACGTGGCCAACCTGTTGCGCAAGGTCGGTGCCTCGAGCCGGGCCGAGCTGGCCGCGCTCGCCCGCTGACGCTAGGGTGAAGGAGTCAGAAGACACACCACCACGGGAGCGCGCACCAGCGAGCTGAGAGGACGGCCAGGGCCGTCGACCGTTGAACCTGTCCGGGTAATGCCGGCGTAGGGAGTTCCACGCAATGCGCACAAATGACGCTACGACCATGTCACAAACCGTGACAACCGGTCCGATCCAGGGCAGCAGCAAACGTCACGAACCCGTGCCGGGCTGGCCCGGACTACACATTCCGGTTCGCCGGGTCAACCTGAGCAACGGCGAACACTTCGACCTGTACGACACCTCCGGCCCCTACACCGACGAAGCGGCCACCATCGATCTTGACGCCGGTCTGGCGAAGACACGGGATGGCTGGGAGCATCCGCTGCCCATCGACGGAGCGGCCACCCAGCTGGTCTGGGCCCGGGCTGGCATGGTCACGCCCGAGATGGCCTATATCGCCGCCCGCGAGGGCGTCTCGGTCGAACTCGTGCGAGATGAGGTGGCCCGCGGTCGGGCGGTCATTCCGGCCAACCGGATGCACCCCGAAAGCGAGCCGATGATCATCGGCAAGGCCTTCACCGTGAAAATCAACGCGAACATCGGCAACTCGGCCGTGACCTCATCCATCGCCGAAGAGGTCGAGAAAATGGTTTGGGCCGCCCGCTGGGGCGCCGACACCCTGATGGACCTCTCGACCGGCAAAGATATCCACCTCACCCGCGAGTGGATCATGCGCAACTCGCCCATCCCCGTGGGCACCGTACCGCTCTATCAGGCCGTAGAGAAGGTCAACGGAGACCCGGCCCTGCTGACCTGGGAGATCTATCGGGACACCGTGATCGAACAGTGCGAGCAGGGCGTCGACTACATGACCGTGCACGCCGGCGTGCTCCTGCGCTACGTGCCACTCACCGCCAACCGGGTCACCGGCATCGTCTCGCGCGGCGGCTCAATCATGGCGGCCTGGTGCCTTGCGCACCACGAGGAGAGCTTTCTGTACACCCACTTCGTGGAGCTCTGCGAAATTCTGCGCCGCTATGACGTGACCTTCTCGCTCGGCGACGGCTTGCGCCCGGGGTCGATCGCCGATGCCAACGACGAGGCCCAGTTCGCCGAGTTGCGCACGCTCGGCGAACTGACGAAGATCGCAAAATCCCATGGTGTGCAGGTGATGATCGAGGGGCCCGGCCACGTGCCGATGCACAAGATCGTCGAGAACGTGCGCCTCGAGGAGGAACTCTGCGAGGAAGCCCCGTTCTACACGCTTGGCCCGCTCGCGACCGACATCGCGCCGGCCTACGACCACATCACGAGCGCCATCGGCGCGGCCATCATCGCCCAGGCCGGTACCGCCATGCTCTGCTACGTCACGCCCAAGGAACACCTCGGCCTGCCCAACCGTGACGACGTGAAGACCGGCGTGATCACCTACAAAATTGCCGCCCACGCCGCCGACCTGGCCAAGCAGCATCCGCGCGCGCAGGAACGCGACGACGCCCTCAGCCTGGCCCGCTTCGAGTTTCGCTGGGCCGACCAGTTCGCGCTCTCGCTCGACCCCGACACCGCGCAGAGCTTTCATGACGAGACGCTGCCAGCCGCCCCGGCCAAGGCCGCCCATTTCTGCAGCATGTGCGGGCCCAAGTTCTGTTCCATGCGCATTTCAGCGGATGTGCGGGTGTACGCCGAAGAGAACGGCCTGACCAGCCTCGAGGCGATCGAGGCCGGCATGGCCGAAAAATCGGCGGAATTCACCCGCCTCGGCAGCTCGGTCTACCTGCCGCTGCGGGTTCTCTCGGCAGACGAACACTGAGTTCAGCCAACACCGAGCGGGGTCGTTCCTTCTGAGCACCGGGCTAGTTCAGCCCGTTTGCCCTGGCGACCCCGCCCAGCCAGGCCAGGCTCGGTTTCGGCGTGCGCACGAAAGTCTCACGGTCGACCGCGATGAGACCGAAGGTCGGCCGATACCCGCTCGCCCACTCGTAGTTGTCGAGTGCACTCCAGTGCTCGTAGCCGATCACCTCGATACCATCCTCGATTGCGGCGTGCAGGCCGCGCAGCGCGGCATCCGTGTAGGCGATACGGCGGGCATCATCCGCGGTCGCGATGCCGTTCTCGGTCACGAACACCGGCACATGCTCGGTTAGCTCCCACGCGGCGCGCACGCCGAGTTCGAGCGCGGGGGGAAAATACTCCCAGCCGGTGAGCGTCGTCTCGACGTCATCGCGCACCGGGATCGGCCCGTCGGGGCCGATGAACGTGCGGGTATAGGCCTGCACACCGATGAAGTCGTCGCCGCGGGCGTTCTCGAGGTACCAGTCGTCACTCGGGTAGGCGTACTCTCGAAGTTTCTCGTCGGCGCCGGGCTCCCCGGTCGAGTGGAATGCCTGGGTCGCGACCGTCCATCCGCTCTTCAGTCCAGAAATCGACGAGAGCACCTCGCGCGAAGCCTTGTGGGAGGCGAGCAGGGCATCCGCCACCTGCAAATCGGGTCGCGGCAGCCCGAAAGCGACGAGGTTTGCGGCGGTCTCGCCACCAGCGAGCATCGCGGCGATATTGGGCTCATTGATGGTGCAGACAAAGTCCACGTCGGCCACGATCGGCAACGCCGCCTCGGTAAAGCGCGCGAACAGGTCGGGGGCGTCAGGATTGCGCCAAAAGCCGCGCTCGAACATCCACTGCGGCACGGTGAAGTGCAAGAGCGAGACTACGGGGTTCAGACCGAACTCACGGGCAGTATCGACCATGCGGCGGTAATGGTCGATCTCGGCCCGCGAGATGAATCCGGGCTCCGGTTCGATGCGGCTCCATTCCAAACTGAATCGGTAGGAGTTCAGACCGGCATCGGCGAGCAAGCGCATGTCTTCGCGATAGCGGTGATAGCTGTCCATCGCGTCGCCGCTCGGCTCCACGATGCTGGTTCCGGCAGCGTGCTCCTTAACCCACCAGTCGTTGTTCGTGTTGTTGCCCTCAACCTGGTGTGCGGCCGTGGCTGCCCCCCAGAGAAAGCCGTTCGGAAAATTCAGCATGGTGCTCCTAGCTAGTGGTAAAAAAATCATTGGCCAACCTGCGGGTGCGGAATCGCTTCGAGCAATCTCACGGTGTAGTCGTCTTGCGGGTTTTGCAAAACGGATGCAGTCTCCCCCTCCTCGACGACGGCCCCCTGATTCAGCACCATGATCTGATCGGTCACGAGTCGGGCACTGAGCAAATCGTGGGTGATGTAGAGCATGCTGACGCCCCAGGTTTCGCGCAGGCTGTCCAGTAGCGCGAGCACTCCCGCCCGCAGCGACACGTCAAGCATGGAAACCGGCTCGTCGGCGATGATGACCTGCGGGTCGCTCGCGAGCGCTCGCGCAATCACCACGCGCTGGCGTTGCCCGCCGGACAGCTGGTGCGGAAGCCGGGCCGCGAACTGCTCGACCGGGGTCAACCCAACGGTGTCGAGCAGTTCGAGCATGCGCCGCCGGGCGTCCTTCCCACGCCGATTCGAGAAGTTCAGAATGGGTCGGGTGAGAATGTACTCGACAGTGTGCAGCGGGTTGAGCGCCGCGTACGGGTCTTGAAACACCATCTGCACCTCGGTGTGCAGGCGCTTGAGTGAGCGTCGTTTGATCGCGTCGATCTGCAGATCGCCGAAGCTGATCGTGCCGCTGGTCGGCCGTTCCACGCCGGTGATCATCTTGGCGATCGTGCTCTTGCCGCTGCCACTGGCTCCCACAAGCGCCATCGACGCGCCCGGTTCCAGCCGAAAAGACACATCTTTCACGGCGCGCACGGCGTCCTCCCCGCGCCGCGGCGGCGGGTAGGTCTTGCTGACCCCGGTGACCACGATGGCCTCGCGCGCTGCTCGGCCCTCACGGCTCGCCACCGCGACGGTCGATTTCGCTCCCGTCGCTCCGCGAACAGCGAGGCCTGGTACTTCGACGACCTCAGCACGTGGGTCGCCATAGTGACTGAGCAACATCTGGGTATAGGCATGCTGCGGCGCGGCCAGAATCGCCGCCGCTGTATTGTCTTCGACGACGACTCCCTCGTGCATGACCATGACCCGTTCGGTCACCTCGAGCACCATGCCCAGGTCGTGGCTGATCAACACGGCGGTAAAGCGCTCAGACGCCTGCAGCTCACGAATCGTATTCATGACTGCGTGCTGCACGAGCACGTCGAGGGCTGTCGTCGGTTCGTCGAAAATCATCAGTTTGGGTTCGAGCGACAGGGCGAGTGCGATCGATACCCGCTGCCGCATTCCGCCGGAGAGCTCGCCCGAGAACCGGTCGAGCACACTCGAGGGCAGCTCCACCTTGCCGACCAGTTCCGCCGCGCGGGCCTCCCGATCGGCGCGCGGCACATGCCCGTGCGCGGCAAAAATGTCGTAAAAGTGGTTGCGAATGCTGCGCACCGGGTTGAGCGCGTTCATTCCCGACTGCAGCACCATCGCAAACCCGCCGTGCCGTTGCACCCGCAATTCGGCCGGACTGAGGTTGGCGATGTCGACGCCGTTGAAGAGGATGCTGCCAGCGCTGATCCGTGCGGGCGGTTTGGACAGCCCCGTCAACGCGAAGCCCAGCGTCGATTTTCCCGACCCGCTCTCGCCGACCAGTCCGACGAAGTCTCCCTGCTGCAGGTCAAAGTTGGCGCCGACGACGGCCGGAACCGGTTCGCCGCTGCGCGGCTCGTAGACCACCGACAGGTCGCGCACGCTCAACAGCGGCTCATTCCTGGCGTTCATCGGTTCGCTCCTTCTCGCAAGCGCGGATTGCTCAGGCCATCCACGCCGAAGTTGATCAAGCTCAGCGACGTCGCGAGCAGGGAGATGCAGAGGCCCGGAGCAAACAACAAGATCCACTGGCCGGTGAGCAGGGCGTTGCTGTTCTGCGCCCAGAACAGCATGGTGCCCCAGCTGATCGTGGTGGAGTCTCCGAGGCCCAAAAACTCCAGCCCGGCTTCAGCGAGGATAGCGGCGGTCGCTGCCCCGAAGAAGCTACCCACAATGAGCGAGGTCATGTTCGGAAGAATCTCCCGAAACACGATGCGGGCCGGGCTGTCACCGCTGAACACGGCCGCCGTCACGAAGTCGCGGCTCCGCAGCGATTGGGTCTGTGAGCGCAACACTCGTGCCCCCACGCCCAGCCGGTAATGACGACCACGAAGATGATCATGCCGATGCCGCCGTTTTGCAGGTAGGCGGCGATCACGATCATGAGCGGCAGTGCCGGAATCACCAGAAACAGGTTGACCACAAAGTTGATCACGTCGCCGGTGATATTGCGCAAGTAGCCCCAGGTGAGGCCGATCGTGACGGCGATGATGGTCGAGAGCAAACCCGCCACGAAGCCAACGAACACCGACGTGCTCGCACCGTGAATAATCTGGGAGAGTACATCCTGACCGGCAGCGGTCGTGCCCATCCAGTGCGCGGCGCTGAAGTCCTCGCTGCGCCCAAAGCTGTTGTCGGTCGGATCGTAGGGGGCGATGAGCGGCGCGAACACGGCGAGCACCACGAAGAAGCCGAGAAGGGCCACGCCCACTCGCGCCTTCGGTACGCTCCAAATCGTGGCGACGGCCCGCCAGAGCACCCGTAGCGGGCTCGTCGCGGGCGGTACATCCGCTTGTTTGCGCGTGACCATAACGGCGTGGGTGCCGCGTTCGGAGGGGTCGTGGGTGGGAGTAGTCATCGCCTCGTCCTCGGATCCAGGATGCCGTACAAAATGTCGACAATGAAGTTGGCCATCAGCACGCTGATGGTGATGATGAGAAACAGGCCCTGCATCAACGGAAAGTCCTGGTTGACGACAGCGGTATAGAGCAGGTAGCCAACGCCGGGGTAGTTAAACACCCGCTCGACCAGCAGGGAACCACCCACGACGCCACCGAGTGCAAGACCGAAGCTGGTGAGGTTCGGCAAAATTGCATTGCGAGCGGCGTAGCGGATGGCCACGGTTCCTGGCTTGAGCCCGTTCGCTTCCGCAAAGGTCACGTAGTCGTCGCCGAGCGTATTGATCATCGTGCTGCGCATGCCGAGGATCCAGCCGCCGAGCGAGGTGATGAGGATGGTCGTTGCCGGCAGAATGGAATGGTAGAGCGCGTCGAGCAGAAATTCGCCGGTGAAATCGACCGTACCGCCGCTGCGGTACGCCCCGCTGGTGGGGAACCAGCCCGCCACATAGCCCAGAAAAAACAAGAGGAGCAGGGCGGTCCAAAAGTAGGGGAACGCGCTGGCGAACGTGCCGCCGACGGTCGGCAGAGTGTCCAGCCAGGTGCCACGTTTCCACGCGGCGAGCACCCCCAGCAGGGTTCCGGCGATGAACGCAATCACCGTGACGAGGCCGACGAGCACGAGAGTCCACGGTAGGGCCGCGCCGACCAGGCCGGCAACGCTCTGCGGGAAGAACGTGTACGAGACACCGAAGTCGAAGTGGGCCACGTTGTTCAGATATTGCAGGTACTGGTCGACCATGCTGCCGGTCGGGACGCCGAGCTGGGCCTCGATCGAAGCGCGGGTAGCCGAGCTGACCGGCCCGTTCTGGGCCAGTTTGGCTATCGCCGCGTCGGCCGGGGACCCGGGCATCAAGCGCGGCAGCAGAAAGTTCAGCGTGATGGCCGCCCACAGTGTGAGCACCAGCAGACCGACCTTCGTGAGCAGAAAACGCACGGTTCCTTCACCTTTCTATCGTGCTGTCGCCGGTCAGTGGAGGTCTGAAGACGGCATGACGGTGGCGAGATCGCCACGGGCTGATGGCCACGCCTGCCGAGACCGCCCACACGAGCGGGGCGATCTCGGCAGCGGTACGGCTACTTCGCCTTTTCGAGGTGAGTGAGAATGAGCAGGGGCGTGGAGTTGTAGGTGTTCGGCGGTGCGTACGGATCGTCGGCACTCGGCCAGCCCGTGTAGTTCGCGTCGCTGTACAGCCCCCAGAGGCCGCCGTAGAACATGCTGATCACGGGCAGCTGGTCGTACACCGTCTGTTCGAGCTGCCCGGCGATGTTCTTCTGCTCGGCCTCATCGGTCGAGGCCTTGAACCTGGCCAGCAACGCGTCGGTGTCGGCGTTGCTGAACCGCCCGAAGTTACCGGTCGTCGTCGTTCCGACGGGTGTGGCGAACTCGCTGTTGAGCAATAGGTTCATGTCCTGAAACACGCTGCCACTTCCGCCGAATCCGGTCATGGCCATGTCGAAGTCTCCGTTGCCGAGCGACTCATAGTAGGCGGCCGGCTGCGGCTGGCTGAGTTTCACGTCGATGCCCATGGCTCCCAGCTGCGACTGCACGGTCTGCAATCCCTGCAACCAGTCGGTGTAGCCGTTGGCGGTCATGATATTGATCGACACCTGGGCGCCGTCAGCGTCGACGAGCTTGTCGCCGTTCATCGTGTACCCGGCCTTCTCGAAGGCCGCGAGGGCGGCGCCGGAGTCCTGGGCGACCTGGCCACCATCCGGCAGGTCAGCGCTAAGCCAGGCTTCCTGGTTGGGCAATAGGAGACCGGACTGACCGGCCGCGTCAACGTATCCTTGCTCGGCATCCGTTGCGATCTTCGCACGATCCAGCGCGAGGCTCAGCCCCTGCCGAAAATTCACATCGTTGTACGGGGCCTTGGTGAGGTTGGGCACGAGGGCGATGGTGCCGCCCGGCGGAAACCAGTATTTGTTGTGCTGTTCGTCGGCCTTGACCCAGGTGCCCTCAACGTCGGTGATGAAGGCGTAGGCCCAGTCGTAGCCGTTATTGACGACGTCGAGCTGGCTGTTCGCGGCCGGAAGCACGAGCTTTTCCACGGCAACCTTGTCGGCCTGCCAGTACGTCTCGTTCTTCTTGAGCGTGTACTGGTTAGGCGTGAACTCATCGAGCACGTACGGGCCGGTCGCGACCGGATCTTCGTTCGTGAAAGTGAGCGGGTCGGCGACATCCTTCCAGATATGCTCCGGAACGATGAGCTGCTGGTCAATGATCGACGCGGCCGGTACGTCTTCGGAGCTCAGGTGGAACACCACTGTGTCGCCGTCAACCTCAAGACTCTCGATGTGCTGCCACATTCCCTTGTTGTCGAGGGCCGGAGTTTTCTTGATCAGGTCGAACGTGAAGGCCACATCGGCGGGAGTGAACTCCACGCCATCGGACCAGGTCACGCCCGTGCGGATCGTGTAGATGATGGTCTTGGCGTCTGGCTGGGTGTACCCGGTCGCCAGAAACGGGGTGGCCTTGCCGTCCAGAGTGTTAATGACCTGGAGCGGCTCGTACATGTACGTGGCCGTCACGCGCTTGCTCGTGGAGAAAGGGTTGAAGTTTCTCTCGAATGTGGGCGAACCGTTGTCGGCCGCAATGAGCATCGACCCATCGGCCGAACTCGCGCCGGACTTGGCGGTGTTGATGCTGCAGGCGCTGGTCGCCAGCACAGCGGCCACGCCGATCACGGCTAAAACCGTGCGGGTGCCGCGCCGTCTCAAATGCTTCATTGCAATGCCTTCTTTCGCGTCGTCCTTGACCCTGACCGGTCACGCTCCTATCGGAATGTGTGCCCGTTCGAGATCCACTGTAAGCGCATACATCCTGCCGCGCAAGTCCTTTTTTCAAGTTTCCCGCCGCCCCCCTGCGGCCGGGCTGAATGAACTAGCCCAAGCGTGACCCGAATATCTGTGCGGCCACGAGCGGCTTGACCGTGGCCGCAAAGTGCCGGTCGACGAAGTAGCCCTTGACGCGGTCATGCAGCAGCTCGTTGGTGATCGCGGCCATGGTCATCGACTGGTCGAGGGAGAGGTAGCGATCCGCCACCGTGCCGCTCTGGGTCGCCACAGCGTCATAGAACCCGCCCGGACCGTACGAATCAAAGTCTGTCTTCAGATTCGCAAGGTTCTTCAGAGCCGCAGTCTGGTCGTAGGCGAGGGCGAGAAAGGAGGCGTGCGGGGTCACCACGCCGTCACCGAACGTCGGTGTCGGGTTGGTGGCCTCGCGGCATCCGTCATAGCCGCCATCAACGTCGGTGCGCTGGCGGTCGGAAGCATAGCCGTCGCTCGACATGCCGATGCCCTCGACACCGTACTCGGCATATTCGCCGAACGGGTCGCTCGCCGGGGAGAAGCCCCAGTAGCCGTACCGTGTTTCGTCGAGGCCGTGTTCAACCTGGGCTCGCACCGAAGCTGGGTGATTCACACCCCAGGATCGCGGACCCCACTGAGCTTCGGGCACGAACAGATCGGGCATTAACGCCTCGAACATGCTGCCGCCCCAGGCTGGAACGAGCGACATTCCGCGGTAGGAGTAGACCCCTTCATAGACCGAGACACCGAGATACTCGCGGGTGACCCCGGTCGGCTTTTGCTCCTGCCAGGAGTAGTCGCAGCCCTCGTCGGGCATCGTGCGCACGGTGCCGTAGTAGGCCTCCGGCGGAATCTGGCCATTGCTGATGCCGAGATAGGTCGCAATCCGCGCCTCGCTCACCGTCGTGTCGTACCAGTGGCAGGTGTAGTACACGTCGGGTCCGTCGTCACCGTAGTTGCCCGGAATGTTGCAGCCAGCCGGTGGCACGACCCAGAACCCGCCGCGGTTCAGGCCGGCTTCGGGACGTGCAGCGAGGTCGTGAAAGTAGCCAAAGTCCATGCTGTCATAGAGCGCGTCGGCCGAGCTCGCCAGTCGGGGTTCGGCCGCAGCGACGACGCGGAAGGCGGCGGCGAGCCACCCGTTGTCGACGGTGCTCAGAAACGGATCAACCGGGTCGCCACTGTCTGGCCAGGTCGTGAGCTTGTGACCGTCGAGGCGCGAATACCAGTTGTAGTACATGCCGCTCGGCGCGTGCCGCTCGATCACCGAGAGGGTCTTCAGCGTCGTTTTCATCCGCTGATAGGCCTCGTTCTTACTGATGATTCCTAGATCACGCGCCGATATTGTCGACCACAGATAGCCGCCGATATTCGTGGGGCTGGTGTTTTCGCTGGCTACAGTCAGGTCGCCGGAGAGCTTGTCGGCGGGTAGACCTGTTTTCTTGTCGGTCATGGCTGCCAGCGACGTCCAGGTGTCCTGCGCATAGCCCCGCAGGACCGTGTCGGCGCCGCCGGTCTCGTTATGACCTCCGCCGGAGGAACCGGCCTGGCCGGGGGCGGCAATCGCGCTCGGCGCCATGAGCAGGGTGCCCGTTACGAGTGCGGCGGCCAGCGCCAGCACCTTCGATGATCGTTTCACAGCAGTGTCCTTCGTGTCGTCGTTGACGGAGCAGCTTGTTCGGTGAGGGGGGAGGATGCGTGCCCATCGGCCACCCAGCGCCTCCGCCGAGTGTATGCGCATACAGTTTCGGTTGCAAGCATCGTCAATCGGCGCCGAAACTCAGCTCGACGAGTCGACGGGCCCTTCGGAACTCTCACGCAGCAGCACCTTGACGGGGAGCCGCACAGAGATGGGCGGCTGCTTCGGATCCTCCAATCGACTGAGCATCACCCGCATGGCCGCCCGACCGAGGTCGACCATGGGCTGGCGCACGGTCGTCAGACGCGGCGACGACGTTTGACCGGCTTCGATACCGTCGAAGCCGGTCACAATCACCTCGTCGGGCACCCGCACACCGTGCGCTCGCAAGACGTCGAGGGCGCCCAGAGCCATCTGATCATTGCCGCACACGAGGGCGCGCGGCAGCTTGCCGTCGTTCACTAGTTGCGTCGCGACCTCGCGCCCACGCTGCCTGGAGAATCCGCCGTGCAAGACGGGCCGGGCATCCGGATCCAGCCCACGCGAATGCAGCGCCTGCCGAAAGCCCGAATACCGCTCGGCGCCGTCGGGCGAGTCGTCCGGGCCGGCCACGTAGGCAAAATCCGTCACGGCCAAGGAATCGAGCAGATGGGTCGTGAGCGCGCCCATGCCCTCGGAGTTGCTGACACTGACGTGGTCATAACTATCGCCGCGCCGTGGTCCGGCGATTAACACGATCGGAATACGCCTCGACACGTGCTGGAGCACGGAGTCAGGAATGCTCTGCGCGAGCACGGCCATCCCATCGACACGGCCGGCAATATCATTGACCATATCGGCAGGGTAAGCCACCCGCCCCACGCCGACCATGAGGGCGAAACCCTGCCGCCACGCCTCCAGCTCGCTGCCGCGGAGCACCTCGTCAAAATACAGGTTCGGCGGTCGCACCAGACCGGAATCGGGAATATCCTGAACTACCTCAACGAGACTCGACGCATCGAATTCACCGTCGTCCAGCTCTTCCATGGCATCAAGGTTCGGAAAGTAGAGACCAAGAACGCCGGTGCGACGCGCGGCCAGCCCCCGAGCATTGGCACTGGGGACATATCCGAGTTCCGCGACCGAAGCGAGCACTTTATCTCGAGTGGATGCGCGTACATCGTCGGGACGACGAAGTACGCGAGAGACGGTTGCGATCGACACCCCCGCGTGACCAGCCACGTCGTACACGGTCGATGCCTTGGCCACGGTGCCCTCCAATGATCGTGCGCGCGCTGCATTTCTCATCCTATAACCCCAAAAATCCACGCCGGCCACGCTCGCCCTTGGCAAGGTACTGAAGTTTACGTTTGCCGTTCCGTGCTAATTTCGCCAGACCATGTCTGATCCGTCTGCCCCAACCGCGCCGAACGATTTCGGGCGCTCTGCCTCCCCCAGGCCAACGGATGCCCGCAGCCGTGTCGCCGTCGCCGACATTGCCGTGGGGCTTTTTCACGCCCAGGGCTATGAAGCCACAAGCACCACGCAAATCGCCGCGGCCGCCGGGGTGTCCCGCAGCACCTTCTTTCGTCAGTTCCGGTCGAAAGACGACGTGATCTTCGCCGATCACGACGAGCTGCTCGAGCAGATCGATGACTATTTCGCGGCCGCGCATCCTGATCCCTGGCTGGCCGTCTGCGAAGCAGCGACCCTCGTGTTCGAGCGATTTCGGGAGCGACTGGAGATCGTACGGGCGCGGGATCTGCTCGTGCGCCAGACATCCGTTCTGCGGGATCGCGAAACGGTCATGGTGTCGCGCTACGAAAAGACCTTCTCGTCGTATCTCCGGCGAAGCCTGCCCGAGGTGGACCCGGTCATTGCGATTCAGTTCGCAGCGGCCGTCACCGCCACGCACAACTTCGAACTGCGCCACATGATCCGCGGCAGTGACTCCAGCAAGCTGCTCGATGCGGCCGGTCTCGCTGCCGAGTTACACGCCGTACGCCATCGCTTCGATCCCGCTGGCGCCACGGTCGAGGCCACGGCCACCCCCGCCAGCGAACTGCTGGTCGCCGTCTTTCCTGCCTCCGCACTCCCGGAAGATGTCGCACGCGCGATCGAGAATCGTCTTCGATTCCCAGCAACCTGACACTCAGTGTCACTTGACGTGACACTCAGTGTCAGGTAGAACTGTAGGCACACCCGCTACTGCGAAAGGCAATGATGCCCGATTACGACGTCTCCGCACCGCTCGACACCGATTACTACGGCGTATTCGCCGATGTTCCAGACGCCGATCGCGCCTTCTGGAGCCGGGCACGCACCTTTGCGGTGGAGACACTCGACGAGCTCACCGAGGCCTGGGACAAAGCGGAGTACCCGCTGCACCTGGCTCGTCGCCTCGGCGAGCTCGATCTGCTCACCGATGGCGTCGAGGGACCGGGACTGACCCCGATGTCGCCGCTCGCTGCCGGCCTGGTGAACATGGAGATCTCGCGCGGAGACGGGTCGATGGGAACCGTCGTCGCCGTGCAGGGCGGACTCGCCCTGCGCAGCATCGCGATGTTCGGCAGCGACGAACAGAAGGCCACCTGGCTGGTGCCCCTGGCCCGCGCCGAGAAGCTGGGCGCCTTCGCCCTGACGGAACCGGACCACGGCTCGGATTCGGTGGCCCTGGAGACCACCGCCCACCGCGACGGTGACGAGTGGGTCATCAACGGCGAAAAGAAGTGGATCGGCAACGGATCGGTCGGCGACGTGACCGTGGTCTGGGCCCGCGACGATGACGGCAACGTGCGCGGTTTTCTGGTCGACCAGTCCCTGCCCGGCTACCACGGCGAGACCATGACCGGCAAGGGTTCGCTCCGCGCCGTGCACCAGGCCCGCATCACCCTCACCGACGTGCGCGTTCCGCTCGACGCCGTACTGCCGGGCACGCACACCTTCAAGGACACCGCCGTCGTGCTCTTCGCCACCCGCCTCGGGGTGGCTTGGTCGGCGCTCGGGCATGCCACCGCGGTCTTTGAGGCAGCGCTCAGCTACGCCCAGCAGCGCGTGCAGTTCGGCAAGCCGCTTGCCGGATTCCAGATCGTGCAGGAACGACTCACCCTCATGCTCTCCGAGCTCACCTCGATGCAGCTGCACTGCATGCGCCTGTCCGAGCTCGATGCGGCCGGCACTCTGCGTCCTATCCAGGCCAGCCTGGCCAAGTTTCACAACACCCGGGCAGCGCGCAATCTGGCGTCCATCGCCCGCGACATGCTCGGCGGCAATGGCATCCTGCTGGAGAACCACGTCATTCGGCACCTCGCCGACATCGAATCCATTCACACCTACGAAGGCACCGAGAGCATTCAGTCACTGCTCATCGGTCGTGATCTGACCGGGGTCAGCGCCTTCCACTAGGCACCCCTTACGCTTTCGCTTCATCCCTCCTACGTGTAGGCAAACCTTTCGGACAAAGGAGTCCCCGTGATTGACCTTTCGACAATGCTCAGCAGCACCGGATCACCCAATGACTCACCGCTCACGCCGATGCGGTTTCTGCAGCGCAGCGCCGAAGTATTCCCCAACAAGGATGCGATCATTTACGGCGATCGTCGGTACAGCTACCTGGAATTCTCCCGGGCGGCAGAGCGGATGGCCCACGCCATCCGCTCCCGCATCAATCCGGGCGATCGCGTTATATTCCTCGCGCCGAATATACCCGAGATGCTCATCGCTCACTACGCGGTTCCACTGGCCGGCGGTGTGCTCGTCGCGTTGAATTCCCGGCTGGCCGGGCCGGAGGTGCACTACGTTCTGGAGCACTCCGAGGCTGCCCTGCTGTTCATTGACGCCGAGCTGGTCGGCGGTGTCGGCAACGCCTTCGCGGCATCCACTGCACTGACGGGGGTCATTGAAATCTCCGACGGTGAGTTCGGCGTCACCGAAAGCGGCCTCGATGTCGGCCAGCAGACGCTCGAATCCTTTCTGGCCGAGGCTGACAATGACTCCGATGAGCCGCTGGCCTGGGAAGTCACCGACGAGCGCGGCGTGATCTCGATCAATTACACCTCGGGCACGACCGGCAAGCCCAAGGGCGTCATGTACTCCCACCGCGGCGCGTACCTCAACTCCTTTGGCGAGGTGTTCCACAACAAGTTCACGAGCGATTCGGTCTACCTGTGGACCCTGCCCATGTTCCACTGCAACGGATGGTGCACGCCCTGGGCCGTCACGGCTGCCGGGGCCACCCACGTCTGCCTGCGCACGGTGCGTGCCGAATCGGTCTGGTCGGCCATCGATACCCTCGGCGTGACCAACCTGTGCGGCGCTCCCACCGTGTGCGGCGTCATCGCCAACGCACCGATGAAGCACAAGCTGGAGACCCCGCTCGCGATCACGACGGCCGGCGCCCCGCCATCGCCGAGCGTGATCGAGCAGTTGGACACGCTCGGCATCACGGTCGTGCACGTCTACGGCCTGACCGAGGTCTACGGCCCGTACACGATCTGCGAATACCAGCGTGAGTGGGACGATCTGCCCGCGGAGGAACGTGCCCGCAAGATTTCCCGCCAGGGTGTTGGCATGGTGCAGGCCGAATCGGCACGCATCGTTGACGCCGACATGCGCGACGTTCCAGCCGATGCCCAGACGATCGGCGAGATCGTCCTGCGCGGCAATAACGTCATGCTCGGCTATTTCAAGGACCGCCAGGCCACCGCCGAGGCCTTCCGCGGTGGCTGGTTTCATACCGGCGACCTCGGTGTCATGCACGCCGACGGTTACATCGAGATCAAGGACCGGGCCAAGGACATCATCATCTCGGGCGGCGAGAACATTTCTACGATCGAGGTGGAGAACGCCATGTTGACCCACGCGACGGTGCTCGATGTGGCTGTCGTGGGAATACCGCATCCCAAGTGGGGCGAGCGGCCCAAAGCTTACGTCGTGCTGCGGCCCGACCATATCTCCACCGAGGTCGATCTGCTCACGCACACCCGCACCCTCATCGCGGCTTTCAAGGTGCCCGACTTCGTCACCTTCGTCGATGCCCTGCCGCGCACGGCCACCGGCAAGATCATGAAGGTCGTGCTGCGCGATCTGCCCGAAGAGAGCGTGCCGAAATAGTCGCGCAGCGCGACCAACACAATCTCAGGCGGGCGAACTAAAGTTGGTCTAATGCCTTCCCTCCAGTCGAACCCGTTTTCCGCCGATTCTTTTGTGCGGGTGCGCGGTGCCCGAGAGAACAACCTGCGTGATGTGAACGTCGATGTGCCCCGCGATGCCATCGTGGCGTTCACCGGGGTGTCTGGTTCTGGCAAGTCGTCGCTGGCCTTCGGCACGATCTTCGCCGAAGCGCAGCGACGCTTTTTCGAGTCGGTCGCGCCTTATGCCCGGCGCCTGATCCAGCAGGGACATACCCCGCACGTCGACGAGATCACCGGGCTGCCGCCGGCCGTTGCCCTGCAACAGCGCCGAGGAACCCCCAGTTCCCGCTCGAGCGTCGGCACGGTCACGACCCTTTCCAACTCACTGCGCATGATGTATTCCCGTGCCGGCATATATCCAGCGGCCGCCGTCAGTCGCCTCGAATCCGACTCCTTCTCACCGAACACAGCGATGGGCGCCTGCCCGCGCTGCCACGGCCTGGGCATGGCCCACACCGTTTCTGAGGCGTCGATGGTACTTGACCCCACGCTGAGCATTCGCGACGGTGCCATCACAGCCTGGCCCGGAGCCTGGCAGGGCAAGAACCTGCGCGATATCGTCGCCGTGCTCGGCTACGACATCGATGCGCCGTGGCAGCAACTCTCCCGTGCCGACCGCGACTGGATTCTCTTCACGGAGGAACAGCCGGTGGTTGAGGTCGTGCCGCAACGTGATCGCATCGCTAAGCCGTATCAGGGCCGGTTCTGGAGCGCGAAGAGCTTCCTGCTGCACACGCTGGCCGACAGCAAAAGCCCGAACGTGCGGCAACGGGCGCTGCGCTATGTCGACACCGGCCCCTGCCCGGACTGCGCGGGCAGCGGCCTGAAGCCCGAAGCCCTCGCCGTCACTGTGGCCGGGTTCTCGATTGCCGAGCTCAACGCCCTGCCGATGACCGCGTTGGTCGATATTCTGCGGCCGATCGTGGCCGGCGACGGGACCGCCGTTTCGTCGGAGGTGGCCGTCACCCTGGCCGGCGACCTGCTCCGCCGCATCGATGTGCTGCTCGAGCTCGGTCTCGGCTACCTGGCCCTCGGCCGGTCGACCCCAACCCTCTCCCCGGGAGAAATGCAGCGCCTGCGCATCGCGACGCAGCTGCGCTCGGGTCTGTTCGGTGTCATCTACGTGCTCGATGAGCCCTCGGCCGGGCTGCACCCGGCCGACGCCGAACCCCTGCTGCTCGTGCTCGAACAGCTCAAGCTCTCGGGCAACTCGGTCTTCGTGGTCGAACACAATATGGACGTCGTCACACGCGCCGACTGGGTCGTCGACGTCGGCCCCCTGGCCGGCGAGGGCGGCGGCGAGGTGCTCTACAGCGGGCCCACCGCCGGGCTGGCGGAGGTCGAAGCGTCCATAACCCGCAACTACCTGTTCGAGGCAGACCGCACGCCGGTGACGCGGGGCGAGTTGCGGCATCCGCTGGGCTGGTTAGGCCTGACCGATATCACCCGGCACAACCTGCAGGGCCTGGACGCGCAAATTCCGCTCGGGGTGCTGACGGCCGTGACCGGTGTGAGCGGCTCCGGCAAGTCGACCCTGGTCAGCCAGGTACTCGCCGAAGCCGTCGGGCGGTACCTGCATCCCGACCCCGACGATGGCCCCGTGCTCGACCTCGCCGACCCCGATGCCGAGATCGAGCTCGCTGAGCGGATGCCGGTGACCGCGGTCACCGGGCTCGAGGCCGTCGATCGGTTGGTGCAGGTGGATCAGAAGCCGATCGGGCGCACGCCGCGCTCCAACCTCGCCACATACACCGGCCTGTTCGATGCCGTTCGTGCCACGTTTGCCGCTACCGATGAGGCGCGGGCGCGCGGCTACACCGCCTCACGGTTCTCCTTCAACGTGGCCGGCGGCCGCTGCGAAACGTGCCTCGGTGAAGGGTTCGTGGCCGTCGGGCTGCTCTTTCTGCCGGGTAGCTACGCGCCCTGCCCCGACTGCGGCGGAGCGCGCTACAACTCTGAAACCCTCGAGGTGACCTACCGCGACAAGAGCATCGCCGAGGTTCTCGGCCTCACAGTCGATGTCGCGCTGCTCTTTCTCGCCGACGTCGCCGTGGCGGCGCGCAGCCTCGAAACCCTGCGCGAAGTGGGCCTCGGGTATCTGCGCCTCGGTCAGCCCGCCACCGAACTCTCCGGCGGGGAGGCGCAGCGCATCAAGCTCGCGACCGAACTGCAACGAGCCCGCCGCGGCCACACGCTCTACCTGCTCGACGAGCCGACGACCGGGCTGCACCCGGCCGACGTTGAACTGCTCATGCTGCAGCTCGGGCGTCTGGTCGACGCCGGCAACACGGTGGTACTGGTCGAACACGAGATGGATGTGGTCGCCGCCGCCGACTGGGTGATCGACCTCGGCCCCTCCGGAGGTGACGCCGGAGGTCGCATCATCGCCGCCGGTACCCCCGCCACGGTCGCCGCCCATCCCACCAGCCGCACCGCCCCCTACCTCCGCCTCCGCCTCCCCCTCCCCCTCCGCCTCCCCCTCCCCTAACCCCGTCACGCGAAAGCGGGAAAATGGTTGCTTCACGGTACCGGAAGCAACCAATTTCCCGCTTTCGCGAAGCTGAGTCAGGGGCGGCGGAATAATTCGAGGCCGGGGTAACGCTGCATTTAGCGGCGGTCACAGTGAGCCGCCCCGGTCACGCCGCCCCGCCCCGGGGCGACCGGCCCCGGAACCGCACCGCCCTCTATTCGCACGACCGTCAGGACCAGCAATGACCGCACCAGCCGCCACCGATTCGATGCCGCAGGCCGGTCTCCTCGACACCAAACGCAATCAGCTGGTGATCCGACTGCTGCTGATCTCCGCATTCGTGGTCATCTTGAACGAAACCATCATGGGCGTGGCCCTGCCGCGCCTCATGAAAGACCTCAGCATCACGGCCACCGCCGCGCAGTGGCTGACCACGGCGTTCATGCTCACAATGGCCGTCGTCATTCCGATCACCGGTTTTCTGATTCAGCGGTTCCACACCCGCCCCGTGTTCATTACCGCCATGACGTTGTTCAGCACCGGCACCCTAGTCGCCGCACTCGCGCCGGGCTTTGAGGTGTTGCTCATCGGCCGCATCGTGCAGGCCAGCGGAACGGCCATCATGATGCCGCTGCTCATGACGACCGTGATGACTCTCGTCGCACCGGCCTCGCGCGGCAAAACGATGGGCAATATTTCCATCGTCATCTCCGTCGCCCCGGCGATCGGCCCGACCATCTCCGGCCTCATCCTGAGCGTGCTCGACTGGCGTTGGATGTTTCTGCTGGTGCTGCCCATCGCCGTCGGCGCCCTCCTGCTCGGCGCCGCACGCATTCAGAACGTGACGACACCGCGCACAATCCCGATCGACGTGATTTCGATCATTCTCTCGGCATTGGGCTTCGGCGGGTTCGTCTACGGGTTGAGCAACCTGGGCGGCGCATCCGCTGCCGGCTGGCTGCCACTCGGCGTCGGGCTGATCGCTCTCGCCGTGTTCATTTTGCGCCAAGTGCACCTGCAGCGCACCGATCGCGCCCTGCTCGACCTGCGCACGTTCAACTCACGCAATTTCACGCTCGCGATTTCCATGCTCGGCATCAGCATGCTCGCCCTGTTCGGCACCATTATTCTGCTGCCGTTGTACATGCAGAACGTGCTCGGCATGACGGCCCTCGCCAGCGGGCTGCTCCTGCTTCCGGGCGGCCTAACCATGGGGCTGCTCGCGCCGTTCGTGGGTCGTATTTACGACCGTCGCGGCACGACGATTCTGCTGGTTCCCGGCTCGATTTTGGTCAGCGCTGCCTTCTGGGCGATGACCATGCTGGCACAAACGACGCCGCCGTGGATGCTCATGCTCGCCCACATCACGATGAGCGCCGGCCTCGCGCTGCTGTTCACTCCGCTGTTCAGCGCGGGGCTCGGCTCCCTCAAGCCCAGCCTGTACTCTCACGGCAGCGCGGTCGTCGGCACCGTCCAACAACTCGCCGGTGCCGCCGGAACGGCCCTCTTCATTGCGGTCATGACCTCGCAGTCCGCCGACCTGATGGCACAGGGTGTCTCCGAGGTCTCCGCTATTGCCTCCGGCATCCGCGGTGCGTTCCTGTGCGGCGCCATCATCTCGCTCGTCGCGATCCCCGCCGCATTCCTCGTACGACGCCCCCCGCTCGGCGATGCCGTCGAGAGCACACCGGCGCACTAGCCGTTCAGCGGATGCGCTGGGCCAGCACCGCCGGGTGATCGCCAGGCAGTCCATGCCGACGGCCGTCCTGCAACAGCGCCACGTTCTTCTTCTCCCAGTCGCGCAGCGCCTGCCGGAGCGAGTCGATCGCGGTGCTCTCGGCGCAGGTGCCGGCTGTGCGGCCGCAGGAGCATTTCTCGGGCCGGGCCGGATCGTCGTGGTGCAGCAGCTCGATGCGCCAGAGTCCGGCCATGGCCCAGTCGATCTGGCGCCGGGCAAGCTCGGTGTTGCGTTCGGCGCGCTTGACCAGATCGTTCTGCAGCAAGCTCCGCACCCCGTCGATCCCGGCCGAGAATTGACCGGCAACGAGCGCGGTGAGCTCGGCGACCTGGTCGCGCAGCGCGGTCAGGTGCTGGTCTCGGGTCACGAGCAGGGCATCCGTTTCAACGCGGTACTCCTCCTGTGCGACCTCGGACGCGGCCCAGCGGGCAGCCCACATTCGCACATGTTCGAGATCGCGGCGCTCACTCTTCTCGGCTCCGATATGGCGCACACAGAGCGCGCAGACCACCTGGTCACTCAGCGAGGTGAAGTGAAAAGGCTGCGGCGCGAGGCAGCACAAGCAGGCCACTTCAAGGTCGACGTGCAGCGGATGCGCGTGCGTCACGGTTGCTCCCACCTCATGGTTCGTTCTGTCGAGAATACCGGTGCCGCACGCATTCCCCGCGACAAAATGTGCATTTCTGCACAAACCGTCTGTGCGAATCGACTTTGACAGCTCCCCAACCGGCACGCAAGCTGAGACGAGCCAAACGACGTGCGCGCACGTTGTGTCAATGAAGACACGAGGGGGAAATTACATGAGTACGTCCAGAGCCGACACCCGAAACGGTGTGCAGTCATCCGGATTAAAGAAGGTCGTTGCGGCCTCCATGGCCGGCACGGTCGTCGAATGGTATGAATTCTTTCTGTACGCTTCCGCGGCCACCCTGGTCTTCGGCACCCTGTTCTTTCCGAACGCGGGCACCGAACTCGAAGGCATTATCGCCGCATTCGCCACCTATGCGGTGGGGTTTCTGGCCCGCCCGATCGGCGGCATCGTCTTCGGCCACTTCGGTGACAAGTTCGGCCGCAAACGCCTGCTCCAGTTCAGCCTCGTACTGGTCGGAGTCGCCACCTTCCTGATGGGCTGCCTGCCGACGTTCCAACAGATCGGCTACCTCGCACCGGTTCTTCTCGTGCTCCTGCGCTTCATCCAGGGCTTCGCGGTCGGCGGCGAATGGGGCGGCGCAGTTCTCCTCGTCGCCGAGCACAGCCCCGCGAAGTCGCGCGGATTCTGGGCCAGCTGGCCGCAGGCCGCGGTGCCGATGGGCAACCTGCTCGCCACCGCCGTACTGTTCGTACTCGCCACCACGCTCTCCGATGCGGCGTTCCTCAGCTGGGGCTGGCGGGTCGCGTTCTGGCTCTCCGCCGTGATCGTGCTCGTCGGCTATTACATTCGCACCAAGGTCAGTGATGCGCCGATCTTTCTCAAGGCGCAGAAGGAGGTCGTCGAACAGGACAAGGGCTTCGGCATTATCGAGGTCTTCCGCCGCTACCCGCGCGGGGTGTTCACCGCCATGGGCCTGCGCTTCGCCGAGAACATCCTGTACTACCTCGTCGTGGTCTTCTCGATCACCTATCTGAAGATCATCGTGCAGATGGACACCTCCCGTGTTCTGCTCCTCCTGCTCATCGCGCACGCCGTACATTTCATCGTGATTCCCATTGTCGGTCACCTGTCCGACCGGTTCGGCCGTCGTCCGCTGTACTTCACGGGTGCCGTGTTCGCCGGCACCTGGGGTTTCTTCGCCTTCCCCATGATGGATACGGCGAACGACATGATCATCATCCTCGCCATCATGATGGGCCTGCTCTTTCACGCCCTCATGTACGCCGGCCAGCCCGCCATCATGGCCGAGATGTTCCCCACCCGCATGCGTTACTCGGGGGTCTCACTCGGGTACCAGGTCACGTCGGTCATCGCGGGCTCCATCGCCCCGATCATCGCGGTGAGCCTGCTCTCCGCCTACGGCTCGTCGGTGCCGGTGGCGATTTACCTCGCGTCGGCCTGCCTCCTCACGGCCATCGTGGTGCTGACCCTCAAAGAAACCCGCGGCCTGTCGCTGCACGACATTGACGCAGCGGATGCCGTCGAGTCGGCCGATCGTGCCGCCTCCGCAGACCTCGCTGGCGCGCCCAGCCGCTAACGGGTGCAGCGGCGGCCCGATCTCCTTATCGGGTCGCCGCTTCGCGCCGCGCCCCCTCCATCAGTCGGTGAAGGCCGTCAGTCGGTGAAGGCCGTCAGTCGGTGAAGGCCGTCGGTCGGTGCGCAATCTCGCGGGAGATCGCTTCGATCGCGGCGCGCACCACGGGCGAGCGCAACGATTCGGCTCGCACGACCGCCCAGATCGGCAACTGACGCTGAAAGTCATCGGGCAGCACGGGAACGAATTCGGGCCGGTCGTGCACCAAGAAATTGGGCAACAGCCCGATCCCGGCGCCCGCCTGTACCGCCTCCAGCTGCGCGAACAGGCTGGTCGATTGAAAGGTCGTGGCGGGCTCCGGCAACTGCGACGACCGATGGCCGAGGTCGGTCACGAGCAGGGCGCTCTCGACGTACGATACGAAGCCGTGCGACCGAATATCGTCGAGCGACCCGGGCACACCGCGCCGCAGCAGGTACTCGCGGCTGGCATACAGCCGCAGAAAATAGTTGGTGAGAAACATCGCCTGGGCGTTGTTCACGTCGTTACGTCCGGCCACAATCTCGAGATCAACGCCCGATCGGTTCTGGCTCACCTTGCGGGTAGCGCTGAACATTTCAATATTGATGCGGGGGTGGCTCTGCTGCAGCTTCACGAGCGCCGGTGTGACGATCTCGGCCCCGAACCCGTCGATCGTACTGATGCGCAGGAGCCCCGACAGCGGATCCGTCTGGCTGATCGCCGTGGTCAGGGCGCCGAGCCGGTCTTCGATCGCTTCGGCCGCATCAACGGCATGCCGACCCAGCTCGGTCAGTTCCCAGCCGTGCGGGCTGCGCTCAAGCGTGCGGCCGCCGAGCTCCTGATCGAGCGAGAGGATGCGCCGCGAAATGGTCGTGTGGGTGGTGCCGAGCGCCTCGGCGACCGCGTTGAACCGGCCGAGCCGGGCCACGGTGAGCAGAACGAGCAGGTCATTCGGGCTCGGAAGCTGGTGTGTACTCACGGATCAATCCTTTCATGTATGTGCATCTGCGCACATACCCCCTGTGAAATATTGCCTTGATTGCACTCTATCCGGCTGCGAAGGTGGAGCGAGTAGACAAGCAAAGGAGCTTTCATGTCAGTAGTCGCCTGGATCGGGTTAGGCAACATGGGTGGACCCATGTCAGCAAATATGGTGGCCGCCGGCCACGAGGTGCGTGGGTTCGATCTGAATCCGGATGCCCTCGCCGCGGCCGTCACGGCCGGCGTCACCGCCGCCGAGAGCATTGCCGACGCCGTCGCCGGTGCCGACGTCGTCTTCACCATGCTGCCCAAGGGCGAGCACGCCCGCGCCGTGTATTTCGGAGACGACGGTGTGCTGGCCACGACCGACACGTCAACCCTGTTGGTGGATTCCTCGACGATCGACATGGAGACCGCCCAGGCCCTGCACGATGCCGCAGCGGCAGCGGGCTTTCGTTTCGTCGATGCCCCGGTCTCGGGCGGCATCAGCGGCGCCACCGCGGGAACGCTTACCTTCATGATCGGCGGCGAGGCCGGTGCGGTCGCCGACGCCACAGGCTTCATCCAGCCGATGGCGGCCAATATCATCCCCACCGGCGGGGCCACGACCGGGCAGGCCGCGAAGATCTGCAACAACCTCATGCTGTTCATCAACCTGGCCGCAACCGCCGAGGGCGCCGTTCTAGCCGAGCGGCTGGGACTGGACAAGCAGGTCTTCTGGAATATCGCATCCGTGTCATCGGGTGACAGCTGGGCGCTGCGCACCTGGTACCCGATCAAGGACGTCATCGAGACGGCCGCGGCCAACCGGGATTTCGCCCCGACCTTCACCACCGCCCTCGCGAGCAAAGACATCGGCCTGGCAATCGCAGCAGCCAAAGCGACCAACACCCCGCTTGAAATCGGCGAGCACGTCGCCGAACTGTTCCAGCGGCTGATCGATGAGGGCGAGGGCGGCAAGGACTGTTCCATGATCGTCAAGCTCGTCGACGGCACCCTGCAGCCGAGCGCCTGAACCCCGACACCCACCAGAAAGCACCCTCTCATGCAAACAATTCCCCACTTCATCAACGGAGCGCGCGTCGATTCGGCCGAACGATTCGGCCCCGTGTTCAACCCGGCTACCGGCGTACAGGAGAAGCAGGTCGTTCTGGCCTCCCGCGCTGTCGTGATCGACGCCATCGATTCCGCTGCGGCGGCCCTGCCGGCATGGCGGGCCAGCAGCATGGCCAAGCGCACGGCCATCTTCTTCAAGGTGCGCGAGTTGCTCGCCGAGCGTACGCCGGAACTCGCGGCGATCCTCACCAGCGAGCACGGCAAGGTGCTCTCCGATGCGGCCGGCGAGATCACCCGCGGGCTCGAAAACATTGAATTCGCCACCGGGCTGTCCCACATGCTCAAGGGCGATTTCTCGCAGCAGGTCTCCACCGGAATCGACGTGCACTCGGTGCGCCAGGCCGTGGGCGTTGTCGCCTGCGTCACCCCGTTCAACTTTCCGGCCATGGTGCCGCTGTGGATGATTGGCAGCGCCCTCGCCTGCGGCAACACCGTGCTGCTGAAACCGAGTGAGAAAGACCCGTCATCGGCCATCTTCATCGCTGAAATCTTCGCCGAGGCCGGCCTGCCCGCCGGCGTGCTCAACGTCGTGCAGGGCGACAAGGAGGCCGTCGACGAACTACTCGACAACCCCGAGGTCAAGGCGATCAGCTTCGTCGGGTCCACCCCGATCGCGAAATCCATTTACAGCCGGGCGGCCGCCAACGGCAAGCGCGTGCAGGCGCTCGGCGGGGCGAAAAACCACATGGTAGTGCTGCCCGATGCCGACCTGGAGATGGCAGCGGATGCCGCGATCAACGCCGCCTACGGGTCCGCCGGGGAACGCTGCATGGCTGTCAGCGTGCTCGTGGCCGTCGGCGGCATCGCCGACAACCTCGTCGCCGCCATCGAAAAGCGCATGACACAGCTCATCGTCGGCCCCGGAACCGATCCAACCTCGCAGATGGGCCCGCTCATCACCGGCGAACACCGCGACCGGGTCGCCTCCTACCTGGCCGGCGCCGAGGCGGCCGGCGCCACGATGGTCGTCGACGGCCGAACACAGCACTTCGACAGCGAGGGATTCTTTCTCGGCGTCAGCCTGATCGACCATGTCACCCCGGGCATGAAGGTCTACGACGACGAGATCTTCGGCCCGGTTCTGTCGGTCGTGCGCGTTGACACCTTCGACGAGGCCGTCACCCTCGTAAACGAGCACGAATTCGGCAACGGTGTCGCGCTGTTCACCCGCGACGGCGGTGCGGCCCGGCAGTTCGAGTTCGAGATCGAAGCCGGCATGGTCGGTATCAACGTGCCGATTCCGGTGCCGGTCGGATCGTTCTCGTTCGGCGGGTGGAAGAACTCGCTGTTCGGCGATGCGCACATGTACGGGCCGGACAGCATCCGTTTCTACACCCGCGGCAAGGTCGTCACCACGCGCTGGCCCGACCCGGCCACCTCGGAGATCGACCTCGGTTTTCCGCAGATGGCCTAGGTCGCTGAACTCCGGCGTCGGATCGGGCGGGTCCCCGCATTGCCGGGGGCCCGCCCGCGTCAGGCCGGCGAGTTAGGGTGTGACAGTGCCGCCCGACTCCACCACCACGTCCACCGCCACCCGCGAGTTCTTCGCCGGAACCGCGTTTCTCGGTCGCGGTCTTCAGCTGTGGGTCACCTCGCCGCGGCTGATGCTGCTCGGCGCGCTGCCCGCCCTCATCGTGGGCATTGCCTATCTCGCCGGCAGCGTGCTGCTGTTCGTCAATCTCGAAACCATCGCCGTGGCGCTCAGCCCGTTCGCGAGTGGCTGGGACGAGCCCTGGCGCACCGGTATGCGCATCGTGGCCGGCGCCGCCGCTGCGGCCGCCGGCATCCTCGTGCTGGCCTACAGCTTTGTGGCCGTAACGCTGATCGCGGGCGATCCTTTTTATGAGCGCATCTGGCACGACGTCGAGAACAATCTCGGCAACCCGCCGGCAGAGCGCTCACCCGGTCTGCTGCGCGGCATTCTGCGTTCCGTGGCCGACGCCCTGCGGCTGGTCGGCCTGGCTATTGTGGTCGCGATCGGGCTGCTGCTGTGCGGCTTCATTCCCGGCCTCGGCCAGCTGATCGCTCTCATTCTCGGAGCGGTCTTCGGTGGCTGGATCCTCACTCTCGAACTCACCGGTCTCGCTTTCGACGCCCGCGGTTTCACCCTCGGCCAGCGCAAGCGGATGCTGCGCACCCGCCGAGCCCGCAGCCTCGGTTTCGGGGTGCTCACCTATCTCTTGTTTTTGATTCCGGGCGCGGCGGTCATCGTGATGCCGGCGGCGGTCGCCGGGGCGGCCATGCTCAGCCGGGATGTCCTCACCTCGTCAACGTCGGGGTCTAGCGCTTCCGGTGAATGATGCGGCCGCTGCGAGCGGCGATGGCACGAACGACATTGGGGCGCGCGCCCACCCAGATCGCGGCCGTGAGCAGAACCGCCGCGACAAAAATCCAGACGCCGAGCCAGCCACCGTCATTGCGCGCCGCATACATGTGGTTGAGATTGGCGCGGGCTCCGGTGGTGAGCACGAGCAGAACGTGCACGATGATGAAGGCCACGAAGAAGACCAGCACCGCAAAGTGCAGCCGGCGCGCCACGGGCAGGGGAAAAACCCGGTCGAGCCTCCGAAGCCGCGCCGAGAGTCCCGGCGACATGCGCAGGCCCGTCACGAGGGCGAGGGGAGCGGCGATGAACACGACCACGAAATAGCTCAGCAGCTGTAAAGCGTTGTAGTGCACCCAGCCGGCCGAGGTCGGCCAGTTGAGTGAGGCGTATTGCAAGCCGGCCGACAGCGCGTTGGGTAGGACATCCCAACTGGTGGGTACGATTCGCAGCCATTGACCCGTCGAAAACAGCACGACGTAGAACACGACGCCGTTCACCATCCACAGGGTGTCGAAGACGATGTGCTGCCAGAGGTCGAGGGTGATGCGAATCGGGGCATTCCCGGTGCGGAATATTCCCGTATTCGTGCGCGTCCAGAATATGGACGGGCGCTTGGTGGTGCGCACCTGCCACCCGGTGCGAATGACGAAGAAGAGGAAAAAGGCGTTCAGCCCGTGCTGCCAGGCCAGCCAGGCCGGAATCCCGATCGGCGTCGCCGCCGGGTTTGCGCCGACACCGGGGTAACTGCGCATAAACGATTCGACCGCAGGAACGGCGCGCACTCCATTGGCCGCGAGCACAACGACAGCCGCCACTACGAGCGCGGCCGGCACCATCCAGGCCAGCCGAAACCACCGATTCGGCCGAAACATTCTCGGCCTGGAGGCTCGCGTCGTCATCGCCATCCGTTCCCGCCGGGCAGAGTACCGTGGCGTCCCCGCAAGGCTACTTGTCCGGCCGTTCGTCGTGTCGAACCCTGACGCGGCAGGTCACAATGCCGAAACGATCGTGCGTAACCAACACCGTGCCTTAACGACACAGGACCTCCGATTTCTCGGAGGCCCTGACTGTTCGCATGGATTGTGCGGCTAACCGCAACCAATCCGCAGTGCGCGAGAGGGGACTTGAACCCCTACGTCCTTTCGAACACTGGCACCTGAAGCCAGCGCGTCTGCCAATTCCGCCACTCGCGCGAACTTAGGAATGCTAACACTGCAAAGGGGGTCAGCGCCATTCGACGATGCGCCGCCGCCGCGACCAAAGCCTCCTGCCGCAGTGGGGCCGGCCCCGCCACACCAAAAAAAAGTCCTACGGAATGCCCATAATGGGCGCGGAATTCGATCCGGGACCCTCCACGGGTAGTATGACTGTTCGTGCCGTTTGCGCCCTAAGGCGCGTTGTCACCCGAGACAAGTAACATGCTCATAGCCAAACGGACCGGATCGGGAGACCTGTGGGCATACTGGATAACTTTGAAAAAGGCTTGGAGCGCGCCGTCAACGGAGCGTTCGCCAAGACCTTTCGATCGGGCTTGCAGCCGGTGGAAATAACCTCCGCGCTGCGTCGTGAGCTCGACACCAAGGCCGCTGTAGTCGCGCGGGATCGCATTCTGGCGCCCAATCGCTTCACCGTGCGCATGTCCCACACCGACTACGCCCGCATGAGCGCGCTCGGCGTCACGCTTATTGACGAGCTCACCGCGCTCGTGCAAAAACACGGCACCGAGCAGGGCTACCAGTTCACCGGCGGCATCGATATCACCCTGCAAGATGACCGATCGCTCAGTGAGGGCATGGTGCAGATCGACTCGAGCTCGGTCAAGAGCACCGTCGCCTGGACTCCGATACTCGACATCAACGGCACCCGCTATCCGCTGGTCAAGGCCCGCACCGTGATCGGTCGCGGCTCCGACGCCGACATCACCGTCGATGACACCGGCACCTCACGCCGCCACGTAGAAATTCTCTGGGACGGCTCCCGCGCGCAGGTGCGCGACCTCGGCTCGACCAACGGATCCCAGCTCAACGGCTCCCCGGTCAGCCAGGCCATCCTGGAGCCCGATTCGGTCGTCACCATCGGCCGCACCCGCATCGTGTTCCGTGTGCTGGCTCAGGCCGCAGACGACTCTCGCGAGGTTCCGCGCGCCGCCCCGCCCGCCGACCCGGGAACGGAACGCCACGACATGGGCGGATTCTGGGGACCCAACGCATGAATGTCAGCGAACTCACCCTGCTGGTGCTGCGCATCGGCTTTCTGCTCCTGCTGTGGATGTTCATCTTCGGAATCGTCTATGCCCTGCGCAGCGACCTGTTCGGTCACCGGGTACGCAAAATGAAAACGGATGCCGCCGCCGCACCGGCCGCTGCTCCCGCCGCTGCGTTTCCGGCCGCACCGGCCCCCGTTCCCGCTCCCGCTCCCACAGCCGTCCCAGCGCCGGCCGCACGGGCGAGCCCGGCCGCCGGCGCTGGACAGGCCACGAGCCAGAACACCACCCGCCTGGTCATCACGAGTGGTCCGAAGGCCGGTACCGAGTTTCCGCTCGGCACCGAAACGATCACCATCGGTCGTTCGAGCGACTCGAGCCTGGTCATCCGCGATGACTACACCTCCACGCACCACGCTCGCCTCATGCTCTGGAACGACGAGTGGATGCTGCAAGACCTGGACTCCACCAACGGCACATTCCTGGCCGGATCCCGCGTCACCGTCCCGACCAAGATTCCCCTGAACGCCTCCGTGAAGATCGGTGCCACCAGCTTCGAGCTTCGGCGGTAAGACATGGCAACGGTCAGTCACAGCGCAGCCGCATCGCACGTCGGCAAGATTCGCTCCAACAACCAGGACTCCGGGTACGCCGGACGCAACCTGTTTGTGGTCGCCGACGGCATGGGCGGCCACGCCGGCGGCGACGTCGCGTCGTCGATCGCCACCAAACGCATCATCGAGGCCGACAAGCCGTACACGAGCGCTCAGGACGCCGAATTCGCCCTGCAGGCTGCCCTGATCGGAGCCAACGCCCAACTCGCCGAGACGGTGTTCGAACACGCCGAGCTGACCGGCATGGGCACCACCGTCAGTGCCATCGTCGTGCTCGAGAACGAGGTAGCGATTGCCCATATCGGCGATTCGCGCATCTACCTGCTCCGGGACAACGAACTCTCCCAGATCACCATCGACCACACCTTCGTGCAACGTCTGGTTGACAGCGGCCGCATCACCGAAGCCGAAGCCATGGTGCATCCCCGCCGTTCCGTGCTCATGCGCGTGCTCGGCGACGTCGAAGCGAGCCCCGAGATCGATACCTCGATTTTGGCCACGATTGCCGGCGACCGCTGGCTCCTCTGCTCCGACGGCCTCACCGGCGTGGTCTCACACACCGCCATGGCCTCCGCCCTGGCGAGCGGAGCGAACGCGCAAGACGTCGCCGACCTGCTCGTCAAGGAGAGCCTCGACGGCGGCGCCCCCGACAATGTGACCGTGGTCATCGTTGATATCGGTGAGAACGTCGCGCGCACCGACAGCCCGATGGTCGTCGGCTCCGCCGCGAACCCGCTCGCCTTCGGTGAGGAACCGGGCCGCAACCGGGCCCTGCGCATCCCGGCCCTGCGACTGCACCCGGTGCGCGAAACCCACTTCGAGCCCGATTCGCAGGACTATCTCTCCGAACTGATCGAAGAGGATGCTCGGCGCGCGCGCCGCCGCAAGGCCACCTGGCTGTTCGGGGTGATTCTGCTTGTGCTCAGCATCGTCACGACCGCTGTGTTGGGCTACCAATGGACCCAAACGCGCTATTACGTGGGTGTCGACGGTTCCACCGTCGCAATTTATCAGGGCGTGCAGCAGGACATCGGCCCGATCAAGCTGTCCAGCGTCTACGAAGACACCGACCTCAACCTCGCCGATCTGCGCGTCTACGACCGTCAGCAGGTCGAGCAGACCATCAATGCTGATTCCCTCGACGACGCCATGGCCATCATCACGCGACTGAAGGGTGCGATCGTTGAGTAACGCAGCCACCGAACTGGTGCGCCAGCAGCCGTCCAACGAACCGGTGCGTCGCCTGCACCTGCCGCAAAAGCTGCGCAACCTGGAACTATTCCTGCTGCTCGTCGCCTGCCTCATCAACGCGAGCGCGGTCATGCTCGTTCAGCTCGGAGCTCTCGGCGAACTCGATCCGACCCTCGTGCTCCTTGGCGCCGGCCTGTCCGTTTTGGTGCTGAGCCTGCACGTCGTGCTGCGGTTCGTCGCCCGCGACGCCGACCCGTTCATTTTGCCGATTGCCACGGTGCTCAACGGGCTGGGCATCGCGATGATCTACCGCATCGATATCGCCGACCAGCAGGCCGGGTGGGGCAGTGCCGCCGTGCGCCAGACAGCGTGGAGCGCCCTGGCCATTTTCAGCGCCATCGTCGTTCTTCTGGTTATTCGCAACCACCGCGTGCTGTTTCGCTATACCTACATCGCCGGGCTTATCGGTGTGTTGCTGCTCTTCCTGCCGCTCGTTCCCGGTCTCGGTCGGGAGATCAGCGGCGCCAGGGTCTGGATCGGCTTTGGCAGTTTGGGAACCTTCCAGCCCGGTGAAATCGCCAAGATCGCCCTCGCCGTGTTCTTCGCCGGATATCTCGTGCGTAACCGCGACAGTCTTTCCATGGTCGGCAAGAAGTTTCTCGGCGCGCGTTTTCCCCGCCTGCGCGACCTCGGTCCGATCCTCGTGGTCTGGGCACTGTCCATGTCCGTCATTATCTTTCAGCGCGACCTCGGCACCGCCCTGCTCTATTTCGGACTGTTCCTGGTCATGCTCTACCTCGCCACCGGTCGCCTGAGCTGGGTCATCATGGGCATGGGGCTCTTTCTCGGCGGCGCGCTACTGGCCAGCCAGACCCTGGATTACGTCAACGGCCGTTTCACCAACTGGCTGGATGCTTTGAATCCCGACGTCTACGAGGCGAACGGCGGCAGCTTTCAGCTGGTGCAGGGCCTGTTCGGCCTGGCCAAGGGCGGGCTGCTCGGCACCGGATGGGGCCAGGGCCGTCCGGAGCTCACTCCGGTACCGCAAAGTGACTACATCATCGCGAGCCTCGGCGAGGAACTCGGCCTCGCCGGAATCTTCGCCATCCTCGCCCTGTATTTGCTGTTCGTGGCTCGAGGCTTCCGTATCGGCTTCGCCGGTCAGGACGACTTCGGCAAACTCCTCGCTGTGGGCCTCGCCTTTGTCGTTGCCCTGCAATGCTTCATCGTCATCGGCGGTGTCACCCGGGTCATTCCCCTCACCGGATTGACCACTCCATTCCTGGCCGCCGGCGGTTCTTCGCTGGTGGCGAACTGGATCATCGCGGCACTGCTGCTGCGGCTCTCCGACACCGTGCGCAATCAACCCCGGCTGGTGGTCTAGTGAATCGCGAACTCAAGCGCGTCAGCATCGTCGTGATGCTGATGTTCGTTGCGCTCCTCAGCTCGACGTCGATCGTGCAGGCGTTTCAAGCCGACAACCTGTCAGCCGATCCGCGCAATACCCGCACATTGTATGACAGCTATCAGGTTGAGCGCGGTGCCATCCTGGTGGCCGGCGAACCGATCGCACAGTCCATGCCGGCGGATGACGATTTCAAGTTTCTGCGCACCTATACCAACCCCGAACTGTACGCACCGATCACCGGTTATATCCCGATCAACGGCCAACCGACCGGGCTCGAATCCGCCCTGAATCCGGAGCTCACCGGTACCTCCAATTCCCAGTTCTTTGACAAGATCGGCGCTCTGGTCACCGGCCAGGACCCCAAGGGTGCCGCCGTCGAAGTTACCATCGATCCCATCGCCCAGCAGGCAGCGTGGGATGCCCTCGGCGACCGCACCGGATCGGTTGTCGTCACGGAACCGGCCACCGGCCGTATCCTGGCCATGGTCTCCAAGCCGAGCTTCGACCCGAATCTGCTCACGGTGCACAACAACGCCGAGGTCACCGCGAACTACGATGCGCTCGTCGCCGACGAGAACGATCCGCTGATCAACCGTGCGATCAATTCTCTCAACCCGCCCGGGTCCGTCTTCAAACTCGTAATGTCGACCGCCGCGCTCGAATCGGGTAAGTACACCCCGGAGAGCACCTTTCCCAACCCCGACGTGTTCAGCCCGCCGGGTACGACCAGTGAAATTCGCAATGCCAGCAACGGAACCTGCGGGGCCGGCGATACCGTCACCCTCGCCACCGCGCTGCGGCTCTCCTGCAATATTCCCTTCGCCGAGCTCGGCCTGGAGCTCGGCGACGCGGCAATTCGGGAAACCGCCGAGAAATTCGGTTTCAACAGTTCTTTCAACATTCCCCTGCCCGTCACGGCGAGCAACTACCCGAGCAGCCTCGATATTCCGCAGACGGCGCAGTCAGCCTTTGGTCAGTACAACGTACGGGCGACCCCGCTGCAGATGGCCATGGTCAGTGGTGCCATCGCCAATGGCGGTGTCCTGATGGCGCCGAACCTGGTGCAGGAGATTCTCGCGCCCAACCTCAGTTCCATCGAAACCTTTGAACCAACGCAGGTCGAGCGAGTGATGAGCGAAGAAACCGCCGCGACACTCACAGCAATGATGATCAATAACGTTCAGGATGGCGCGGCGAGCAATGCAAGAATAGACGGGGTTGACGTGGCAGGAAAAACAGGCACGGCGCAGAACGGGTCAACCGATCCTTTCACCTTGTGGTTCACCGGTTTCGCACCGGCGGACGACCCGAAATATGCCATTGCCGTTCTCATTGAGGATGGTGGGGGAATGGGACAAACCGGGTTCGGCAACCTTCTTGCCGCACCAGTCGCACAGAAAGTACTAGAGGCGGTGCTGAACAAATGAGACCCACAGCAGGGCTCACCTTCGGGGGACGATACGAGCTGCAATCGCGCATTGCGATTGGCGGCATGGGCGAGGTGTGGAAGTCCACCGACCTCGTCATCGGGCGTAGCGTCGCCATCAAAATTTTGAAAGACGAATACCTCGGCGATCCGGGGTTTCTTGAGCGCTTCCGCGCCGAGGCGCGCCACGCCGCGCTCGTCAACCACGAGGGCATTGCGAATGTCTTCGACTACGGCGAAGAAGACGGCAGCGCTTTCCTCGTCATGGAACTTGTTCCCGGCGAAGCGCTGTCGACCATTCTCGAGCGCGAGCACGTCCTGCCCACCGACAAGGTGCTCGACATTGTCGCGCAGACCTCCTTGGCGCTGCACGCCGCCCACGCCGCGGGCCTCGTGCACCGCGACATCAAGCCCGGCAACCTGCTGATCACGCCCGAAGGCCGGGTCAAGATCACCGACTTCGGCATCGCCCGCATCGCCGATCAGGTTCCGCTCACCGCGACCGGCCAGGTCATGGGCACCGTGCAATATCTCTCGCCCGAACAGGCCAGCGGGCACCCGGCATCGCCGACCACCGATATCTATTCCATCGGAATCGTCGCCTACGAGTCCCTCGCCGGTCGCCGTCCGTTCACGGGTGAGTCGCAGGTCGCGATCGCCATGGCCCAGATCAACGAGATCGCACCCGATCTGCCCGCCACGGTATCCGAACCCGTGCGCAACCTGGTCTTCGCCTGCCTGGCCAAGAACCCGGCCGACCGTCCGGCATCGGCCGCTCACCTGGCGCGCGCGGCATCCGCTCTACGCCGTGGTGATGTCGCTGCCGCGGCCGTAGCCGTGCCGTCGATTCTGGGCGGACTCACGGCAACGAGCGCGACCATGCTCATGCCCGGCAGTGGTTCCGATCAGGCCACGACCGTGCTTCCGGCCACCGGCGCCCCCATCAACCGGGCGTCCGCTACCGCCTCCGAAGCGGAGAAGAAGAAGCGCAGCCCGTGGACCTGGCCGCTCATTGCCCTCGTCGCGCTGCTCGTGATCGTGCTCACCGGCACGCTCTACGCCCTGTTCACCCAGAACAACGACACCCCGGCCCCGGCGCCGACCTCGGCGACCCCCTCGGTGACGCCGTCACCGACGCCGTCACCGACGCCCAGTCCCACGCCCAGCCCGACGCCCACCAATACGTCGGTCAATCCCGAAGACTTCACCGGACTGGGCAGTGCTGAGGCCGCGGCCAAGCTTGTCGACATGGGTTTCGTCGCCGACATCGTCACGGGTAATGCCGCCGACACCAGCGAGAACGTCGACAAGGTCTACCGGGTCAACCCCACCGGCCCGGTTCCGGCCGGCAGCACGGTGAGCCTCACGGTCTATGGACCGGTGGCCACGCCAAGCACCCCCTCATCGGCCCCGACAGCAACGCCCTCACCGGTCGCTCCGGCCGGTACGGTCACGGTGAAATGGAACGCCCAGACCTGCCCGACCGGCCAGACACTGGCCGGCTACGAGATCGCCACCGAGGGCGGTGCTGCCGTCATCACCTCGACCAACCCGACCGATGCCGAAACGACGACGGCTACCATCACCGCCGGAACGGAACAGTTCAAGGTCAAGTTCCGCTACTTCTGTGGCCAGGTCAGTTCCGAGTTCTCTCCCACGGCCACCGTTGAGGTGACAGGCGCAGCCGCGCCCCCGGCATAACTCCCAATGCCGTGCGGTAAAGTAGCGCTCACTGTGTCCATCCTGAATACGGTGTCCGATTGTGGGGGAGTGCGTTCGTGTCTGATTCTGGCCGTTTGATAGCGGGTCGCTATCGTGTCGGGGCGTTGCTCGGCCACGGCGGCATGTCCGACGTGCACATCGGCACGGATTCCCGACTCGGCCGCACGGTCGCGATCAAGCTGCTCAAGTCGACTCTCGCGGCTGACCCGGCCTTTCGCACCCGCTTTCGCCAGGAGGCACAGGCCGCAGCGCGCATGGCCCACCCCACGATCGTGCGGGTGTTCGATGCCGGCGAAGAGACCGTCACCGACGAGGCCGGGAACGATTCGCAGATTCCGTTCATCGTCATGGAACACGTCGACGGCCGACTGCTCAAGGACATTATTCGGGAAGGTCCGATCGACGCCGCCGAGGCCGTTCGCATCATCGACGGTGTCCTGACCGCCCTCGAATATTCGCACCGTGCCGGTGTGGTGCATCGGGATATCAAGCCCGGCAACATCATGATCACCAAGTCCGGCCAGGTCAAGGTGATGGATTTCGGCATTGCCCGCGCCATCTCCGACTCGGCGACCACCGTCGCCCAGACCACGGCGATTCTCGGCACCGCCGCCTACTTCTCGCCCGAACAGGCCAAGGGCGAATCCGTCGACGCCCGCACCGACCTGTACTCGACCGGTGTGGTGCTGTTCGAAATGCTCACCGGGCGTCCCCCGTTTCGCGGAGACACTCCCGTCGCCGTCGCGTACCAGCACGTCAGCGAAACGCCGGTCAAGCCGTCAGCGCTCAATCCCAAGGTGTCGCCGGCTCTCGACTCCGTTGTGCTGCATGCCCTGGCCAAGGACCGTTTCGCCCGCTACCAGAGCGCGGTCGAGTTTCGCAATGACGTCGAAACCGCCGGCTCCGGCCAAATTCCTATCCACCGTTCCGGCGAAGAGGTCGGAGCCGGCCTGTTCGGCGCCGCTCCCGTTGCAGTGACCGGTTCGGCGCTGGCCCTCAAACAGCTCTCCGAAGACCAGACGATGGTGCGCACGCAGCGGCGCCCACCGGTCATCTGGGTCTGGGCCGGCATCGTCTGCGTCATCGTGATCGTCGTCGCGGTCATGATCTGGGTCGCGAATTTGCAACCCTCGGTGGAACTGCCCGACAGCTCCCGCCAGGTGCCCTCCCTCACCGGACAGACCTACGACGAGGCTCAAAACACCCTCCTTGATCTGGATCTTGCGGCCACCCGCGCCGAAGAATCCAGCACCACCGTTCCGGCCGATCAGGTCATTCGCACCGACCCACCGGCCGACACCATCGTCAACCCGTCCGACGTGATCAAGGTTTTCGTATCGACCGGGCCGGTGCCGGTCGTGGTTCCCGACGTCACCAATCAGCCCATAGCGGATGCCCAGGCCGCGATCGAAGCACTCGGTTTCGTGTCCGGGTCGGTCACCTCCGAGAATTCTCCCACCGTGGCCGCCGACATCATTCTGCGCACCGATCCGACGGCCACATCTTCGGCGTTCGCCGGCGACACGGTCGACTACATCGTGTCGAGCGGTCTCGTCACCCTCGGAGATCTCACGGGCCAGTCGCTCATCGCAGCGATCGACCTGGTCAGCAACGACGGCTTCTCACCCATCTCCAAGGCCGACTACACCTGCGACCAGGAGTCCGGTTCCCCGATCAAGACGCAGTCCCTCCCGCCCGGCGACGTCCCCCAGCACTCCGAGATCACGCTCACCTACTGCGCCCGCTCCTAGCCCGCTCCTGCCCCCTCCTGAATGCGACCGGGCCCGGGCCCAGCGGGCCCACGATAGATCATGGGCCCAGTTGCCGGGCCCGGGCCCGGTCGCAGGGTGAGGCTATGCGGGGGGAGGTGCGGGTCAGGCCAGGCGCAGCAGGGGGTGCAGGGACTTCGCGGTCTCCCGCGCACTCTCCAGGCCGGTCAGGGCCAGCCAGTTGCCGATCATCCGGTAACCGCCCTCGGTCAGCACCGACTCCGGGTGAAACTGTACACCGATGATTGGAGCGGATACGTGCCGCAACCCCATAATCACCCCGCCCTGGGTGCGGGACGTCACGATGAGGTCGCTCGGAACGGTTGACGCGACAACGGCGAGGGAATGATAGCGGGTGGCCGTGAACGGTTGCGGCACTCCGTCATAGAAGTCACTGCCGTCGTGGGTGATCAGTGACGTCTTACCGTGCATGAGCTCTTCAGCATTGGTCACGGTAGCCCCGAAAGCCTCCGCGATGGCCTGCAGGCCCAGGCACACGCCGAACAAGGGTATGTTGGCGGCCAGCGCAGCCTCGACGACGGCGATGGACACGCCGGCCTCTGACGGCTTGCCCGGCCCCGGGGAGACCAGAACGCCGTCGTACTCGGCAATGCGGGCGGCGGCCTCGGTCGCGTCGAATGCATCGTTGCGCACCACGTCCGTTTCGGCGCCGAGCTCCATCAAATACCCGTTCAGGGTGTACACAAAGCTGTCGTAGTTGTCGATAACGAGAATACGCGTCATGCGCCACCCACCGTCGCTTCCTGGTTGTTGATGATGCCGTCGATCCACGGATAGACCCAGGTGGCCAGCACGGCCAATACGGCCACCACCAGAATCAGAACAAGAATGATGCGCACCCAGATTGGTCCGGGAAGAACACGCCACAGTGCTGCGTACATTGAAGCCTCCTAGCCCTGCGCTGCGATGATCGGTGCAAGCTCGGCGGGGGCACCGGCCGAGAGCGGCTGCCACGATTCAAGCACGCCGTAGGCGATGATACGTTCCGCCGTGGAATACAACGGGTTGCAGCTGGTCAGGGTGATGATGCGGTCGACCGCGCTTGCGGTGGGATTGTTGGGAACGGATGCCAGCACCTGTACCTGCGAGGGCGCAACATATTCGGTGTCCCGGTAGCGATAGGTGTAGTAGCCGTCGGCGGTCTGCACGTAGATGGCGTCGCCGAGTTGAAGTTCGTTGATGAGGTGCATACCGCCCCCGAAAGCACTTCGGTGCGCGGCAACAGCGAAGTTGCCGACCTCGCCCGGCATTTCGGTGCCCTTGTAATGCCCGATTCCCAGACGGTTGCTGTTCAAAACGTCGTGGCCGGTGCCCTCGGCGATGGTGCGGTGGTAATCAGCGCCGAAACGCGGAACATACAACACGGCGAAGGCCTGGGCATTGGCCGGCGCGGATCCGACCACTGGAACGCCGTAGTCGGCCGGTGCTGCCGCAGCGTTCGGCTCTGCCGGATCCACGGACGGCGCCGGTTCGGCTGTGGACGTGTCCTGAGCGATCCAGTCCTGGCTGATCTGACTTGCCGCTTCGGACTGGGAATTGGCCATGATCATGTCGTTCCACCACAGCTGCCACCCCAAAAAGAGCAAGACGAGCACGCCCGCGGTGATGAGCAGTTCGCCCAGCACTCCGACAACGGTAATCCTGGCCGCTTTCGCCCGGCGCGGACGCTTGAAACCTTCCTCGGCGGCAACCGCCGGTTCCGATACCGCTGCCGCTGCCGACGACGACTCGATGCCGTTAGGCACGGGCGAAGTGGGGTCGTCTGCCTGTGGACACATACTGCGAGTCTACCGACCTGAATGCCTCAGGCCAGCCCGACAACTCCACTCAAACAGGCGGAGACGCTAGGATCGCAGGATGGCTCGTAAGAATCCCCGCACCGAAGTTACCCGCTCGAACGAAGAGGCACCCAACGCCGTCTGGTTTAAGCCGGTCATGTTCGGTTTCATGCTGCTCGGCTTGGCCTGGATCATCGTGTTCTACGTCAGCGGCAGCCAGTTGCCCATCGCGAGCCTCGGCGCCATGAACATTTTGGTCGGCTTCGGAATCGCTTTCATCGGCTTTCTGATGACCACCCGCTGGCGTTAATCCAGCGCCCCAAACCGGTACCAACCGGACAACTCACGATCATCGAATCGTTACCGCCCGGTAACCAGCAGGCGGTAGTGCGGGTAATGACACCGGTGTAATTATCCCCATGTGGATAGACCTGTGGATAACTCTCACGGCAGACCAGTGCGGTAGGCCAGTGTGGCGGGCTATCCCACGAGCCAGGTACTGACCGAGACTGAACCCCAACTCACAAAGAAGCGGGCGAAGCTCAAGAGCACGAGCAGCGCCGCGAAAGCGCCGATCAACCCCACCTGTAACGATTTCTGCCGGATGCGGCGCGTCTGAACATAGATCAGACCGAGTATTGCTCCGCCGATGATTCCGCCGACGTGCGCCTGCCAGGCGATATTGAGCCCCGGGATAAACCCGATCACAAGGTTGATCCCCACGAGCACGAGCAGCTGGGTGGCATTGCCACCGAGACGACGCTGAATCACGAGGAACGCCCCCATCAGCCCGAAGATCGCTCCGGATGCCCCCACGACCGGCGTGGTCGGACTCGAGAGAAACAGCACGCCGAGTGAACCGGCCACTCCGCTCAGCAGATATAGCGCCAGATAGCGTCCGCGCCCGAGCAACTGTTCCAGGAGCTGCCCGAAAATCCACAGCGTGTACATATTCAACAGCACGTGAAAAAGTGACCCGTGCACGAGGGCTGTGGTGAGCATGCGCCACGGCTCAAAGCTGCCGGGATACGAGTACACCCCGGCGTACCAGAGCAAACTGGTGATCTGGGAGCCGAAGACGAACTGCAGCAGGTACACGACCAGGGTGATTCCAATAATGGAATATGTCACCGTCGGTTTTCCACTGCCGGTCAACCGGGTGAGAATGGCCGGCTTGGTGCGGGGCGCGTTTTTACGCTGCTCGCGCATGCATTCCGGGCAGACAACTCCGACTGCGGCCTGAGTTTGGCACTCGGCGCAGATGGTGCGTCCGCAGCGTTGGCAGAGAATGAAGCTCTGCCGCCCCGGGTGGCGGTAACAAAAATTCGCCGCCGAGGCCGGCAGATCACTCATTCTCTACAGGGGGTGGTGCTTAGACGGACTCGACGGAAACGCTCTGAATGACAACGTCTTCGAGGGGGCGGTCACGACCATCGGTGGCGACGGTGGCGAGCTTGGCGACAATAGCGCGGCTGTCTTCGTCTTCAACGGCACCGAAAATGGTGTGCTTGCCCTGAAGCCAGGTGGTCGGAACGACGGTGATGAAGAACTGCGAGCCGTTCGTGCCGTGGCCGCCCTGGATTCCCGCGTTCGCCATGGCGAGCACGTAGGGCTGGGTGAAGTCGAGGTCGGGGCTGATTTCGTCATCGAACTGGTAGCCCGGGCCACCGGTGCCCTGGCCGAGCGGGTCGCCGGCCTGAATCATGAAGTCCTTGATGATGCGGTGAAAGATCGTGCCGTCATAGAGCGGCGTGGTGGAGGCAACGCCCGTAGCGGGGTGCTTCCATTCGAGCTCGCCGGTCGCGAGGCCGACGAAGTTTTTGACCGTCTTCGGTGCGTGATTGCCGAAGAGATTGACCTTGATCGGTCCGAGGGTGGTGTTCAGGGTGGCGACAGCGGTGTGCTTAGACATACACAGATTCTTGCACAGCAATCTCCAGTGAATCTGATTGCCGTGGCACGCTCCCAGTGCATTCGCTGGCAACACGGCGATTGAGTGGCAAGATGGGCACTCAGTGGCAAGATAGATACACATTCGCCACACGACATCGATGGAGGGTCTAGATGAGCCTGTCACGCAAGCGCCGCAAGGAACTCACTCGGCTGCGTAAAAGCGCAGACGAATTATGGAGCCACCAACAAGAAGTATTGGAGCGAGCAAACGTGCTCGCTCGCCAGGCCGGCCGCGAGGCCGGTGTCCTCGCTCGCGAAGAAGTAGCTCCGCGCGTTCGCGAGGGCTACGACCACTACCTTCGCGCCAGCGTGAACGCCACCCAGGGAGCCGCCGACGGTGTGCGCCGCCGCGTCGTCAATGACGTGCTGCCGGGCATCGGTTCCGCAATCGGCACGGTCATGTCCGTCGGTGATGTCGCTCGCGACGCCCGCGTACGTGCCGCGCTGGGCCGCATCCGTCTGCAGAAGCCCGTTGTCGTCGAACCGAAGGGTCCGGGTGCCGGAACCTACTTCGCGCTCGGCCTCGCCGTGGTTGCCGCTGCAGGCGTCGCCTACGCCGTCTGGCAGACCTTCCGTGCCGACGACGAGCTCTGGGTCTCCGATGACGAGGTCGAACCGGCCGCACCGCAGGAAGACTAGGGCCAAAAAACGCCCACCACCTCGTTGAGGGCCCGCATCCACCGGATGCGGGCCCTCAGTCGTTAAACGGATGCCGCGGCCCTCACGCCCCGCCTGTGGGCTCTCAGCGCGAACGCTCGTGCGCCGTTCGACCTGCGCAGCGCGGGGGGCAAGCGTATTGACAGCCCGTTAACGAGACAAAGCCCGTTAACGAGACATGGCCCGTCCGAAGACGGGCCGTGCACTGAAACTGTGGAGCCACGGGGAATCGAACCCCGGACCTCCTGCTTGCAAAGCAGGCGCTCTACCAATTGAGCTATGGCCCCGATTTCTCAGGCCGAGTGAACAACGCGAACGCTGTTATCGGAGTGAATCTGGTACTGCGTGGGGATACCGGGATTTGAACCTGGGACCTCTTCATTATCAGTGAAGCGCTCTAACCAACTGAGCTATATCCCCCTCTTGGGCAGATTGAAGACTACCGGAATCTGGCCGGAACCTGAAATCGAGCGCCTTCCGTGCGAGGAAATTTTTGAAATTCATCGCTGCGAGGGCTGTTTCGGGAGAGAAACAGCCCTCGATCGTGCGTAACGAGCCGGTTGAGAGGCTAGTTGTTGGTGAAACCGACGAGCAGTCCGCCGGTGATTTTGACGCTCAGGTTGTACAGCACGGCGTAGATAGCGCCGAGGGCGGTGATGACGACCATGTTCAGCACGGCCACAACGACCGCGAAGCCCATAACGTTGCCGATGGAGAGGATGGCGGCCAGATCGGCTGATTCTCCCGCAACGGTGGCGTACAGGTCGTCGACCTTGGTCAGTACCTCGGTCTGCACGAGCACCGTGTAGGTCAGAAACGTCGCCACGATCGTGACGATAGCCACGCATACGGCGATCAGGAAGGCCAATTTCACGGCCGACCAGAAGTCGACGTAGACCAATTTAAGACGAACCTGCTTGCTCGTGGTCTTACGCGTGGATTTTTTGGCGAGCTTTTCGGCGACGCTACTCATTCGGTGTCTCTACTTTCCCTGCAATCACGTTCGGAACAGCGCCGTCAGCAGCACTGGCGTCGACGACATCGACCGGTGCATCGGCATCCGCTTCGCCTTCTTCGTCGGTGGCGACCAGATTACGTTCAATGTTTCTCGCGATGGAAATGATTCTGTCTTCGCTCGCAAACTTAGCGAACACAACGCCCATCGTGTCCCGACCCTTGGCCGGAACCTCGGCGACGAACGAGCGTACCACCTTGCCACTGGCAAGAACCACAAGGACCTCGTCCTCGGCGTTCACAATCAACGAACCCACCAAATCGCCGCGGTCATCATTGAGCTTGGCCACCTTGATGCCCAAGCCGCCGCGATTCTGCAGCCGGTACTGGTCAGCAGCGGTGCGCTTGGCGTAGCCGCCTTCAGTGACCACGAAGACGAAACCGTCGTCATTGATAACGGATGCATCGAGCAGGCTGTCCTCGCCGCGGAAGTGCATTCCGATCACGCCGGAGGTACTGCGACCCATTGGGCGCAATGCTTCGTCGGTCGCCGTGAAACGAATCGACATGCCCTTGTGCGAGACCAACAGCAAATCGGAATCGTCTTCAACCAACAGCGCAGACACGAGTTCGTCGCCCTCGCGCAGCTTGATGGCGATGATGCCACCGGTGCGGTTGGTGTCGTATTCGCGCAGCGCGGTCTTCTTGATCAGTCCGTCACGCGTGGCGAGCGTCAGATACTGGGCAACGTCGTAGTCACGAATATCGAGGATCTGCGCGATATCTTCGCCCGGCTGCAGGGCGAGCAGGTTGGCCACGTGCTGGCCCTTGGCATCGCGGCCCGATTCCTGTGCTTCGTAGGCCTTGGCACGGTAGACCCGGCCGGTGTTGGTGAAGAACAGCAGCCAGTGGTGCGTCGTGGTCACGAAGAAATGTTCCACGACGTCGTCGGCGCGCAGCTGGGCGCCCTTGACGCCCTTGCCACCGCGGTGCTGGTTGCGGTAGTTGTCGCTGCGGGTGCGCTTGATGTAGCCGCCGCGGGTGACGGTCACCACCATTTCCTCTTCGGGAATGAGGTCTTCGATCGACATATCGCCGTCGAAGCCGAACATGATCTCGGTGCGGCGGTCGTCACCGAACTTGGCCGTGATTTCAGCCAGTTCCTCGCTGATGATCGTGCGCTGACGTTCGGGGCTGGCCAGAATCGACTTGAATTCCGCGATCTGCAGCTCCAGTTCGGCGGCCTGATCGATGATCTTCTGGCGTTCGAGGGCAGCGAGGCGACGCAACTGCATGGTGAGAATGGCGTCGGCTTGCAGCTTGTCGACGTCGAGCAGGGCCATCAAGCCTTCGCGGGCGTCATCGACGGTGTTGGAGCGGCGAATGAGCGCGATCACGTCGTCGAGGGCATCGAGGGCCTTGAGATAGCCGCGCAGAATGTGGGCATCCGCTTCGGCCTTGTTCAACCGGAATTGGGTGCGCCGAACGATGACCTCGATCTGGTGCGCCACCCAAGCGGCGATGAAGCCGTCAAGGGAAAGCGTGCGCGGCACACCATCGACGATGGCCAGCATGTTGGCGCCGAAATTTTCCTGCAGCTGGGTGTGCTTGTACAGGTTGTTCAGCACAACCTTGGCGACGGCGTCGCGCTTGAGCACGATCACGAGACGCTGGCCGGTTCGACCGCTGGTCTCATCGCGAATGTCCGCGATGCCGGTGATCTTGGCGTCCTTGACCAAGTCCGCGATCTTGATCGCGAGGTTGTCCGGGTTCACCTGGTAGGGCAGTTCGGTGATGACGAGGCAGGTCCGCCCCTGAATTTCTTCGATGCTGACCACGGCCCGCATCGTAATGGAGCCACGCCCGGTGCGGTACGCATCCTGAATGCCCTTGATACCCAGGATCTGGGCGCCGGTGGGAAAGTCCGGTCCCTTGATGCGCGCAATGAGCGCTTCGAGCAGTTCTTCGCGGGTCGCTTCAGGGTTTTCCAAGTACCACTGGGCACCCGCGGCGACCTCGCGCAGGTTGTGCGGCGGAATGTTGGTGGCCATACCAACGGCGATACCCACCGAGCCGTTGACCAGCAGGTTGGGAAAACGAGCCGGCAATACGGTCGGCTCGAGGGTACGGCCGTCGTAGTTGTCCTGAAAGTCGACGGTGTCCTCGTCGATGTCGCGCACCATTTCCAGGGCGAGCGGGGCCATTTTCGTTTCGGTGTATCGCGGCGCAGCAGCGCCGTCGTTACCGGGGGAACCGAAGTTTCCCTGGCCGAGGGCGAGCGGATACCGCAGGCTCCACGGCTGAACGAGACGCACGAGCGCGTCATAGATTGAGGAGTCACCGTGCGGGTGAAACTGCCCCATCACGTCACCGACGACGCGGGCGCACTTGGAGAAAGCCTTGTCCGGACGGTAGCCACCGTCAAACATGGCGTAGATCACTCGACGGTGCACCGGCTTCATGCCGTCACGAACGTCGGGCAGCGCACGACCGACGATCACGCTCATCGCGTAGTCGAGGTAGGAACGCTGCATTTCAAGCTGCAGATCGACCTGGTCGATCTTGCCGTGCTGCACGAGATGGGCAGCGGCAGCAGCGTCGTGCGCGGCCGTCACGTCGGCATCAACCGCGTCGGAGTTGACCGAATCGGAATTTCCCGTGGTGTCATCAGATGTCAAGGAAACGCACGTCCTTCGCGTTTTTCTGGATGAAGTTGCGTCGTGATTCGACGTCTTCACCCATCAGGGTGGAGAAGATTTCGTCGGCGGATGCCGCGTCGTCCAGGGTGACCTGCAGCAGGGTGCGGGATTCGGGGGCCATGGTGGTTTCCCACAACTCCTTGTAGTCCATCTCACCGAGGCCCTTATAGCGCTGAATTCCGTTGTCTTTCGGAATGCGCTTGCCGGCGGCGGCTCCATCGGCCAGGAGCGCGTCACGCTCAGCGTCGGAATACACGTACTGGTGCGGCGAGTTCGTCCACTTGAGGCGATACAGCGGAGGCTGAGCCAGATACACATAGCCGAGGTCGATCAGCGGGCGCATGTACCGGAACAAGAGAGTCAGCAGCAGGGTCGTGATGTGCTGCCCGTCGACATCGGCGTCGGCCATCAAAACGATCTTGTGGTAGCGCACCTTGTCGGGGTTGAACTCTTCGCCGATACCGGCTCCGAAGGCCGTGATCATGGCCTGAACCTCGTTGTTGCCGAGGGCACGGTCCAGCCGGGCCTTCTCAACGTTGAGGATCTTGCCGCGCAGCGGCAGAATCGCCTGGGTTTCAGGATTACGGCCCTGAACGGCGGAGCCGCCGGCCGAGTCACCCTCCACGATGAAGATTTCGGAGATCGAGGGATCCTTGCTCTGGCAGTCCTTGAGCTTGCCCGGCATTCCACCGCCCTCGAGCAGACCCTTGCGACGCGCGGTTTCGCGGGCTTTCCGGGCGGCCATTCGCGCATTCGAAGCCTGCAGCGATTTGCGGATGATTTCGCGGGCCGGGTTCGGGTTGCGGTTGAACCAATCGGTGAGCTGATCGTTGGCAACCTTCTGCACGAAGGACTTCGCCTCGGTGTTGCCCAGCTTGGTCTTGGTTTGACCTTCGAACTGCGGTTCGGCCAGCTTGATCGACACGACCGCGGTCAGCCCCTCACGCACGTCGTCGCCGGTGAGGTTGTCATCCTTGTCTTTCAGGATTCCCTTCTCACGGGCGTATTTGTTCACGAGCGTGGTCAGCGCGGCGCGGAATCCTTCTTCGTGGGTTCCCCCCTCGTGCGTGTTGATCGTGTTGGCGTAGGTGTGCACGCTCTCGGTGTAGGCGGTCGTCCATTGCATGGCCACTTCGAGCGCCATCTTGCGTTCGTGGTCTTCCCACTCGAACGAGATGATCTCATCGTTGACGAGGTCGGCCTTCTTCGCGCGGTTGAGGTATTCGACGTAGTCGACGAGCCCCTGGTCGTATTTGAAGGTATTGCTGATGGCTTTACCCTCGTCGGTGCGGTGCGCATCGCGCTCGTCGGTGAGGGTGAGCCGCAGGCCCTTGTTGAGAAAGCCCATCTGCTGAAAACGCGCGCGCAGGGTTTCGTAGTCGAAGTCGATCGTCTCAAACGTTTCCGCACTCGGCCAGAAGGTAATCGTCGTACCGGTTTCGTCGCTCGCTTCGCCCTTTTCGAGAGGAGCGTTGGGAACACCGTTGGCGAAACTCTGCCGCCAGACAAAGCCCTGTCGACGAACCTCCACCTCGAGGCGGCTCGACAGCGCGTTAACGACGGAGCTTCCCACGCCGTGCAGTCCACCGGAAACGGAATATCCGCCGCCGCCAAATTTGCCGCCGGCGTGCAGCACGGTCAGCACGACCTCAACGGTTGAGCGTCCCTCAGCCTTGTGGATGTCGACGGGAATGCCACGGCCGTTGTCTTCGACACGAATCGCGCCGTCGGCGAGAATACGAATGTCGATGGTGTCGCAGTGTCCGGCCAGAGCCTCATCGACGGAGTTGTCAACGATCTCATAGACGAGGTGGTGCAGTCCGCGCGGTCCAGTGGACCCGATATACATTCCGGGTCGCTTGCGAACGGCTTCCAGGCCTTCAAGCACCTGGATATCGTCGGCACCGTATTCGTGCTCCGGCTCCCGCTCCGCCTCGACTGGGGATATATCTGGGGACGTGCGTTCGGGCGTCGGTTCAACTGTCATCTGAAATTAGGCTCCTGACCATCGCACGGGCGACCATTCAGTCTACCAAACAGGGGGAGCTGAACCGGCCACAATCGCCGGTTGACGCGTTTATTTCAAGGGGTTGACCTTAAATGCTGGGTCACCCGTAGGTATCGCGCGGACCACGCCCTGGAATTGATCTGGGGCCCTTTTTCCAGGACGGTGCGTTAGGGCCCTGGAAACGAATCGACTGGATGCCCGCGTCTGGGTAGCGATTGGCGATGTGTTCCATGATGACGTTGCGCATAAGTCGCAACTGGGTGGCCCAGGCCGTAGATTCACAGTGCACGGTGAGCACTCCGTCATCGATACCGGCCGGGGTCGAATGATTGGCCGTTTCCGCACCGGCCAATTCCGACCACGACGCCAGAAGCTCGGACTGGGCCAACGGAGAATTCCACCCCAGCTGCATGGTGAGCGAGTTGATCGTGTCGCCCAATCCACGCGGGTCCCGTCCGATTCCAAACGGAACGCTCGAGCCGGCTGCCGGCGCAATCCGCTTGCGACCGCGTGATCGACGCGCGTTGGGATCGCCGAAAATGTGCTTGAACCGCAGGTATACCTGTGCCGCTTCACTGCCGTGTGATTCCATCGAATCGTCGTCGGGCGTTGTTTCACGTGGAACAATCTCGTCAGGCATCGACGACCGCTCCGGCGTGGATATGAATCGTATGTGCGACGAGCGCCTTGGGAATGTCTTCGAGTACGGCAGCCGTAATCAGGACCTGTTCGAACGACCCGATCGCGGTAGCCAACCGAGCACGACGGTCCAGATCCAGCTCGGCGAAAACGTCATCCAGAATGAGGACCGGGTCACCACTGGCGGAGTCTTGACGCAAGAGTTGAGCGGATGCCAGTTTCAACGACAGCGCGAACGACCACGATTCCCCGTGGCTGGCATATCCCTTGGCAGGTAAGGCATTGAGCATGAAGACCAGGTCATCGCGGTGCGGGCCGGCGAGGGTGATGCCGCGCTCCAGCTCCCGTTTTCGCAATCCGACCAGAGCAGTGCGAAAGATTTCGTTGGTAGCGGATTCCACCGATTGTGACGCCTCCTGCGGGGCCGGGGCCGCAACGACGCCGAGGTCGGCATCTTCGTCGGCACCGAGAATGCTCAGACTCGCCACCAACGCGGGGCCATGATCCTCATTCACCACGGCCCGATAGGCCGCGCGCAACGGTTCACCGAGCGCGGCAACAAGTTTGGCGCGTTCGTCGATGATTTCCGAACCGAACTCCACCAAACGTTCGTCCCAGATTTCGAGAGTCGAGAGTTGGTTACCGCGAACCCCCGAGGCTCTGGCCGATTTCAGCAGGGTATTGCGTTGTTTGAGCACCCGGTCGTAATCACTGAGCACGGCGGCGAGGCGCGGGGTGCGCAGTACCAGGAGCTGATCGAGAAACTTGCGGCGCCCCGAGGGATCCCCGCGCACGAGGGCGAGATCCTCCGGTGCAAAGACCACACTCGAAAAATAACGGGGAAGGTCCCGGGTCTTGATGACGGACCGATTGACCTGCGCCCGGTTCTGTCCGGCACGGTTGAGCTGAACCTCGGCGAGGATATCCCGGCCGTTGTATTCCAGCCGGGCCCGAATGATTCCGGAATCCTGGCCGGCCCGAATCATGGCCTTGTCGGTGGAGACCCGGTGCGATCCCAGCGTGCTGAGAAAACCGAGGGCCTCGACCAGGTTGGTTTTTCCCTGCCCGTTGCGCCCGACTATGAGATTCGGGCCGGGAACGAACCCGACCTCGGCACCCGCGTAATTGCGAAAGTCGGTCAGTGAGAGGTGGGTGACCCGCACCGTCGTTAGCGCAGCAGCAGGTTGGGCTGAAGCAGATACTTATAGCTGTCGGCTCCGGCCTGCTCGCGTGAGGTCTGGCTGGTGATCAACACCGGCCCTGGCTTGTTCGGGTTTTCCGTTTTCGTGAAGGAGATACGCACGAATTCTGAATGCACGGCGCTGAGCCCATCAAGCAGGAACTGCGGCTTCAGCGAGACGACGGTCTCAGTGCCGGAGAGGATCGCATCGATGGTTTCCGACGCCTGGGCTTGTTCTGAGCCGACCGCTTCGAGGGTGACCCCATCGGTGGCGAACGTGAAACGCAGGGCAGCTTCGCGTTCCAACACGAGCTGAACTCGGCGGGTGGCTTCGATCAGATCGGCCGTGTTCATCACCGCGTAGTTATCAACGGCGGTGGGGAACAAGCGGCGGACCGGCGGAAAGTTGCCCTTGATCAGCAGTGAAGTGACGGTCTTCTTATTCGCGGTGAAAGCAATCAGCTCGCGGTCATCGCTGTTCGTGATGGAGACCGAGATGGTGCCACTGTGGCCGAACGTCTTGCCCACTTCCTGCAGGGTACGCGCCGGCACGAGCGCGGTGATCGTTCCCTCGGCGGGATTGCTGCCCGGATCCCAATCGATTTCCCGAACCGCGACGCGGTAACGGTCGGTGGCCACCAGGCTCAGGCTGTTTTCGGTGACCTCGAGTTGCACGCCGGTGATGACCGGAGTGACGTCGTCGCGTGACGCCGCAACGGCGACCTGAGCGACAGCGGCGGCGAATTCGGCGGCCGGCACTAATCCCGATTGCGTGCTGACCTGCGGAATGCTGGGATATTCCTCAACGGGCATAGACAGCAGGGTGAAGCTTGCCGAACCACAGCTGACCTTGATGCGGGAGTTCTCCGTGGAAAAGCGCACCGGCGCGTTGGGAAGACGGCTGGCGATTTCGGCCAGAAGCCGGCCGGAGACGAGAATTTTGCCGGTTTCTTCAACTTCGGCAACGATCTCGGTTTGAGCCGATACCTCGTAGTCGAATGACGAGAGGATCAAGCCCGTTTCTGTGGCTTCGATGAGCACACCGCTCAGGATGGGCAGGGTGGTTCGTTGGGGCAGTAGCTTGACCGCGAAGGAAACTGCTTCGCTGAAGACATCCCGATTGGCTTGAAATCTCACGATGTCATTCCTTCGCGTATTGGCGGTTGGTTGGGCCTCAATGCTAGCTGTCTTCACCGGACGGTTCGTTACCGCATGGGCGTGGGGGCCCTGGCACCCAAGGTTGTCGGCTAGATCCAGTTAAAGAATTCTTGTTAATCTTCTTAACCGTTGTGGAAACTGTGGATAACTCTGTGAAAACCGCTGAGGCATTGGGAACTACACGTTTGTAAGTTGTGGGCGAGTTGTGGAAGTTTGTCATTCGTTTGAGCAACTCGAACTCTTGGTAATTACAAGTTTCTACAGGCCGGCCCGGAGTTTCAACAGGTAGAGCCACGTTGTGGGAGTTAATTCCACAGGGTTATCCACAGGTGTGAAAACTAAAAAAATTTTGGCCCCTCCGGGTCAAAACCTGTCTCAACACGTTGAAACCGGTGAAAACTTCCGGAGGGGCCGCGAATTTTAACACACGGGCAGACGTCTGTGCCCTACTTATAGCGATGGTCCTGCTTGATGCGGTTGGTGAGCTCGGTGACCTGGTTATAGATGGACCGCCGCTCCTTCATGAGTTCGCTGATCTTCTTATTCGCGTACATCACGGTCGTATGGTCCCGGTTGCCGAACAGCTGCCCGATCTTCGGAAGAGACAGATTCGTCAGCTCCCGGCACAGGTACATGGCGATTTGGCGCGCTGTGGCGATGGCTTGGGAACGGCTGGATCCGTACAGGTCATCCACGGATAGCTTGAAGTAATTAGCCGTGTTGGTGATGATGTCCACCGGTGCGATGACGTTATCTTCATCGAGGGTGATGAGGTCTTTGAGCACCGTTTGCACCAGGTCCATGTCCACCGGAGTGCGATTCAAGCTTGCGAACGCAGTGACCCGAATGAGAGTTCCCTCCAACTCTCGAATATTCGAGGACACCTTTGAGGCCATGAACTCAAGAATGTCGTGAGGCACCTGCAGCTTTTCGCTCTGCGCCTTCTTGCGCAGGATAGCGATCCGCGTCTCCAGGTCGGGAGCCTGAACATCCGTGATGAGACCCCATTCAAATCGGCTGCGCATACGGTCTTCGAAGCCGGTGAGATGTTTGGGCGGCAGGTCGCTGGTGATAACCACCTGCTTGTTGTGGTCGTGCAGGGTGTTGAAGGTGTGGAAAAAGGCTTCCTGGGTCTCCGCCTTGTTCTGCAGAAACTGGATGTCGTCAATCATCAGGATGTCGATATTGCGATAGCGCGCCTGGAAGGCTGCGCCACGGTTGTTCGCTATGGAGTTGATGAAGTCGTTTGTGAACTCTTCAGAACTGACGTACCGCACCCGGATCCCTGGGTACAGGCTCATGGCGTAGTGGCCGATTGCGTGCAGCAGGTGAGTTTTACCCAAACCTGAGGATCCATACACGAACAGGGGGTTGTACGCCTTGGCCGGGGCTTCGGCCACGGCCACGGCCGCAGCATGAGCGAACCGGTTCGACTGTCCGATAACGAAGTTGTCAAAACTGTACTTGGGGTTCAGTCGGGTTTCATGGGGCTGCGCGGGCACGGCTCCTTCGAAAACCGACTGTGGAGGCGCCGGCGTGATGATGTCGGGTGGCGTCAGGGTTTGCTGCACCGGACGCAACGACTCTTGCTCGAGCTCCGGGTTGACCACCACATAGAACGTCGACACCGCGGTGGGCTCATCGAGCTGGCCCATGGCAGTGAGTAGAGGAACCCGCATCCGCTGGTTGAGCATACTCGCCGTGAACTCATTGGGCACCTCGAGATAGAAGGTGCCGGCGGCGATGCCTTTGGGTTCAACCAGACTGAGGAACCCGTAGAGCATGGGGGTGATGGTCGCGTCGGATTCCAACGTGGTCAGAACGGATCGCCAAGTTTGGGCTATCGGCGTTTCAACGTCTGCCATGGTTCCTACAATCTGTGAATTTGGTCTATTACTGTGCGGACGGCGCAGGGCGACGGTGGTCCGGTCTGATCTTTCGACCCGCTGCCGTCCCCGGGCCCGCACGAGGCGTGTCGCCATGGTCCGGGTTCGAGAGCCATCGTTAAAGTTATCCACCGCTTGTGTATAAAAGCGGCTGAACTCTCAGGTTGATGCCACCAACCTGTGGATAACTTGTCTTTACGGTAGTCAATCCCGCTCAGTGAGGCGAATTCAACCATGACCTGCCTTCTCTGATCGGTATCTGTGATGGAGTCATTATTGTGGAGAATCACCCGATTCGGGGGTTGAGTTTGACCAGACGTGGCCGAGGCCGTAGTTTTAATCAGTTGACCCCATCCCGCGGGCTTCCAACTTCTGTGCGCGCTGCTGTTCTGGCCGAGGGGAACTTGGCCGGCGGTGATTCAAATACGTGGAGATTGAACTATGAGCAAGAGAACCTTCCAGCCGAACAACCGTCGTCGCGCCAAGGTGCACGGCTTCCGCCTGCGCATGCGTACCCGTGCGGGCCGCGCCATCCTCGGTGCTCGCCGTCGCAAGGGTCGCACCGAACTCTCCGCGTAAGTTCTCGTGGTCGCCAGGTTCTCGTGCTCGCTCACGTAAATCGCATTACGAGCGGCAGCGACTATCAAGGCGTCGTTCGGCGTGGTGTGCGGATCGTTGGTGCGCACACCGTTCTGTATGTACGAAAGAACTCTGCGTCAGAGTCGGATACCGTGGGTATCCCGGCCCGTTTTGGTTTCATTGTCGCAAAGAATGTGGGTGACGCCGTGAGGCGCAATCTCGTTCGTCGCCGCCTCAAGGCGGTTACGTTCGACCTGCTTTCCCTGGTGCCGGCCGGAACGGATGTCGTGATCCGCGCTTTGCCGAGCGCGCGCGCTGCGACGTGGCAGACGATGCACGACGAAGTTCAGCGTGCTCTCTCCCGCCCGCTACCGGTGCGAAAGGGCAGTACGGGCCGATGAACCCGATCATTGCGACGATTATTCTGATACCCCGCAACGTGGGTGTCCTGATTCTTCGCGTGTACCGGGCCGTGATTTCTCCGCTCTACGGGGATGTCTGTCGGTTTTATCCGTCTTGCTCGGCGTATGCGCTGGGAGCCGTTCAGGAACACGGACTAGCGTGGGGGTCTGCCCTCGCTGCGCGCAGACTGAGCCATTGTCATCCGTGGTCTGACGGCGGAATTGATGATGTACCTCTCAAAAGCAAACGTCGCTTTCGATTGACGAAGTTCGGTTTTGTTGTCCCACCTAGCCACGGAAAGGGCTAACCCACAGTATGGACCTCATAGGTACGATCCTCTGGCCTCTGAAATGGGTGGTCGAGCTGCTGCTCGTCTCCTTCCACTCCCTGTTCTCGCAGATGGGAATGGGCTACAACGACGGCATCACCTGGGTGTTGTCGATCGTTGGCCTCGTCATGGTCGTGCGTGCCGCGCTCATCCCCATCTTCGTGCGGCAAATTAAAAGCCAGCGCAAGATGCTGGAAGTTGCTCCGCAGCTGAAGAAGATCCAGGACAAATACAAGGGCAAGAAAGATCAATTCTCGCGTGAGGCCATGTCCCGCGAGACCATGGCCATGTACAAGAAGACGGGTACCAACCCGCTGAGTTCGTGCCTTCCCTTGCTGCTGCAGATGCCCATCTTCTTCGCGCTGTTCTCGGTGCTGAACGATGCTCAGCACCTTAAAGCCGGCGTCGGACTGCTCGATATAACGCGTGCCCAGAGCTTTGGTAACGCCAAGCTGTTCGGTGAGGCACCACTGAGCGACTCGTTCGCGTCGCAGTGGACGCTCATGCAGGCAGGTGACCCGTTCAGCTCGGCCGTGATGATCATCGCCGCCACCATGGTCGTCCTGATGACCGCGTCGCAGTTCATTACGCAGCTGCAGATCGTCTCCAAGAACATGTCGCCGGAGACCAAGGCGAGCCCCATGTTCAAGCAGCAGCGCATCATGCTCTACCTGCTCCCCCTGGTCTTCGCCTTCTCCGGTGTCGCGTTCCCGCTCGGCGTCATGTTCTACTGGCTCACCTCAAACTTCTGGACCATGATTCAGCAGTTCCTGGTTATTCGGAACATGCCGACGCCCGGCAGTGAAGCCGCCAAGGCTCGCGAAGAGCGTCTGGCCCGCAAGGGCAAGCTCATCGGGACCGATGGTGACATCATTGTGGTCGAGGAGCCCCCCAAGCCGGCACAGCGTCAGCAGCCGGTCGGCAAGGCCCGCGCCAAGAAGCAAACCGGCCCGAAGAAGTAGTGGAGATCACCGTGACGGAAAAGACCAGCCTCACCGAGGTCAGCCCCGAGCCGAGCGCCAACTCGGCGCCCGGTGCCACCAGCCCTGTTCCCACTCCCGTTGCCGCACCGGATGCCGCCTCCCCCGCAGCCCCGGAAACACACAGTGCCAGCGAGGCCCCGCTCACGACAGACCAGCTCGAGCGTGAAGGCGATATCGCGGCGGACTACATCGAGGAATTTCTTGATATCTGCGACTTGGACGGTGACATCGACATTGATGCCCGAAACGGCCGCGCCTACCTGTCGGTGAAGGCCTCTGACGCTGACAATTTGCGCGTGCTCTCCAAGCCGGAAACAGTCAACGCCCTGCAGGAACTGACCCGCCTCGCCGTGCAAAACAAGACGGGTTCGTTCTCACGCCTGATCTTGGACATCGGCGGGTCGCGAGAGGTGCGCGAAGCGGAACTGGCCGCTCTCGTGGCGCGCGCCATTGAACGCATTGTGGGTGGCGCCACCGAGGCCGACCTGCCCGCAATGTCCTCCTACGAGCGCAAACTCGTGCACGACATCGTGGCCGCGAGCGGTGGCTACCGATCCGAGTCCTCCGGCGAGGGTCGCGACCGTCACACCGTTATCACCGCAGCGTAGCCTGGCCGATCATGTCGGAATCTGTCAGATCAGCGTCAAACATGCCTGAGCCCACTCGGGCCGAGGCTGTCACCGAAACGCCGGCGGCGGCTGAGTTGGAACTGGAACCGGCCGCTGCAGCCGAGTTGTTCGGTTCTCAGATCGACGTCATACGTGCTTTCACAAGTAATTTGGCTGATCAGGGCGAAATTCGAGGCCTGATTGGGCCATTGGAACTCCCCCGACTCTGGTCCCGTCATATTCTCAACTGTGCCATCGTGGCGCCACTCTTGCGTCCGGGTGTCGTGGGTGACGTCGGCTCCGGCGCTGGATTGCCGGGCCTGGTTTTAGCCATTGCCCGACCCGACGTCAATTTTGTGCTGATCGAACCGATGGAGCGACGCGTGGCCTGGCTGAACGACCAGGTCGACGCCCTGCATTTGACGAATGTCACCGTGGTGCGTGCGCGTGCCGAGGATGCCCGGCTGACGCACCCGCTCGACCAGGTCACGGCGCGCGCCGTCAGCGCGTTCAGCAAGCTCATTCCCCTGACCGCCCCGCTGGTACGAACCGGCGGAGAGCTCATTCTCATGAAGGGTGAGGGCGCCCAGCGCGAAGTCGATGCTGCCACGAAGCCCATTCGCAAGTATCGCTTGAGCGATATCGAGGTCATTACCCTCGGTACGGGCGTGCTGCCGGAGGTAACCCGGGTCATCCGGGCTACAGTGGACTAGTCCCGGATGTCACCGTATTTGGTGTTCGGGAGTCCCTTTCGGGTGGCTCATCAACCGTCGAGCGTAAAGGTTTCACGTGAAACATCCTGCTGAGAATCAGCGCGTAGGTAAGGCGGCAGGGTTCGACGGCACCACGCCGCTCGCCCGCGAAGTCGCCGAATTGACGCGGCGTCGTCAGGTAATCGCTGCAGGCGACCTGCCCAAGCCTGAAAAGACCCGGGTTCTCACGATCTCCAACCAAAAGGGCGGGGTCGGCAAGACCACTACCGCGGTGAATCTTGCCGCTGCACTGGCCCGGCAGGGCGCCCGAGTGCTGGTCATCGACCTGGACCCACAAGGCAACGCCTCGACCGCTCTGGGTGTCGAGCACCGTGCCGAGACTCCCAGCGTGTATGACGTCATTATCAATGACATGCCCATGGATGAGGTGGTGCAGAAGAGCCCCGAGTTCGGTGCCCTATTCTGCGTGCCGGCCACCATTCATCTGGCCGGTGCCGAGATTGAGTTGGTGTCAATGGTGGCGCGGGAGCAGCGTCTTCGCCGGGCCCTGGACCTGTACCTGGCTGAGATGGCCGACCCCTTTGACTATGTGTTCATCGACTGCCCGCCGTCCCTCGGTCTGTTGACCATCAATGCCTTCGTCGCTGCGCGCGAGGTTCTCATTCCCATCCAGTGCGAGTACTACGCTCTGGAAGGGCTGAGTCAGCTGCTCAAAAACATCGCCCTCATTGAGAAGCACCTCAATCCGGACCTGTCCGTATCGACGATTTTGCTGACCATGTACGACAGCCGTACCAATTTGGCAACGCAGGTTGCCAAGGAAGTGCGTGATCACTTCCCCAAAGAGGTCTTAAACACGGCAATTCCACGTTCTGTGCGCGTTTCTGAGGCGCCCAGCTACGGTCAGAGCGTCGTGAGCTACGACCTGAACTCCGCAGGATCGCTCTCCTACCTCGAAGCAGCAGCAGAAATGGCCCATCGTGGGGCACCCCGAACAGGAGAACAGCAGTAATGGCGAAAAGAACCGGCCTTGGCCGTGGTATCGGCGCACTCATTCCAGTACAGGAGAATGCCTCGGCCCCTCGTCCCGTCGATGTTTTCTTTCCGCGAACGGTTGTCGTCGAAGCGGATGACTCCCCCGAGCTCGTTCCCGTTCCGGGCGCCCGCCTGGCTCACCTGAATCCCCAGGATATTGTTCCCAACCGGGCTCAGCCGCGCACCATTTTCGACGAGGACGACCTCGCCGAACTCGTGCACAGCATTCGTGAAGTTGGGGTGCTGCAGCCCATAGTGGTGCGCCCGTTGCCGGATGAACCTGGCAAGTATGAGCTCGTCATGGGCGAACGTCGGCTGCGCGCGACCAAAGTCGTCGGGCTGGATAGCATTCCCGCCGTCGTGCGTGAGACCGCTGATGTGGACATGCTGCGCGACGCGCTGTTGGAGAACCTGCACCGCGCCCAGCTGAATCCCCTTGAAGAAGCATCCGCGTATCAGCAACTGTTGGCGGACTTCGGGATCACCCAGGAAGAGCTTGCGAACCGCATCGGTCGGTCGCGGCCGCAGATCACTAACACGCTGCGTTTGCTCAAACTGCCGGAAGCCGTGCAATTACGGGTCGCGGCGGGGGTGCTCTCGGCCGGCCATGCGCGGGCGATTCTTTCGGTGGGTGATCTCGCGGGCATGCTGCGCCTGGCGGACAAGATTGTTGAGCAAGACCTTTCAGTGCGTGCCGCCGAGGCCGCGGCGACCGCGGTGCCGAAAATGCCCGCGGCAAAACCACTTCCGGGGCGACGTCAAGGACACCTCGATGAGATCGCGGAGCACTTGGGTGATCGATTGGATACCCGCGTGAAAATCAATCTTGGGGCAAGAAAAGGCCAGATCACAGTCGATTTCGCGACAATTGGCGACCTGAACCGCATCCTGACAGTGCTCGGCGAGCCCGGCTTTAGCGCCAACTAGTTCGACTTTTCCGCCCAGCTCTCTGCACTGTTTCACGTGAAACGTTGATGCAAAATAGGCGCCGAAGATTGTCGTCGAACTGGGACTGACCTATGCGCGCTGATGGTCGATAGGTGCAGTCGACAGGTGCTGTCGACCGGTTCAGTGAGCGCCGGGTCGCGCGGTGGCGGCGCTGTGCTCCGGTGTTTCACGTGAAACACGCGTCTGAGCTGATCGACGTCACTGCCGATTGTCGGGTCGACGGTGTATCGGTCACCCCGTTTACGGAGGCAACTGCTCACGTACGCAACTGCTCACGTACGCAACTACTCAGGTACGCAACTGGGCGCTCAGCTGCCTGAACGACGACAACGAACAGACCCGGGAAGTCTGGCTCGTTGACGCTGCGGCCTGGGGCTCATCCGTTCGGTGCGTGCCCGAGTGCCGGGATATCCATGAAGGGATATCCGTGAAGGGATATCCGTGAAGGGAAATCAGCACAGCCATAGGGTTTCACGTGAAACATTGAGCCGGGGCCGGAGCGCACTCGATGGAGGCGGTGCGATCTCCCGCGGGCGTGTGCGCGGGTGCGCGCAGTCCAGTGCAACTAGGTTGCGGAGCCTCTCAAAATGGCGGAGATTTGCGGAGCTGCGATCGCGCCCCGTGGTTTCACGTGAAACACTCACCGGACAGCAAAGTTCGGTCGAGACCCGCGGGCGTTCCTGTCATCTCTGAGCCGTTCAGGCGGTTGTCAAAGAGGCTGGCCTGGAATGAACGGCCGACACACCTGGCGGAACGTTGCGGTGGAATAGGCGTTCGCTGGCGATGTTTCACGTGAAACAGAACCAGCGATCACGCCGCACGTTTCACGTGAAACATCGTCTAGACGTTACCGAGCGATGCTGCGCCTACCGGTCTCTTGGGCGTGGGTGGCCAGGGCGGAATAGGTGGCACCCAGCGTCCGGCCGTCGGCTTCGATAGCCTGGGGGACGAGGGATGTCTCGGTTAGGCCGGGGAGCACGTTGGCCTCCAGGAACCAGGGCGTCCCCGCCGCGTCGACGATAATGTCGATCCGGCTGAGGTGGCGCAGATCGAGGAGCGTGTGGATGGCCACAGCGGCACTCGAAACGGCAGCAGAGACTTCCTCGGACAACCGGGCCGGCGTGTAATAGTCGGTTTCACCGGCGTTGTACCGTGCCTCGAAGCTGAAGACGCCATCTACCGGCACGATTTCCACGATGGGCAGCGCGATTGGGCCCGCGCCGGTATCAATGACGGCGACCGTAACCTCAGTGCCCCCGACAAAAGCTTCCACGAGGGCAGTGTTGGCGTAGGTATAGGCGTGCACCATGGCGCGCGGCAGGTCGGCAGGGGTTCGTACGATCGTGACGCCCTGCGAGGAGCCGCCGTGGGCTGGCTTGACGACCAGGGGTAAGCCAATGGCACTGACGAGGTGGTCGAGCACGCTTGTGGCACCCAGGTCCCGAAAAGTCTCCGTCGACAGGGCGATGGCCGGGGGAGTGGAATATCCCGCTCGCAGTACGAGCTCCTTGGCGGTGGCTTTGTTCCAGGCCAGCGCGGCAGCGGCGCCACGTGAGCCGAGAAAAGGGATGCCGGTGGTCTCGAGCAGGGACAGCAGGGCGCCGTCCTCTCCGGTGGCGCCGTGCAGGGTGGGCCAAATCAGGTCGGGTGCCTGCTCGGTCAGGATTGTGAGCAGATTAGATCCCGGGTCGAGCACGGTTACGCTGTGTCCCTCGTTCGACAGGGCGTCGGCCACCCGCCGTCCTGACCGCAGGGAAACATCGCGCTCGTGGGAAATTCCGCCCGCAAGAATGACGATGTTGAGTGGTACGAATTCGCTCATGATCAGGTATTTTCCTTGCTTTATATGGTTAAGAAGGCGAACCTAAGAAATATTGGCCGGCGGCCCGGCGTAGCGCTGGTGGTTGGCGCCGGGCTGGTCGGGTGCGGCGCCGAGGGACCCGGTTCCGGCGAAAGTGTCCAGCAGGTTCAGCTCGCCCCTGATTACCGTGGCGAGTCGTTGAATGCCCACACGAATGGTGTCGGGAGTGGGGTAGCAGAATGCCAACCGCATGTTTTGGCGACCGTTGCCGTCGGCGAAGAAGGCCGTGCCGGGCGTGTACGCGACCAGCTCCTTGACCGCGCGGGGCAGCATTGCTTTGGAGTCCAGCTGTTCCGGCAGGGTCACCCACACGTAGAAACCGCCGGTGGGATTGGTCCAGGTCAGATCGGGCAGGTATTCGTCGAGAGCGGCGAGCATGGCATTTTTACGCTCGTGATACACACCGCGGAAGGTGTTGATTTGCCCCTTCCAGTCGGCGGTCGACAAATACTCCGAGATGACCATTTGCGTGAAGGAGCTGGGGGACAGCACGGCGGCCTCGTTGGCGAGCACGAGTTTCTCGCGGATCGCGTGTGGGGCCAGCGCCCAACCAACTCGAAAGCCGGGCGCCAGTGTCTTCGAGAAGGTGCCCAGATAGACGACCCCGTCTCGTTCGAGCGAGCGGATGGCGTCCGGTGCCGGTTTGTCGAAGTAGAGCAGGCCGTAGGGATTGTCCTCCAGCACGAGGATATTGTTCGATCGGCAAATCTCGAGAATCTCCAGCCGGCGCGCCCAGCTGAGGGTTACCCCGGCCGGATTGTGAAAGCTCGGGATTGTATAGAGAAATTTAATCCTACGTCCGGCGGCCTTGAGCGCGGCGATGTGCTCGATCAGGGCGGCCGGGATCAGGCCGTTCTCATCCATCGGAACATGGTCGACCTCGGCCTGATACGACTTGAAGATCACCATTGCGGTGACGTAGCTCGGTCCCTCGGAGATGACGACGTCTCCTGGATCAAGGAACAGCTTGCTGACCAATTCGAGCGCGTGCTGGGAACCGGTGGTGACGACCACATCGTCGGCGTTGGCTTTGATTCCTTCGAGCGCCATCACGTCGAGAATCTGCTCGCGTAGCAAGGGAACTCCCTGACCAGAGCCATATTGCAGAGCAGTCGCGCCCTTCTCGCGCATGACGCGGTCCATGGCATTGATGACGAGGTCTTGCGGAAGCGCGGCCACGTAAGGCATGCCACCGGCGAGCGAGACCACTTCGGGGCGCGAGGCCACTGCGAAGAGCGCGCGCACCTCGGAGGCCTTGAGTCCGGCGGCTCGATCGGCGTAGTGGTGATACCACGGATCGAGGTTATTGCCGGCTTGTGTGTTGCCGGCCTGCTCATTGCCGGCCGGAGTGGAACCCTGAATTGTCACGTCGTATCCGTTCTGCTGTCCTCTTCATCGTATGCGTTGGGGGCGAACACGAAAAAACCCGCCCGGTTGTCGCCGGGCGGGTATTTTCTGTATTGCGGCTTAGACCAGGTAGTCGGCGAGGTCCTTTTCGAGGGCCGGCTTCGGCTTGGCGCCGATGACGGTCTTGACGACCTCACCCTTCTGGAAGACCTTCATCGCCGGGATGGAGGTGATCTGGTACTTGGCGGCCAGCGCGGGGTGCTCGTCGACATTGAGCTTGACGATGTCGAGCTTGTCCGCGTTCTCGGCGGCGATCTGGTCGAGAATCGGGCTGACGGCGCGGCAGGGGCCACACCACTCGGCCCAGAAGTCAACGAGAACGGTCTTCTCGTTGTTAATGACTTCCTGATCGAAGTTTGCTTCTGTAACGCTTCGTGCGGTCATGTAATGCTCCTTAGTTGACTGATGCGAGTTCGGTGTCGCCGGCCTGGGCCAGCAAGGCGGTGGGAAGGTTGCTGAGGTAGTGCTCGGCGTCCAGGGCGGCCGCGCAGCCGGATCCGGCAGCGGTAATGGCCTGACGGTAGCTGGAGTCGATCACGTCGCCGGCCGCGAATACGCCGGCCTGGCTGGTGAGTGACGACCGACCCGCGACGGCGATGGTGCCTTCGGGGGTGAGGTCGAGCTGCTGGTGCACAAGATGGGTGCGGGGGTCGTTGCCGATTGCCACGAACACGCCGCCGACCGGCAGGCTGCTCTCGACACCGGAGACGGTATCGCGCAGGGTGAGACCGTCGACAGCGTCGGTGCCGGTTATGCCGACGACCTCGGCGTTCCAGGTGAATTCAATCTTGTCGTTGGCGAAAGCGCGTTCCTGCATGATCTTGGAGGCTCGTAATTCACCCTTGCGGTGAATGACGTGCACCTTGGAGGCGAACCGGGTGAGGAAGGTGGCTTCTTCCATCGCGGAGTCGCCGCCGCCGATGACGGCGATCTCCTTGCCCTTGAAGAAGAAACCGTCGCAGGTGGCGCACCAGGAGACTCCGCGGCCCGACAAACGTTCTTCGTCGCTCAGACCGAGTTTGCGGTACGCCGATCCGGTGGCGAAGATCACGGTGAGCGCCTGCTCGACGTCGCCGTTGCCGAGAGTGACCGTTTTGATGGGGCCGGAGAGGTCAACCGACTCGACATCGTCATAGACGACCTCGGTGCCGAAGCGTTCTGCCTGCTCCTGCATCTTGGTCATCAATTCCGGTCCCTGTACGCCCTCCGGAAAGCCGGGGAAGTTTTCGACATCCGTCGTATTCATGAGCTCACCGCCGGCCTCTACCGAACTGGCGATGACCAGCGGCTTGAGGTTGGCTCGGGCGGCATAGATCGCCGCGGTGTAGCCGGCCGGTCCGGACCCGATGATGATGATCTGACGCACACGCACACTCCTTGCAATGATGGATTAGACGGGCAGAATCCCGACTCACGTATCGATACAACACATCCTAATCGGATGCTATTCCGTGGCCCCTCACCGCGTTCAGCTGACATTCAGCTATGGCCGAGAGCTGGCCGTCGGCGCGCACAGAGCGCTCACGAGGCACTGTGCCGCACGGCAGGCCGGGCGCGCGCTACCGGCCGAAACGGCGTTGCAGGGGCGCTAGAAAGGCCGTGAGCTCGCCGCTGCGCATAACGAGGAGCAGCCCGAAGTAGGCCGCGGCCATGACGACACCGATGATGAGCATCGAAACAATCGCGGTCAGCCGTGAGGCGAGAGCAAAACCGCCCTCGACGGTTCCCCCCAGAATCAACAGCAGGGTCACGCCCAAGGCGATCGGTACGATCGCCGCGACGAGGTATTTCACGAGGCTGCGTACGATGCGGCGGCCATCAATACCACCGAGTCGGCGGCGCAACAGCAGGGCGGCCAGAATGCATTGCAGCACCCCGGAAACCGTGATGACCAGTGCGATTCCCACGGCAATCCATTGCGCCGGCAGCAGGGCGCAGCCGAGCACGCCGACCAGGATCAGTGCAACCTGGAACAGCGTGAAGAAGAAGGGCGTTCGGGTGTCTCCGAGGGCGTAGAACGTGCGTTGCAGCACGAACAGGATGCAGAACGGCACGAGCCCGACGATGAAGGCGAGAATCACATTGCCGATGCCCATGATCTGGCCGTACGGGGCCACGAATACCGCCGCGAACGGATAGGCACACACGGCAATGACGGCCGAGGCCAGCACGATCAGCAGGGTGGTGCCTCGTATCGCGGAGGAGGCATCCGTTCTGACCAGATGAAACTTCTGCAGTGCCGCGTGCTCACTCATGCGGGTGAAGTAGGCCGTGGCCACCGAGACGGTGATCACCGAGTGCGGCAGCATGAAGATCAGCCAGGCGGTGGCGAGAACAAAAACGGATGCTTCGCCGGTCGCGAGCGTGGCGACCTGTGTTTCGACAATGCCCGCGGCTGTTGTCAGCAGCAGCATGCCGAAGGTCCAGCCGGCCATCTTGCCGGCCGCGCCGAGACCGACACCGCGAAAGTGGAAGTCGGGTCGGTAGCGCAGGCCGATACGGCGCCAGAAGTAGTACAACACGAGCGCCTGAGCGACCACGCCGAGGGTAGCGCTGCCGGCAAGCACGGTCACCATGAGCGGCGTGACTTCACCGGCGGTTCGAGTGCCGTCGGGATCGGCGCCGAACAGGGCGGCAAAAATCAGCAGCCCGGCGATCGCGACGACATTGTTGAGCACAGGCACCCAGGTGAACGGGCCGAAGGATTTGCGGGCGTTGAGCACCTCGCCGAGCAGCGTGTAGAGCCCGTAGAAGAAGATTTGCGGCAGGCACCAGTAGGCGAAGGCGATGGCGAGGGAGAGCTGGTCGGCGGGCAGGTTGAGACCGATGAACCCGGTGATCACAGGCGCCAGCAGCACTGCGATGACGGTGGTGGTGCCGAGGATCAGCAGCGCGAGCGTGAGCAATTTGTTAATGAACGCCGCACCGCCGTCGGCGTGCAGGCTTGCCCGCACGATCTGAGGCACCAGCACGGCCGTGAGGATTCCGCCGGCGACGATCACGTAAACCTGGTTCGGTAGCTGGTTCGCGAGCTGGAAGGCGTCGGCGCTGGCCCCGTAGGCCCCGATCATGCCGGCCAGGACGATGAGTTTCACGAAGCCGAGAATGCGCGACACGATCGTGCCGGAGGCCAGAAAGGCGCTGGCGCGGCCGATGCCACCGCTGGCGGTGGTGGCCTCAGACATTGGGTTCCTCAATGGGTAGCGTCGACTTTTGGGCAGCAGCGGATGCCTCACCCGCGCGTTCCCGACGTCGGCGAGCGATATTGCGCAAGATTCCAAACCCGAAGAAACCGACGACGAGTACAGCGAAAATGCTCGCGCCGACACCCTCCCAATCGGCGCGCACGCTGACGTCAATGGGGGCGCTCCGGCCGAGCGGAACACCATTCAGCGTGTACAGGGTGACCCGGAGAACAACATCGCCGTTGCCGACGGCAGCGCTGAGCGGCACGGAAACGGACTGCGCCGAGTTGGGCTGAATGGTGGTCTCGAGGGTATCGCCGACCACGAGTCGTCCGTTGGACGGCACGATCTCGGTGCGCACGGTGACGGCCTGATCCAGGGCGTTGTTAAGCGTGATCCGCAGGTCGACCTTGCTGCCCACCACGATGATCGGCCCGCGAGTGGTCACGGTCACGGCGTGCAGCAGATCGAACGAGGCGGCGAGGCTCGTAGTGACCTGTTCCTGCCAGACCGACACCTGGGAATCCCAGGTGGTGTCCAGCAGGGCCAGCAGATCGAGACGCGTCGGGGCGGTGACCGCGATGGGGTCGGCCAGGATCGTGGCGAATTCGGCGATCGCAGCCTCGCGTTCCAACAGCGATCGGGCGAGCGTGACCCGGCTGGTGTCGATGGCTCGGTCCTGAAAACTCACCGTGGTTGCCGGGATGGAGTCCAGGGCCGACTGCAACGAGGTCGCATTCGTCCAGGGCGTTGCCGACAGGGCCGCGAGCGTTTGACCGGCCCTGGGCGAGCTGGTGAGGCCATTGCGGTTGAACGTGACCAACAGTGTGCGCGCCGAATTGGGGTTCTCCGCTGACACGATCGCCAGCAGTGCGGCCGCCTCGGAGGTCTTCACCCGCCATTCATCCTCGGTCGTGGCTTCGGCCGCGGCTCGGATCATTGCCGAGAGGGCGGAGTCGCTGACCAGGCCCTGCCCGGTCGGCAGCGTGACCGCTGTATTGGGGGTGAAGACGTCGGACTGCTCCACGTTGCCACTGGAGAGGATGATCGTGCTCAGACCGTTCGCGGCGAAGACATCGAGGTCGGTGCGCGCTACCTGCCCGGCAGTGGGCCATCCGATCGACGTGCTGGTGTAATTCCAGGCCAACAAATCACTGGTCGAGGGAATTACCGTCTCGCCCGGTTCCATCGTTGGCGTGGGGGTCGGTGTCGGCGAGGGGGTTGTTTCGGTCTTGGTGCGCGACGTCACACTGGGCATCCCGGTGGGATCGCTGGTCACGTCCGGACTCGGCGCGGCCGTGGGGACCACAAACCGGCTCGGATCGATTGCCGCGGCGAAGGAGGTCGGTGCGAGCAGTGTTGCCGCACCGGCCTGCGCTTGCAGGGCTATATCGGAATCCGCGTAGCCGAGCGGAAAGATGTCGTTGCTCGCCTGGGCCAAGCGGTCCAGCCAGGCCACGGCCGAAGCGGGAGCAGCGGTGCCGAGCACACGAATGGAGGCGATGATTCGCGGATCGATTGCGATCGTTGTCATCGGCGCATTGATCGCGGCATTCAGTTGGTCGGTAAGTAGGCCAACCGAGCTTGTGTAGGTCCCGAGGTCCGTGGCGGCAATCAATCCGGTTGCGCTATCCGGGGTCGTGATGGGCAAAACAGAAGAAAGCCCGACCGGAGTGATCTCACCGCCCGGCGACCAGACAAAGGTACCGCGACCCTCGGCCTGGACTTCATCGTCCGCGATGAGGACCGCGGAGATTCCGCGCGCTCCCCACGCGTTCTGGTCGGTCAATCCCACGGATACGGCCGGAATCGTGATCGAGAGGTTCGTGCTGGTGCCGGCCGGGATGATTTCGGTCGTCGGTACGCTCACCAGTTCATCGCCGGAATTCGCGTCGTCGTCGGGCTGGAGCCACGAGTCGAGTGCGGTCCGGGTGGTGAGTGCGAGCTGCGCGAGATACACATTGACTCGGCCGATGGGAATGGCGGTGTCGGTGTTGTTATTTACGGTGACCGTCACCAGTAGATCCTGATTAGGAGATATTTCCGGGGAATTAGTCGGAGAAACGGTGACGACGACGGTGTCGGCGGGGATGGCGGTATCGGCAGTGGTGGCGGCGCTGCTCTTCAAGGTGGCGGTTTCAGCAGCCGTAACGGCCAGTGCCGGCCCGAGAAGCAACGAGGCGAGGGTGAGGAAGGCGACTAGAAACGCGGTCGTCGGCCGCAATCGTCGGCCGCCCACGGAACGCAGCATCGAGCGTACGGCAGCGCCTGCGGCAACCGAGAACGCGGGCCGATGCGCGGAATCTGACTCGGCCACCATAGGGGGATTCTACGGCGTGCGAGCCTAGAGCCACCTGCACTGCGACTGCGAGCCGCCGGATGGCCAGTAATATGGAGCTTATGCAGAGCGTCGCGGCAGCCCTCGCACGACTGGGCGACCTGGCTGCCACCCCTACGGTGTCCCGTCTGGCGAACGCATTTGCGGCGGCCGGTCATGAGCTGGCCCTGGTCGGCGGGCCGGTGCGCGATGCGTTCCTGGACCGTCCGCTGCACGACCTGGATTTCACCACGGATGCGACACCGGATGAAATTCTCGCGCTCGTCAAACCCCTGTCCGAAGCGCAGTGGGATATCGGCCGCGCCTATGGCACGATCGGGGCCAGCCTCGGCGGGGAAACCGTCGAGATCACCACCTATCGTGCCGATAGCTACGACGGCACCACCCGTAAGCCCGATGTGGTGTTCGGCACGACGCTGGAACCGGACCTGCTCCGCCGGGATTTCACGGTCAACGCGATGGCCCTGCGCCTGCCCGAGCTGACGCTGGTCGACCCAGCCAACGGTATTGACGACCTGCTCGCCCGGCGCCTGCGCACACCCAGCACGCCGGAGGTGTCCTTCGGAGACGACCCACTGCGGATGCTGCGCGCGGCTCGATTTACCGGCCAACTTGGTTTCACCTTGGATCTGGACACCGCACTGGCGATGGAAAAGATGCGGGACAGCATCCGTATCGTGTCGGCCGAACGCGTCGGTGATGAACTGACCAAACTTTTGCTTTCGACTGACCCGCGCGCCGGCATCGAGGTGCTGATGGAATCAGGCCTGGCCGAGATTGTGCTCCCCGAGATTCCCGGCCTGCGGCTCGAAATCGACGAGCACCACCATCATAAAGACGTCTATCAGCACACCCTCACGGTGCTGGAACAGGCCATGGGCTACGAGAAATCGCGCGGCAACCTGCCCACCCCCGACCTGATCGTGCGTCTCGCCGCCCTCCTGCACGATATTGGCAAGCCGGCCACGCGCAAACTCGAACCTGGCGGCGTCGTGAGCTTCTACCATCACGACGTGGTCGGTTCGAAGCTGGCCAAAAAACGATTGCGCGCCCTGCGCTTCGACAATGACACCATCAACGCTGTCGCTCGTCTGATCGAACTGCACCTGCGATTCTTCGGCTACACCGAGGGTGCCTGGACGGACTCCGCCGTGCGCCGGTACGTGCGCGACGCCGGAGATCAGCTGGAGCGCCTGCACATTCTGACCCGCGCCGATGTCACGACCCGCAACCGGCGCAAGGCTGACCGGCTGGGCTTCGCCTACGACGACCTGGAACAGCGCATTGCAACCCTGGCCGAACAGGAAGAGCTCGGCGCCGTCCGCCCCGACCTCGACGGTGAACAGATCATGGCCGTGCTCGGCTTGAAGCCGGGGCGCGAGGTGGGTGAGGCCTACCGCTATCTGCTCGAGCAGCGGCTCGACGATGGCCCCCTCGGCGAGCCAGAAGCCACCCGCCGAGTGCTGGAATGGTGGGCGGAGCGTGCCCAGTAAGGGCAGTCTGCGCCGACGGACTGCGATCACCGGCTATGCCCTGCTCGCCCCCAGCCTGTTCGGCGTGGTCTGCTTTCTCCTGCTTCCCGTGCTCGTCGTGCTCTGGCTCAGCTTTCAGAGCTGGAACCTGATCGGTCCGATCACCTTCGTCGGGCTGGAGAATTACCGATCCGTTCTCAGTGACGGTGTTTTTGGTAATTCCCTGTTGGTCACGCTCGTCTTCGTCGCCCTCGTGGTGCCGATTCAAACCCTGATTGGTTTGGGCGCGGCCACCCTGCTCACTCGCGGCCTGCCGGGCTCGGCTTGGTTTCGCACCATCTATGTGCTCCCCTGGATCAGCGCACCACTGGCGCTCGGTGTCGTCTGGAAGTGGATTCTCGCGCCCACCGATGGTGCGCTCAATACCTTGCTCGGTCAGCGTGTCGAATGGCTCAGTGACCCGTCCCTGGCCCTGCCCTCGGTGGCCGCCGTGGTGATTTGGACCAATGTCGGCTACGTCACGCTGTTCTTCATGGCCGGGCTGCTCAACATTCCCGGTCAGATTCTCGAGGCCGCCCGCATTGACGGGGCCGGCCCCGTCAAAATGTTCTGGCACATCAAGTTGCCGCTGCTGCGTCCCACCATGTTCTTCGTTCTGGTGACCACGGTTATCTCAGCCTTTCAGGTCTTCGACCAGGTCTATGCGCTCACTCAGGGGGGCCCGGCACGATCAACGGATGTCGTATCGGCCCGCATCTATTACGAAGCGTTCGATGCCTTCGACCTGGGCCGAGCGGCCGTCATGGCGGTCGTTCTGCTGGTAATCCTGGTTGCCATCACCCTCGCCCAGCAGCTCTATTTTCGCCGGAGGGTCACCTATGAGATGGACTAGATTCTCCTCAACGACCACCGTCTATCTGGTGTTGGTTCTCGGCGCCCTGTTTACAATCGGCCCGTTCCTGCTGAGCATTCTGACGGCGTTCAAGACCCGTGAGCAGTTCGCTCAACAATCGGTGCTGAGCTGGCCGGACCCGTTTACCCTGGAGAACTTCGCCCTGCTGTTGACCGGGCCGGCACAATTCGGCCGCGCGATTGTGATCACCGTGCTCGCGGCCGTGCTGATTCTTGTCGGGCAGCTCATCTTCTCGATTTTGGCCGCCTACGCTTTCGCCCGGGTCGATTTTCCCGGCCGCCAGGTGTTGTTCTGGGTCTACCTGTCGACCCTGATGATTCCGCCGGTCGTGCTCGTCGTACCGCTCTACCTCATGATGACCGAGGCCGGGTTGCGCAACTCGTTCTGGAGCCTCGTGCTTCCGTTCGCCTTCGCATCCCCCTACGCGATCTTTCTGCTGCGCGAATATTTTCGCGGAATTCCCCAGGAACTCATCGATGCTGCCCGGCTCGACGGTGCGAATACTCTCGATATTTTGGTCGAGATCGTTGTGCCGCTGTCCCGGCCGATTATTGCCACCCTCACCCTGATCACGATCGTGAGCCACTGGAACAGCTTTATGTGGCCGTTGGTGGTCACCACCGGCACGCAATGGCGGGTGGTGACTGTGGCCACCGCGAGCCTGCAAAGCCAGTTCAACGGCAATTGGACCCTGGTCATGGCGGCCACCACGTTGGCTCTGGTTCCGCTCCTCGTGCTGTTTCTGATGTTCCAACGCAGCTTCGTACGGTCGATCACCATCGCGGGATCTGCGTAGGCTGGTCCATTGGGGGTCACGTTCGATCCGTCAATAAAGGACATCATGGCCAAGCGTTCCACCATCATTGCCGCCGGCGCCGCCGCCGTGCTGCTCGTCATCACCGGCGCCGTTGTCGCCCTGAACTCGCCCGACGCAGACATACCGAGCGACGCCACAACGGTAACCGTTCGACTCTGGGACGAACAGGTCGGAGCGGCCTATGAGAAATCTTTTGCCGCCTTCGAACACGACAACCCCGACCTGAGCGTCGACGTTGAAATCGTGCCTTGGGATGACTACTTCGAAAAGCTGCGCACCGATGTGGCCGGAGATGGCGGCCCCGACGTATTTTGGGTCGACGGTGGCAGTTACCCGGCTTACGCCGACGCCGACGCGCTGCTGAACATTACGACCGCCCTTCCAGCGGATGCTCAGGCCGGCTGGGCTCCGTCGGTGGTCGCGCAGTACACCCGCGATGGCGCGCTGTGGGGCGTACCGCAGCTGGCCGATCCCGGGATCGCCCTGTACTACAACGCCGATCTGCTCGGCGATGCGGGACTGACTCCCGAAGACGTATCGGCACTCGTCTGGGACCCCACCGGCGAGAACGACACCCTCATTCCGGTGCTGCAGAAACTCACCAAGGATTACAACGGCCATACGGGCGACAGTGCCGACTTTGACGGTACCAATCTGAGCCAGTACGGCTACAACGCGGGGTATGACCTGCAGGCGATGATCCTGAACTATCTGGCTTCGGGTGGTGCTTCGTTCCAGGACGAGACCAACCAGTATGCCTTCGCGTCCGACGCGGGCATCACCTCCTTTCAGTACCTCGTTGACCTCATGAACAAGTGGCATGTCGCCCCGTCCGCCGCCGATACCAATACCAACGGCGATTTCAGTCGCGACCAATTTCTGCAGGGAAATATGGCGCTGTTTCAGAGTGGTGTCTACAACCTCGCCAATGTGAGCGATGGTGCGAACTTCGATTGGGGCGTTGTGCAACTGCCCAGTGGTCAAGCTGGAGCGATCAGCGGTGTTGACGGCATCGCGGCGGCCGGTAATGCTGCATCGAAGCATCCCGCCGAAACGCAGCGGGTGCTGGAATGGCTCGGAAGCGCTGCCGGATCCGATTTCATCGGAGCCTCCGGGGCGGCATCTCCGGCCGTGACGGCCGCTCAGCCGGCCTACGCGGACTATTGGGCTGCCCAGAAGGTGGATATCAGCCCGTTTTATGACGTGTTGGCCGACGGATCGGCACCGGCCCCTCGGGGAGCCGACTGGCCGGCCGCCGAAAACGCTATGCGCCCCATCCTCGAGGAGGTCTTCCTCGGCCGTACCCCGGTGGACCGGGGTGTGCTGGCAGCGCAGCGTGCTGCCAATGCGGCGCTGACCGAGTAGGCAGCTCCTCCACCGACGGGATCGATGCATGGACTGGCGTATCGAACCGGCATCCGGTAGTCTGGGCAGGTTGCCCGCGTGCCGGATTCCCGGCCTCCACGTGCAGCACATGCACAACCCTCCTGTTACAGAAAGTCTGTAGCCGTTTTAGTCCGAAGGAGGTGGGTTAGTCATGCATCAGTACGAACTTATGGTTATCCTCGATCCCGAGATCGATGAGCGCACCGTAGCTCCCAGCCTTGACAAGTTCCTCAACGTTGTTCGCAACGATGGTGGCACCATTGACAAGGTTGATGTTTGGGGTCGTCGTCGTCTCGCCTACGAGATCAACAAGAAGACCGAGGGCATTTATGCTGTCGTTGACTTCACCGCGAACGCTTCAGCCACGGTCGAGCTCGACCGCCAGCTGAGCCTGTCCGAGGCTGTCATGCGCACCAAGGTGCTCCGCGCCGAAGAGGGCATCGCCCAGGTCGTCGTCGCAACCAAGCTGGCCGCAGAGAAGGCTGCCCGCAAGGCGGCCAACCCCAAGGTCATTGCTGCCAAGGCTGACGCTGCTGCTGCAGCCGTAACTGCCGCTGCCGCTGCGAAGGTTGCCGCCGCTGAAGCTGCAGAGGCTCCGGCCGTTGCTGCTCCGGTTGCCGCTCCGGCTGCCGCCAAAGTCGAAGCTTCCGCTCCGGTTGCTGCCGCCTCCACCGCTGCTCCGGCCGCGAAGGTTGCTGCTGCTGCCAAGCCTGCTGCTGCCAAGGCGACCCCGGCTCCGGCCGCTGTTGCCGACAAGGCAAGCGACAAGTAGCCCATGGCTGGCGAGACCGTAATCACCGTGGTGGGCAACCTGACCAGCGATCCGGAACTGCGTTACACGCAGAACGGGCTGGCGGTTGCCAACTTCACCATCGCTTCTACTCCGCGCACGTTTGATCGCGCAGCAAACGAGTGGAAAGATGGCGACGCGCTGTTCCTGCGTGCGAGCGTTTGGCGTGAATTCGCCGAACACGTAGCGGGTTCATTGACCAAGGGGTCGCGTGTCATCGCTTCCGGGCGTCTCAAGCAGCGTTCGTATGAGACGAAGGAAGGTGAAAAGCGCACGAGCATGGAGCTCGAGATCGACGAAATTGGTCCTTCGCTGCGCTACGCCACCGCTTCCCTCACGCGCGCGCAGTCGTCCGGCCCTCGTAGCAGTGCTCCTGCTGCCGGCGGCCAGGGCAACGACGAGCCGTGGGCACCTAGCGCCCCCGCCAAGACTGCTGCGCCCGCAGCGTCCGGTGGAGATGTCTGGAACAGCCCCGGCAACTTCAGCGACGAGACCCCCTTCTAAGCCACGCCGCGCGCGTGGCTAACACCTTTTAAGAAAGTAAGGAAATCATGGCTGGAAAGTCGAGCGGCGACCGCCGCAAGCCGCTTCGCGGAGCTAAGGGTGGCAAGAATGCCGCTCCCGCGAAGTCGATTCGGGTTGGTGTCATCGATTATAAAGATGTCCCCACCCTGCGTAAGTTCATCTCCGAGCGTGGAAAGATCCGCGCCCGTCGCATTACAGGCGTTTCCGTTCAGGAACAGCGCCTCATCGCCCGTGCCGTCAAGAACGCCCGCGAAATGGCTTTGCTGCCCTACGCAGGCTCAGGCCGGTAAGGAAACCAAATGTCGAAATTGATTCTGACGCATGAGGTCTCCGGCCTCGGTGCACCCGGCGACGTCGTAGACGTCAAAAACGGGTTTGCTCGCAACTACCTCGTTCCCAAGGGCTTCGCTGTGGCGTGGACCCGCGGTGGCGAAAAGCAGATCGAGCAGATCAAGGCAGCCCGCGCAGCCCGCGAGCACGCCACCTTCGAAGAGGCCGAGGCGCTCAAGGTAAAGCTTGAGAACACCAAGGTCACCCTGGTTGTCAAGGCCGGCGCTGGCGGACGCCTGTTCGGCTCCGTCAAAACCGCGGATGTGGCTAACGCCGTCGCAGCCGCCGGTCTCGGCACGGTCGATAAGCGCAAGATCGAGCTCGCAGCGATCAAGCTGACCGGTGAGCACACGGCAACGGTTCGTCTTCGTGACGAGCTCAGCGCCACGATCACCCTCGTGGTCGTCGCTGCCAAGTAGCATCGCTTCTCGGTAGGCCCGACAGTCGAAAGGCCGTCTGGTTCACCACTCCCATAGCGGGGGGTTCCGAATGGAACCCTCCGCTATGCGACGTTAAGGGCCCCGGGAGGGGGCTTTACCCAGTGCTTTTGTGCACAGGTGAGCATTCGTATCAACAAGGTTCAATGGATTATTGAAGTTAGTTTATTCACACCCATGTGGACAACTTAATTACCTGATCAAACACCTTTTATCGGCCAAGATTTAAAGTCTGTCCACAGGCGAGTGCACAGGTTCTGCACAATCTCTACGGCGTTTCGCGCAGATTCTCCACAGAGTTATCCACAGGGTGGTTTGTGGGGCGGGTCTGGGGTCCTTAGGGTAATCCAGTACCGGCATCTCGCTCAGACTGGTGCGTCACGCCCCCTGTCGGTGGGTCCTGATACACCTAGAAGCACGACAGAGAAAGAGGTACCGAGTGTCAATCGCTCATCTGGGCCTGGCCAATCAGCCAGCGTCAAACGAGTACGGTTCGTCAGCCCGTGGCGGGCTCGACCAGAACCGTGCCGAGCGGCCGGCCGAGGCGTGGAAGTCGGAGCGGGCCCTGCCCCACGACCTGCTGGCCGAACAGAGCGCTCTTGGTGGCATGATGCTCAGCAAAGACGCCGTTGCTGACGTCGTCGAAACCGTGCGCGGCGGCGATTTCTACATCCCCAAGCACGAGATCATCTTTGACGCCATTCTTTCGCTCTACGCACAGGGTGAGCCGACCGACGTCATCACGGTTACCGACGAGCTCACCAAAATTGGCGAACTCTCGCGAGCCGGCGGCGCCGACTACCTGCACACGCTTACGAGCCTGGTGCCCACTGCGGCCAACGCGGGCTTCTACTCCACCATCGTGGCTGAACGTGCCCTGCTGCGCCGTCTCGTCGAGGCTGGCACGCGTATTGCGCAGATGGGCTACGCCGGCGAGGGCGAGGTGCTCGACCTCGTAAACACCGCGCAGGCCGAAATCTACTCCGTGACGGGCGGAACAGAGACCGAAGATTACGTTCCGCTCACCGACGCCGTGACGGCGGCCATCGAAGAGATCGAGGCCGCCAAGCTGAAAGACGGCCAGATGAGCGGCGTCCCCACGGGCTTCGCCGACCTCGACGAACTCACCAATGGGTTCCACGGTGGCCAGCTCATCATCGTGGCGGCGCGCCCGGCATTGGGTAAGTCCACACTCGCCCTCGACTTCGCTCGTTCGGCCTCCATTCACCACAACATGCCCAGCATCTTCTTCTCCCTCGAAATGGGCCGCAGCGAAATCGCAATGCGCCTGCTGGCGGCGGAAGCATCCGTTCCGCTGCAGAGCATGCGCAAGGGCACCGTCGAGGCGCGGGACTGGACCACGATCGCCGCCACCCGAGGTCGTATCAACGATGCACCGCTGTATATCGATGACAGCCCCAATATGACGCTGGTTGAAATTCGTGCTAAATGCCGTCGACTGAAGCAGCGAGTCGGCCTCAAAATGGTCATCATTGACTACCTTCAGCTCATGACCAGCGGTAAAAAGGTTGAGTCACGCCAGCAAGAGGTTAGTGAATTCTCGCGGGCGCTCAAGTTGCTCGCCAAGGAGCTGCAGGTTCCCGTGATCGCCCTGTCTCAGCTCAACCGTGGACCGGAGCAGCGCGCCGATAAAATGCCGGCGATCTCCGACCTGCGTGAGTCGGGTTCGTTGGAGCAGGACGCCGACATGGTCATTCTGCTGCACCGCGAGAGCGCCTACGAAAAAGACAACCCGCGTGCCGGCGAGGCCGACCTGATCGTCGCCAAACACCGTAACGGCCCGACCCGCACTGTCACGGTCGCCTTTCACGGCCATTACTCCCGGTTCGCCGATATGGTGGCCGGCGGGTAGCTGTGGCGCTTGCGCTTCGGCGTGGTCCGCGTGCAGCCCGCTCGCAGATCCGGAGCGGTCTCCCCGCGTAGACTGGCAGGATAATTCCGCAACGAAAGAGGTTGTGCGTGGCGAACGCCCAGGCACCATCAAACGTCGGCCCCGGGTACGGGTCCGTGGCCGTGGGGCGCGCCCTCATCGCCGTGATCCCGGCTGCGATCATCACGTTCAACGGTGACCATTCCGCCGAGCTGGGCCTGATCGTGTTTGGGGCGTTCGCTCTCCTGAGCGGCCTGCTGGTGGTCCTGAGCGGACCACGCACCCTGACTGTCGCCACCGACCGCACCCTCTTCCTCATTCACGGCATCGTGAGCATGGTGGCCGGCGCCCTCGCCCTCGGCTTCCACGCCGGCGGTCATGGGTTCTTTCTGTTCGTGGTGAGTGTCTGGGCGGCGGTCACCGGTTTTCTTGAAATTTATGCCGGCATCCGGGTTCGAAAACGCGCGCAGCCCGCCAAAGACTGGCTGTTTACCGGTATCGCCACCGCGATCCTCGCGCTGGCGTTCTTGCTGCTGCCACCCAACCCGGTCGTCTCGGTCGGACTGTTCGGCGCCTACTTGGTTTTTCTCGCTGTTTTTCTGCCCATTGCCGGGCTCTCCCTCAAATGGGACGCACCCAAGACGCGCCGCGGTGCCTACAACAGCGGTCCTGTGAACAGCGCCCCCAACGATTCGGACACCCTGTGACCAAAAAGACTCCCAAAAACCCCATCCCGGCCCACCAGCCGAGTCGATCTGATCGGCTGAAGCCGGCCGAATTGCTCGGCATCTCCGCAGCTATGGCCCTGTTCGTGGGTGTGACGATTCTGTTCACCACGCGTGAGCTGACGCTCTCGCTGATCGGTCTGGGCGTGACGTTCATTGTGGCACTCGTGGTGATTGCGATGCTGGTACTCGGCATGAAGCCCAATGAGTCAGAGCAGACCGATTTGGACGAGCAAAACGGCCACTAGTTGCACGGGCCGCTAGTGGCACTGCGGACCGCACAAAAAAGCACCTTCGTCACGAATCGACGAAGGTGCTTTCTCGTGCGGCCGGCCCGGAACTTAGGGCAGGTAGTCCACCAGGGGGTCGGCAAGACCGACATAGCCGGCCGGGGTCAGGGCCAGGAGCCGGGTTTTGGCGGCGGCTCCGATGTCGAGGGCCGAGACGAAAGTGGTCAGATCGGCGCTCGTGATGCGCTTGCCACGGGTGAGTTCCTTGAGCAGCGCGTACGGATCCTCGATCGACGAGCGTCCGGCCGAGACCTCGGCGCGAATGACGGTCTGGATCGCCTCACCCAAAATCTCCCAGTTGGAGTCGAGGTCACTCGCGAGCAGGGCACGGTCAATGTCGATCTCGCCGAGACCGCGCAGAATATTGTCCAGCGCGAGCAGTGAATGCCCGAAGCCGACGCCGATGTTGCGCTGTGTCGTGGAGTCGGTCAGGTCGCGCTGCAGCCGGCTGGTCACGAGGGTGGCGGCGAGCGAGTCCAGGATGGCGCACGACAACTCGAGGTTCGCCTCGGCGTTCTCGAACCGGATCGGGTTGATCTTGTGCGGCATGGTCGACGACCCGGTGGCACCGACCTGCGGAATCTGCCGAAAATAGCCGATCGAAATATATGTCCAAATGTCGGTGGCCAGGTTGTGCAGAATGCGGTTGGCGTGCGCGGCGCGGGAATACAACTCTGCCTGCCAGTCGTGCGATTCGATCTGGGTGGTGAGGGGGTTCCAGCCCAGGCCGAGACCCTCAACGAAATCGCGCGAAACGGCGGGCCAGTCCACCGACGGCTCGGCGGCGACGTGAGCGGCAAAGGTGCCGGTGGCACCGCTGAACTTTCCAAGATATTCGCCGGCGTCGATCTGCCCAACGATGCGTTCGAGGCGGTAGACGAATACGGCAAGCTCTTTACCCATGGTGGTGGGCGTAGCGGGCTGGCCGTGGGTGCGGGCGAGCATTGCATCCGCTCGAAATTCCAGCGCATTGCGGCGGAGGGCCTCGATGACCAGGCGCAGCTTGGGCAGCCAGACGGTCTGCACGGCGTCACGAACGGTGAGGGCGTAGGAGAGATTGTTGATGTCTTCGCTGGTGGCGGCGAAGTGGGTGAGTTCGCTGATGTGATCGAGTCCGAGGGTGCTCAGGCGTCGACGCACGAGGTATTCGACGGCCTTCACGTCGTGACGGGTCGTCGCCTCAAGTTCGGCCAGCTCATCGATCTCAGCCTGGCCGAAGTCGGTCACCAGGGCGCGCAGGGAAAGCTTCTGCTCGGCGGTGAGGGGCGCGGAACCGAACAGGCTGCGGTCGGTCAGGGTGATCAACCACTCCACCTCCACGCGCACCCGGGCACGGTTGAGGCCGGCTTCGGACAGGAATTCGCCCAGATCGGATACGGCGGCTCGGTATCGGCCATCTAGTGGGCTCAGAACCTGTACGGGTAGGTGACTCATCGGACTCCCTGTCGAATTGCGGGTGCAAGTTGTTTCACAAAAGCGTGGCTTGCCCACTCAATCATGCCTAATACCGAGTCAAACAGCGCATCGTCGAAATAATACGCGTCTGATCGGTCGAACAGGACGACCGGAGAGATGGCCCAGCTCTCCCGTGCGGAGCAGATCGTGCCCCTCCACACGCCCGGTTTGCCCAGACTCCGCACAGCTTGCCCCGAAGCGGTCTTGTGAACGGTCTCCCATGTCACGATCGGCTCAGACCAGGAGGTGTCATGGACGATTTCTACGGAATTCTCCCGCCCAGTCAGACCGATCAGCTTCCGGCGCTTCGCGCGCAGCGTCGAGACTTGCTGGGTCTCACGGCGGATATTCGCACGGCGAAAAGTCAATTGAACGCACTTGATCCCAGTCAATTTTGGAGTTCGAGCGCTCAGCGGGCTTACCGCGGACGAGTCGATGAGATTGTGCACGATCTGCAAGGGGTGTTGGACTATCTGAACGACGCTCAGGACCAGATCTGGCGCAGCATCCGCCAACTGCTCGCTGCGGACGAACAGTGAGTGAGCCCCCGCCCGGGGTCGCGGGGGCCGACCTGATTGTTTCCGTCGGCGGAACGACGGTCGTGGCCACCGACGTCGTGCTGGCCCAGGCCCAGGTATTGCGGGGCGCCCAGGCTCAAGCGGCCCACTGGCAGACCCGGGTGAACAGTATTCGGGAGCTGAATCCGGATGGGCCGCACAGGTTGAACCCGAACGATTCCGGGCTGACGCTGCTCTGGGCGTGGGTGGCGCTCGGGCAGCTGGAAGAAAGCAGCGGTGATCTCGCCGCGAGCCTGACCCTCGCGGCGGAACGCTACGGTGCCACGGAACGCGTGGTGCTGCGACTGGCCCTGCTCGGGAGTGCGAAGATCGGGCACGATCTGGGTCGGTTTCCCATTCTGGCGCTTCTGGCCGCGGCCGGTCCCGCGGCCAGGGGGGCGCTGGCCTGGCGGGCCTGGAACAGCCACGCTGACACGCACTCCCAGCTCGACGAACGACTCCTCACCAACCCCGCCGTTGTCAGGCTCGCGCGGCTGCTGGTCTCGTCTCTTGACGACGTCGGTGAGGGCGCACTGGGTGTGCCGTTCTTGGTCGGGTCGTTTTTGGGTGATGGGGGCCTGGGCCTGATCGGGGTCTCGAGCACGGCTCTGGCCGTGCTCGCGGTCGCGCGCAGTCAGGGCCTGTTTCGTGAAGGTCCCGTCTCGGTGATGCCCGTTGGAGCGCCGCATCCGGCGCTGCCGCCAACGGGGGCGGGTGACCTGGCAGCGCGAATTCCAACGGCCGTTGCGGGCCGCCCGCAGGTGAGGATTGAAAGCTATGGCACGGCCGAACATCCGTCGTGGGGCGTGTACGTCGGCGGAACGGTGGACTGGAATGCCGTTGCCGCCAATGAACCCTGGGACCTCACGGCCAACGTCGCGGGGATGGCCGGGCAGAACGCGGGTTCGTTCGAGGCGGTGATGCACAGTATGCGTGCTGCCGGCATAGGAGGCGACGACCCGGTGGTGATCACCGGACATTCCCAGGGCGGGCTCGTGGCCACCCAGGTTGCCGCTTCCGGGGAATTCGCGGTGCGGGCGGTGGCAACGTTCGGGGCACCCGAATCGCAGGTTCCCGTGCCACCCAATATCGCCACACTCACGGTCGAGCACACCGATGACGTGGTGACCGCCCTCGGTGGATCGAGCCTGGTCGACTCGGATGATCGCGTGACCGTACGCCGGGAGGCTTTCGCTTCGGTGCCGGTGCCGGCCGGGGAGCGCGTGCCCGCACACCACCTGGACCGCTATCGCGAGACGGCGCTGCTCATCGACGGATCACCAGAACTGCACCTGCAACACTTTCGAGATACCGTGGTCGGCGTTCTCGGGAGCGCGCCGGGCGAGGCGCGCTTGTGGCGCGGCATCCGCATACCGGAGGGACCGCCACCGCAGTAGTCAGCCGCCCGCTCAGTCGCCGTTCAGTCGCGCGCGGTCACCGGGCGCAGGATCAGACCCAGCAGCCAGGAAATGATGCCGAGAACCAACGCGCCGAGGACGCCCCACCAGAAGCTGTCAACGACGAGGCCAAAACCCAGAAATCCAGAAAGCCAACCGACCAGCAGCAGCAAGAGGCCGTTGACGATCAGCGCGAACAACCCGAGCGTCACGATGTAGAGCGGAAACGCGACGACGCGCAGCACCCCACCCACGACGGTGTTCACAAAGCCGAAGATGAGCGCGATCAGCAGGTACGTGATCACGCTGGCGCCCGAGTCTGGTGCGTAGGGAATGACGTGCACCCCGGTCACGAGCAGAGCGGTGAACCACAGGGCGACCGCGTTGACGATGAGCTTGATCAGGAATCTGGCCATGCCCTACTATCTCAGAGCGTCGCGGCGGGCGAAAGTCGGGCGAAGATTCATTCGTCATTGCGAATATGTCCGGGCGTAGACTCACCGAGTGAGCCTCTCAGACCGTCCCACCGTCCGCCTGCGCCCGGAGATTGTTGCCCTCCCCGCCTATAAGCAGGGCAAACCGGCTGACGCCAGCGCCTTCAAACTCTCCAGCAATGAGAACCCGTTCGATCCACTAGCCGGGGTAATTGCGGCGGTTGCGGCCGAAACCGCCTACAACCGCTACCCGGATGCGTCGGCATTGCTGCTGCGCGAGCGCCTCGCTGCCAAGTACAGCCTCGACGTCGACCAGGTGCACATCGGGTCCGGTTCGGTCGCCCTGCTGGCCCAACTCATTCTGGCCGCAGCCGGGCCGGGCGATGAAGTGCTCTACTCCTGGCGCTCGTTCGAGGCGTACCCCTCACTCGTGACCGTCGCCGGTGCCACCAGCGTATGCGTGCCCAATCGCATCGACCATGGCCATGACCTGCCCGAAATGGCCGCCGCCATCGGCGAAAACACCCGCGTCGTCATTGTCTGCTCGCCCAACAATCCCACGGGTATGATCGTGACAAAAGACGAATTTGAGGCCTTCATGGCCGTCGTCCCCACCGATCTGCTCGTCATTCTCGATGAGGCATATATCGAGTTCGTCACCGAAGCGGATGCCGTGAGCGGCCCGGCCCTGCTGGCCCGCTACCCCAACCTGGTCGTGCTGCGCACGTTCTCGAAGGCCTACGGGCTGGCCGGACTCCGGGTCGGCTACGCGCTCGGCCCGGTGGATATTCTCAACGCCGCCCGATCGACGGCGATCCCACTCTCGGTGACCATCCAGGCCGCAGCGGCCGCGATCGCCTCCCTGGCAGCCGAGAAGGAACTACTGGAACGGGTTCGAATTATTGCCGCACGTCGCGATGCAACCTGGCGGGCGCTGACCGGTCAGGGCTGGAAGATTCCGGCACCTCAGGGCAACTTCATTTGGCTGCCTACCGGAGCGGAAACGACCAGCGTGACCGCGGCGCTGAGCGCTGCCGGCCTGGTCGTGCGGCCCTTCGCCCCCGAAGGCATCCGCGTTTCCGTCGGGGAGGAGGAGGCTATGGCGACACTCCTACTAATGTGCGCGGATCTTGTCGATACCCTTCCCGTCGATCACCCGGCTCGGCAGCTAGGTTAGTACGGTGTCAGCCACCCGTAACGACGCGACTGCACCGGTTTCTGCAGCGCCCACTTCCATCGCCCCCGCTACCGCAGCCCCCGCAGCCTTTGGCCTCGACGGGTCCGCGACCTGTGTGCGTATGATCTCTCCTGCCGGGGTGTTCGAACCCAACGCCGCCGCGGAAGCGTTTGTGCCCTACCTCGACCGGCTCACCGAGGCGGACCACCGACGCTTTTATCGCGACATGGTCGTGGTTCGTAAATTCGACACTGAGGCGGCCAACCTGCAGCGTCAGGGCCAGCTTGCCCTCTGGGTGCCGAGCCATGGGCAGGAAGCAGCCCAGGTCGGTTCGGCGCACGCCAGCCGCCCGCAAGACCACGTTTTTCCGTCCTACCGGGAACACGTCGTCGGCATGATCCGCGGGCTCGATGTTGTCGATATCCTGCGCATGCTGCGCGGGGTGACCCTCGGCGGCTGGGTTCCCGAAGAGCATGGAAACTTTCACCTGTATACCCTCGTTCTCGCCTCGCAGACCCTGCACTCCACCGGCTACGCCATGGGGATGCAGCTCGACGGGTCGACCGCGACCGGCAACCCGGAGACGGATCAAGCCGTGATCGTGTACTACGGCGATGGCGCCTCATCGCAGGGTGACGCCAATGAGGCACTCGTTTTCGCGGCCAGCTACCAAACGCCTCAGGTGTTTTTTCTGCAGAACAACCACTGGGCTATCTCGGTACCGGTGTCGCGGCAGTCCCGCACGCCGCTGTACCTGCGCGCCCAGGGATTTGGTATGCCCGGCACCCAGGTTGACGGTAACGATGTGCTCGCGAGCTTCGCCGTCACGGCGAAATCAATGGATGACGCCCGAGCCGGGCTCGGACCGTCGCTGATCGAGGCGCTCACCTACCGCGTGGGCGCACACACCACGGCCGACGACCCCACCAAGTACCGCGATCCCGCCGAACTCGCCTACTGGGTGGCCCGCGACCCGATTCTGCGTTTTCGCAGCTACCTGCAGGGACGAGGCATCGAGCAGGAATTCCTCGACGCCGTCGACGAAGAAGCCGCGGACTTCGCCGCCGATACCCGCACGCGCGCGCTCGAGATCACCGGCCCGGAACGTTCGGTGATTTTCGACAACGTCTACGCGGAACCGCATCCCTTGGTGGCCGAACAAAAGGCCTGGCTGGAACGCTACGAAGCGTCGTTTGACGAGGACAAGAACCGATGATCGCTGCCACTGACACGAGCGTCGCTTCCGCGTCGCTGCCGATGACGAAGGCCCTGAACGCGGGGCTGCGCCAGGCGCTCCTGGACGACCCCAAGGTGCTGCTGATGGGCGAGGATATCGGACCTCTCGGCGGAGTGTTCCGAGTTACCGAGGGGCTCATCGCCGAGTTTGGCGATAAGCGGGTGCTCGACACGCCGCTCGCTGAGTCGGGCATCATCGGCACGGCCATCGGGCTGGCCCTGCGCGGGTTTCGGCCGGTCTGTGAGATTCAATTCGACGGCTTTGTTTTTCCCGGCTTCGATCAGATCACCAGCCAGCTCTCGCGCATGCGCAACCGCCACGAGGGCGGCGTCATCATGCCCGTGGTCATTCGTATTCCCTACGGCGGACACATCGGTTCGATCGAACACCACCAAGAAAGCCCGGAAGCCTACTTCGCGCACACCCCCGGCCTGCGTGTGGTCAGTCCCTCTAATCCGCACGACGCCTACTGGATGATGCAGGAGGCGATCAAGAGCGACGACCCGGTGATCTTCTTCGAACCGAAAAGTCGCTACTGGCCTAAGGGCGAGGTGCGCTTTGGCGAAAGCGGAACCCCGCTGCACGCCAGCCGCGTGGCGCTGGAGGGCACGGACGTTACCGTCGTCGGCCACGGCGCCATGGTGAGCGTGCTGTTGCAGGCCGCCGAACTTGCCCAGGCCGAGGGAATCAGCCTGGAAGTTATCGACCTGCGTTCGATCTCCCCGATTGACTACGGACCCATCCTGGGCTCGGTACAGAAAACCGGCCGCCTCATTGTGACTCAGGAGGCCCCCGGGTTTGTGAGCGTCGGCAGCGAGATCGCTGCCACGGTCGCCGAGCGGGCCTTCTACACACTCGAAGCACCGGTGCTGCGGGTCTCCGGCTTTGACACGCCGTTTCCCCCGGCCGCGGTCGAGACGCATTTTCTGCCCAGTCCCGACCGGGTGCTTGAAGCCGTCGACCGCGTACTGGCCTATTGATCATTCTCACCTCCACCAGCAGTAAGAAAGGCACAGCATGAGCGTGTCGAAGTTCACTCTCCCCGACGTCGGCGAAGGTCTGACCGAGGCCGAAATCGTCGAGTGGAAGGTCGCCCCCGGCGATGCCGTAACGATCAACCAGGTACTGGTCGAGATCGAAACCGCCAAATCCCTGGTCGAGTTGCCGTCGCCGTTCATCGGCGTCGTCGGGGAAATTCTGGTCTCCGCCGGCACCACCGTCGACGTGGGAACGCTCATCATCACGATCAATTCCGCGGCCACCGGGAATGACGACGAGTCAGGAGCAGCTCCGGCAGCTCCGATTGCCGACACCGCTGACGCCGAGGCTGTTGACACCCTCGCAGCGGATACCAGCAGCAGCATCAGCGACGAGGCTCCCGAGCCCGTGTTGGTCGGCCGTGGTGCAGCCGCAACGATGCCCACCCGTCGGCGTCGGCACGCCGGTACGAGCGTTGCCCACGAGACGATGGCCCCCGAGCCCAAGGCGCGCACGCGCGCCGAGCCGCTGGAGCCAACGCGCCGGGCCGCATCCGCTGGCCCGGTTATGGCCAAGCCGCCCATTCGCAAGCTCGCCAAGGACCTCGGCGTTGACCTCTCCCTGGTGGAGGCAACCGGACCGGTCGGTGACGTCACCCGCGAGGACGTGCTGCGCGGCGCGACCCAGGCCAGCGTCTTCCGCAATATTCAGACCCCGGAATGGCCAATCGATCGCGACGAACACATCCCGGTCAAGGGCGTGCGCAAGGCCATAGCGCAGGCCATGGTCAAGAGTGCCTTCACGGCGCCGCACGTGAGCCTGTTCGTCGACGTCGATGCCACCCGCACCATGGAATTCGTCAAGCGGCTCAAGGCCTCGACCGATTTCGCCGGCATCCGCGTGTCGCCGCTGCTGATCATGGCCAAGGCCATGATCTGGGCGGTGCGGCGCAATCCCACGGTGAACTCGACGTTTACCGACGAGGAAATCATCGTGCGGCACTACGTGAACCTCGGTATCGCCGCGGCGACCCCACGGGGGTTGATCGTGCCCAATATCAAGGAAGCGCAGGACATGAGCCTGCTCGAGCTCGCTGCGGCCCTCGAGAACCTCACCATGACCGCGCGCGACGGCAAGACCAGCCCTGCCGAGATGACCAACGGCACGATCACCATCACCAATATCGGCGTGTTCGGGATGGATACCGGCACCCCCATTCTCAATTCGGGTGAGGCCGGAATCGTCGCTCTCGGCACGATCAAGCAGAAGCCCTGGGTGGTCGATGGGGAGGTGCGCGCGCGGTTCGTCACGACCATCGGCGCCAGTTTCGACCATCGCGTCGTTGATGGTGATGTCGCGAGCCGTTTTCTCGCCGATGTCGCCAGCATCATCGAAGAGCCGGCGCTGCTGCTCGAATAGGGCCGACCGAACGACCGTTGATGGTTTTGACAATCATTATCAACAAGGCTAGTCTCGAGGAATGCACAAGAAATTCGTTGTCGTTCCCGCACTCCTCGCGTCCGTGGCCATCGCACTGTCGGGGTGTTCGGCTGAAACGAGCAGTAACTCCGCCGGCGCGGGCACGGATTTGTCCGTCGTCGCAACGACCACCCAGGTCGCCGACTTCACCCGCAATGTCATCGGAACGGCGACCGGTGTCGAACTCACCCAGCTGATTCAGCCGAACCAGAGTGCGCACAGCTATGACCCGTCTGCGGCCGATCTGACAGCGCTCGGCGCCGCCGACGTGCTCGTGATCAACGGCGTCGGGCTTGAGGAGTGGCTGGACGACGCCATCGGCGCGTCCGGCTTCGACGGCGTCACGATCGACGCCGATACCGGCATCACCATCTCCGATGTCGGAGCCGGCGAAGATGCCACCCAAACGGATGCGCCCGCCGACGAGCACACTCATGACGGCGGCGACCCGCACATCTGGACTGACGTGCACAATGCCGAGACCATCGTGCAGACGATCACGGACGGCCTCGTCACCGCCGACAGCGCCAACGCCGCCTCCTTCGAAGCCAACGCGACCGCCTACACCGCCAAGCTCAGCGCCCTCGATGACTGGATCCGCACCAATGTGGACACCGTCCCCGAGAGCGAGCGTCTGCTCGTGAGTAACCATGATGCTCTCGGCTACTTCACGGCGGCATACAACATCGACTATGTCGGCTCGGTGATTCCGAGCTTCGACGACAACGCCGAGCCGAGCGCCGCCGAGATCGACGCGCTCGTCGCGGCCATCAAAGCCACCGGGGTCACGGCCGTCTTCTCTGAAGCCTCGCTCAGCCCGAAAACCGCGGAGACGATCGCGACCGAAGCCGGCGTCACTGTCTACTCCGGCGACGATGCACTCTACGTGGACTCGCTCGGCCCCGAGGGCAGCGACGGGGATACCTACATCAAGGCGCAGCTGCACAATGCAACGCTTATTCTCAAATCGTGGGGCGTCACACCCTCTGCGCTGCCCGCCGACCTGCAATAGTTGACACGTGATCGAGAACACTTCTCAGGAAACACCGCCAGCGAATGCTGCCGCCGCTCTTCGAGTGACGGCGGCGTCGTTTGCGTATGGTGCCGAGCCTGCGCTTACCGGAATCGACTTCGCGGTACGAGCGGGAGAGGCCGTTGCCCTGATCGGTCCAAACGGGTCCGGTAAATCCACCCTGCTCAAGGGTGTTCTCGGGCTGATCAACCGCACGTCCGGCACGATCGAAGTGCTCGGCGAATGGCCACCGCCGGCCGGATACATCGGCTACGTTCCGCAGACTGACCAGCTCGACCCGCACTTTCCGGTATCGCTCGAGCAGGTCGTGATGATGGGCCGTTACCGCTCGCTGGGCTGGTGGCGTATGCCGGCCAAGGCTGATCGCCGGGCGGTCGCCGACGCTTTGGAGACCGTCGGGCTCGGCGCCCGCGCGAAAACTCGCTTCGGTGAGCTCTCCGGCGGCCAGCAGCAGCGCGGTCTGCTCGCCCGCGCCGTGGCATCCGCCCCGCGTTTGCTTCTGCTCGATGAGCCGTTCAACGGGCTCGATCAGGCCAACCGTGATGCCCTGATCGAGACCGTGAAACGCCTCAAACAGCAGGGAGTTGCCGTGCTCGTGTCGACCCACGACCTCGACCTGGCCCGCGCTGTGTGTGAGAGTGTGTTGCTGCTCAATGGCGCCCAGGTGGCCTTTGGCCCGCGGGATTCGGTGCTGACCCTGGCCAATGTGCAGCAGGCGTTCGGTTCGGTCGGTGTCGAGATGGACGAGCACACCATCGTGGTGCCCGGCCATGGCGGTCACTGAGTGGATATCATCACCCCGCTGATCACCGCTTTCGACCTGCCGTTCATGGCTCGAGCCCTGCTCGTGCTCGTCGTGCTCAGCCTCGTCGCCGGGCTCGTCGGCGTGCTCGTGAACCTGCGCGGACTCGAGTTCATCAGCGATGGGCTCACCCACGCGGTCTTTCCCGGGGTGGCCATCGGGTTCGTCTGGGGCGGTCGTGATGGATTGTTCGTCGGGGCCATGGTGGCGGCCCTTCTCGCGGCGGTCGTACTCACGGTGATCGTGCGGCGTGCGGTCACCTCGGATGCCGCGATCGCCATCGTGTTCACCGCGATGTTCAGCGTGGGAATCATCGTGGTTTCACGGGAAACAAACTACGTCGGCCAGCTCGATGCCCTGCTGTTCGGACGTCTGCTCACCGTGAGCCCGGCCGAGGTCAACCAGACCGTTGTCGTCTGCCTCCTGGCGCTGATCATTGTGGGCTTCACGCTCAAAGAGCAGGTCTTTCGGGCCTTTGACCTTGAGGGCACGGCGGCGGCCGGGTATCGCCCGCTCGTGCTCGATATCCTGCTCAACGTTGCCATCGCCCTCGTGGTGGTGGCCGCGAGCAGTGCGGTCGGAAACCTGCTGCTGCTCGCCGTACTGATCGTGCCGGGGGCTGTTGCCCGCCTCGTGACCAATCGCTTGTGGCTGCTCTTTCCGGTCGCCGCCGGCTTCGCGATCGTGGCCGCCTGGATCGGTCTCACGCTGGGCTACGAGGCATCCGTGAACGGCGGTGTCGATCTGCCAAGCGGTGCCACGGTCGTGCTCGTGCTCGTGGCCGGCTACGTGGTGGCACTGATCGTACGGCTCGCTCTGGATCGGATCGGCGGCCCTCGTCGATCACGACGCCGCACGGATCGCCTGGCCGAACCGGTGGCGCGCTGATGGGCTACTTCGAACAGGCGCTGCTGGCGGCGCTGCTGATCGGAATGCTCAGCGGCCTCGTGGGTACCCTCGTGGTGCTGCGCCAGCGCACCTTCTTTGCCCAGGCCCTCACCCACGCCACCTTTCCCGGTGCGGTCGGCGCAGCGATACTGGGTGTGAGCATTCCCCTCGGGGCGGCCGTAGCGAGCGTGGTCATCGTGGGTATCATGACACTGATCGGGCGGGTCAAACGCCAGGGGAACCAGGTTGCGTCGGGCATTCTGCTCACGGCCGGATTCGCCCTCGGAGTGCTGTTGCAGGGACTCAACCCCTCCCTGCCGGTGAAGGTTGACTCCTACCTCGTCGGGTCCATTCTCACCGTGACCGACCAGGACATCACGCTGGTGGCCGTGGTGCTCGGTCTCGCCGTTCTGGTCATTGCCCTGTTCGGCCGACAGATCATGTTTTCGACCTTCGACGTGAACGGTTTTCGCGCCGCCGGCTATCGCGAATGGCCGATCGAATTGCTGACCCTGGTGCTCATCACTGCCACGGTCGTGACCGCCATGCCCGCCGTGGGAGCCATTCTGGCCATCGCCCTCATCGCGGCCCCGGCCGCGGCGGCCCGATTGGTCTCGCGCACCACCAAACAAATGTTTGTCATCGCCCCCGTGCTCGGCGCGATGTCCGGCGTGGTCGGCGTGCTGCTGTCGCGTTCACTCGACGTTGCGGCCGGCCCGACGATCGCCCTGACGGCGGCTGCCCTGTTTGTGCTGGCACTGGTTCTTCGGCGGCTCACCGAGACCCTGCGGCCACACCGCCAAGCGGATGCACCCGGACCATCGCGAACATCGGTACGGTTGAAGGCATGAAGCGAAACACCTGGCAGCGTGAGGCCGTGCGGGGCGCGCTCGACGCGAACGACGGCTTCGTCAGCGCTCAGGCGTTGCACTCCGCTTTGCACACGAGCGGATCTCCGATTGGGCTGGCCACGGTCTACCGGGCGCTGGCCGATCTGGCGGCGCAGGGCGACGCCGACTCGCTGCAATCGCCCGACGGCGAGAGCCTGTACCGTGCGTGCAGCACCAACGCGCACCACCACCACCTGATCTGCCGAAACTGCGGGCTCACGGTCGAGATCGAAGCGGATGCTGTCGAGCGGTGGGCGAAGGATGTCGCCGCCCAGAATGGGTTCACCGAGGCCGCCCACGTCGTGGACGTTTTCGGGTTGTGCGCCGCGTGCACGGCGCAAGCCGCCGCATCCGCTCTCTAATCGCCGGTCCGCACTCGCAGAGTGTGAAATTTGCAGAGTGTGAAATTTGCAGAGTGTTGGATCGGCAGAGTGTTGGATCGGCAGAGTGTTGGATTTGCGGCAGCGCAGCGCTTCGAGTAGCGTAGGTAGCTGCTACGCCTGTGTGCGTACATTGCGGGCGTTTCTCCCTGCAGCCTTGGGCTGATGTGGAGTTGTGCCCGTCGACAAGGGATCTTGGGAAGGGCATTCGCCCTTCGGTAATGGAGGAAATCATGGCATCTGTATGCCAGGTGACCGGAGCTGTTCCCGGCTTCGGACACAACATTTCGCACTCGCACCGGCGCACCAAGCGTCGTTTCGACCCGAACGTTCAGAAGAAGACGTACTACGTGCCGTCGCTTCGTCGCAAGGTCACACTGACCTTGTCCGCAAAGGGCATCAAGGTAATTGATGCTCGTGGTATCGAGTCCGTCGTCAAGGACGTACTCGCTCGTGGGGTGAAGATCTAATGGCCAAGGCACATGACGTCCGTCCGATCATCAAGCTTCGTTCGACGGCAGGAACCGGTTACACCTACGTAACCAAGAAGAACCGTCGCAACAACCCCGACCGTCTCGTACTCAAGAAGTACGACCCGGTTATCCGCAAGCACGTTGACTTTCGTGAGGAGCGCTAAACATGGCGAAGAAGAGCATGATTGCCAAGAACAACCAGCGCAAGGTCATCGTCGAGCGCTACGCCGTCAAGCGCCTTGAGCTGAAGAAGGCCCTGGTTGACCCGGCCGGCACCGACGAGTCGCGTGAAGCCGCTCGCAAGGGCCTGCAGAAGCTGCCGCGCAACGCGAGCCCGGTGCGCCTGCGCAACCGTGACGCCGTTGACGGTCGTCCCCGTGGCCACCTCTCCAAGTTCGGCATCTCGCGTGTACGGTTTCGCGACATGGCGCACCGCGGCGAGCTGCCCGGCATCACCAAGTCCAGCTGGTAACTCCTTCTGGCAGCCGTTGAAGCGCGAGCTTTGACGGCCTCTGAAACATCCAAACGGGATGTCGGCTTCGGTCGACATCCCGTTTTGTTTCCCCGAGGATTCGCCTGAGAGCGAAAATCGGGTGCTCCAGACGGTGAAACTGCTCCGAACTGGCCCGAAAACGCCGTAAATCCGGGGTTCTTGGCGGATCAATGCTAGATTTCAACTCGGTCGATCCGACCGGCGGGGCTTCTCTTTCGAGAAACATCCGTATAACGAATATCGCTGTTAACACAGACGAAGGTCCGAGGAGGACACTCAATGGCTGACAAGTCGCTGAACAAGACCGAGCTCGTTGCCAAGGTTGCCGCTGACTCCGGACAGAGCCAGGCCGCCGTTGATGGCGTTCTGAACGCTTTCTTCGCAACCCTGGCCGACACCGTTGCCAATGACGGTAAGGTCACCATCCCCGGATGGTTGGGAGTCGAGCGCACCGCTACGGCCGCTCGCACCGGTCGCAACCCGCAGACCGGCGAAGAAATCGCCATCGCTGCCGGCCACCGCGTCAAGCTGACCGCCGGAAGCAAGCTCAAGGCTGCCGCCAAGTAGCTTGAAGTCCTAAAAGGGGTGTCGACCACGGTCGGCGCCCCTTTTTTTTGTGCCCGCGGCGTGCGTTTCTCGGGGCGACGACGCGTTGGGGCGACGGATGTCCCGGGCTGGGCGAATAAGCTGGGCTGGTGCCCCGTCTCGTCCGCGTTCTTGGACCGGCAGCCCTGCTGCTGGTCGCTGTGTTGTCCACCCTTCTCGCTCTGAGCTTTGGCGGTGGCGCCGCGGCCCAGCTGCTCGCTGACCCGGGACCGGTGGTGCGCTGGGGCCTCCCGCTCGCCAAGCTCGTCGTCAACGTTGCGGCCGCCGGGACGATCGGGTCGCTCGTGCTCACACTGTTCGCGCTCAGTCCGAAGGAACGCGAGTTCAATACCGCCCTGGACTTTGCCGCCGCGTCCGCCGCGCTGCTCGCCGTCTCCTCCGGTGTCACCGGATTTCTGACCTTCCTGCAGGTCACCAACGTGCCGCTGAGCATGAGCGATCAATTCAGTGCCACGGTCGGGCAGTTCTTCAGTCAGATCGAACTGGGGCAGGCCTGGCTCGCGACAACCCTGATCGCCGCCGCCGTCACCGTGCTGTGCTTCGCCGTGCGCAACCTGACCGCCCTGGTCTTCGTCGCCGTGCTGGCGCTGTCCTCCCTGCTGCCCATGGCTCAGCAGGGTCACTCCGCGGGAGCCGCTGGACACAACGCCGCGATCACGGCCCTCGGGCTGCACCTCGTCTTCGCCGCGATCTGGCTGGGCGGCCTGCTCACCATCATCGTGCTGCGCACCCAGTTCGATAGCGACCGCATCCGTTCGGTGATCGGGCGTTATTCCTCGCTCGCGTTGATCTCCTTCATCGCCGTGGCCGCCTCCGGCTTTGTCAGCGCTCAACTGCGCATCGGCACCTGGGACAACCTGTTCACCCCCTATGGCGTTCTCGTGTTGGTTAAAATCGCCGCCCTCGGCGCTCTTGGGGTGTTCGGTGTTCTGCAACGACGCTTCTTCATCACGCGCCTGGAGCGCAGCGAGCCGGCACGGGGACGCTGGTTTTGGTGGCTCATCGTCACCGAGCTGGGTTTCATGGGCCTCGCCTCCGGTGTCGCCGCCGCACTCGCTCGCACGGCGACACCCGTGGCGCAGGTCGTCGCGACCGATATTCCGCAGTCCACGCCCGCCCAGGTGCTCACCGGGGAGCTGTTGCCGCCCGAGTTGACCTTCTCGCGCTACTTCACGGAGTGGAACGTCGACCTGGCCTGGCTGCTGTTCTGCGCCTTCGGTATCTTCTTCTACCTGGCCGGCGTCTGGCGGTTGCACCGGCGGGGCGATAAATGGCCGATCTACCGTTCGCTGCTCTGGGTAAGTGGCCTCGTGATCTTGTTCTATCTCACGAGCGGTGGCCTCAACGTCTACGTTGACTACTTGTTCTCGGCACACATGCTCATGCACATGATGCTCACCATGCTGGTTCCGTTGCTGCTCGTGCCCGGCGCTCCGGTGACCCTGGCGGCGCGAGCCATCCACAACCGCAAGGACGGCAGCCGTGGAGCGCGCGAGTGGATTCTGATCGCGGTGCACTCCAAGTTCGCCGGCATTGTCGCCAATCCGCTCGTCGCTGCCGGGCTATTTGCCGGTTCGCTCTGGGTGTTCTACTACACGCCGCTCTTCAGCTGGGCCGCGACCGACCACATCGGGCACGAGTGGATGACGGTGCACTTTCTCATCACCGGCTACCTGTTTGTGCAGTCCATCATCGGGATCGATCCAGTTCCGTTCCGGTTGCCCTACGCGTTCCGATTCCTGCTCCTCATCGGCACCATGGTCTTCCACGCCTTCTTCGGCGTGGCGCTGATGATGGGCACGAGCCTGCTGTTGGCTGACTGGTTCGGTGCCATGGGCCGCACGTGGGGCCTCAGCGCGATTGCTGACCAGCAGATGGGGGGCGGCATCGCCTGGGGCGTGGGTGAGCTGCCCACGATCGCCCTGGCCATTGTGGTGGCCGTGCAGTGGAGCCGGGACGACACCAAGGTAGCGCGACGCTTGGATCGCACGGCTGACCGCACCGACGACGCCGAGTTGGTTGCCTACAACGCCCGGCTGGCCCGCCTCGCCAAACACGATGTCGAGATGCCGAACTAGGTTGGGAGTCAATGCAGCTGGATGGCCAGGGCGCCGCTGGGCTGCACGATCACGCTGAGTCCCATCGTGAAGGGCACGTCTTCATCGCGATCGCTGATGTCACCGTCAAACAGGGACTGAACCTCGACCACAATGTGCGCCAGCCCCGGAGCGGCGGCCATTTCGAAGGACAGCTCACCAGCGGTGAGGGCGACGGTGGGATAGGTCGTGATCGACCAGGTCGGAGTGCTCGTAATCCGATCGTCGATGGTGATGCCCCACGGGCAACTCGTGGGTTGCAGCACCGTTTGGGTCGCGCACTCGTCGAGGAACTTGTTCAACTCCGACTGAACCTGGGACACCATCGCCTCGTTCGGCATGGCATCCACCTCAACGTCCGTCGGCCCGGCGGCGGTGACGCGCACGGTGGACTTCTTCGACGTCAGCATGGTCGAGTCGTGTTCCAAGGTGTACCGGTTCGGGGCGAAGGCGAGATAGGCGGCGGACGTCGAGAAGGTGGCGGGGGCATCCGCTTTGATGTGGGCGCGCGTGTCCAGGGTGAGACCGTTCACGCTGAACGTGCGTTCGTGCAGCACTGAGACTTCCAGTACCGCGAGCGGGCTGACGGCGAAGGTCCAGGCGTTGAAGACGCCGGCGAAGGTCCCCGACCGCTCGACCGTGAACACCATGCTTGACGCGGTGCCGTCCAGATCGAAGTCGAACACGACGGTCTGGGCGGTTCCGTCGTCGGAGGCGGGCGTTGCGGTGGCGCTCGCGAGTTCAATATTGCTCAGGCCATCGAGAACGGATGCGCGCAGCAGCGTTTCGGGCAGATTTGCGGCGACCTCGTCGCTCAGCCCCCAGGCGGTCAACTCCGCCGATGAGGGCATGACCCCGCCGAGCGCGAGAGCCCCAACGGTGTCGCCGCGAGCGATGGCATCGAGGTACTGCTGCACGAAGCCGCCCGCGCTGTACACGGTGCGGTTGAGGGCCACGATGGTGCCGGCGAGGCCGGCGGCCAGGAGTGCGGCGACCACCGCAATGGCGAGAATGGCCCGGAGCATGCTGCCGCGGCGCCCGCTCGCCGGTTTTTCTTCGGCCGGAATGGTCACTTCAATATTGTATGTGGGGCGGGTCGGCCAGAAGGCCACGGCCGCTGTCGTGCCCGCGAACTCTGCCGGGAGGTTACAGTGGGATGTCCCCCGTGCAGCATTCGCCTGCCAGAGAAAGTGTGCCGTGTCCGAGATTCCGCTCAGCCGTGAACAGGCGCTGATCTTCGCGGCGATCGAAGGCACCAAACAGAACGTATTCGTCACCGGCCGCGCCGGAACGGGTAAGTCGACCCTGCTGAACCATCTCTCCTGGAACACGAGCAAGCAGATCGTGATTGCCGCGCCCACCGGGGTCGCGGCGCTGAACGTGGGCGGGCAGACCATCCACTCCCTGTTTCGGCTGCCGATCGGCGTCATCGCCGACAGCCCGATCGACCAGAACGATCAGGTGCGCAAGCTCCTCAACACCATTGACACCCTCGTCATCGACGAGGTGTCGATGGTCAACGCCGACCTGATGGACGCGATCGACCGCAGCCTGCGGCAGGCCCGGCAGCGGCCATTCGACGTGTTCGGCGGAGTGCAGATCGTATTGTTCGGAGACCCCTATCAGCTGGCACCGGTGCCCGGCGGCCCCGATGAGCGCGCCTATTTCGCCGATCACTACCGGTCAATGTGGTTCTTTGACGCGAAGGTTTGGCGTGATGCGGAACTGCGCATCTTCGAGTTGACCGAGATTCACCGCCAGCACGACAACGACTTCAAGCTCATGCTCAACGCTGTGCGCCACGGTCAGGTCACCGCCGAGATCGGCGGTGCGCTCAACGGCGCGGGGGCGCGAACTCCGCCCAGTGAGGGCGTGATCACCCTCGCCACGCGCAATGACGCGGTGAACCGCATCAACGCATCCGCTTTGAAAAAGCTGTCGGGTAAATCCCTCACGGCGAAAGCCGATATCACCGGAGATTTTGGCGGCAAGCAGTTTCCGGCCGACGAGGTGCTCGAGCTCAAGGTGGGCGCGCAGGTGATGTTTCTGCGCAACGATTCGCCGCTCGATGGTGGCCCGCGCTGGGTGAACGGCAGCATCGGCACCGTGACTAAGGTCACCTCGACGGTTTTCGTCGATATCGACGGCGACGTGCACGAGGTTGAGCCGACCGTGTGGGAAAAGTACAAGTACACCTATAACGCGGCGACCAAGAAGCTGAGCCGGGATGTCGTGGCGGAATTCACGCAGTTTCCGTTGCGGTTGGCTTGGGCGGTCACCATTCACAAATCGCAGGGGGCCACCTATGAACGGGCCATCGTGGATCTCGGCGCCCGGGTATTCAGCCCCGGTCAGACCTACGTCGCGTTGAGCCGGCTGACCAGCCTCGATGGCCTGTACCTGACCCGGCCGCTGCGGCCGAGCGACATCATCGTGGACGAGAATGTCCAACGGTTCATGAACATGGAGGTCGTGCCCCCCGTGGCCGACTTGGCGGGTCTGGACCCGTTGGGACAGGATTCCGGCGCGGGTCCCACCGACTGAGGAAACCGGGCGACCCGCCTGACCAGACTGTCGGCGGGGCCCGGTTCACTCTCTGCGAGGAATCTAGTGTGACCCGTGGCCGCCCGAGTTAGGCACGATCAACTGGGTAACTCCGTGTGAACCGTGGGGTACCGCGTGGGAGCCGACCTCGGTTGCGGCGAGGGCCGGAGTGGTCAGTGCCGAGAGCAGAAAACCGCCGACGACCAAGCCGGTGAGAAAGCGCCAGCCGCTCGGCGACGACGCGCTGGATGTGGACGCGCTGGGTGTGGACGCGCTGGGTGTGGCTGCACGGAGCGCGGCGGCACCGACGGCCGTAGGGGGTCCGTTCGCTGCGCGCCGCAGTGCGATGGCCACCGTGGCGGCCAGAAACAGGTTGAACAGTGACGCCACCGCCATTGGGTAGAGCGGCAGACCGGTCTGGGCGCTTGTCACGCCGAGGCCGCTGCCCAGGACAGCGGTTGCTCCCCAAATCAAGACCGGAATGAGGGTGGCGCCCACCACGATTCGGGCGGTGAGCACGCGGCCAGTGGCGAGGGTGGCGATTCCCCAGGCGAGTTCAGCCAAGCCGAACCCGACCAGGAGAACCGACAGGGGAAATGGAGCGGTCGCGCCCACGGCCAGGTGGATCAGCGCGGCGCCGAGAGCGGCGAAACCGAGCCAGGTGCGAATGACCGGGGACATAATGCTCCTTGGGGAATCTGCTGCTGTGAAGGGGTGGAGTGCTGGTGCTGGTGCTAGGCCGTGGCGCGGCTGCGAAGCGTCTTGTCGGCGGTGAGGCCGACCCCGAGGAGTACGATCGCGCTGGCGAGGTGCAGAAAGTGGTCAGCGGTGTTGAGCGCCAGAATATTCAACGAGGTGCTCGCGATGAAGAAGCCGACGATACCCAGCAGCAGGTAAACAGCGCCGATGGTGCTGTTGGCGGCCTTGGCCGCCATGGCGTTGGAAACGCCCGCGATGAGCAGCGCGGCACCGATCAGAAGGTGCGCGACGTTGTGCAACGGGTTGACTTCGAAGATGCCCAGCAGCAGTCCACCCTGGGTGGCGATGAAGCCGACGCTGCCGGTGACGGCAAATCCGAGCAATCCGACGAGAACGTAGACCGCACCGAAGACGGTGGCGATCAGGCGATTGGGTGATGTGCGCATTTCAGGTGCCTCCTGTGTCATTCACGGCTAACTCCGTGGTTGCTAGGTATTCGGAACTGCTGCCTTTTCGGATTGGTGCGCGTTGGGTTCGTCGAGTCTGCCGGCGGGGGCATACGAAAGCGCGGCACCCAGGATCTGGGCACCGCGCTCAACGTTTGTGTCGGTCAGGCCTTGCGGCGGTTCACGATCGCACCGTAGATGAGCAGCACGATCAGCGATCCGACAATGGCGAGGATCCAGGTGGTCAGGGAGAAGAAGTCGCCCAGATTCACGTTGAACAGGAGCCCGCCGAGCCAGCCGCCGAGGAAGGCGCCGACGACACCGAGCAGCAGGGTGATGAACCAGCCCCCGCCTTGGCGGCCGGGAAGGATTGCCTTTGCGATCGCGCCGGCAATAAGACCGAGCAGTAGGAATCCGAGGAAACTCATGAGACTGCCTTTCAGTTGAGTTGTGCGGTCAGTGAGCGAGCGGTGCAATGCAATGCACCCGATGTGCCGTGAATTTACCCGGGTGCACACGGTTCGTCAATGGTTTGATTCCAGACGTGCGAAAGGCATCGAAACAGCGGATGCAGCGGCGCACGCACCGCTGACACTGGCTAATCGAGCCAGTAGTCGTCATCGATGTACGAGGAGGTAATTCCCGTCGTGGACTCGATCGTGCCGGGAGCGTCATCCGGAAAGATCGTCTCAAATTTCACGTTGGAATGACTCGTGATGAGCAGGGAAATGTGCGAGCTCAGGGAGCTGAAGATATCGACGAAGCCGCCGCCGTTGTGCACGGCCGCCGTGAGGGCGGCCTTGAGGCCCGGAATGTTGTAATCGCCGGCGAGGTAGAACCAGTCGTCGTTGATCGTCAACCGGTAGCTGGGCATTGCACGGTCCATTTCGTTGGGGCAAGGGGTGGGTCGACGCGTGCGGCCTGAATCGGGGCGTGGTCGATCACTGTGGCCCACGGTTGTCCCGACTGGACCGTCGGTACGAGTTTTCACACTACGGTAATTGCCTCAGAGTGCAAACTATTTAATCTATAAGCGATTCGCGCAATCGGCTACGCTGTCAGTAAGGAACGGCCCGACGGGTAGTTCTGCGCGGCTGCGCTGAGACGATTCCGGCAGGCCAGAATTCGGGAGAGTGCATGGGCGGGCATGAGTGCGGGGGGCGTTCCATGAATGCGATGTCGGCATCCGCTGTGGCTTTTTTGCGCGCGCTGGATCGCAATCGCACTCGGGTGGCCGCGCAGTTCAATCTGACCGGGACGGAGCTGCGCGCCCTGGCCCGCATCGTGGAGACCGGCGGCATTACGCCCAAAATGCTCGCCGAAGCGCTGCAAATGACGACGGGCGCCGTGACCGCGATCTCCAATCGCCTGGTGGCCATGGATCTGGTCACACGCGTGCCCCACCCCCATGATCGGCGCAGCCTGCTACTCGAGCTCGCGCCGGCCGCCGGGCAGATCGCCCAGACGATATACGACGACTTTGAGGCACTCATCGCCCGTGCCGTGCGCGACGTGAGCCCGGAAGACCAGGCTCGACTGGGCGACCTCCTGGCCGCGATGGCGTTGTCCATCGGGGCCGGCGATGCTCGAGAGCTGAACGAGCCGCGCTAGACCAGCTCTGCGGGATCACCGGGCTGAAACACTTAGCTGTGGCGGGTTCCAGCTCCCGCCAAAAGCGCGCGATAGCCGTCACGGTAGGTGGGATAGCTGAAGGCAAAGCCGGTGTCCCGCAGCAGCCGGTTATTCAGGAGCTTGTCGCCGCCGCGTTGGCTCTCACGAGTGGGTTCGGGGTCTGACTCCTTCCCGGGCCGGTAGCCGGGCTCGGCCAGGCCGAGCTCGGTGGCGAGAAAAGTCAGGACCTCGTTGCTGGGCACCGGGGCATTGTCGACGCCGAGATAGAGCGGTGCCGGCTGTTGCGGGCGGAGCAGCAGGTGAACGATCGCGGCGGCGGCGTCGTCCCGGTGTATGCGGTTGGTGTGGCGGGACTCGGCCGACAGGGTGGCACCCTGCCGCACCTGGGTGATCAGGCGTTCGCGTCCGGGGCCGTAGAGGCCGGCCAGGCGCAGCACGGTGGCGGCGGGGAGGCGGGTGTGGAGCATCCGTTCGGCGTCGAGCACGATGGAATCAGTGCCCGGTTTCGGGTTTGCCGGCGTCTGCTCGTCGACCCAACTACCGTCGTTGACGTTGTACACGGCCGTCGATGAGACCAGGAGCACTCTCAGCGGTGTGACGCGGGCCTCATCGATGGCATCGAGCAGGTTGCGCAGGCCGTCGAGGTAGGCAGCCCGGTAGGCGGCTTCCGTGGGGCTGCCGGCGGAGATGGCCACCACAACGAACTCTGTGTCGACCGGAATAACCGGTTTCTGCACGCTGAGGTCGACGGACTGGCCGGAGATTTCCGGTGGGAGCACACTGGCGTTGCGACGCAGCCCGACCACTTGGTGCCCCAGCCGGGCGAACCGCAGACCTACTTCGGTGCCGAGGTCGCCGCATCCGGCAATCAGTACCGTCATCGCTCTCCTACTTTCGTGTTCGTGACCGTTTTCAGTGCTCTCACGCTATCGGGCGCACCATGACAGTTCGCCGAACGGTACGACCGGAAGGTGTCAACACAGCAGAGAGCGCTGACTGGACAACTTCGTGGGGTTAGGGCCGGGTTGCACCCCACAAAATCATCGAGTGAGCACAAAATGTGGAGCGGATGACGGGAATCGAACCCGCGCTATCAGCTTGGGAAGCTGAAGTTCTACCATTGAACTACATCCGCGCGCCCGACCGTGAGTGAACAACAATCGGAACGTTGTCAGCATATCAACCCCTCACGGCTAGGCTGGCACCGTGCTGCTCTCCGATCGCGATATCAAGGCCGAACTCGACGCTGGACGAATCGGTTTAGAGCCGCTCGACCCCGCGATGATCCAGCCGTCGAGCATCGACGTGCGCCTCGACCGCCTGTTTCGGCTGTTCGACAACCACAAGTACGCCTATATTGATCCGGCCGAAGACCAGCCCGAGCTGACCCACCTCATCGAGACCAAGCCCGACGAGCCGTTTATTCTGCACCCGGGTGAATTCGTGCTCGGCGCCACCTACGAGCAGGTCACCCTGCCCGACGACGTGGCCGCACGCCTCGAGGGTAAGAGTTCGCTCGGTCGTCTCGGCCTGCTTACCCACTCCACCGCCGGATTCATCGACCCCGGCTTCTCGGGCCACGTCACGCTCGAACTCAGCAATGTTGCGACGCTGCCCATCAAGCTCTGGCCCGGTATGAAGATCGGCCAGCTGTGCTTCTTTCAGCTCAGCTCCCCGGCCGAAAAGCCTTACGGCTCCAGCGAATACGGCTCCCGCTACCAGGGCCAGCGCGGCCCGACGGCCTCGCGCTCGTTTCAGAACTTTCACCGCACCAGCATCGACCGCTAACCCCCTCCAGCGCAGACGGATGCCTACGGGTAATCCGTACGTAACCTCAGGTCGGGTAAAATTCGGGTATGACCTCCATGCCCACCCGATTCGACGAGGCGCTCATTGCGCACGGCCCCACGCCGGCCTACCCCGGGCGCATGCATCGCTTCGGCCAGATGGTGGGGTCCTGGGCGGCGAAGGGGTCCCGGCTCAACGAGACCACCGGCGAGTGGAGTGAACGCGACTTCGTTTGGATGGTGGAATTCATCCTCGATGGCCGGGCCGTGCAAGACGTCGAGCTGGTCGTGAACCCGGCGCATCCGTCGGGATATGAAACCGTCGCCACTACCGTGCGCGTCTACGACCCGTTCGCCGGCGCCTGGCGGGTGAGCTATTTCGCCCCAACGCTCGGCGAATACTGCCAACTCATTGCCACCCCCTACCGCCACGGTGTGCGGCAGGAGGGCACCCGCACCGACGGCCGCCCGATCCGCTGGAACTTCACCGCCATCACCCCCGACAGCTACAAGTGGGAGGCCTGGGTCTCCGCCGATGAGGGCGCCAGTTGGCAACTCATTGAACACAACGAGGCCACCCGCATTCGCTAAGCACGCGCATCCGTTTTCAAGTGGATGCCCGCGCGGCGCCGCTACCGGGCAGCCACGCGGTTCGTGGACTGGCGCTGTCGGAGCACGTTCACGATCACCGGCGGGCTGCTGTCGGTATCGCCCTCGATGCGCCGCACCAGAAAATCCACCGCGGCCTTCGCGGTGATCTCGGGCGTCAGGTCGATCGAGGTGATCGGTGGGGCGCTGTTGCGCGTCTGCTCGGAATCGGAGCCAGCCACGATCATGATGTCAGCCGGCACGTCGTAGCCGGCTCGCTGGAGCCGGCGCTGCAATCCCGCCGCGTGACGCCCGGTGAGGCAGTACACCGCGTCGGGCAGTCCCTGTACTGCGGCCACGGCGAGCATTTGTTCGGCGATCGCCTCACCGCCGGCCTCGCCCGCCGTTTCGTCTTGCTGGTAGACGACGGCAGCCTCAGCGTGCGCGCTGGCCCACTCTCGATAGGTGAGCTCGCTGTCGGCGTTCCAGGCGTTGGTATCGGTTCCGACGACCAGAGCAATGCGCCGTGCGCCGCGCTCGGTGAGGTGGGCGAGTACCGCGCGGGCATCCTCGGCGGTGCCGAGGCCCAGCCAGTCGGTGAAGTCGTCGCGGCCCACGTCGCGGCCCACCGTCACGAGCGGAATGCCATTTCGTTGTAAAAGGGTGATGACCGGGTCGTTGCCGGTCGGGTCGGAGATGATGAAGCCGTCGACGGCGAGGGCGATGCCCGGCACGTTCTTGGTGGTCGGGTCGCGCACCAGCATGAGACCGAATCCCCGATCGAGGGCTTCCACCGCCGCGGCGCCGGCAAAACGCACGAAATAATCCACCCCGGCAGGTTGGTAGGAATCGAGGGTGTCGAGCGGGCGGATGACCAGGCCGAGCACCCCGAGTCGGTTGCTGCGCAGCCCGCGGGCGATGGCATCGGCGCTGTAGCCGAGGCGTTCGGCGGTGTCGAGCACACGCTGCCTCGTGGCCGAGGCCACCACTCCCTTGCCGTTGAGCGAGTGCGACACCGTGGTGATGGAGACCCCGGCTTCGCGCGCTACATCGTGGATCGTGGCGCGTCTCCGTTCCGGAATGAAGCTCATACCGGAACGTTACAGGCATATTTCCAATACCAAAACGTTTTGTACAATCACTAGACCAAAACGTTTTGGTCAGTTAGGTTCTCATAAAAGCCCTTGCACGTCACAGCAATGATGAATTCTAGGAGCACGACATGAAGAAGAGAACAGTCGCCATATTCGGCGTGCTGGCCGTGGCCCTCAGCGGCTGCGCCGCGGGAAACACCGATGGCGCAGCACCCGGCCTCAGCACCGACGACCTGGCTGTCACGACTCCGGCCGGCGGAGAACTCGACCTGGCCACCTGGAACCTGCCGTTCGGCGAGCCGGCCTCGATCGACCCGATCAAGGCTTACAACTACCCCGAGAATACGGTTGTGGCCAACCTGTGTGAGGGACTCATGCAATTGCAGCCCGACTACAGCATTGCGCCCAACCTGGCCGAAAGTGTCGAGAGCCAGGATGCCTCCACCTGGATCTACACGATTCGCCAGGGCGTCGAGTTCTGGGATGGCGAACCCATGACGACGGACGATGTGGTCTACAGTCTGGGCCGTCAACTCGATCCGAACGAGGGCAGTTACTGGGCCGGCGACGTCGCTGGCAACATTGCGTCGATCGAAAAGACCGGTGACTGGGAGGTGACCGTTTCGCTCACCAGGCCGGACGCCACCTTCAACTCCTACCTCGCCACCCCGATCGGCAACGTCGTTGAGCAGGCGCACCGCGTGGCAGCCGGCGACACCTACGGCACCCCCGCCGGTGGCGTCATGTGCACCGGCCCGTACTCGGTTGGTGCCTGGAACCAGGGCCAGAGCATCTCCCTGGAACGCAACGACAACTACTGGAACGCCCAGAAGGTCGCCAAGACCGCACAGGTCGACATCAGCTTCATCGTTGACGCCGCCGCTATCTCCAACGCCCTCAGCACCGGTGCCATCGACGGGTCCTACGACGTGCCGCTCGGCTCGATCGCCACTCTGGAATCGGCCACCAACGGGAGCCTGATTCTGGGGCGGTCGCTACAGATCATCGCCATCATCGGCACCGGTAATGGCGCCTTCGCAGACCCGGCCGTGCGCCAGGCTCTTATGCTCGCGACAGACCGAGAGGCGATTGCCGCGACGGTCTTCGAGGGCACCGCCGAGGCATCCTCATCGCTGGTACCGAACAACGCGTGGTCCTACGCCAATGATGTCTTCGAAGAAGGCCGCGCTGATCTCCGACCGACCGCCGTCGACATCGAAGCAGCCAAGGAAGCCCTGAAGGCCGCCACGACCGACCTGACCCAGCCGATCTCCATCGTCTACCCGTCGGAGCGCACGTATTACGCCGACATCATCTCGGAGATCTCCAACGGCGCGAGCGCCATCGGGCTGACCGTCGTTCCCGAGGGAGTGCCGAGCGCACAGTTCGGTGCCTTCTTCTCCGACCCCGAGGCACGCGCCGGCCACGACGCCTTCGTGACCGCGAACTACATGGATATTCCCGACCCGCTCGCTTTTCTGCGCACCATCCTCGGCAGCGCCGGCGGACAGAACTACAACGCTTACAGCAATGCTGAGGTAGATGGTCTGCTGGCCGACGCCGGCGCAGCCAGCGATAACGAGGACCGCGCGACGATCGTGAACGAAATTCAGGAGCTGGCCATGGCCGAACTCCCGTGGATCCCGATCGTCGACCCGTCGGTACGACTGTTCCTCAACGATCGGGTCACCGGTGTGCCGGCCTCGTTCGTGTACCTGTACTACCCGTGGGCAGCCGACCTCGGCGCTGCCGAGTAACCACCGCTCACACTGAAAAGGGTCGTTCACGTGATGTTTGTCATACGCAGGCTGCTGGCGCTCGCCGGGGTGCTCGTCGTGTCGAGTTTTCTCGTCTTTGGTGCGATGTACGCTGCACCCGGTAGCCCGGAGAACTTTCTGGTGCAGGGACGCACGGTCTCACCCGACGTGCTCGCCGCTATCAGGGAGCAGTATTCACTGGACGACCCTTTCCTGGTTCGCTTCTGGAACTGGATCACCAACGTTCTGCACGGCGATTTCGGGCAATCCCTGGCCAATCGGCAGGACGTGGGCGAAATGCTCGCCAACCGACTGCCCACCACCCTCATGCTGGTCTCGCTTGCGGCGGTGATCATCGTGGTACTGGGTATCGGCCTGGGTATCATTGCCGGTACCCGCGATGGAGCGCTCGACAAGATCATCGTGCTGGGCTCCAACCTCGGCTTTGCCATTCCAACCTTCTTCGCCGCGCTTATTCTGATGAGCGTGTTCAGTGTGGCGCTGGGCTGGTTTCCCGTCTTTGGCAGCGGCGACGGCTTTCTCGACCGCATCTGGCACCTCACCCTGCCGGCATTCGCGCTGGCGCTTCCTTCGACCGCGGTCGTGGCCCGCATTACCCGCACGGCCATTCGCGAGGAGCGGGACAGCGAGCATTCCGCGATGGCACTGGCCCGCGGCGTGCCCGGCGGGCTGGTGCTGCGGCGCCATGTCATTCGCAACTCGATGCTGCCGGTGAGCACCATCGTCGGCGTCCACATCGCCGGCCTCATCGCCGGATCGTTCGTGGTCGAGTACGCCTTCACCCTGGACGGCCTTGGTACCCTCCTGGTCAGTGCCGTGCAACGCAAGGACTTCGCGATCGTGCAGGCAATCGCCATCATCCTGGTCGGCGCTTTCGGCATCATCAACCTGCTGGTCGACCTGTTGTATGCCAGTATCGACCCGCGAGTGAGATTGGGGCTCAGCGCATGAGCGCACACATTCTTCCCACGCACACCCGGCCGGCCGGCACGCCGCTGGCCCGCTTCTTCGTCGCTCTCTACGAGCGGATGGGCGTGCTCGGCCTGATCGCGATCGCCATCGTTCTCGTTGCGGTGCTCGGCGCCGTGCTGGCACCAGTGATTGCTCCGTATGACCCCACGGTCGGCTCGGTAACCCAGCGATACAGCGGCATGTCGGCGGCGCACCTGTTCGGCACCGACCAGGCCGGCCGCGACATCTTCTCGCGTCTGCTCTGGGGTGCCCGATCCAGCCTGACCGGACCGCTCATCGTCGTGGGCGTGACGGCCGTCTTCGGCACGCTCATCGCTCTGGTCAGCGTCTGGTGGGGCGGTCTGGTCGACGCGCTGCTCAGCCGGCTGCTCGACCTCTTGTTCGCCTTTCCCAACCTGCTGCTCGCCGTGCTCGCCATCGCGGTGTTCGGGCCGAGCATCACCACCGCCGCGCTCGCCCTGTCGATCGCTTATATTCCATATACGGCACGTGTTATTCGCAGCACGGCGCTGCGGGAGCGCAACCTGCCCTACGTGCAGTCACCACAGTTGCAAGGCATCTCCGGCGCCGTCATCACCGTGCGGCACCTGCTGCCCAACATCGCTCCGCTCATCGTGACCGGCGCCACTATCAACTTCGGCTTCGCCATGATCGAACTCGCCGCGCTGTCGTTCCTCGGGCTCGGTGTGCAACCGCCCGCCGCTGACTGGGGTCTCATGGTCAGCAACGGCCAGCAATCCCTGCTCAAGGGATACCCCGCCGAAAGCCTGCTGGCGGGACTGTGCATCGTTCTGACCGTGGCGTCGCTCGGCTATATCGGCGAAAAACTCGGCGGCCGTGCCGCCGCAGGGAGGAAAGCCTGATGCTCCAGATCGACGATCTTTCCCTCACCCTGGCCGGTAAACACGCCGACCTCTCCATCCTGCGCGGGGTCTCCCTTTCCGTAGGGGCCGGCGAGGCCGTTGGCCTGGTCGGTGAGTCCGGCAGTGGCAAGTCGATGACCCTGCGCTCGATTCTGCACATGGCTCCGGTCAATGCCACCATCGCCGGGCAGATTTTGCTCGATGGCGAGGATGTGCTCGGCCTGCGTGGCGAAGACCTGCGCCGGATGCGTTCCCGTGACGTGTCGATGATCGCGCAAAATCCGCACGCCGTGCTCAACCCCGTACTGCCGGTCGAACGGTATCTCGTGGAGGGCATGCACGACGCTCAGGGATTGGCCACGCGGGCCGCTCGGGTGCGCGCCGGTGAACTTCTCGAACAGGTCGGAATCGACGAGGTCGATCGGGTGCTGCGCTCCTACCCGCACCAACTCTCCGGAGGCATGCTGCAACGCGTGGTGATTGCGGGCGCGATCGCCGGAAAACCGCGGCTCATGCTCGCCGACGAACCCACTACCGCGCTCGATGTGACCACCCAGGCCGAGGTCATGGCAATCCTCGACGATTGTCGCCGCGAACTGGGCATGGCCATGCTTTTTGTAACCCATGACCTCGACCTGGCGGCCGCGGTCTGTGATCGCATCAACGTAATGAAGGACGGCGAGATCGTGGAAACCGGAGTGCCCGAACAGCTGAGGGATGACCCGCAGCATCCGTATACCCGCGCCCTGATGGCATCCCGTCCGGCGGGCATCACCTGGACCAGCACAGGAGGCATCAAATGAACGCGGCAGCAGAACCGGTCATCGTGGTTGATTCCCTGACACGCACCTTTCACACCGGCCGCGGCCGAACGGTGACGGCGCTGGACCACGTCTCCGTGACGGTCGAGGCCGGCACCTGCCTCGCCGTGGTCGGTGAATCCGGGTCGGGTAAGACAACACTGGCCCGCATTATCGTGGGGCTGGAGCGTGCCGACGGTGGCACGGTCACCCTGGCTGGACGTGTCGTTGCGGCCAAGGCCCGCCGGCACGAATTACGACGCCGAGCCCAGCAGATTCAAATGGTGTTCCAAGACCCGCAGAGCTCGCTCAACCGGCGCCTGCCGGTGAGCACGGCCGTCGATGAGGTGCTGCGCGCCCATTCCCGGCTGGGAGCCCGGGCCCGCCGTGAACGATGTGCGGCTCTCTTCGAGCAGGTCGGGCTCGAACCCCGGCACCTCACGGCCCGCCCCGACGAGCTGTCCGGCGGCCAGCGGCAGCGGGTGGCGATCGCTCGGGCGCTCGCCGCCGACCCCGCCGTGATCGTGCTCGATGAGTCCGTCGCCGCCCTCGACGTGACCGTGCAGGCTCAGATTTTGCAGTTGCTCGCCGAACTGCGCGCCGAAAAGGGGCTCACCTACCTCTTTATCACCCACGATCTCTCGGTGGTGCAGCAGATCGCTGATCACGTCGTCGTCATGCGACGCGGCGTGATCGTCGAGCGCGGAACAACGGAGGAGGTATTGGGCAACCCCCAGCATCCGTATACGCAGTTGCTGTTGGAGTGCGCGCCGCGCCCGGGCTGGAAACCACAGCGCGGCATGATTCGCGCTCTGCGTGAGGAGATCGCCTCATGACCGTGCAGGGTTTGGGGCGCTCGCTCGCCCCGCAGCTGATCAGCATCGATTCGACGGATGCCTACGAGCGCGGTCGCCAGCGCGGCCGGCGGCTCGGCGATGCCCTCGATACCGGGATCAGCGTCTATCGCCAGCTCTTCTCCGTGGCGGGCATCGACCCGCGGGTCGTGCAGGCCAACGCCGAAAGCGCCATCGTCGCGACCGAGGCCTGGAGCCCCGATCTGGCCGCGGAACTACGCGGCACCGCTGACGCGAGCGGCTACGAGCTCTGGATGATCGCGGCGCTCAATGCGCGTACCGAAATCCTTTCCGGCGCGAACGGTTCGACCGGGACCAAGCCCGGCGAATGCTCAACGATCGTGAGTACCCGTGCGCGCCCGGTCGGTGCGCAGACCTGGGACTGGCACGATGAGCTGGCCGACTGCTGGCACCTGCAGCAGGTGCATGGAACGCCGCACAGTTTCGTTGGCCTGACCGAGCACGGCATCCTGAGCAAGGTGGGCGTTAATGACGCCGGGGTGGGCATCATGCTCAATATCCTCGGTCACCAGGCCGATCGCGCCGACGGGGTGCCGGTGCACCTGGTCGGGGCGCGAGTTCTGGCCGAGGCCGGAACGCTCGAGGAGGCTCTGCAGATTCTGCAATCAGCGCCGGTGAGCACCTCGAGCGCTATCACGGTGCTGACTCCGGATGCGGCGGTGACGGTCGAACTCAATCCCACCGGATCCCAGGTGGTGCGGCCGCGCAACGGCATTCTGCTGCACACCAATCACTTCCTCGACCCCCGGCTGGGTCAGGGGGAGAAGCCCGGTCTCTACGATCCGGACTCGCAGTTGCGCCTCGGTGTACTCACCGAGCGGGCGGAGGCCGGACCGCTGCCCACCGGTGCGGCGCAACTCGTGCCGTACCTGGTCTCGCGACCGGGTGACGTCGCCGAGCTTTGCTGCGTGCCCGAGCCGGGTGCCACACTGGGCAACCGTTGGTCCACCCTGGCCACCATCACCCTCGATGCGCAGGCCCGCACCATGACCGCGTCGGCCGGGTCACCGCTGGCCGCCGTCGACGATCACGCGCCCGTGACGGTGCTGGTCGCGCGGTAGGGCGGGCCGGCGGTTCGCTAGCGGATCTGCTGCTGCTTGGCCCTGACCGGAATGAGCAGGACCAGGCCGAGCAGCAGCACGAGCATGATTCCGAGGATGCCCCAGTACGCCTCGCCGAAGATCGTCACCATGGTCGCGAACGCGGTCGGGGCCAGAAAGCTCACCGCTCGACCGGTCGTGGCATACAGGCCGAAAACTTCGCCTTCCCGCCCGGCCGGAATGAGGCGGGCCAGAAATGTGCGGCTGGCGGACTGCGCCGGCCCCACGAACAGGGTCAGGGCCAGCCCAGCGGTCCAAAACACCACCTGGCCGCCATCGTGCAAAAAGAACACCACGAGGCCGCTGACCAGCAGGCCCACGAGCGCCGTCATAATGACCGGTTTCGCACCGAGTCGGTCGTCGAGCAGGCCGACACTCATCGTGGCCACTCCCGCCACCACATTGGCGGCAATGGCAAAAATAATCACTTCGCCGGCCGAAAATCCGAAAACGGATGCCGCCAACACCCCGCCAAAAGTAAATACGCCCGCGAGACCGTCACGAAAGATTGCGCTCGCGGCCAGAAAATACACGGTGTGCCGGCTGGTGCGCCAAAGTCGGGCAACGTCGTGGCCGAGCACACGGTACGACGCGAAGAAGCCCACCTTCTCGCGGCGCTCCGCTGCCGGTGCCCGGTATTCCGGCACTCGCAGAAGCAGGGGTAGAGCGGAGAGGCCGAACCACGCGGCGGCGAGCAGCATCGACACGCGCACGGCGAGGCCGTTCTCGCTCGTCACGCCGAACAAGCCGACCTCGGGGTCAATGAAACCGAAATACACCACGAGCAGCAGCACAATGCCGCCGAGATACCCCATGCCCCAGCCGAAGCCGCTGACCTTGCCGATGGTGAGCGGTGTGGATACCTGCGCGAGCATGGCGTTGTAATTGACCGAGGCGAACTCGAAGAACACGTTGCCGGCAGCGACCAGAAACAGGCCGAGAACGAGGTAGCTCGGCGAGGCCTGAACGAAAAACATCGCTGCCGTAATCACGACCACGACGAGGGTATTGACACCCAGCCAAAATTTGCGCCGCCCCGAGGTGTCAGAACGCTGTCCGGTGATCGGGGCGAGTACGGCCACGAGCAGACCGGCGATCGCCAGCGCCCAGCCCAGTTGCGCCGAGATCACATTCTCGTCGCCGAAGGACGACCCGGTCAAATAGACCGTGAACACGAAGGTCGTGACGACCGCGTTGAACGCTGCCGATCCCCAGTCCCAGAATGCCCAGGCCGCCACCCGACCGCGCGTGGGGGCAGCACCTTCGTCTGTTGAGACAGTCTCGGTCATGTGCATAGAGTACTGCCAGCGAGCAAACAACTCGGCCCGGGTTCAAAGTTGAGTCACTCACACTCAACTTTCAGCTGTAGAAATTGACACCGACTGAGCAGGTCTGAGAGACTTGAGTCATCGAGGCTCAAGTCTTGAGATTACTTTGTAGTTCGTTTCGCACATGATTGAAGGAGAACAACCCACATGGCTCGTGCAGTAGGTATTGACCTCGGAACCACCAACTCTGTGGTGGCCGTGCTCGAAGGTGGAGAACCCACCGTCATCGCCAACGCTGAAGGCTTGCGCACCACCCCCTCGGTGGTCGCGTTCACCAAAGACGGCGAGGTTCTCGTTGGAGAAACCGCCAAGCGTCAGAACGTCACCAACGTCGACCGCACCATTTCCAGCGTCAAGCGCCACATGGGCACCGACTGGAACGTCGCAATCGACGACAAGAAGTACACCCCGCAGGAGATTTCGGCGCGTATTCTCGCCAAGCTCAAGCGCGATGCCGAGCAGTACCTGGGCGAAAAGGTCACCGACGCTGTCGTGACCGTGCCCGCGTACTTCAACGACGCCGAGCGTCAGGCCACCAAGGAGGCCGGTGAGATCGCCGGACTCAACGTGCTGCGCATCATCAACGAGCCCACCGCCGCGGCGTTGGCTTACGGCCTCGACAAGGGCAAAGAAGACGAGCTCATCCTGGTCTTCGACCTTGGAGGCGGAACCTTCGACGTATCGCTGCTCGAAGTGGGCAAGGACGACGATTTCTCCACCATCCAGGTGCGCTCGACCGCCGGCGACAACCGCCTCGGCGGCGACGACTGGGACCAGCGCGTCGTTGATCACCTGATCAAGCGCTTCAAGGAGACCACCGGCGTTGACGTGTCCAAGGACAAGATCGCCAAGCAGCGCCTCAAAGAAGCCGCTGAGCAGGCCAAGAAGGAACTGTCGTCGAGCATGTCGACGAGCATTCAGCTGCCGTACCTGTCGCTGACCGAAAACGGCCCGGCCAACCTCGACGAGACGCTCACCCGCGCCCAGTTCGAGAAGATGACCGAAGACCTGCTCGACCGCACCAAGAAGCCCTTCCAGGACGTCATCCGTGAGGCCGGAGTCAAGGTCAGTGATATCGCCCACGTCGTTCTCGTTGGTGGTTCCACCCGCATGCCCGCCGTCTACGAGCTCGTCAAGAGCGAGACCGGCGGAAAGGACCCGAACAAGGGCGTCAACCCGGACGAGGTCGTCGCTGTCGGCGCCGCGCTCCAGGCCGGCGTGCTGAAGGGCGAGCGCAAGGACGTTCTGCTCATCGACGTCACCCCGCTGAGCCTCGGCATCGAGACCAAGGGCGGCATCATGACCCGCCTGATCGAGCGCAACACTGCTATCCCGACCAAGCGCAGCGAAACCTTCACCACGGCTGACGACAACCAGCCTTCCGTGGCGATTCAGGTGTTCCAGGGCGAGCGCGAATTCACCCGCGACAACAAGAACCTCGGAACCTTCGAGCTCACCGGTATCGCACCGGCACCGCGCGGAATTCCTCAGGTTGAGGTCACCTTCGACATCGACGCCAACGGCATCGTGCACGTGTCCGCCAAGGACAAGGGCACCGGAACCGAGCAGTCGATGACCATCACGGGCGGATCCTCGCTCGCGAAGGAAGACATCGAGCGCATGGTGCGCGAGGGTGAAGAGCACGCCGCTGAAGACAAGCGCATGCGCGAAGTTGCCGAGACCCGCAACACGGCCGAGCAGCTCGCCTACTCGATCGAAAAGATGATCAAGGACAACGACGACAAGCTGCCCGAGGATGTCAAGACCGAGGTTCAGGCCGACGTCGACGCTCTCAAGTCCGCTCTGGCCGGCGACGACGACGACGCGGTGAAGACCGCGTTCGACAAGCTCAACGAAAGCCAGGGCAAAATCGGCGAAGCCATCTACAAGTCCAGCCAGGCGGATGCCGCAGCCGGCGCTGACGAGGCCGGCACCGACGAGGCTCCCGCCGACGAGAACAAGGACGAAGACGTTGTCGACGCCGAGGTTGTTGACGACGACGAAGACGACAAGAAGTAGGCCGCAACTATGGCAGACAAGAAACATCCAGACAACGACGCATCCGCTGCGGGGGTGCCCGATGACGGCACCGCCGCGGCGGGCGCGGCGGCGCCTGCCGATGCGGCGGGCGCTGCTGAGTCGGGCGGCGCTGACTCGGACGGCGCTGACTCGGACGCTGTGGACTCGGCCGACGGCATCGAAGAAGACGAACTGACCGTTCAGGACATCCTGGACGCGGCGGAGCGCGAAGCTGCTGAACCGTCGAGCGAACACCTCGCCGACCTCAAGCGGGTGACCGCGGAATACGCCAACTATCGTCGGCGCACCGAAGCCAACCGGGCCATCGAGAAAGAGCGCGTGACCGGAGATATCGTCAAGGCACTGATTCCGGTGCTCGACGACATCTACCGTGCTGAGAAGCACGGTGATCTCGTGCCCGACTCGGCATTCGCGACGATCGCCGCCAAACTGCGTGCCAGCGTTGAGCGGATGGGCCTGACCTCGTTCGGCGAGGTCGGTGACCTCTTCGATCCAACCATGCACGAGGCCATCTTCCAGCAGCCGAATGCGGCCGTCGACACCGAAACCGTCGGCGATGTCGCGGAGACGGGGTACTACCTCGGTTCCACGCTGTTGCGCGCGGCCAAGGTCGTCGTTCAGGTACCGAGCGATGGCTAGCCAGGACTGGTTCGACAAGGACTTCTACAAGGTTCTCGGGGTATCGAAAGATGTCACGCCGGCCGAGTTGAAGAAGGCGTACCGCAAGCTCGCCCGCAAGTACCACCCGGATTCCAATCCGGGGAACCCCGCCGCCGAGGCGAAGTTCAAGGAACTCAGCGAGGCGCATTCGGTGCTGAACGATGCGGCCCAACGCAAGGAATATGACGCCGTTCGGGCCATGGGCAGCGGGGCGCGGTTTGCCGCGCCCGGCGGCCGAGCCCAAAGCGGTGGATTCGAGGACGCCTTCGGAGGCATGTTCGGCGGTGGCGGAGGCCGCCAGCAGAGCTACACCTTCGAGCAGGGTGGCTTCGACGATATCCTCGGCGGCATGTTCGGCCGCGGAGGCGGCGGAGCCGGCTTCGGTAACCCCACCGGTGGTTACCGCGGGTCGGGCGCTCCCACCCGTGGCCGCGACGTGATCGCGTCGACGACTATCGATTTCATCACGGCCACCCACGGCGACCAGATCAGCCTGCAAACGCAGGAGGGCCGACCGATCAAGGTCAAGATTCCGGCCGGAGTCGCCGACGGGCAGAAGATTCGCCTGCGCGGCAAGGGGCAGTCCAGCCCGGACGGCGGAGAGTCTGGCGACATCGTGCTGACAATCACCGTGCGCAAGCACCCGGTGTTTGAACGTGACGGGCTCAACCTGCGCGTCACCGTGCCGGTGACTTTCGTGGAAGCAACCCTCGGCGCGACGATCGAAGTGCCCACCCTCGGCGGCACCCCGGTGAAACTGCGCGTTGCCCCAGGCACTCCCGGTGGCCGCGTTCTGCGAGTCAAGGGTCGCGGCGTTACGACCGCGAAGGGCACGGGCGACCTGCTCGCTATTGTGCAGGTTGCGGTGCCATCGCATCTCTCGAAAGACGCGGAGGAGAAACTCGCTGCGTTCGCCGAGGCGCTACCCAAAGAAAACCCGCGTGATGAACTGATCGCGCGGGCGAGGGGCTGACGATGGACGAGACCACCCGGGTGTTCGTGATTTCCACGGCTGCTGAGCTTGCGGGAATGCACCCGCAAACCCTGCGCCAATATGATCGCCTGGGCCTCGTCAGCCCGGAACGCACCCCCGGCAAGAGCCGTCGGTACTCCATGCTCGACGTGGCAAAGCTCCGTGAAATTGCGGAACTCGGCTCGGAAGGTGTGAGTCTGGAAGGCATCCGTCGTATCCTCGAACTCGAGGATCACGTGCGCGGGCTCGAAAATCGCCTGCGCGAGTTGGAATCGACGCTCGCCGACGAACTACTGAACCGTCCGGGCCGCCGCGTTTTCGCGGCGGGCTCGGCCGGCGATGTTATTTCAATGAAGGCGGGCACTCGCACCAAGCGCAGCAACCAGATTGTCATCTGGCGGCAGCGAGACCATAGTTAGCTCCAGGTTTTTGTTTCACAGCACGAACTGGTTGCACCAGTACCACCTTCAGGGGGAACCATGTCCGAATCGGACGCGTTTGACCAGTCCGCGCCGCGGAATTCCAGCACCACAGCGAACACGCAGTTGAAAGGTTCCGCCACGAACGTGAACGAATTCGATTTCGACCGCTTGCGCCGTCGCCCCGACATTGAGGCGGAGAACCTGTTCGCCGTCGACGCGAGTGACCGCCTCATTCTCGATGAGGCCGCGGGTGCGCTCGCCGCCTACCGCGCTGGTGGCGTTGTCGTGTTGGAGGACCGCTACGGCGCTCTTACCCTCGGCGCCGCCGCCCTGCACAATGCCCGTGGCATTCGGGTCTACCAGGATGCGCTCTCGGGCGAATACGCGCTCGACAGCAACGCCTCCGGTGTCAACCTGACCGACGCGTACCGCTCGCTTCCGCTCGGAGAAGAGCTGCTCAAAGACGCCCATGTGGTGCTGCTGCAGCTGCCGAAAAGCCTGGATGCGCTCGATGAGATTGCCGGTGCCATTGCCCGGTACGCGGCCGCCGATGTGATCGTTTTCGCCGGCGGACGGATCAAGCACATGACCGTGAGCATGAACGAGGTGCTGCGCCGTCATTTCGGCGCCCTCAACGTGCGACCAGCGCGCCAGAAGTCTCGCGTGCTGATTGCCTCCTCGCCGTTGGCCACGTCGACGACCGACTGGCCGCACAGCGAGCACCATGATGACTATGACCTCAACGTGCGCGGTCACGGCGGAGTGTTCGCCGGCACCAGCATCGATATCGGCACGCGCGCGCTACTCGAGGTACTCGACCGCATGAAGCCTGACGCCGAGCGTGCCATCGACCTGGGCTGTGGCACCGGCGTACTCGCCGTGGCCCTGGCCGCGCAGCGTCCCCTGCTTCAGGTGCTGGCGACGGATCAGTCGGCCGTGGCGGTCGCATCCGCTCGCGCGACCGTCGATGCCAATGCGCTCGCTGATCGCGTCACCGTGCTGCGCGCCGACGGCCTGGCTGGCCAGGCGGATGACTCGGCCGACCTGATTTTGCTCAACCCGCCGTTTCATATCGGGGCCTCCGTGCATGCCGGCCTGGCGGAGAAGCTGTTCATCGACGCTGCCCGGGTACTCGCACCCGGTGGCGAGCTGTGGACGGTATGGAACACGCACCTCGGCTACCGTCCGATGCTCACCCGCATCGTGGGATCGACCCGCCAGGTCGGGCGCAACACCAAGTTCACCGTGACGGTCTCGACCGGCCGTTAGGCTTCGTCGGCCCGGCGTGGGGCGTTAGACGGACTGCGCGACCGGGTCGCCGTTCAGCACGTCGAGCTGCCACCGTGTCACACCATCGGTGTGCACGTGGTGGTGGTGCACGAGGTTGAGTGTGGCGTTACTGATGCTGCCGATGTGCAGGTCAAGAGCGTGGGCCAGGCAGAGCCGGATGAGCGTACCGTGCGCGACCACGATAATGCGGGCTCCGGGATGCTCACGGGCCAAGTCACCCAGGGCCGCAATACCGCGCGCGGCCACGGCCTCCTCGGTTTCGGCACCGAAAAAGCCGCCGGGAAACCGCAGGGCCTCGAGCTCGGCTCCGGCGCTGAGACCCTCGGCGGGCCCGTAGTCGCGCTCGATCAGACCCGGAATGCGTCGGGCGGCGTCGAGCCTGAGCTGAGCGCCGATCAGGTCGGCGGTCTCGGCGGCACGAGACAGCGGTGACGAGACGATGAAGTCCCAGTCGTAGCTCGACAGCGGGGCGACGGCATCCGCTGCCTGGCCCCGTCCCACGTCGTTGAGCGGGATGTCGGTGGCGCCCTGGATGCGCGCCGCGGCGTTCCAATCGGTCTGGCCGTGGCGAATGAGGGCGAAGGTCGTCGTGGTCACCCGTCTATTGTGCCTTGGCCGCCTGTGTGTGGCGACCTCAGCGCCCGCCCGGATAGCGCCTGCCGGATGGGATCAGGCCGCAGCAGTGCCCCCGCCGAGGTAGGCCGCCCGGACCTCGGGCAGTTCGATGAGTTCGGCTGGTGTGCCGGAGAGCGCAACGCGGCCGCGGTGCAGCACGGTTGCGCGGTGGGCGATCTTGAAGGAGGCGCGCACATTCTGTTCTACCAGCAGTACGGCGAGCTGCTTCTCACTGCACAGGCGCGCCAGCACCTCCATGATTTCGGAGACCACCTTCGGGGCTAGTCCGATCGACGGCTCGTCGAGCATGATCGCCGTGGGGTCGGCCATCAGGCCTCGCCCGATGGCGACCATTTGCTGCTCCCCACCGGAGAGTGTTCCGGCTGCCTGGGCCATCCGGGTCTTCAGTCGTGGAAACAGGTCAAGCACGGCGTCGACATCGCCGCGCCCCTTCTTGGTCCAAGCGCCGAGCATGAGGTTGTCCCGCACCGACAGGGTCGGAAAACACAGACGGTTCTCCGGCACCAGGGTCAGTCCGAATCCCGCCATTTTCTCGGTCGGCTTACCGCCGATCGAGCGGCCCTCGAGTGTGACCGAACCGCCCGTGGGCTTGATCAGCCCGCTGATGGCGCGCAGCAGGGTGGTCTTTCCCGCTCCGTTGGAGCCGACGACCGCGAGAATCTCGCCGCGAGCTACCTCGATCGATACGTCGTGTAATACCCCGAGCTGGCCGTAACCGGCGTTGAGCCCGGAAACCAGGAGCGTCATACGTGTCCTTCCAGATCGGTCAATTCGGTTTCGACCTCGTCAACGTCGGTGCCGAGGTAGGCAGCGATCACCGCCGGATCGTTGCGTACGACTTCGGGTTCGCCGTGGGCGATGAGTACCCCGTCGTCGAGTACCGCAACATGATCGGCCAGCGACATGACCTGCGCCACGTCGTGTTCGACGAGCAAAATGGTCAGCCCGGCATCACGCAGGCGACGCAGCAGCTCGGCCAGCACGTCGCGCTCGGCACCGGAGAGCCCTGCCATCGGTTCGTCCAGGAGAAGCAGCGCCGGCTCGGCGGCCAGAGCGCGGCATACTTCCATCATGCGCTGGCGACCGAACGGGAGGGACCCGGCCTCCTCGTGCGCGACATCGGTCAGGTTCATCGATTGCAGGATGTCGTGCGCGACGCCCCGGTTCGACCGCTGTTCGTGTGCTTGCAAACCCAGCATGCCGCGCAGGATCCCGGCTCGGCCCTGGCGGTACCGGCCCATGTAGACGTTTCCGACGACGTCGGTCGAGCTGAAGATCTGCAGGTTCTGGAACGTGCGGGTCAGCCCGTGGCTCGCCGCGACGTGCGGTTTGCGGCCGGAGATGGTGCGACCCAGGAACGTGACGGTGCCGGAGGTGGGTGCCAGCGTGCCAGAGATGATGTTGAAACAGGTCGTCTTGCCAGCGCCGTTGGGACCGATGAGTCCGAGGATGGTTCCGGCCGGAACCGTGAGGTTCACGGCGTCCAGGGCGACGACGCCGCCGTAGCGCATGGTGAGTCCGGAGACTTGCAGGATCGGCTCGCCGGGAGCCAGCGGGGCACTGATCCGGGGCAGCGCGACAACCGCAGCATCGTCGACCTCGGTCATGCCGACCGCGGCTTTACCGGGCACCTTGGACTTGACCCAGCGCCAGAGCGCAGTGGTGGCCTGTACCAGCCCACCCGGCAGGAGCAGAATCACTAGAACGAGCACGATGCCGTAGCCGAGCAGTTGCACCTCACCGGTGGCGCCCGGGATGAGGGCCGGAATGAGCTCGCTCATTCCTTCACCGAGGAATTCGATCAGGAACGCTCCGGCCAGGGCGCCCCAGACCGAGCCGAGACCGCCGATCACGACCATGAGCAAGAACTCGACAGACACCTGGAAGCCCGCGATCTGCGGACTCACGATCGCGACCTGGTAGGCGTAAAACACGCCGCCGAGACCGGCGAATCCGGCGGAAAGTACCAGTACCTTCAGGCGCAGGGCATAGGTGCTGACCCCGAGGCTTTCGGCAGCCACCTCGGAATCGTTGACCGCCGACAGTGCGCGACCGGCGCGGCTGTGCGTCAAATTGAGCGCCAAGATGATGCCGAGCACAACGAACGGCGTCACGAACCAGAAGAACAGTCCGTTGTTGGTGATCGGAATCCCGAACACCTCCGGTCGGGCGATGCCGTAGATTCCCGTGGTGCGTCCGGTGAAGTCCCATTCCCGGGCCGTGATCATGACGATGAAGCCGAGCCCCAGCGTCGCGAGGGCCAGGTAGTGGCCGCGCAGACGCATGAGCGGCAGGCCCACCAGCAGCGCCACCAACATGGCGGCGAGGACGCCGATCGTGGCCGCGATCGGCCCGGGAACGTCATACTTGGTCAGCAGAATGGCGTGCGTATAGGCGCCGATCCCGAAAAATGCGGCCTGGCCCAGGCTCACCTGCCCGGCCAAACCCATCAGCAGGCTCAGCCCGATGGCGGGCAAGGCGAAGATCATCGCGAACACGGCCACGTTCATCATCGACGCGCTCGCGGTGAACGGAATGATGATCGCGACGACGATGAGGATGGCGCACCCGATCAGGGTGCCGCGGTTGGTCGCCCAGAATCGCTTTCGGGGGGTGAGATTGCCGACGAATGTCGGTGCTGTGGAGTCTGTCATTGCGTTACACCCTGACGGCTGTGGGCTTGAGAACGAGGCCCTGTGTTCGGAACGTGAGCACAAGGATGAGGATGAGGAACGCGACGCCGTCGCGCAGCCCGGAAGCGACGTAACCGGCGACGTAGGCCTCGATGACACCGAGCAGCAGCGCGCCGACGATGGCCGCGCGGAAGGAGGAGAACCCGCCGAGGATCGCGGCTACGAAGCCCTTGAGACCGAGCAGCAGCCCGCCGGACCAGATCGACAGGGAGATCGGGGAGGACACAACGCCCACCACGCCTCCGACGAAGCCCGCGATCGCGAAGGCGAGCACGGAGGCCATGACGGGGGAGATCCCCACGATTCGGGCGGCGATGGGCTGCTCAGCGCAGGCCCGCAGGGCTTTGCCGAACCGGGTCTTTTCGTAGAAAAGCATGATGCCGCCGCCGACGACGATGAGTGCGCCGAGCATCCAGAGCTCTTGCGAGCGAATGCTGACCCCGCCGATGAGAAGATTCTCGCCGGGAAAACGCGGTAGTCCTCGGGCTTCGGGCCCCCAGATCAGCAACATGATGGCCTGCAACAGGATCGACACACTGAGGGTGACGATCATGGAGAAGAGGGTGGTCAGGTTCTTCACTCGGGCGACGATCAAGCGTTCGACGGCTATGGCGACCAGGGTGACCGAGAGGATCGCCACAAAAATTGCCACGATCAGCGGCATGCCGGCCGCCGTCAACCACGCGCCGCCGATGCCCGCGAGCATGGCAAATTCGCCCTGGGCAATGTTGACGACTTGCCGCACGGTGTAGACGGCGATCAGCCCGACGGCGAGCAGGGCGTACACAGATCCCTGTGAAAGCCCTGCCACCGTCAGCTGCAGAAAATCGATGAGCACAGTCAGTCCTTGAGGAGGATCCAGCGGCCGTCCTGCGCCTCAGCGAGGATCAGTGCGGATGCATCCAGGCCCGAGTGGTTCTCCGGGGTCATCTTGTATTCTCCAGAGATTCCGATGAACTCCGCCTGCTCCAGTTCATCGCGCAGTGCGTTCGCGTCGGTACCGACCTTTTCGATCGCGTTGACCGCGATGTGCCAGGCGTCGAACGCGTGTCCACCGAAGGTGGAGGGCTGCTCGCCGTAGGCGGCGCTGTAGTCGGCCTGGAACTTCTCAATGACCGGGCGCTGGGCGTTGTCGGCGGGGAGCTGCTCGGTGACGAGCAGGCGACCCATCGCCGCAATGACGCCGTTGGCGGAGTCGCCGGCCGCGTCGAAGAACGCCTGGTTGGCGATGCCGTGCGACTGGTAGACCGGCTTGTTCACGCCGAGCTGAACGTAGGCCTTCTGGGCCAGGCCGGCTGCGGGGTTGATACCCCAGATGATGACGGCATCGGCGTCGGACCCACGCACGTTGGTCATCTGCGGGGTGAAGTCGGTCGCGCTCGGCTCGAAGGACTCGGTGGTGACGAGGGTGATGCCACGCTCGGCACCGAGGGATGTGATGTAGTCCGCGATGCCTTCACCGAACCCGGTGGCGTCGCGCACGAGGGCCAGCTTGGTGTACCCCTTCTTCTCGGCGTCATTGAGAATGCTCTCGAGCACCGTGACGTCGTTCTGTGTGGTCTTGAAGACCCACTTGGCGCCATCGACGATGGCCGCGTTGGCCGCGACGGAAATCAGCGGAATTTCGGCGGCTTCGGCCAGCGGGCGCATGGCCAGGCTGGGGCCGGTGCGTGAAGCGCCGATGATCAGGTCAACGCCCTCACTTTCAATGAGTTTGGCGGTGGCCTTGGCCGCACCATCCTCGGTGGATTCATCGTCGAGGATGATCAGTTCGACGTCGCGACCGTTGATGCCGCCCTCGTCTTTGAGCTGAGCGGCCAACATCTTGAGCGTGTTCTGTTCGGGCACACCCAAGCTAGCGCCAACGCCGGTGATGTCGAGCACGGCACCGATCTTGATCGGGCCGGAATCTGCTGACGGGTCGGTGTCGCTGGAACCACCCAGATTAGACGTGCTGCATCCGGCCAGAACCAGCGCTGTCGCGATGACTACGGGCGCGAAAAGGCGCATTCGAGACTGCTTCACTGAAAATCTCCTCTTTGAGAATTGGAATATTAATTAGTTACCGACCAGTCGGTAGCTAAACCCTCTGGAGACACAGTACAAGTCACGCGAGCCCGGTCACAAGCAATCTGGGACGGATATGGTAACGACTGGGTGACGGTTCGGGCCTCGGGCACCGTCGTTGGTGACGACGCTCAGTCGGTCGTTGCGCGCGCCGGCGCACTCCTGGGCCGGGCCGGCATCCGCTGGGGTGTGAGGGCGAGTCTGGCCAAAACAACGACCGACCAGCCGAACATGGCCATGAGGAGAACATTGCGCGCGGTCAGTAGCAGCAGTGCGGGCAGATCTCCCGCGATCAGCGACATGTAGAAAATGGGAAAGATCAATGTGGTCAGGCCCGAAATGGCCAGCAGCAACACGGCGGGCACGCGCCAGGCCGCCCAGCCGTGTGCGACACCGACCGCGACCACCGGAACCAGCCACAGCATGTATTGCGGCGACCCGACCTTGTTGAAGACGACGAACGCGCCGACCAGAGCGAGTGAACCGATCAGCAACAGCTGGGCGGCATCCGCTTGCCGACGCTGTGCCATCAACATGAGCACGAAGATTGCGGCGATAGCGCCGAACATGACCGGTGTCATGAGGGAGGCGACCAGGTGGGTGCCGGGGCCGCTCACCTCGCGAGTGGCGATCACGTAGTTTTCGTAGATGACCGTGCCGTGGTGGCCGAGCGCGGCCAGCCACACCCAGGGCGTCGTGATCGGAGCTTCGAGCTGCAGGGCACGGTCGGATTGCTCGGTGACGAATCCGGTGAGAAATTGTGCACCACCAAGAAGCCAGACGGATGCCGCGACCCCGGCCGAGACGGCCGCCCCGGTGGCAATTACCGTGCGCCGGCGGGGTGACACGGTGACCACGGCGAGGAACACGGCGGCCGGCCAGACCTTGATCCAGGTGGCGAGGGCGAGTACAGCGGCGGCGACCACCGGCCGCCGCGCGAGCAGAACGAGCCCGACAATGACGAGCGGCGCCGTGATTCCTTCCAGCCGCAGGAGGCCGACCGGGCTCAGGAGAAAAGATGCGAATAGCCAGTACCACGCTGACTTGTAACCGCTGCGGCGGCGTCCCCAATCGGTCAAGGCTCCCACCGCGACGGCGTTGAGGGCTGATGTCATCAGAAACCAGAGCAGTTGGTAGAGCAGTGGGCCGGCGATTGCCGCGAAGGCGATGGGCGCCATCGCGCCGATCGGATAAACCCAGACGACATCGATGCCCTGCCAGACGCCGTGGTTCAGGCCGAGTTGCGCCCAGGTGCGGTACAGCGGAAGGTCACCAAGAACCCGGCCGGTGAGGATGGTGGGCAGCAGGGCAAATAGAAACACCGCGTGCAGGCCGAGAAAACCAAGTACGAGGGTGCGCGGCCGTTGCAGCGCAAGCCGGCGGCTCGGGGTGAGTGCCCGGGCCAGACGGGCGTCAACCCGATCGAAAATTGTGGACATGGGACCGTTTCTGCAGCGTGCGAGGTGTGGCCGTCGCGTGCAGTCTAGGGGTGCTGGGTGAATCCCCGGTGTCGGTTTCGGGCAGGGGGGTCGCGAGTGCCCGGTGGTGTGCCCGAGTGGATGTCTCGCATCCGCGCCACACTCTGGGCCCATGTTCGGCAACCGGGCCCATGATCTATCGTGGGCCCACTTTCCGGGCCCGGGCCCGGGCACTGGTGGGGGCCGGGCTGAGGGGGGGGTGAGAGGGGTGGGGTCAGGCCAGGAGTTCGCGAATGTCGGCGGCGGTGAGGGCGGTGCCGGCCGGTGCGCCGTCGGTCATCACGCTTTCGAACAGGCGAGCCTTGGTGGCCTTGAGGGCCATCACCTTCTCCTCGATGGTGTTCTTGGAGACCAGGCGGTAGACCATGACGTTCTTGGTCTGCCCGATGCGGTGCACGCGGTCCACGGCCTGGGCCTCGGTGGCCGGGTTCCACCACGGGTCCAGCAGAATCACGTAGTCGGCCTCGGTGAGGTTGAGGCCGAATCCGCCGGCTTTGAGGCTGATCAGAAAGACCGAGCTCGAGCCCTCTTTGAAGTCGCTGATGGCTTTGGCCCGGTTGCGAGTCTTGCCGTCGAGGTAGGAGTAGCTGATGCCGGCAGCGTCGAGCCGGTCGCGCGCCTTGCCCAGATACTGGGTGAATTGGCTGAAGATGAGCGTGCGGTGGCCCTCGGCTACGGTGTCTTCGAGCAGTTCCAACAGGGCATCGAGCTTGGTCGACGGCACGCTGTCGTATTTCGCATCGTAGAGGCTCGCGTCGAGGCTGAGCTGACGCAGCATGGTGAGCGAGCGAAAGATCTCGAACCGGTTGGCGTTCATGTCTTCGATCAGGCCGAGCACCTTCTGGCGCTCGCGGGCGAGGTGCATGTCGTAGACCTTGCGGTGCCGCGGGTGCAGGTCGAGTTCCAGCACCTGCTCCTGCTTCTCGGGCAGGTCGCTGGCCACCTCGGCCTTGGTGCGCCGCAACATGAACGGGCGGATGCGGCGGCGCAGCTGCGCGAGCCGGTCGGCATCGGCATCCGTTTCAATGGGCTTGCGGTAGTAATCGGTGAAGCGGCTGGGGCTGGGGAACAAGCCCGGCGCGGTGATCGAGAGCAGTGACCACAGCTCCATGAGGTTGTTTTCCATGGGTGTGCCGGTGATGGCGAGCTTGAATGGGGTGCGCAGGCGGCGGGCACAGACGTGCGCCTTGCTCTGGTGGTTCTTCACGAACTGGGCTTCGTCGAGCAGCAGTCCCGCCCAGTCGTGGGCGTTGTACTCCTCGAAGTCGAGGCGGAACAGCGTGTAGGAGGTGATCACGACATCCGCCTGGCCCATTTCGTGCTCCAGGCTCGAGCCACGCTTGCCGGCGGTCTGGGTGATGGCGACAGTTCTGAGGTCCGGCGCGAAGCGAGCACACTCGGTGGCCCAGTTCGAGACCACGCTCGTGGGGGCCACGACGAGGAAGGGCTTGGGCGGGGTGCCGGGCTCGGCCCGTTGGCTGTCGCGGGCGTGGGCGATGAGCGCGATGGCCTGCAGGGTCTTGCCGAGTCCCATATCGTCGGCGAGCACGCCGCCGAGCTGGTGGTCGTAGAGAAAACTCAGCCAGTCGAACCCGGTCTGCTGGTAGGCACGCAGGGTAGCGTGCACGGCCGGCGGAAGCGGTCGCTCGGCGATCGGTGCGGCTTCCGACAACCCCTCGACGGCGCTGCGCCAGGTGGCGGCCTGTTCGGCGACCACTCCCAGCAGCTGCAGTTCATCCCACAGGTCGGCCTGAAAACGGCTGAGACCGAGCGTGCCGGCGTTGCTCTCCTGCAGGCCGCGCGCCTCTTCGATCAGGCGACGCAACTGCTGTAGCTCGGGCCGGTCGAGGCTGAAATAGGTGCCGCTGTCGAGGATCATCAGATCCTGGTCGGTGGCCAGCGCGCGAAACAGGTCGTCGAAGGGGATGTCTTCGCCCTCGATCGTCACCGTGACGGCGAGGTCGAACCAGTCTCGGGTGTCGGTGCTTTCGGTGGTGGCGAGGCTGATCACGGGCGCTTCGTCGGCTTGGCGGTAGCTCGGGGCGTCGGCCGAGACCTGCACGATGATTCCGGAAGCCTCGAGCAGCGGTACCGCCTGGCCGAGGAAGGTGATCATGACGGCACCGTTCAGCTCGGAGTGTTCGAGCAATCGGACCGGACTGACCGGGGTTGCGGCCTGCCACAGGGTCGCAAACGACGCGGTCGCGCGTTCGACGTCGCCCAACAGGCGGCTCTCGCGGGTCAGATCGCGAAATCGGGTATCGCCCGGCGTCGGCCGAAGCGGATGCCGGTAGAGCACGGCGGCAGTGTCCGTGCCGGCTGCGACGTCGACATCGGCAGCGACGTCGACATCGGCAGCGGCCGGGTCAGTTTGCCGGTCGGTGGGCGCGACGTACTGCCATTCCCAAGCGAGGGTGATGCGGGCATCCGTGTGGTGGGTGATGGTGAGCGCCAGCTGCGGCCGGGCGGTTTTGGGCAGCGCGAAGGAGCCATCGTGACTGGTCAGGGCTAGTTTTTGCTGCAGGAACGGGTAGTAGTCGGCGAGGAAGGCGGCCTCATCGTCGGAGGGGATGTCAAAGCCGCCGGTGACGGCGAGGGCGCGAATCTCGGAGCTGACGGGGGCGTTCAGCGGGGCAAGAGTGAGCTGGTGGCCGGTTGCGAGCGGGTCGGCCGGGGTCGTGAAGGTGTAGGAGCCGTGTGCCGGATCGCCGATGAAGCCGAATTCGGCGCCCCGGTGCAGCTGCTCGTTCAGCACGAGGAGCGGGGTCAATTGCAGGCCATCGTCGTCACGTCGGATGTCGACCTCGAGTGAGGCCGGCGTGGGCGAGAGCAGTACGGGGTTCTGGGGATCCGTTGCGCAGACCAGTGGCAGACCACTCAGCTGGGCTTCGTGCAGTAGGTCCCAGAGGGCCTTGTTTTCGAAGTTCTCGAGGTAGAGCCAGTGGTCGGTGTAGCTGTAATAGCGCTGCCCGGTGGCGGAGAGGGCGTAGAGAGCGTTGAGGATCTTGCGGTGACCGCGATTGTAGGTGCCCGGGGTCCACGACAGGTTGTCCCAGGTGAGCGAACCGCGGATCCACTTGCCCTTTTTGCCCATGACCATTGGGCGTGCGCCGAGACGGCGCGGGCCCGGGCGTCGGTTGGCGCTGTAGGCGGGGTCGAGAATGTCGAATTGCAGCGCCAGGGCAGTGCTGCCGGCCGCGTCGCCGCCGGTCGGCTTGGCGATTGGGGCCAGAGCCGCGCGCCAGGCCGGTGCCGGCGGCACGGCGGGAACGACGGGGACGGCGCTCGGTGGTTGGTAGGCGGCCGGCACGAAGGTTGACTCGAACACGGGGGTGCGGCGGTCGCCGATCGCGCGAACGTTGGAGGCGGCGCGTTCGGCGTTCAACTCGGCGGGGGTGCTGCGGCTGGCCAGGAGTAGGGCTGCGACGTGTTTGCAGTTGCTGCCCATGGGGCAGGTGCAGGTTCCGCTGGCCCGCACGGCCTGGCCGGCGGCGTTCAGGGTGAACGAGACGAACACGGTGTACGGCTCGGGGCTGGTGCCGCTGACGTGACCGGTGAGGTGTGTTCCCGACGGGGCCCAGGACTGTTCGGTGACGTGCCCGTTGCGGGCGTAGCGCTCACCGCGCGAGAACGACTGGCTGCCGACGATGCGGGCGATCTCGTGCGTGCTGAGGGAATGGGCCATAGGTGTGGGAGCTCCGTAATGACAAGGGACCAACCTTCATTGTCTCACGGGAGCTCGACCCCTTGCTGACTGGCACCGTGCTGTGCGGCGGTCGCTTGCAGCAGGGCGAGGGCCTGCGCTTCGATATGGGTCTGCAGCACGATCACGCTCGACGATCGCACGATCGTCTGCGTGGCGACGATCAGGTCAAGCACGCGCTGCACATCGGCGTTCGACCGGGCGACGACCCGGGCGAGCATGTCGCTGTCGCCGGAGACCGTGTGCAGTTCGAGAATCTCGGGAATCCTGGCGAGGGCGGCGACGACGACAGCGTGGCCGGAATCCTGCCGCACGGTGAGGGAACAATAGGCGGTGACCGGAAAACCGAACTCGCTCGGGTTGAGCACGGGCGCCCAGGACTTGATCACACCGCGGCTCATCAGCCGGTCGAGGCGGGCCTGCACGGTAGCTCTGGCCACCTTGAGTCGGCGCGATGCCTCGAGCACCGAGAGCTTCGGTCGTTCGCAAAACAGGGTGACGAGGCGGGCATCCAGGGAATCGACGTGCATGCGGTGACCTTTCGTGCGTGCCGGTCAGGCATCATTGCCGCGCCGGGAGAGTGTACTAATTGTATGGTGTTTAACGAAAAATACACACAGAAATTCACAGAGTGTGCACTCCGATTGGTCAGTGTGGCGAACGCCGGGCGAAGTCACTAACTTTGCTGTGACCCGCCCGCCAATGGAAGGAGCCAGCATGGCGCCCCGCGCACTCGCTGCCACGCTCGACACTCTGCCCCCGCCCGTTTTGCCGCTCGTCGAAGCGGATGCCGCCGGCCCCGCCCAGCTACGCGACCTGTACCGCATGCTGTCGAACGTACGTCAGCTCGACGCCGCGGCCGTGGCCTGGCAACGCCAGGGGCTCATCCCCGGCTACGCTCCGATGCTCGGCCAGGAGGCCGCCCAGGTCGGTGCCGGTGCCGCCGTGGATACGACGCGAGATTTCGTTTTTCCGACCTACCGCGAAATGGGCGTGGCCTACACTGTCGGCGTGAACATGGTCGACTACATGTCGACCCACAAGGCGATCTGGCACGGTGGTCTCTACGACGCGGTCGCCACCCACTTCGCGCCGTTCCAGGCGGTCGTGGGTGGATCCGTTCTGCACGCGGTCGGGTGGGCACACGGCCAAACCTTGAACGCGGCATCCGCTGCCGAAACGGCGTTGGGCGTGGGCCTGGCCTTTCTCGGCGACGGCGCGAGTTCGCAGGGTGACGTGCACGAGGCCATGAACTTCGCCGCTATTCTGCGGGCACCGGTGGTCTTCTTTGTGCAGAACAACGGCTGGGCCATTTCGGTGCCCACCGAGCAGCAGGTGGCCGGCGGTTCGGTGGCCGCGCGTGCCGCGGGCTACGGTATCCCGGCCGTTCGGGTCGACGGCAACGACGTGCTCGCCGTGCTCTCGGCCACGCAGCGTGCCGTTGCCCACGCCAGAGCCGGCCTCGGCCCGGTCGTCGTCGAAGCCATGACGTATCGCCGCGGTCCGCACTCCACGAGTGACGACCCCGGTCGGTATCGCACCCTCGACGACGAGAAGATCGACGGCGGCGAAGACCCGCTCAGCCGGTTTCGTTCGATGCTGTTGGCCGGCAACGTAGCCGACGCGGCCTCCTTCGCCGAGGTCGACGCGCAGGCTCAGCAGCAGGCCGATGAGATTCGCGACGGCGTCGTGGCGCTCTCGAGCCGTCCCGGCAGCGAAATGTTCGACTTTGTCTTTCAAGAATCGACCCCGACGCTCGGCGCCCAGGCGCGCCAGTGGAGAGAGGAATCCGAGCATGTCTAACGCTCTGCAGAACGACACCCTCGAATCTGATCGGGAGCTGGCGTCGACACCGCTCGTGCAACTCTCGATGCAGCAGGCCATCAACCGGGCGCTCGGCGAGATTCTGGAAGCCGACGACCGCGCCCTCATCTTCGGTGAAGATGTCGGCCTGCTCGGCGGTGTCTTTCGGGTCACCGACGGGCTCCAACAGCGCTTTGGAGCCAACCGGGTCTTCGACACCCCGCTGGCGGAGTCGGGCATTCTCGGCACTGCAATCGGACTGGCCATGGCCGGTTTCCATCCGATTCCCGAGATTCAGTTCGACGGCTTCGCGTACCCGGCGGTGAACCAGATCATCACCCAGCTCGCCCGGATGAACTATCGCAGCCGCGGCACCCTGCCGATGCCGGTCACCCTGCGGGTGCCGAGTTTCGGCGGTATTCGCGCTCCGGAGCACCACGGTGAAAGCCTCGAATCGCTGTTCGCGCACGTGCCAGGGCTCAAGGTCGTGTCGCCGTCAAACCCACAGCAGGCCTATCACCTGCTCAAGCACGCCGCTTCAATGCCCGACCCGGTCATCTTCATGGAGCCCAAGGCGCGTTATTGGAACAAGGCCGACGTCAACCTGACCGACAACCGGACCGGCGGCGCTGTCGACAGCGCGTCCGTTGAAGGTTCGGTGATCGCCCGCCCGGGCAAGCATGCGACCCTCATCGCCTGGGGCGCCATGGTCTCCCGGTGCCTGCAGGTGGCGGAGTTGGCCGCGGAAGACGGCATCGAGCTGGAAGTACTCGACCTGCGCTGGCTCAAGCCGATCGACGAAGCCGGGCTGGCGGCATCCGTTTCACGCACCCGTCGCGCCATCGTCGTGCACGAAGGCCCGCACACCGCTGGCCTCGGCGCCGAGGTGGCCGCTCTCGTTTCGCAGAGCTGCTTCGACTCGCTGCGGGCGCCGGTCGAGCGCGTGACCGGCTTCGACGTGCCCTACCCCTCGGGCGATCTCGAAGACGAATACATCCCGAACATTGATCGAATTCTCTTTGGAGTTCAGCGAGTATTGGAGTACCGCCGTGGCTGAAATCTCATTTCCCCTACCCGACCTCGGTGAGGGACTGCTCGAAGCGACCGTGCTCGAGTGGCTCGTCGCCGTGGGTGACCAGGTCGAACGCAACCAGCCGTTCGTCGAAGTCGAAACGACCAAGTCGTCGGTGGAACTGCCCTCACCGATCGCCGGCATCGTGCTCACGCTGCACGGCAATCCCGGCGATGTCGTGCTCGTCGACGGGCCGCTGATCACTTTTCAGGTCGCCGACGATTCCGCCGGCATCGTGGGCACCGTGCCGGCCGAGGCTGCTCCGAAACGCCGCGTGCGCCTCTCGGCCGTTCTCGACGAAGACTGACCGGCGAAGACTGACCCGCGAAGGCTGCACCACATGACTGAAACAACAACGACCGACCGTATCTCCACCCTGTGCTGGGAGCAGCACGAACCCCTCGTCGACGCGGGCCTGCCACCGGTGCTGCTCGTACACGGCTTCGCCTCGTCAACCGCCCTGAACTGGGTGGCGACCGGTTGGGTGCGTGACCTCACCGCGGCCGGTCGCCGCGTTCTCACCGTCGACCTGCTCGGCCACGGAGTGAGCGCCGCACCGCTTGAAACGGATGCCTACGCCCCCAGCCGGCTGCGCGCGGCCGTGCTCGAGGTGCTCGGGCTGGCCGGCGCCCGGCCGCACGAGCTCGGCGACCCTGCCTCCGGCGTGGACCTGGTCGGCTACTCACTCGGCTCCCGCCTGGTCTGGGAGCTCGCCGGCGAGCGGCCCGACCTGATCAATCGGGCGGTGCTCGGGGGCATGAGCGCCGAAGACCCGCTCGCCGACTTCGACCTGGCTGCGGCCGACCGGTTTCTGACCGAGTCCACGGCGATCGACCACGAGTCGACCGCATCGCTCATGACCCTGATGCAGCTCGCGCCCGGAGCCAACACCCCGGCCCTGTTACGGCAGATCGCTGCGATCAAGGCGGAACGGTTCGAGCCGGGCGTATCCGTTCTAACCCGGCCGATGCTGTTCGTCACCGGCGATCGCGATGTGCTCGCGACCGGAACAGCCGACCTGGCGGCGCTCGCCGCCGACGCCGAAATGCTCTGGCTGCCCGCCCGCACCCACACGAACGCCGTGAGTTCGCGCGCCTTCAAGCAGGCCGCCATCGCATTCCTCGCCCGCTAGTTGCATTGCCCGGGGCCAGGTAGATTCAGCCCCGGGAGACGAACTGCGGCCGTATCGAACTGCGGCCGTATCGAACTAACCGAGCAGGGCCCGGTCGTCGAGCGACGCACCCTTGATCTTCGCGAACTCCGCGAGCAGGTCGGGCACGGTCATAGTGGCCTTGCGCTTCGCGTCGACATCGAGAATGATCTGTCCCTCGTGCATCATGACGAGCCGGTTGCCCAGGCGCAGGGCCTGTTCCATATTGTGCGTGACCATGAGGGTGGTCAGGTTGTGCTTGGCGACGATGCTTTCGGTGAGCGTCGTGACCAGTTCGGCCCGCTGCGGGTCGAGGGCGGCGGTGTGCTCGTCGAGCAGCAGGATGCGCGGCTGGGTGAAGCTCGCCATGAGCAGCGAGAGCGCCTGCCGCTGCCCGCCGGACAGCAGCCCGACGCGGGCCTTGAGCCGGTTCTCGAGGCCGAGTTCGAGCGAGAGGAGTTCCTCGCGAAAGAATGCGCGGCGCTTGTGGGTGACCCCCCAGGACAGCCCGCGGCGCTGACCGCGTCGGAGCGCGAGGGCGAGGTTTTGCTCGATGCTCAGGTCGGGCGCGGTGCCGGCCATCGGATCCTGAAACACCCGGCCGACGTAGGCGGCGCGGGCGTAGTCGGGCATCCGCTTCACTGAACTGCCGTCGATCGACAGGTCGCCCGAATCGATGGGCAGCTTGCCGCTGATCATATTGAGCAGGGTGGATTTTCCGGCACCGTTGCTGCCGATGACGGTGACGAAGTCTCCGGTGTTCAGCTGCAGTGACACGTTATTGAGGGCGACACGTTCGTTGACGGTGCCAGGGAAGAAGGTCTTGGTGATGTTCTCGATGAGCAGCATGAGTCTCCTAGTTGGCTTTGCTGTAGCTGGCGCTGCCGGCGGCGTTGCTGCGCATCTGGCGCAGTGAGGGAATGCGTTTGAGAATGCCCCACCGCGGTAGCAGCAGCGCGGCAACGACGAGCAGAGCCGAGATGAGCTTCATGTCGTTCGGGTTGAGGCCGGCGCCGAGAGCGAAGAAGATCACCAGGCGATAGATGACAGCGCCACCGATGACCGCGAGCGAGGCGAGAAAGATATTGCGTCGCCCGAACACGGCCTGGCCGACGATGACGGAGGCGAGGCCGACCAGAATGAGGCCGATGCCCATGCTGACGTCGGCGAAGCCCTGGTATTGCGCGATGAGTGCGCCGCAAAGGGCGACGAGCCCGTTCGAGATGGCGAGGGTGAGAATCGTCGTGCGGTGGGTGTTGACGCCGAGACTGCGAATCATCTGTTCGTTGTTGCCGGTGGCCTGAATCGACAGGCCGAGGTCGGTGCTGAGAAACCAGTCGATGGCGAACTTGATGATGAGGGCGGCGACCGCGAAGATCAGGATGCTCCAGGCGCCGCCGAGCAGACCGGCGTCACGCAGCGGGGTCATCAGGGTGTCCTCCCGCAACAGGGGCAGGTTGGATTTGCCCATGATGCGCAGGTTGATCGACCACAGGGCGATCATCGTGAGGATGCCGGCGAGCAGGCCGTCGATGCGGCCCTTGGTGTAGAGCACGCCGGTGACCAGGCCGGCCACCGCTCCCGCCGCGGCTCCGGCAAGGGTGGCGAGGGGAGCGGGCACGCCGTTGATGATCAGCGACGCGGCCACAGCGGCCCCGGTCGTGAAACTCCCGTCAACGGTGAGGTCGGGAAAGTTGAGGATTCGAAACGTCAGATAGACACCCAACGCCATGATTCCGTAGAGCAGGCCGAGTTCGAGAGCCGCATTCATTTGGTTATTCCTTTAGTTGTGCAGCGGCGGCTAGTCGATGATCCGGTCGGCCTTGGCAATGAGATCCTCGGAGAGGGTCACTCCCATGCGCTCGGCGGCGGCCGGGTTGAGGATGAATTCGATCGTGTCGAGGGTCTCAACGGGCATGTCGGCCGGGTTCTCGCCGTCTTCGAGAATGCGCAGGGCCATCTGGCCGGTCTGGTAGCCGAGGTCGGTGTAGTTAATTCCGTAGGTGGCGATGGCACCGCGCTCGACCTGGCCGTTTTCGGCGCCGAACAGCGGTACCTGGTTGGCTTCGGAGTACTGAATGACGGCCTCGAGACCCTCAGTGACGCGGTTGTCGGTAGGGATGTAGATGGCATCGACGTCGCCGAGCGACTCGGTGGCCTGCGCCACCTCGCTCGAGTTGGTGACGGTGGCTTCCTTGATGGTCAGACCGAGAGTCTTGGCGGCTTCCTTGGCCAGCTTCACCTGCACGTCGGAGTTGACCTCGCCCGAGCTGTAGATGACGCCGACAGTCGTGGCGTCCGGCAGGATCTCCTTGATCAGTTCGAGCTGCTCCTTCACCGGGTTGAGGTCGCTGGTACCGGTGATGTTGCTGCCCGGCTTGTCCCAGCTCTCGACCAGTCCGGCTTCTTCCGGCTCGGTGACCGCGGTGAACAGCACGGGAATGTCAATGATGGTCTGTGCTGCGGCCTGCGCCGTGGGAGTCGCTATGGCGAGCACGAGGTCGACCTTGTCCGCAGCGAATTTGGCAGCGATGGTGCTCGCGGTGGCTTGCTCGCCCTGCGCGTTCTGTTCGTCGAACCGGATGTCGGTGCCCTCGATGTAGCCGGCGTCGGTGAAGGCCTTCTTGAAGCCCTCGCGGGCGTCGTCGAGCGCCTGGTGCTGCACGATCTGGCTGATGCCGATCGTGATCATGTCGTCGGAACCGGATGCGGCCTGGTCGTTTGCTGCGCATCCGCTCAGCGCGAGGGCGCTCGCGGCGACCAGGGCGAGGGCGGACAGAGTCGTGGTGTGCTTCATGCTGGAAAATTCTCCTTCGAATTCTTTACGGTGGTGATTCTGTGGGGTTAGATGGCGGCCGGTGCCAGCGCGGCTGTCGCGGCGACCAAAAATCTGTTGTTCTGCGTGGTCGTTCCGATCGTCACGCGCAGTCCCTCGCCGGAAAACGCGCGGGCCAGAATGCCTTCGGCCATGAAGACCGCGTTCACCCGGTCGGTGTCTGCGCCGGTGCGCAGCCAAAGGAAGTTTCCCTGCGAGTCGGTGACGTGCCATCCGCTTGCCCGCAGCGCGGCTAACACGCGAACCCGTTCGGCGACGATCTCGTCGATGCGCAGCACGAGCTCGTCTTCGGCATCGAGTGAGGCCAGGGCGGCGTGCTGGGCGAGCGCGGTCACGCCGAACGGCAGGGCCACCCGGCGCAGGTTGGTCGCTACAGCGGTGGGTGCGATTGCATAGCCGATGCGCAGACCGGCCAGCCCGTAGGCCTTGGAAAAGGTGTGCAGCACGGCCACGTTGGGGTACCGGTGAAAGAAGTCGATGCCAATTGCCGAGGTGGCGTCGCGGTTGAAATGCACGTAGGCCTCGTCGATGACGACGAGCACGTTCTCGGGAACTCGCGCCAGAAAGGCGTGCAGCTCGTCGGCGGTGACGCACGCGCCGGTGGGGTTGTTGGGGTTGCAGACCACGATGAGCCGGGTCTTGGTGGTGATGGCGTCGGCCATGGCGTCCAGGTCGTGGCGCTCATCAGCCGTGAGAGCGATCGGGACCGGTGTCGCTCCGGCGACCTGCACCAGAATCGGGTACGCCTCGAATGAGCGCCAGGCGAAGATGACCTCGTCGCCCGCACCGGCGCTCGCGTGAATGAGCTGCGAGAGCACCTCCACCGACCCGGCCCCGAACGCCACGTTCTCGACGGCGACGTCAAACCGGGCCGCAATGCGGTCGGTGACCTCGGTGACGGCCATGCTCGGGTAGAGCTGAATCTGGTCGAGGGCGGATGCGATTGCGTCGGTGACCGAGGCCAGCGGCGCAAATGGATTCTCGTTGGAGGACAGCTTGAACGCCCCGGAGTCACCGGCAGCGACGCCCTGCTTGTAGGCGGGCAGCCGGCCGATAGTTTCGCGTTGGTGCACCATAAATTCTCAACCTCACTCGTGAACCCTGTTTCAGACATGCTCGGCGAGTACAGCGTCGGCGATGACGGGTTGATTGAGAGCGTAATGATCTCGCAGATGTTTGACAATTCGATCACTATCGACGGCACAAACTGCACGATATGGGCGTTAGTTCGGGGGCTGTGCCGAACAAATTGCTCAGCATTCAAATATTCGTCAGCCCATTTGGGCCCGCTGCGTGCGCGTAGTAAACTTGAGTCAGCAAGGCTCAACTTTGAAGGAGACAGCGATGCAGGCCGGTCAGCAACCATCACAAGAAGAAGCGAAATCCGCCCTCGAGCTCTACGGGGTGAATCTCACCGACATTGCCCGCACGGGCAAGCTCGACCCGGTAATCGGTCGCGACGCCGAAATTCGCCGCATCAGTCAGGTGCTCACCCGCCGCACCAAGAACAACCCGGTATTGATCGGTGAACCCGGGGTGGGAAAGACCGCCGTGGTGGAGGGATTGGCCCAGCGGATCGTGGCCGGCGATGTGGCCGACTCGCTCAAGGACAAGCAACTGGTCTCCCTCGACTTGGCCGCCCTCGTGGCCGGTGCCAAGTATCGCGGCGAGTTCGAGGAACGGCTTAAGGCCGTGCTCAAGGAGATCAACGACGCCGATGGCCAGATCATCACCTTCGTCGACGAATTGCACACCCTGATGGGTGCCGGCGGTGGCGAAGGCTCGGTTGCGGCCAGCAATATGCTCAAGCCCATGCTCGCCCGCGGCGAGCTGCGCCTGATCGGTGCCACGACCCTCAACGAATACCGCGAGTTCATTGAGAAGGATGCCGCGCTCGAGCGCCGCTTTCAGCCGGTGCTCGTTGACGAGCCGAGCGTCGAAGACACCGTGGCCATTCTGCGCGGGCTCAAGGAGCGCTACGAAGTGCACCACAAGGTGACGATTGCCGATTCGGCGCTCGTCGCCGCGGCCTCCCTGTCTAATCGCTACATCACGGCGCGTCAGCTGCCCGATAAGGCCATCGACCTCATCGATGAGGCGGCCAGCCGGTTGCGCATGGAGATTGACTCCTCACCGGTGGAGATCGACGAGCTGCGGCGCAGCGTCGACCGGCTCAAGCTTGAAGAACTCGCGCTGAAGAAAGAGAAAGACGACGCCTCGAAGGCTCGTCTCGTGAAGCTGCGTGCCGATCTGGCCGAGCGTGTGGTCACTCTCAAAGAATTGCAGGCCAGGTGGGACACCGAGCGGGCCTCGCTCAACGCCGTCGGCGAGATCAAGAAACGGCTCGGCGATGCTCGCAACGACTCGGAGCGCGCGCAGCGGGAGGGGAACCTGGAGCGCGCCTCGCGCCTGCTGTACGGGGATATTCCGGTGATGGAACGCCAGTTGGCCGAGGCTGAGCAGGCCGAATCCGTCGGCCCGCGCATGGTCAACGATCAGGTCACGAGCGAAGACATCGCTGCCGTGGTTGCCGCCTGGACCGGAATTCCGGTGGGCCGACTGCTGCAGGGCGAGACCGACAAGCTGCTGAACCTCGAAAAAGAACTCGGCCATCGTCTGATCGGGCAGAAGCGCGCGGTCAGTGCCGTCGCCGACGCCGTGCGGCGCAGCCGGGCCGGCATCTCCGACCCCGACCGGCCGACCGGGTCGTTTCTTTTTCTGGGTCCGACCGGTGTCGGCAAAACCGAGCTGGCCAAGGCGCTCGCGGAGTTCTTATTCGACGATGAAAAAGCCATGGTGCGTATCGATATGAGCGAGTACGGCGAGAAGTTCTCGGTGTCCCGTCTGGTCGGAGCGCCTCCGGGCTACGTCGGCTACGAACAGGGCGGCCAGCTCACCGAAGCCGTGCGGCGTCGGCCCTACTCGGTGATTCTGTTCGACGAGGTGGAGAAGGCACATCCCGAGGTTTTCGACGTGCTGTTGCAGGTGCTCGATGACGGTCGGCTCACCGACGGTCAGGGTCGCACCGTGGACTTTCGGAACACCATTCTCGTGCTCACCTCGAACCTGGGGTCGCAGTTTCTGGTCGATCCGACCCTGTCGGTGGAGCAGAAGGAGGAGGCTGTGCAAACTCTCGTACGGCAGTCGTTCAAGCCCGAGTTCGTCAATCGGCTCGACGACATCGTGGTGTTCTCGTCGCTGACCACGTCCGAGCTCGGTGAAATTGTTGAGCTCGACGTCGACCGCCTGCAAAAGCGGCTCGGTGAGCGCCGACTGGAACTCGCCGTGACACCGGATGCCCGGCGCTGGTTGGCCGAACGCGGCTACGACCCCATCTACGGCGCGCGTCCGCTGCGGCGCCTCATGCAGCGAGAAATCGACGACCGCCTGGCCCGGGCGCTGCTCGCGGGTGATATTCGCGACGGCAACACGGTGCTGGTTGCTCTGGCTGCCGACGGTGATTCGCTCACCGTGGCATCCGCCCCGGCCCCGCTGGATGTACCCGTCCAAGACGACCCGTTGTAACGCCCGGGTTAATCTCGCGCTGGATACACTCCCTGCAGCGCGATGATGAATTTGACCACGGTATACGGCGGCAAATTGTTGTGCGGTTGGCCGCCGCCCGTGGTGCTCATCGCGTCCGGGCTCATCGTTGCTCCGGCGCTTCCGGCATAGGCCGCCTCGGCGGCGCGGCCGTAGCGCGGCTGCGCCCAGATGGCGTTGGCGGGTGAGTTGACCGTACGGGCGGTGGCCTGGACCGTGTGGGTGTGCGCGGGCAGCTGGGATTCGGTGAGCGCGACGGATTCGGCACCCGACCGTTCGCCGAGTTGGCGCGGGGTGAGTCCCGGCCCTTGACCGCGACCCTGATGGGCGCACCCGCGGCCGGTAGCGGCGGCATCCACTCGGTCACGGTTGTGGCCGGCAACGCCAGCGGCCTCGCGACGGAGCAATCCCTCACACTGGCCATCACCGAACCGGTCGGCATCACGAGTGCAGCCACCGCGACCTTCATTCACGGCGTCATGGGAAGCATGACCGTGACCACGACCGGCGGGTATCCCGCGGCAGCGACGCTCAGCCTGGCTGGAGCGCTGCCCGACGGCTTGACCTTCGTCGATAATGGTGACGGCACCGCCGAAATCAGCGGCGTGCCGACGACGCCGCCGGGAAGCGTGAGCGTTGTGGTGACCTCGTCCAATGGGGTGGCGGATACCACACAGACCCTGGTCGTTGACGTGACCGCGGCGCCCGCCGTGGCCCTGCCCCTCCTGGTTCCGAGCGGGCATGGTCACCTGGCCGGGGTACCGAGCCGGGTGGACGCCGGTGCGCAGCTGGACGTCATCGCTTCCGGGTTCGCCCCCGGCGCCCCCGTGACCTTCGGCATCTACTCGACGCCACTCTTGCTGGCAACTGCATCAGCGGATGCGGGCGGAACGGCACGCGCCACGGTGACCATTCCGAGTGGCTTCACCGGGCAGCACACCCTCGTCGCGACCGGCATTGCGCCCGACGGCAGCGAACGCTATCTCACCGCCGCGGTCACGGTGCTCGCGCCGCCGGTCGCTGTCGATACGACCGCCGCCGAAACCGCCACCGAAACCGATCGGATTGCGTCGACCGGGGTTCCGTACGACCTCCCGCTGGTGTCGCTCCTCGGCGTGCTGGTGCTCCTGGCCGGCCTGGTCCTGTATCGACGCTCGCGCAACCGCGCCTGATTGCTACAGGGGAGGCTCAGAGTCGCGGGTTAGCATTTATCAATGCGTGCAACTGTGATTTACGGCGAACGGGATGTTCGCCTCGAAGAAGTTCCCAACCCCGTGCTCTCGACCGGTGGCGACGCCATCGTTCGAGTGGTCGCGGCCTGCGTGTGCGGGTCGGACCTGTGGCCCTACCGCGGTGTGACACCCACGAAGGAACCGCACCGGATTGGCCACGAGTTCGTGGGCGTCGTCGAAGAAATCGGTGCGGAGGTCTCCACCATCAAGGTCGGTGACTTCGTCATCGCTCCGTTCTACGACTGCGACGGAACCTGCGTCAACTGCCGAAACGGCGTGAGCACCTCCTGCCTCAATGGTGCCTGGTGGGGCAGCGACGACAAAATGGGCGGCTTCGCCGACGGTGCCCAGGGCGAGCGCGTGCGCGTGCCCCACGCCGACGGAACCCTCGTGGCCACGCCCGAGCAGCCCGACGACGCGCTCGTTCCGAGCCTGCTGGCGCTGTCCGACGTCATGGGCACCGGACACCACTCGGCAGTCTCCGCTGGAGTGACCCCCGGCAGCACCGTCGTCGTCGTCGGTGACGGAGCCGTCGGTCTGTGCGCCATTCTGGCGAGCAAGCGCCTCGGCGCGAGCCGCATTGTCGCCATGTCCCGCCACGCCGACCGCCAGGCCGTGGCGCGCGAATTCGGCGCGACCGACGTCATCGAGCTGCGCGGCGATGAGGGCGTTGCCGCCGTGCAGGACCTGTTCGACGGTATCGGCGCCGACTTCGTACTCGAATGTGTCGGCACCAAGGAATCGATGGATCAGGCCATCCGCTCGGCTCGTCCCGGCGGAATGGTCGGTTACGTGGGCGTGCCCAACGGCGGCGCCGAGCTGCCGATTCGCTCACTGTTCGGGCGCAATGTCGGCGTGAACGGTGGCGTGGCATCCGTTCGCAGCTACGTCGAGGAGCTTTTGCCCGAGGTGCTCTCGGGCCAGATCAACCCCGGTCGGGTCTTCGACCTGCAGCTGCCCCTCGCTGAGGTGGCCGAGGCCTACGCCGCCATGGACGAACGCCGGGCCATCAAGGTGCTGCTGCGCCCGTAACCCCCGTCGGAATTGACGAGTTCCGCACCCCGCTCTGGAAGGACAAGTGTGAACCAACCGTTCCTCTGGGGAGGGCTGCTGGCCTTCGCCGTCGCCTCCGTAATTCTGCGGCTTGTGGTCGGGCACCCTCTGCTGCGCGAGCGTTCGGTGCGCGTGGGATGGCTGTGGGCCGTGCTGGCGGTCGCCAGCGGGCTTGCGCTGGTCTTTCACTGCGCCGCGATGTTCTTCGGACCGTGGATCGACGCCGTTTCGTTTCTGCAGGCGCCGGCCGGCCTGGTTCGGAGCATGGGCGTGGGCAGCCAAGTCGCGTACTGGCTACCCGCCGCGGCACTGACAGCGGCGTGGCGGAGAGTGTGGTGGCCGGCCCTCGCTGCACTCGTTGTCACCCTGGCCGGCGTGGGGGTGACCATGTATTGGCCGTTCCCGCTCGACGTGCACCTCGCGTGGCTCACGGCCGTGATCATTGTCGGTTCGTTGGTTCCGACGCTGTTGCTGCGTGGGCCACGCGCTGCGCGCTAGTCGTTGACGAGCAGCAGCTCCGTGAGGGGCTTGCGGGAGCGCGGGGCAACCTCGCGCTCGCGCAGCTCGGGGGTGAGGTCATCGGCGTTGCCGAGCACACCGAGAGCCGTGACGGTTACGACAGCCTGATCCTCCGTGAGGTCGAACGCCGCGGCGATGGCGGCGCCGTCGAATCCACCCATCTGGTGCGTGTGCAACCCCTCGTGCTGGGCTTGGATCGTGAGGTGGGCCACGGCCTGGCCGAGGTCGTAGCGTGCCCACGGGTTTTCGCGGGTTTCATCGATCGACAGTTTAGCGACGCCGACAATCAAAACGGATGCCGTATCGGCCCAGGTCTTGTTGAACCCCATCAGGGCATCGTTGATGGTGGCGAAGCTGGTGGTACCGCGGCGGGCAACGATGAAGCGGGCCGGCTGCATGTTGCTCGCCGAGGGGGCCCAACGGGCGGCTTCGAGCAGGGTCGTGAGGGTGGCCTCATCGATGACGGCGGTTTTGTCGTAGGAGCGGGGGCTCCAGCGTTCGGCCAGAACATCGATGAGAGGCGACTCGGTGACGGCGCGACGGTTCGTGTCGGTGAGGAGGGTCATAGCAAATCCTTTGATCGGAAAACGCGGGTGAGGCTTCGCTGACCCACGGGGTATAACGCTGCAGAGTGTGCACTATTCCGCGGGGCAGCCGTCGATTCCGTTCTGTTCTGGCTACTGGGGCAGACCTAGGTCACAGGCCCTGCAGGTGGTCGCGCACCTCGCGGCGCAGCACCTTTCCGATGAGGCTGCGTGGCAGGTCATCGACCTCGACAATGCGCTTGGGCACCTTGTAAGCCGACAGTCGGGTGCGGCAGTACTCCCGCACCGCGCTCACGTCGAGTTCGGCGCCGGGGGAGAGCACCACCGCAGCGACCACGTCTTCGCCGCCGTTTGCGCTCGGCAGGCCCACCGCGGCCGCATCGACGATGTCGGGGTGGGACAGCAACGCCTCTTCTACTTCGGACGGCGACACGTTGAAGCCGCCGGTGACGATGAGTTCCTTCATCCGGTCAACGACCGTGATGAAACCGTCGGCGGAAACCCGCACAATGTCACCGGTGCGCAGCCAGCCCCCGGGCAGCAGCACGTGGGCGGTTTCGCTCGGGCGGTCCCAATAGCCGGAGAAGACCTGTGGGCCGGCCACGAGCAGTTCGCCCTCCTCCTCGAAACCGAGCTCAATGGTGGGGTCCTCCGGATCGACCACGCGAATGTCGGTGCTCGGAAAAGGCACGCCGACCGTTCCGGGGCGGCGGCTCGGGCCCATCGGGTTGCCGGCCACGATGGGGGAGGCCTCGGTCATGCCGTAACCCTCGATCAGCACCCCGCCGGTCGCTTTCTCCCAGCGTTCCACAATCGACACCGGCAGGTTCATGGCGCCCGAAATTGAAAAGCGGATGCCGGAAAGGCTCACCTTCTTCTTCGCTGCGGCCGTGACCAGGCGGTCGTAGATCGGCGGCACCGCTGGCAGAAAGGTGGGCGGTGCGTGCTTGGCCGCATCGAGCACGAGCTTCTCGTCGAACTTCGGAAAGAGCACCAGGCGGGCACCGATGCTCATCGCGAAGGTCAGGCAGAGCGTGAGGCCGTAGGCGTGAAACATCGGCAGTACGGCGTAGACGGTTTCGTCGCCGGGGCGCAGGCCCGCTACCCACGCCGCGCCCTGCGCCGCATTGGCGCGCAGATTGTAGTGGCTGAGGATCGCGCCCTTCGGGGCGCCGGTCGTGCCGCTCGTGTATTGCAGCACGGCGGTGTCGGTGAGCCGCGGGCGTTGGTGTGACGGGTGCAGCTTGCGGGCGCCGACGATCGAATCCCACGAGATCGCGCCCTTGCTCGACCCCGCGGTCAGTGCGGCGCGAGCGTTCTGCGCTGTCTTGATCGGCAGTTGCAGAGCCAGCCGTTTCGACAACGGCATGGCGCGAGTGAGGTCGACGGTGACGACATCCGTTACCCCCATGTCTTTGGGAAAAGCGCGCACCGATTCGTACACCTTGTCCCAGACGATTGCGACCCTGGCGCCGTGGTCCTCGAACTGGTGGCGCAGCTCCCGATCGGTGTAGAGCGGATTGTGTTCGACCGCGATGGCGCCCAGGCGCAGCACCGCATAGAACGCCACAACGTGCTGCGGGCAGTTCGGGAGCACGAGCGCCACCCGGTCACCGGGGGTCACTCCAAGCTTGCGGAGGCCGTTCGCTGCGCGCGAGATCTGCTCGCCGAGCTCGGCATAGCTGGTGGTCGAGCCGAAAAAGTCGAGGGCGATGGCCGGCGCGAACCGCTGCGCCGAGGTCTCCATCATGTCGGTGAGGGTTTCGGTGATCTCATTGATCGTGCCGGGAACGCCGGGCGCGTAGGAGGCGAGCCAGGGCTGATCCTTGAAAGTCATGACAACTCCCGAGCGATCGCGGCCACGAACTGGTCGATGTCGTGCTCGGTCGTGTCGAAGCCGCACATCCAACGCACCTCATTCTTCGACGCGTCCCAGTCATAGAACCGAAAAACCTCCCGCAAACGGTCGGCGACGCCGGACGGCAGAGTCGCAAAAATGGCGTTGGCCTGCGTGTTTTGGCTGAACGCCAGCCCGACAATAGTGCCGTTGGCGAGTTTGCTCTCGAGCGCGGCGCGCAGCCGGGCGGCCATCGCGTTGGCGTGGGAGGCATTGCGCAACCACAGATCGCCCTCGAGCAAGGCGATGAGCTGCGCCGAAACAAAGCGCATCTTGCTGGAGAGCTGCATGTTGGACTTGCGCAGATATTTCAGCCCGGTGGATGCCTGCGGGTTGAGCACCACGATGCATTCACCGAGCATCATGCCGTTCTTGGTGCCGCCGAAGCTCAGTACATCAACGCCGGCGTCGCGGGTGAACGCCCGGAGCGGCACCCCGAGGCTCGCCGCGGCGTTGGAGATGCGGGCACCGTCCATGTGTAGCGTCATGCCCTTGGAGTGGGCGTGATCGGCGATGGCTCGCACCTCGTCGACCGTGTACGCGGTGCCCAGCTCGGTGGTCTGGGTGATCGCCACGACGAGCGGCTGGGCGCGGTGCTCATCGCCCCAGCCCCAGGCTTCCTGATCGATCAGTTCGGGGGTGAGCTTGCCGTCGGAGGTGATCACCGGCAGCAGCTTGAAGCCGCCGACGTGTTCGGGGGCGCCGCCCTCGTCGTTGTGGATGTGCGCGGTGGCCGAGCAGATCACGGCGCCCCAGCGCGGCAGCATGGACTGCAGGCCGGTGACGTTGGCGCCGGTGCCGTTGAACACCGGAAACGCTTCAACGTCCGCGCCGAACTGGTCGACGAAAACCTCCTGCAGCCGGGCCGTGTAGACGTCCGCGCCGTAAGCGATCTGGTGGGCGCCGTTGGCAGTGACGATCGCCTCCAAAATTTCCGGATGAATTCCGGAGTAGTTGTCGGAGGCGAAACCGCGGGAGGTCAGATCATGGAGTTGGGTCACCAGTCCATCTTCTCGCATTCTGCTGGCTGTCCGCCCGTCACCCGTTCGGTCGAGTGACGCTCAGCGGTGCAGGGCCTCCCGGAAGGACACGCGGGCGCCCATGCGCAGCAGCGCGTTGGAATAGATACGCGACCCGATCACAATCACCACCATCGTCGACAGGGCCAGAATCGCGAGGGAGAGCACGGGCTCCCACCATTCGGCCTGGCCGAGGAAGATGCGCACCGGCATGCCGACGGGCGCCGAGAATGGCACGTACGACATGATCGCCAGAACGAACGGATTGTCGTTGAAGAAGATCACTAAAAAGTAGGGGATCATCACGAGGAACAGCACTGGTGAGGTCGCCGACCCCACGTCTTCCTGCCGGGACACCATCGACGCCGTGGCCGCGTAGAGCGCAGCGAGCAGCACGAATCCGAAGGCGAAGAACACGGCGAACCAGACGATGGCGGGGCCAACATCTCCCAGCAGCACGCGCTGGCCGGTCACGGCCAGTCCGACGGAGACGAGCAGGCCGATCGACACGATCTGCGCGAATGCCATCAGGCTGTTGCCGAGCACCTTGCCGGCGAGCAGTGCCCGAACTGAAATGGTCGACATGAGAATCTCGACGATGCGGGTCTGCTTCTCTTCGACGACGCTTTGGGCGATCGTGGCGCCGAAGGTGGTCGCCGACATGAGAAAGATGATGCCGAAGCCGATGGAGACCAGGTAGGCGAGAAAGCCGTCCTGCTCGGCCGGGTCGAGAATCTTCAGGTCGGGGCTCACACTGAGCGTGCCGAGTACGTCTGTCGGCGCCGAATCCAGGGCGATCACCGTGATGCCGAGCGGGGACTGGGCGTTCGTCGACGGTACGACGGCGGCGTCGACCGTGCCGTCGCGAACGAGAGCCTCGGCGTCGGCGACGGTGTCGGCCTCGACAACGTCGAAGGCTTTGGTGTCTTCGACGACACTGATGGCCGTGCCGACCACGGCGACCTTGGTCAGGCTCGTGTTCTGGCTGGCGATGCTGCCCACAATGACCGAGGCCATCGAGAGGAGCAGCAGAATTCCGGTGGCGATGAGAAAGGACTTGCTGCGCAGGCGCGCCGAAATCTCACGGTTGGAAACCAGCCAGACGCTCTGAGCGAAGGTGGGCGCGGTGTGCACCGGGCGGGTGGCGTTGCTCACGCGATGACCTCCTTGAAGATGGTGGCGAGGGTGGGTCTCTGCTGGCTGAAGGTATGTACCGAGCCGAGCGCAACCGCACGGTGCAGAACGTCTTGGCTGGCGACATCCGTTTCTGCTTCGAAGATGGCGAAGTCACCGTCGAAGTCGATCACGGTAATGCCGGGTACTTCGCGGATCCAGCCGGTGTCACCCGCGGTGCGAATCTCAAAGCGCGGGCTGCTGTGCTGTTCGCGCAGGGCCTCACGGGAACCGTTCGCGCGAATCTCACCGTCGGCGATGATGACGAGGTCGTCGCAGAGCCGTTCGACAATGTCGAGCTGGTGTGAGGAGAACAGCACGGGTGCGCCCTGGGCCGCGAAGCCAGCGAGCACGGTCATGACGACCTCGACCGCGAGCGGGTCAAGGCCAGAAAACGGCTCGTCGAGCACCAAAAATTCGGGGTCGTGCACGAGTGCGGCGGCGATCTGAGCGCGCTGCTGGTTGCCGAGCGAGAGCGACTCAACGGTGTCGCCGGCGCGCGCGTCGAGACCGAGACGTGCCAGCAGATCGGCGGTGTTGCGGCGAGCGGATGCCGGCGACAGTCCGTGCAGGCGGGCCAGGTAGACGAGCTGTTCGGCGACCTTCATCTTCGGGTAGAGCCCGCGTTCCTCGGGCATGTAGCCGAAGCGGCGGCGATCGCTGGCCGTGACCGGCACGCCGTCGATGAGGACGGTGCCGGAGTCGGGGGAGAGCACCCCGAGAATGATGCGCATCGTGGTGGTCTTGCCGGCTCCGTTCGCGCCGACGAAGCCGGTCATCCGTCCGTCCCCCACGGTGAAACTCACATCGGTGAGCACCCGCCTGGCGCCGTAGCTCTTGGTGACTCCCCTAATGTCGAGCATGCTCGCCCTTTCGTTATACGTGTCTTCACGGTAGCGTGCGGTGGCCACTCGCACATCCGTCGCGCGACTGATACAGTCTCCGCCGTCCGGGGGAGCTGGGCGGTGAGCTAGGCCGTGAGCGGGCCGCCGGGAACGACAACGCGGTGCTCGTAGGCGTAGACGACGGCTTGGATGCGATCGCGCAGTCCCAGCTTCATCAACACCTTGGACACGTGCGATTTCACCGTCGCTTCACCGAGAAAGAGTCGTTCGGCAATCTCGGCGTTGGCCAGCCCGTGGGCGAGCAACACAAACACCTCGGACTCTCGCTCGGTCAGTTCCTGCAGCCCGCTCGGTGCCGCGTGGGTGAGCACCGCGGCCGATGCGGATGTCCCGCCCGGGTTCACACACCGCTCGATCACCCGCCGGGTGACGTCGGGCGACAGTAGGGCGTCGCCGCGAGCGAGTACCTGCACGGCCGCGATCAGCGCCTCCGGAGTGGAGTTCTTGAGGATGAATCCGCTCGCTCCGTGCTGCAGCGCCGCGAATAGGTAGTCTTCCCGGTCGAAGGTGGTGAGCATAAGTACGGCGGAGTGAATTTCTGGGTCATCGATGATGGACCGGGTGGCGCTGAGCCCGTCAACACCCGGCATCTGCACGTCCATGCAGATCACGTCGGGGTCGAGTTCGCGGGCCTGATTCAGTGCTACTGCGCCGTCGGCGGCTTCGCCGATGACACGGATGCCCGGCTCGGATTCCAAAATAATGCGAAGGCCGGCACGCACGAGCGTCTGATCATCGACCAGGAGTACCCGAATGTCGGGGATGCTCATGCCGACTGCCGATTCATGAGCGGAAACCGGGCTCGCACGAGGTAACCGCCGCGTGGTCGACCACCCAGGTGCAGCTCGCCGCCGACAGCCGCTACACGTTCCCGCATGCCGCGCTGACCCAGCCCGGTGGTGTGGCCGGTATCGTGCGCTGCCGCGCTGCCGGACATCGCCGCTGCGAATTGTCGCCGCGGACCAACGCCGTCGTCGGTGATCTCGAGTTCGACGGCGTCCGTTTCGTAGCGCAGGCGCAGCTCGGCACTGGTGCCGGGGCCCCCGTGTTTGCGGGTGTTCGTTAGTGCCTCCTGAGCGATGCGATAGATGCTCAGGCCAATGGTGGCGGGAATCGCTCGCTCGAGGCCGACGACTGACAAGCGCACGGGAATGCCGGCACTGCGGCTCTCGGCGGCTAGTTCGTCGAGTTGGGCGATACCGCGCGTGCTGCTGCTCTGACTGGTCAGTTCGATGCTGTTCGGGTTGTCGGAACGCAGGGTGCCGAGCATGGTGTGTAGCTCTTCGACCGCGTTGCGTGCGCTCTGCTCGATGACGGTGAGGGCGTTGGCGGCCTGGCCCGGGTCGCGATTCAGGATGCGCCGAGCTGCGCCGGCCTGCACGCCCATGACCGATACGTGGTGGGCGACTACGTCGTGTAATTCTCGGGCGATACGCACGCGTTCCAGCGTGATCGCCTGAGCGGCGGAGTGTTCTCGTTCCGCGACGAGCTCTGCGGTGCTCTCGGCCAGAGCCGCACCCTTGCGGGCTGACGTCCACGCCGAATTGCCGAAGTACCAGGCTGCACCGAAATACAACAGATTGATGAGCACCTGAAGAAGCCCGAATGCCGCGTAGGGGGAGAAGAACCCATCTCGCGAGAGCTCCGGCAGCATCGTCGCCTGGTTGGCTTGCACGATGAGCTGCGCAAACAGCCAGGTGAACATTGCCGCGACGATCCCAACGCGCACCCAAATGGCGGCCACGCGGTGGCGACTACAGGCGCCGACCGAGTAGATAGCGAGATAGAGGCAGATGTTCGAGAACAGTGCATCGCTGGCTTCGAGAAGTGCTCCGGCAGCGAAGACCACCGAGACCACGACGGCTACGGCCTCGGGCCACCGACGTCGTACGGCCAGTGGCAGGGTGATGAGCACGACCCAGAGGATGACTTGCCAGAGCGGCGATTCGTTGAACGTGCCGGCGCTGCGCGTGAGCGAGGCACTCAGAGCGGTCGCGGCAGCCAAGGCGAGCGCGACCCACAGATCGGTGCGGGCCTCGCGGGGCGTCGGTCGTGGCCGACGCCAATTCTGGGCGACGGACGCGACCGAATTGCTCATGCCCCCACGGTAGCGTGCCCCCGCTGCGGTGTCGGCAATCGGTACCGGTGTTACTCGGCCGGGTTCGGCGCGAGCACGATCCGGGCGAGAGGAGCGGATGCTGCCGACTCATCCCACAGCCCCGCCACACGCCCCGCCAACTCGCCCTCGAGACCGTCGAGCGAACGCACGACAAAAATTGTGGCCGCGGCGGTATCGCCGGCTTTCGCAAACCCGTGCCCGACCGCGCGCACCCACGTCTCGGCCGCGGACTTCGCCGCAGCGTAGTTCGCCCCGCCGGGAGTGGGGCGGTCCACCGATACGCTCGACACAATTGCCAGCCGACCGGCCGACGAGGCGAGCAGGTCGGCGTTGAACGCCCGAGTGGTGTTGCGCAGCGTGGTGACCACATGGGAGTGCAGAAAATCCCAGTCCTCGTCGGTCTGGCCGGCGAGACCGCCGCCGCCGCGCCATCCGCCCACCAGGTGAATCAGCCCGTCAATGGGGCCGATCGCCCCGGCCAGCGAGGTCACCGCCCCAAAGTCGGTGAGGTCGCACTCGTAGAGCGCGGCGCCGGGTGCCACTGCCAGCACCGACTGGAGGCGGGCGAGGTTGGAGCCGACGGCGGAGACGTGTGCGCCGGCATCCGCCAGCGATGCAGCGACCGCCAGCCCGGCCGTGCTGGTCGCGCCGGCGATCAGCACGGTGCGGCCGGCGACGGCCGGACTGACGCTCATTAGTCGACCGCGCTTCCGGTGATGCCGGCCGTCGAGTCGATGACCGCACGCATCTTCTTTTCGAGCGCTTCGAAGAACATCGACAGCGGAAATTCGTCGTCGAGAACCTGATCGGTATAGCCCTTGGGCGCTCCGGCGAGTATTTCGAGCGGCAGCCCGCGCGCCCAGCTCGACGCCGGGTTCGGGGTGAGGGTCTTCGAGATCATCTCGTAGGCTGCCAGCCAGTGCGCCTTCTTGGGTCGGTCGATCGAAGCCCAGTACAGCTCGTCGATCTGCGTTCCGAGGGCAATGACAACCTCGGGTACGGCTTCCCAATCGAAGGTGAGCCGGGTGTCGGTCCAGTGCAGCACGCCGTGCTGGTGCATCCAGGCGAACAACAGCTGTCCGCCGAGACCGTCATAGTTGCGCACCCGGTTGCCGGTGATGGCAAACCGAAAGATGCGGTCGAAGATGACCGCGTACTGCACCAGTTTCGCGTGCCGACGCGCCTCAGGACTGGCCAGCTCGCTGCGTTCGATCGTGACAGACTCGCGAAAAGCGGTGAGGTCGCAACGCAATTCCTCGAGCGAATAGAGGAAGAACGGCATGCGTTGCTTGATCATGAACGGATCGAACGGCAGATCCCCGCGCATGTGCGTGCGGTCGTGAATGAGATCCCACATCACGAAGGTCTCTTCGGTCAGTTGCTGGTCGTCGAGCAGCAGGGCCGCGTCGGCGGGCAGTTCAAGCCGAGTGATCTGGGCGGCAGCACGCACGACCCGGCGAAAACGGGCGGCTTCGCGGTCGGCGAAGATCGCCCCCCAGGTAAACGTGGGAATCTGTCGCATCGCGACCGTTTCGGGGAACAAGACGGCCGAGTTGGTGTCATAGCCGGCGGTGAAGTCGAGAAAACGAATCGGAACGAACAGTTTGTTCGTATAGCCGGCTTCGAGTTCGCCGATGAATTCCGGCCAGATGACCTCGATCAGCACGGCTTCGACCAAGCGATTGGCACTGCCGTTCTGGGTGTACATCGGAAAGACCACGAGGTGCCGTAGCCCGTTCACCCGGTGTTGCTGCGGCTGAAAGGCCATCAGGGAGTCGTAGAAGTCGGGCACGCCGAAGCTGTCGGAGACCCAGCGGTCGAAATCCACGGTCAGGGCCGCCAGATAAGCGACATCGTGCGCAAACTCTGGCGCGAGCTCTTTAACCGCTGCGGTGATCAGCGAAACGGATGCCGCGGCATCCGCGTGTCGTTCGGTATCTGTGATGGACCCGTCCTGTGCCTGCAGACCCTGCAGTGCTGTCGCTGCGGCCTTCAGGCTCAGCCAGGCGGGGTGCTGCGCGAGGGGACTGCCGCCGTCCTCGAGAACCTCGGGCTCACCGACCAGAGCGTTAGCTACGTGTGTTTTTTCAACAGATATCGACATGGGAACCTCCCGTTCTCGTGAGTGCCGCGGTCGCGGCGGGCGTACACGCCAAAGCGTGCCTTCAGAATATCGGGCTGTGCGCGGCGTTTTCTTGCAAAAATTCGCAACGAATGCTGGCTCTGACCGGGTTTTAGCGCTGAGAATCGCTATTCGTGGCACTCATTCTGCGCACGCTTTCATTTCGGGCAGCCGGCGGTCTATTCGCCGATCAGGCGCAGCCCGTTGTACCAGCAGACGGCGCGCAGCCAATTGTCGTCGAGCCGGGGTTCCCAATCTCGCAGGCGGTCGAGCGACTCAAGCTGGTGCGCATACGGATAGGGAATGTTGGGAAAGTCGCTGCCCAACACCACTCGATCGGGCAGGTCGGCCAGCCGGGAGAGCAAGGCCGGATCAAACGGCGCGAGTTGCTCGAAAAAATCGGTGAATACCATGGTGGTGTCGAGGTGCACCCAGGGGTATTTTTCGGCCAGATCCAGAAACTCGCCATATTCCGGGGCACCCAAATGGGCGACCACGGCCGTTAAGAGCGGATGCCGAGCCAGTACTCCCGCGAGCTTGTCCGGTCCGGTGATTCCCGGCCGTGCCACCGGTCCGCTGCCGACGTGGATCACGACCGGAATCGCAGCGTCGGCGAGCAACCCCCAGACCGGGTCAAGGACGGGCTCACGCAGGTCGAATGCCCCGATTTGGGCGTGAATTTTGAATACCCGAGCGCCCCGGTCCAGGGCCGACTGCACCTGCTCGAGCACTCCCTCCTCGGGATAAAACGTGGCACTCGGCACGCAATCGGGGTGCTCCTCGGCCAGAGTGAGGGAGAAATCCGTCAGCGAAGCCGCCATGCCGGGGCGATGCGCATACGACAGCGCGGTGAAGCGTCGCACGCCGAGGCGGCGAATCGTTGCCAGCCGTGCGTTCTGATCATCGCGATACCGAATCGGCCACTGATGGCCGATCAGCGGCTCGATCTCATCGAAGTGCGCCCAGACGCGTCGCAACATGCGCTCGGGGAGAAAATGCGTGTGCAGGTCGACCAGTCCGGGCAGGCCAAGGCCGCGCCACCAGGCCGGCACCTCATTGTCGGTGAGCTTCATTGAATCCAGTGTGTCAGACCGGCCTCGGCGGTGATTGCTCGGGGATCACTGCAGGGCGGGCAGCACTTCGCGTTCGAACAGCTCGATGCCGGAGCGGTCATAGGCCGCCTCGGGAAAGTAGTGGATGGCGTAGCCGAGGCCGCGCTTATTCATCGCACCGAGACGCTCGACGATTTGTTCGGGCGTGCCAACGCCCGCGGCGGTGCCGCTTCGATACTCCGCCATGAACTTCTCGGCGCCCGTAACTCCCAGGTAGGGAGTTACCCGCGCTTCGATCGCGTCCAGGCGGTCGGCGACCTCCGCCTCCGTTGCACCGATTACCGTGTTGTAGTTGGCCGACCGGGTGATCGCTTCGAAGTCGGTGCCCTGGGTCACGCAGTGCGCCGCCAGCAGCGTGCTCTTGTGGGAGAAGCCCTCGGGCGAGCCGTCGAAGTTCGTGTAATCGGCGTACTGGGCAGCGATGCGCAGCGTGACCTTCTCGCCACCACCAGCGATCCAGATCGGAATGCCGCCCTGCTGCAGCGGCAGCGGCCGAAAGATGGCGCCATCCATTTGGTAGTGCTCGCCGTCGAGGGTGGCGGTGCCCGTCGTCCAGGCCTGCTTCAGAATTTGCACGCCCTCATCGAGGCGGGCGAGACGCTCGCCGGCACGGGGAAACCCGTAGCCGAAGGCGCGCCACTCGTGCTCGTACCAGCCCGCGCCGATACCCATCTCGATGCGTCCGCCCGAGATGATGTCGGCCGTGGTGGCGACCTTGGCCAGGTAGCCCGGGTTACGGTAGCTCATGCAGGTGCACATCTGGCCCAATCGCACCCGGGTGGTGGTGGCAGCGAAGGCGGAAATCAATGACCACGCCTCGTGGGTGGCTTGCTCGCTGGGCACCGGCACGGTGTGAAAGTGGTCGTAAACCCAGATCGATTCCCATCTCCCCGCATCGGCGTGTGCGGCGAGGCCGCTCATCGTCGACCACTGTTGAGCCGGCTCGATCCCGACCAGATCGTGGCGCCATCCTTGAGGTATAAACAGGCCGAATCTCATCAGGCCATAATACGGCGCAGCTTCTGCGCCAAACCAAACGATACTATCGATTTGACGGTCCAATTTGGGGCCACCGAGCATGAGTATGAGGTGGCCCGTGGATCCGATCTCCTTCTTCGGCATTCTCACCGAAATCCTCACCGTCGTGGGTCTGGTCGTGGGAGCTGCGCTCTTCATCGTCGGACTGGGCGTGCGCGGTTTCAGCGGCCAATGGGTAAAAACGCATGCCGTGATTGCTGCCTCTGCCGCGGGCACGGTCATCCGCTGGTTCGATAACGTCGGTGACGTGCACGAGTGCCCGGCGGACACCCATGAGACTCACCTGCTCACCCCCGGCACTGACGTCGTACTGTGGTTTCGCCGGCGAGCTCCCGAGCGTTGCCGCACTCACGACCCGGAACACGACGGTAAAGGGCTGCGCCTCACCGGGATCGTGCTGCTCGGCCTGGGCGTCGTGGCGGGCATCGTCGGCATCGTGCTGATGTTCCTCTAAGCCAAATCCTTCTCAACGGATGCCGCGCGCGGCTGCGCCCATCCGCTTGCCGCCGCGGTCACCGCGATGGTCACGAGTGCACCGAGCAGCAGGGCGGCGGCCTCGCCGGGGACGAGCACCTGCAGCTGGGTGCCAATAGTTGCGGCCGCGATCGGAATGCCGAGTTGGGCGGCCGACAACAGGCCGAAGGACAACGGGAGGCCGAGCACGCGGGTCGTCGCGTGGGTGAGCAGGGTTGCCAGACCGAGCGCGAGGCCGAGTGCAATCATCTGTGGGTGCTCGGCGAGGTCGCGCAGCGCGAGCGAAGCGCCGAGCCAGACGAAGAAGAGCGGTCCGAAGAACCCCTCAGCGAGGGCAAACAGCTGGCGGGCGAGGCGGCGCGGTTCGCCGACCGCGGCCACAGCGAGGCCGAACGCGAACCCGGCGAGCATGACCGAGACGTGGCTGAACACGGCGACGGCCGAGAGAGCGAACAGGATCGCCAGCTGGATCCGCAGCTCCAGGGCGAATTTGCGATTCGCCGAAAGCTTGTGCAGCCGCAGCCGGGAACCAGTGCGTTCCAACCAAGCCAACACAATATAGAGCGCAACGGCCAGGGCTGCGACCAGAGCCGCACCGAGGGCGGCGCGGCCGGCGTTCGGGGGATCGATGGCGAGCGGCAGGGCCACGATCGCCGCAATATCGGCGATGGCGACCTGCGCGGTGAGCTCGAGCATCCATCGTCCGCGAAGTCCGAGAGAGCGAATGAGCGGCAGCACGAGCGCGGCCGACGATGAAGCGAGCAACACTATATAGAGAGGAGCGTGCTGGGTGCCGAAAATGAGGGCGATAGCCACGCCGAGGGCGCTGGCCGACACCGTGACGAGTATCGCTCGCGCCAGGCCGGCCGACAGGGCGGGTCTGATCGCGCTGGAGCGAATCGGCACGTGTGTGCCGGCCACGAACATGATCAGGGCGAATCCGATATCCGCGAGCAGCGTCAGGGTCGGGTCGGTGGCATCGATGAGTCCGAAGCCGGTTCGGCCGACGATCACGCCGGCACCGAGCTGGCCGATGACGACGGGAATGTTCCAGCGGCGCGGCGTCGCGAGCAATGGTCCGAGCAGTGCGATCACCGAGATAATCGCGAGGGTCTGAAAGTTCATGCGCACCTCCCCGAATCTCGCGCTAAATCGAGCGTAGTCCCGTGGCGGAACGCTCCGGTCGGTGCGCGTAGGCGGCATGATGGGGGTATGAGTCGAACCGTCGCCGGAGCCCGCGTGCTGATTACCGGAGCCGCCATGGGAATGGGCCGTCTATATGCCGAACGCGCCGTCGCGGAGGGGGCGAAAACTGTCATTCTCTGGGACCGTGACGGCGCCGCGCTCGCCGCGACTGCCGCCATTCTCACCGAACGCTCGAATGGGCGCACGCAGGTTGCGCCGTACGTCGTTGATATCGCCGATCTGGGTGCCATCGCGCAGACCGCGCAGCGGGTACGCACCGAGATCGGCGATCCCGATGTGGTCATCAACAACGCCGGAATCGTTCGGGGCAAGTACTTTTGGGAGCACGACAACGGCGCCGACACCCGCCCGACGATGCAGATCAACGCGCTCGCGCCGATGTACATCACCCGCGAGTTCCTGCCGGCGATGATTGCGAGCGGATACCGCGAGTCACGCATCGTGAACATCGCGTCGGCCGCCGGCACCCTCAGTAACCCGCGGATGAGTGTCTATGCCGCGTCGAAAGCGGCACTGATCGGCTGGAGCGATTCGTTGCGGCTCGAACTGGTGCAGCAGGGGCACGGCTACGTCAAGGTGACCACGGTGTGCCCCAGCTACATCGACACCGGAATGTTCGCGGGTGCTCGCGGCCCGCTTCTCACTCCGCTGATGACCCCGGAATACGTGGTTGACCGGGTCTGGCGGGCGATGCTCGCTGGCACGCCGCAGCTTCTGCTGCCCTGGACGGTGCACCTCTCCAAGGTGCTGCGCGGCGTACTGCCGTTAATCGTGTGGGATGCCGTCGCCGGGCGGGTTTTCGGTGTGTACCGGTCAATGGACCGGTGGATCGGCCGCGGGTAGCGTTGCCGGAATGACCCCGGAGTGACGTGCGCCCCCCCTGAGGTGACAGACTGACAACCTGAACGCGCGAAGCGTGACGGGCCGATCGGCTCGTCGCCAGCGCACCATCCGGCGTCCTATCAGCGTTGATGCGAGCCGACACAAAAATGGGGACACCATCAATACCACGCATCACCACCACGCACCATCCTTGCTGAAAGTGCTCGGAAATCGAGATGCGCTTGCCCTCGGATTCGGAGCCATGATCGGCTTTGGCTGGGTCGTGTTGACCGGCGGCTGGATCAACGAAGCCGGCACGATGGGCGCCGTCACCGCCATGATCGCCGGTGGCGTCATCATGGGCATCGTCGGCCTCACCTACGCCGAGTTGACCGCCGCCATGCCCAAGGCCGGTGGTGAACACAACTTTTTGCTGCGCGCCATGGGGCCGCGCTGGTCATTCATCGGATCGTGGGCGATCACCGGTGGCTACGTCACCATCGTCGCGTTCGAGGCTGTCGCGCTACCGCGCACGGCCGGTTATCTCTTTACCGACCTGAGTCACATCCCAATCTGGCAGATTGCCGGTGAGCAGGTGTATTTGACGTGGGCTCTGGTGGGCGCCGTGGCGGCCGTCGTGATCACGGGTATCAACATCCGCGGTGTCAAGCTTGCCGGTGTCGTGCAGACCTTCGTGGTGCTATTTCTGCTGATCATCGGGGCTATGCTCGTGTTCGGCTCGTTCACCGGCGGTTCGACCACGCACATGCAGCCGTTCTTCACCGGTGGCATGGGCGGGTTCTTCGCGGTGTTGGTCGTCGTGCCCTTCCTGTTTGTGGGCTTTGACGTCATTCCGCAGTCCGCCGAAGAAGTCAACGTGGCACCGCGCCAGATCGGCAAGCTTGTCGTCATCGCCGTCATTCTCGCGACCATCTGGTATGTCATGATCGTGCTGACCACCTCGTCGTCGATGTCGGCCTCCGATATCGGACAGACCGACATTGCCACAGCGGACGCCATGGGCGCCTTGTTCGGCAGTGACGTCATGGCGAAGGTGCTCATCGCCGGTGGAATCGCCGGAATCCTGACCTCGTGGAACTCGTTGCTGCTCGGGGCCTCGCGCCTCATGTTCTCGATGGCGCGTTCCGGCATGCTGCCGGGCTGGTTCGGCAAGCTGCACCCCAAGTTTCGTACGCCCACCAACGCCCTGTACTTCATCGGCGCGTTGTCATTCCTGGCTCCGTTCTTCGGCACGCAGATGCTCGGCTGGCTCGTGGACTCAGGTGCCCCCAGCATTGTCATCGCCTACATTCTGGTTGCCATCGCCTTCGTGATGCTTCGCCGTCGCGAACCGAAAATGGACCGCCCGCTGCGCATTGGCGGCAAGGGCAACGGTGGAATCGTGATCGGCGTCGCCGCGGCCGCGCTCTGCCTGGCCCTTCTCAGCCTGTACCTGCCGGGGATGCCCGCGGCCCTGTCAGTCGAACCCTGGTTGTTGTTCGGTCTGTGGTGGGTCGGCGGTGTGTTCTTTTACCTGCGCATTCCGGGCGGAATCGCGCCCGGTCACGACGCCGAGGAGCGCCTGCTCGAGAGCCTCGGTTCGCGCCGCGGGTAGTTCGCTGTGCCCGTCGGGCGAGCCCGTCGATACTTCGGGTCTCGGCGAGCTCGCCCGACGACCGAAGGTCGAAGGGCTCGAATCGCCTCGAAAACATTACCGCGGCGCTCGAATATAACTTCGCGCAGATTTCCCAGAATATCTGAGATTCCCTCGACTGTGGTGCGTGGTTTTGGTACAATGAAACCATGAGCCAGCGCGGCGATACTCCTCAGCAGGGCAGCGCCGTTGCTTTTCATGCGGCCTATGGTTGGTGGCCGGTATCGTCGGCAGAACTTCGCGAGTTC
>NZ_JASISY010000031.1 GCF_030063365.1 Cryobacterium sp. PH29-G1 | reverse complement strand
GGGCGGCGGCGAGTTTCTCGGCCGTGATCGCCTGGTCGAGGGTGCCGAGGCCGCGCAGCAGGGCATCGCCGACACCGGGCGAAAAAATGCCCGCGGTGATCGCGTGCATAATCGGCGCCTGCCACGGGACCACCACCGGAGGCACCACCGGTACCAGCGGCAGCGGCGGCAGCGGCGGCAGCGGTGGCAGCGGAGGCACCAGCGGTGGTACCAGTGGCACCAGCACGACCGGTGCGATCGGAACCGTTGCGATGACCGGCCCAGGCCGGGGCGGCGCGTCAGGGAGCGGCAGGTCGGGGTGCAGCTCGGCCCACGCGGCGGCCCGATCGGCCTCCCGCGCCTCCCACTGGGCCGCTTCCCACTCCGCCGCACGCTGCGCATCGACCGCAGCCTCGATGGCGTCAGCGGCGGCGGCGGCGGTGTCAGCCGCAGCATCGGCGGCGGCCTGCGCCACCCGCGCGGCTTCCCGTTCGGCAGCGGCTTCCCGCGCGGCGGCAGCCTCCCGCTCCGCCGTCTCCGTGTCGCTCATCAGCACCCCGACAGCAACCAGCCGGCCGGCCTCGACCCGACTCAAACCGGTGGCCTGCTGCACCATCAA
>NZ_JASISY010000030.1 GCF_030063365.1 Cryobacterium sp. PH29-G1 | reverse complement strand
CCCGAGGAGCGCGCTGAATTTGATGCGTTCTGGGCGCAGTGCCAGGCCGACTGGCGGTTCGAGGTTGCCGAGGGCCTCGGTCAGTTCGCTCCGTACGACGCGCTCGAAGACGTCGATACCGATCCCTTCAATGCCGATCCCTTCAGCCCGGACCCCTTCCTGGCGGATACTGTCGTAACGGATGCTGTCGGCCGGGCGCTCTATCGCCGTGAGATGCCTGATGGTCCGCCTCTGCCGGCCGGCCTGGACCTGACCGAGGTGTTCGCCGCTGTGCCGCCCGAGCACCTGTTCGATGATGACCTGCGCGAGGAATTCCTCTACTCCGAGTATCTCCGCACCGAGCATCTCCGCACCGAGCGCGATAGCGACAACGAACCGGGCCAGCCGCTACCGACCGACAGCAGTCCGACCGGCAGCAGTTCGCCCGGCAGTAGTTCGCCCGGCAGTAGTGCGGCCGATGGCTTGAGTCCGTTCCAGCGGCATCAGGCGCAGTTCGTGGACCGGGCGCTGTACTTCGAGAAGATCATCGCCTGGGCCCAGGCGAGCAAAGCCGAGGTCCTCGCCGAAGCGTGGGACTACACCACCAACACCGCCGAAACCGGCCGCCCACAGGCCGGTCCGAAGCACGAACACGACTGGG
>NZ_JASISY010000002.1 GCF_030063365.1 Cryobacterium sp. PH29-G1 | reverse complement strand
AGGGTGTGGGGGCGGGATTCGACCAGGGTCCAACTCTCCTGGAGCAGTCCGGACGCGGTGCCGTAGGGGATGCGGAGCGCGCACGCCATTTCGGCGACGAGGCCTTGCTGGGCGGCGAAGGTGGCGTTCCAGTCGTGCTCATGCCCGGGTCCGGCCTGCGGCCGGCCGGTCTCGGCGGTGCTGGACACGAAGTTCCAGGCGTCGGCGAGTACCTCGGCTTTGCTGGCCTGTGCCCGTGCGATGGTTTTCTCCAACTGCACCGCACGGTCCACGAACTGCGCCAGCTTGCGCTGAAACGGATCGAGATCCTCCGCCGAGTCACCAGCAAGATCTTCGATCGGGGCGCCGGGGAGATCGTCGATTATGTCGCTGTCGCTGTCGCTGTCGCTGTCGCTGTCAGTGTCAGTGTCGGTGTCAGTGTCAGTGTCGGTGTCAGTGTCAGTGTCAGTGTCAGTGCTGCCGGTCGTGCTGCCGGCCGTGCTGCTGGCCGGGGCGCTGGCGGGCTCGGGGTTGCTGGGTTGCCAGCACTGACGCTCGTCAGCAGCGCCATAAGCAGCAGCGCCATAACCAGCAGCGCCATACTCAGCATCGACATACTCAGCGACGTACTCGGCCGCGATCTCGTCGGAGGTGTCGGCGGCAAGGTATTCACGCCAGTCGGCCGCGCACTGAGCCTGAAACGCCTCGAACTCGCGAAGTTCTGCCGACGATACCGGCCACCAACCATAGGCCGCATGAAAAGCAACGGCGCTGCCCTGCTGAGGAGTATCGCCGCGCTGGCTCATGGTTTCATTGTACCAAAACCACGCACCAAAGTCGAGGGAATCTCAGATATTCTGGGAAATCTGCGCGAAGTTATATTCGAGCGCCGCGGTAACGTTTTCGAGGCAATTCGAGGCAATACGAGGCAATTCGAGCCGGTCGAGCAACCCCAGAATCCCTATTCGCGGCGTTCAATGGTGTGGCGTCTCTGGTCGAGGGAAGGATGTCGCTGACGCGCCCGCCAAACCTGATCACTGTCAACGTTTACCGTGATCAGGTCTGGCGCTATTGCCAGTTCGCCGAGCACCCGGCCGGCTGGGTCGGCGATGAGGCTGCGTCCGATTGAGATCGGTGGACATTGCGAGACCGCACCGACGAAGTAGGAGTTTTCAATGGCCCGGGCCTGGGTGAGAATTCGCCACTGTTCGATCTTGTCGGGGCCGGGTACCCATGAGGAGCAGACCAGTACCAGTTCGGCCTGGGCGTCAGCGAGCTCCCGTCCGAGTTCGGGAAAGCGCAGGTCGTAGCAGGTCATGAGGCCGATTCGCAGTTGCTCGCCCGACCGCCCGGTAACGTCACAGAACACGGCGGCGGGGTCGGAGGCGGGGCAGATCCAGTCGGACTCACGAAAGCCGTAGGAATCGAAGAGATGCATTTTGCGATACCGCGCCTGCAGCACCCCGTCGGGCCCGAGCACCACGATGGTGTTGAATGGTCGGGTGTCGTGCTCGTTGGCCTCGACGATTCCCGCGACGAGGGTGATATTTTCCGCCACTGCGATGGCCGTCAGAGCCGCAACGAACGGACCGGTCACCGGTTCGGCGACGGCGGCGAAGCTCGCATCGACCATTCTCTTCTCGTACATGGCGTATTCGGGAAACACGACCAGGTCGGCGCCGGCAGTCGCTGCCCGGTGAGCGGCCCGCCGAATCAGCTCCAAATTCTGCCCGGTGTCGGTGCCCGAAGCGATCTGGGCGAGGCTGACTCTCATGCCCACCCCACCTTCCTGTGCCGACACGCCTGCTGTCAGCCTAAACCGCTACCGGGCGGGCGTTGTCAGCGTGTTTCGGGGACGAGCGCAGCGTCATCCGCTTCGACGTAGTCCATTTCGGGAGGCTGCCGGCGGAATCCGCGCGTCAGGATGCCCAACACAATGATGCCGACCGCGAGCCAGCTCAGGCCGAGCACGATGGCGTTCGAGTCCAGGCGGGTGAGCAGATACAGCGTGATCACGCCGCCGACCAGTGGAATGACGAAATAGAACACGGGGTTGAGGTGGTTGCCTTGGCGGCGCTGCCGCACAAAGTAGAAGATAACCGCGACGTTGACCATGGTGAACGCGACAAACGCCCCGAAGTTGATGAACGAGGTGGATGTTGCGACGTCGAGAAAGATCGCGATGAAACCGACGACGCCGATGATGAGGAGGTTGAACATAGGGGAGCGAAAGCGCTTGCTGACTTCGCCGAAAATGCGGCGCGGGAGCACGCCATCGCGGCCCATGGCGAACAGGAGCCGGGAAGCCGCTGCCTGCGCTGCGAGGCCGGAGGCGAACTGGGCAATGACGAGGCCCGCCAAAAAGATAGCGCCAAACAGGTTGCCACCGATGTGCATGGCGATATCGAACGCGGCCGACGAGGAATCGGTGAAGACTCCGCCGGGGCGCACGAGCTGCGTGGTGTAAGAAACGAGCACGAAGATTGAACCGCCGATGAGAGCGACCAACAGGATGGCGCGCGGCACGGTCTTGCGCGGGTTGATGGTCTCCTCGGTAAACGTGGTGACGGCGTCGAAACCGAGGAAGGAGTAGGCGGCGATCGCCGCACCAGCGGTGATACCGGCGAAGGTAGAGGTTGGGTTCGCAAACGGTGACGCATCGATCAGACCCCCGGCACCCTGGCTGGCGACGATCGAGGCGATCGACAGGGCCACGAAGGCCCCGATGACGAGCACCTGAAAGGCCATGAGGAGAAAGTTGGCCTTGTCGGCAACCTTGATGCCCAGAATGTTCAGCAGTGTTGTGATCACGACGAAGCCAACGATCCAGGCCCAGGCTGGAATCCCCGGAAATTGAGCTTCGAGATAGGCAGCACCAATGAGCCAGATCACCATGGGGAGAAAGAGATAGTCGAGCAGCACGGCCCAGCCGACCAGAAAGCCCACCCGCGGGTCGACGGTGCGCCGCACGTAGGTATACGCGGAGCCCGCCACCGGGTACGCGGCGGCCATGCGCCCGTAGCTTGACGCGGTGAACAGCATGGCCACGAGCGCGACCAGATAGGCCGAGCCGCTAGCGCCCCCGGTCGTTTCGGCGACGACGCCGAAGATACCGAGCACGATCAGTGGAGTCATATAGGCCAGGCCGAACAGGACGAGGGAGCGCAAGCCCAGGGTGCGGGCGAGGGTTGGTGTACCGGTCATATCAGGAATCCGTTTCCAGGGGAGTGGCGGGAGTTGTGGCGGGTGCTGGCGTCCAGCTGTGGGGATCAATGCAACCTGAATAGAGCGGCAGATCGAGCGGGGCGTCGCCGGGCAGAAACTGCTCCCACATGCGATTGGTGCCGGCCGTGCCCTGCGCTCGCACTCGGGCGACCTGGTCCAGATCGAGGGTGTGCACGAGAATTCCCGCGGTGGCGCCGGCGGATTCCGTGAGAACGGCACCCTCCGGGTCTACGATCAGGCTTCGGCCTTGACCGAACGGTTCGGCACAATTCACGCTCACCGTGAAGGTCTGGTTGACGATGGAATTGGCCTGGGCGAGCACAACCTCCTGGGCGCGGTCGGGGGTGGTGGTCTTGACAATGTTGAGGATGACCTCCGCCCCCATCCAGGCCAGGTGCCTGGTCACCTCGGGAAACCAGGCGTCGTAACAGATTGACAGCCCGAAGCGGCCGATTCCGGGGGCATCGAACACGACAAAACTGTCGCCCGGTTCGTATGGTTCGTACGGTCGCCACGGGAAGATTTTGCGATAGCTGGCAATGAGCTCGCCCGCTGGGGAAAACACCACGGCGGTGTTGAAGAGCTCGCCGTCCGGCCCACGTTCGCAGATGCTGCCCGGCAGTAGCCAGACGCCCGCCGAGCGGGCAATAGCACCGAGCCCCGCGATCAGCTCACCATCCAGCGACACAGCGGATGCCCGCAGCAGATCGTTGCGCTCGTCCAGGCCCAGGGTGGCGGCCGGTCCTGTTTCGGTCCCGAAGAGGTGTAACTCGGGGAACACCACGAACGCAATGGTTGGATCGTCATCGAGGACTCGACGAACCTCGGCGGCGAAATCGGCCAGTGGCGCTCCGATCGGCAGTGGGGCAGCCTGAACCGCGGCGATGCGCACTGTTCGTGGCATGGTGACTCCTTCGATATGGACAACTATGTCTGCAAGAAATAAATTAGATCATAATGATCACTTTTGTCCAGTCCGAAGTAAACCACCGTTCACAACAGCTACTGTGGGTGCGTGATGGTTGATGGAGAGAACGCTGAGGTGACCGTCACCGCGCTCGTTAATCCGGCAGTGTCCGGTATTACCCGGTTGAGCGCCACCGACACGGTGCGTGCCCGCATCGCCCTTGCCATCGAGTTGGGCCTTATGGTCGCGGGGGAGCAGTTGCCATCCGATCGTGACGTGGCCGCTGCGCTCGACGTGAGCGAAATAACTGCCCGCCGCGGTCTGAAGAGCCTCGCTGACGAGGGAGTGCTGTCCCGTAAGCGTGGACGCAACGGGGGGACCTTTGTGGCTGACCCGCGGGCATCCGCTTCGGTCGCCTCGATGACCGCGTACCTGGCCGACGCTGCTGATGTGCACCGACTCATCGACGAGCGAGTGCTGCTCGAGTGCGCGCTCGTGCACCACGCGGCACTGAATATTACGGTGCCGCAGCTCGACGAGCTTGACGTGTATGTGTCGCAGGCAGCGGCGGCGCAGAGTTGGAGCGATTATCACGTGGCCGATGAACGATTTCACGTCGGGGTGGCCGCGGCCAGCGGGCTGGATTGGGCGCTACCGCAATACGGTGTCGCGCTCCATGCTCTCTATCGGTATTTTCTGCCCTACCCGGTGGACTACCTGCACGGCGTCAATCGAGAGCACGCGCTCTTAGTAGACGCACTACGTGAGCACGATCCGGTGGCCGCCGTGGCCATTATTCGGCAGCACGTTTTAGGACTTCACGAGTCCATGTTCGTGGGCCTGGCTCAGAACTAAGCGCACCGTCAGTGGTGACGTTTGGCGAGCAGGTACATCGACACGTTGATTTTCAGAAAGCGCACGAGTTGAACCAGCACGTTGCTGCGTCGCCGCAGCTCGCGAGCGCTCGGCAACGGTGCGGCGTCGATGTGGCTTTGGGCGGTGTCCATGGTGTTCTCTTTCTAACTAGGGTGCAAAGTGGATGCCGGCTGGTTTCTAACTCACTCGGGAATGAGGTACCAGAACGGATATGCCTTCGCCTTGTACAGGAACATCGTGTGCAGAATGCGCTTGACCCAGTGAGCGGCAAGGCCGATGTCGCCGGTGGTCTGGGTGGGGTGGCGACCGGCGGTGCCGGGATATTTCGCGAGATCGGGAACGATCGGCGACATCGACATGGCGGCAGCGGTACCGGTGAGCAGTCCCGTTCCGGTCGAAGCGATGCACGCGGCAGACATTTCCCCCATTGACCCGGTGTGGGTCGGTACGGACGCGCCGCGGAGAATCATGTCGGAGATGGTCATGGCGACGATCTTGCCCATGGCGCCCGAGGGCATGCCCGTGCGGGGAGGTGCCGGCGCGACGGCGACGCCGCCAGGCGTGGCATACGGCCGGGAGATGGCGTGCGGCGGAGCGAACGCGATGCCGATGCCGAACACGTTGTGAAAGGACGGGTTCTGGTAGGTGCGCGGCCAGTCCTGCGCTGTCCACTCTTCGAAGGGCTTCGCCGTGTAGTTTGCGTCCACGCGCATGAAACCGTTCGGGGCGAACACCACGTCGGTGATATCGGTGCCGGTGCGGTCGAAGGCTTTGAGACCGACACCGCGAAACGGCGGCAACAGCATTGCGAAGTCGAACGACTGCGTGTTGTCGGTGCCGTCGATCTGGGAGTAGTGGATGACCCCGGGGTCGATTTTGGTCACGGCGGCCTGGGTGATGGCGCGCATATTCCGCTCCCGAAACAGCGAATCCATCCAGACTTCACTCGTGATGCGTTGGCCACCCTGGTTGAAGGTCATGCCACCGACGCCGAAGTCGCCGAGTTCGTGTTCGTTGGTGAGATAGATGACCTCGGCCTTGTCGCGCACGCCGGCGTTGCGCAGCTCTTGCTCCACGTTGAAGGCATACTCAAAGGCCGCTCCCTCACAGGTGCAGGTGCCGTGGCCGACGCCGACGACGAGGGTCTGCTTCTTCCCTGCCTTGAGTGCGTCGATGACGGAATCGAAGTGCTTCGCCGCCTCGACGGCATGGCTCGGAGTGCAGACCGACACTGTGTGGCCGTCCGGCCCGAGGCCGGGGGTGGCCTCGAAGTTCAGTTTCGGTCCGGTCGCATTGATCAGGTAGTCGTAGCGGATGCGTTCGGTCTGGCCGGTTCGCGCCGGATCGGTGTACACAACGTCGACGCTGCCCTGCGGGCTGGTCTCATCTCCATCGGGGCGAATCGCGACGGCCTTGGCCTGGCGAAAATCAATCTTCTTGCGGCGGTAGATCGGTGCGAGCGAAAATACCACCTTGTTGGCGCTCATCTTGCCCACGCCCACCCAAATGTTCGAGGGAATCCAGTTCCACTTCGAGTTGGGCGAGACAACGATCACTTCGTGGGCGTTGCCCAGTCGCTTCTTCAGATAAAGCGCTGCGGTATGACCGGATACTCCGGCTCCCAGTACGACGACACGTGCCATTTCAGACCTCACTATCTCAGCAACTGCGCTGTTCACTTGACCATACACCCATACCGGTAGGGGTATTAACGCAGTGCTGGGATGAGTTGCTGAGATCAGCTGCTGAGCGAGAGTACCGAGCGCGAACCGCGCGAATACCCAGCGAAATCATGCCGGGGGTGGCACCATGGATGCCATGTCAGCGCTCTCCGAGCAGAATGCCGTGGTGACCGGCGTCATCGAGTTTGCCGATGGGGATCGACCCATCGGTGCGTTCACGGTCACCGTGCTCGTCGAAGACGTATCGCGCGCGGATGCCCCGAGCACCATCATGAGCGGCACCAGCTTTCACATCCCGGCCCGCTCCGAAATTGAGATGGCAGAGGCCGGGCCGGCCGAAACCGAGCTGCCTTTCACAGTGACCGTGCCTGCACGCGTGATCACCGACATCCGTCGTCTGAACGTGCGGGTTCATGTGCGGGAGGGCGCCCAGACAAACCCGGGTGTCGCCAGCGTGAGCGTCGCCGGCCCGAATGCGACCGGCCCGAATGCGACCAGCGCGAATGTAAGCCGCCCAAATATAACCGAGGGGGACTTTGTATCGACGCAGTCCCACCCGGTTGTATTCGATCCGGTTATATACGATCCGGCGCGACAAAACGCGGCGCTAGTTCGTATCCCGGTCCATCGCGTCTGAACCCGCCGTGTCTGAACCTGCCGTGGCGGAACGCGCCGTGTCGGCTCGAACCTCCGCTTCGTCGAACGACGTGATAACTCCGCCCAGGCTCTCGTAGCCGGTGAGCGATGGACCCCACGTTGCGCCGTTGAACCACTTGTGAAACAACGCGCTGTTGGTTCCGGTGAGGAAGACGTCGAGCCGACCGGAAGCCCACGAGACCACGCGCGGCTGCGAGGTGGCGATGCCGCCCATGTTCTCGTAGCCGAGCACTGACGGGCCCCAGGAATTGCCGTCAAACCACTTGTGATAGAGCGCACTATCGGTGCCGATCACAAACAGATCGAGCCGGTTCGGGCCCCACGAGACGGCCTCGGGTTCGCCCACGACGATGCCGCCGAGACGCTCGAAGTCGTTGACCGACGGACCCCAAACCGAGCCGTTCCACCACTTGTGGTAGAGCGCACCGTCGGTTCCCGTGACGAAGACGTCGAGCCGGTTCGGGCCCCACGAGACGACCCGCGGCGACGAAGTGCACACTCCGCCGAGACGTTCGTATCCGGTGAGGGACGGGCCCCACGTCGAGCCGTTCCACCACTTGTGGTAGAGCGCCCGGTCGGTACCGATCACGAAAACATCGAGCCGGTTCGGTCCCCAGGAGACGACTTCGGGCTGACCGACGATGATTCCGCCCATGTTTTCGTAGCCGGTCACCGATGGACCCCATGACCCGTTGAACCACTTGTGGTACAGCGCGTGATCGCTGCCGACGACGAATACGTCGAGCCGGTTCGGCCCCCACGCCACAACGCGCGGATTTCCGAGAATGACGCCGCCCATATTTTCATAGCCCGTCACTGACGGACCCCAGGCGCTGCCGTTGAACCACTTGTGGTACAGCGCACTGTCGGTTCCGGTGACGAACAGGTCGAGCCGGTTTGGAGCCCACGCCACGACCTGCGGAACGCATTCGGCAATTCCGCCCATGTTTTCGTAACCGGCGACCGACGGGCCCCAGGCTCCGCTGAACCACTTGTGGAACACGGCCCGGTTGGTGCCCAGAACGAAGGCATCCAGCCGGCCAGGTCCCCACGACACGACTGGGCCCGAACTCGCCCGGGGAGTCTGTGGATACATGAAGTTGACGGCAGCGATGTCACCGGCCGACAGCGCTGTGCGCTGACCGATCTGAGCTCCGGCCTGCACCGGCGTGATCGTTTCCTGTCCATTCTTCGAGAAGGCGGTGCGCGGATAGTGCATGATCGAGCCGTAGTCATAGCCGCCGACATCGTCGCCGTCCACGATGTGCTGGTCGAACTGACTCTCCATGCCCGGCTCGATATTGGCCACATTGATGGTCACGAAGGTGTTGCGGTCCTCGCGACTTTGTTCGTGCCAGAGCCCGACCGCATGGCCGATCTCGTGGATAGCGTTGCCGCTCGTGCACCCGGTACCGAGGCTGATGGTCTGCATGCCGTTACCCTGCATGCCCAGCATCGACCAGCATCCGCCGGAATCGCTGAACTCGACGAAGTTGGGAAATTGTGCGGCATTGGCGGTGGTGCGTTCCGGAAAGCGGATGGGCGTGCGCGCCTCCCAGTGGGCGATCGCATCGCGCACCCTTTGTTGGTTGGGCAGGGCGGCGTTGATCTGGAACGGAACCTGGGCGTTGGGCCAGCGAAATCGAGCGCCGGTGATAATGACGGCACGGGCGCGACCGTCGTCGTGGTTTGCCTCGTCTTTGGTCTGCTCCATCTCGGCGACGGTGCCCAGCACGATGTCACCTTCGAAGACGGCCAGGTTGTTGACCTTGTAATAGACGACTTCGGTCGGCCCGAAGGTGACGCCGGAGATGACACCGGATGCCGGTTCTCCAGCCTGAAACTCACCTTCGCTAACGAATTTCTCCTCGTTGCCCTGGCCGGAATTGTTTTCTGCCATGGAACTACTCCTTGCATGCGTGGTTGTTTATGGCACGGTGCCGGAACCGGTGCTGTGCCGGGAACGGCGCACACGATACGCCGCGCGGCGTTATTGCCGCGTTACTCGAAATCTGGTCGGAGCGCGGCCGGGACTGGACTTCCCAGTTAATACTGACTAACCTGAATCCCAGTTAGTAATCACTAACTGTTCTTGAGACCGGGTCATCCGGGTTCACAAGGGAAGTTGTCGATGGAGACACTCGTGAGTCAGCTCGACTCCACTGCTCAGACGTTTCAGACGAACGATGCCGCCCAACGTGCGCTGGTGTCCGACCTGAAGGAACGACTCGCTCGCGCCGCTCTCGGTGGTCCTGAGAAATCCCGGCAGCGCCACCTCGACCGTGGAAAGCTCCTGCCGCGGGAACGTATTGACCAGCTGCTCGATGAGGGCAGCCCGTTTCTCGAGATCGCCCCACTCGCGGCAACCGGCCTCTATAACGATGACAGCCCCGGGGCCGGGGTGATCGCCGGAATCGGTCTCGTGCACGGACGCTTCGTGCTCGTCATCTCCAACGACGCCACGGTCAAGGGCGGCACGTACTACCCGATGACCGTGAAGAAGCACCTGCGTGCCCAGGAGATCGCCCTTGAAAACCACCTGCCGTGCATCTACCTCGTCGACTCCGGCGGTGCCTTCCTACCGATGCAGGACGAGGTCTTTCCCGATCGGGATCACTTCGGCCGCATCTTCTACAACCAGGCACGGATGTCCGCGGCCAAGATCCCGCAGATCGCCTCGGTCATGGGTTCCTGCACCGCAGGCGGAGCCTACGTTCCGGCCATGAGTGACGAGACCGTGATCGTGCGCAATCAGGGCACGATCTTTCTCGGCGGCCCACCGCTCGTGAAAGCAGCGATCGGTGAGATCGTCACGGCCGAAGAACTCGGCGGCGGCGACCTGCACGCCCGGGTCTCCGGCGTCACGGATCACCTGGCCGAAAACGACGAACACGCGCTGCAGATCGTGCGCGACATTGTGTCGACCCTGCCGCGGCCCGCGACCGCGCCGTGGGATCTGATCCCCACCATTCCACCCGTCGCTGACGAGGGTGAGCTCTACGGAGCGGTACCCACCGACGTGCAGGGCCAGTACGACGTGCACGAGGTCATTGCCCGTCTGGTGGACGGCAGCGAATTCCATGAGTTCAAGAAGGAATACGGCACGACCCTGATCACGGGCTTCGCGCACCTGCACGGTCACCCGGTCGGCATCGTCGCCAACAACGGGGTTCTGTTCTCCGAGTCCGCGCTGAAGGGCGCACACTTCATCGAACTCTGTGATCAGCGGGGGATCCCGCTCGTGTTTCTGCAGAATATCTCCGGCTTTATGGTGGGCCGCGACTACGAGGCCGGCGGCATTGCCAAGAACGGCGCCAAAATGGTCACCGCTGTCGCCACCGCCCGCGTGCCCAAGCTCACGGTCGTCATCGGCGGCTCCTTCGGCGCCGGCAACTATTCCATGTGCGGCCGGGCCTACTCCCCGCGTTTCCTCTGGATGTGGCCGGGCAGCCGCATCTCGGTGATGGGCGGCGCCCAGGCCTCATCCGTTCTCGCCACCGTGAAACGGGAACAGATCGAGGGTGCCGGTGACGAATGGTCGGCTGCCGCAGAGACCACCTTCAAGGAGCCGATCCTGGAGACCTACGAGCGGCAGGGCAGCCCGTACTACTCGACCGCCCGGCTCTGGGACGACGGCGTCATCGACCCCGCCGATACCCGCACGGTACTGGGCCTTGCCCTCTCCGTCTGCGCCACCGCGCCGCTGGGCGACTCCGCCTTCGGCCTCTTCCGAATGTGAGTGAGTCCATGACAGAGCCACAGATCACCCCGATCACCCCGACCACCCCGATCACCCCGATCACCCCGACTACCCCGATCACGCCGTTCGACACCGTTCTCGTCGCCAACCGCGGCGAAATCGCGTGCCGCATCATTCGCACTCTGCGTGAGCGGGGCATCCGCTCGATTGCGGTGTACAGCGACGCCGACCGCAACGCGCGCCACGTGTCACTGGCGGATGCCGCGGTGCGCCTGGGCGGCCCGGCGCCCGCCGACAGCTACCTCAACGTTGAAGCCGTGCTTGACGCCGCTGCCAAAACCGGAGCCCAGGCGATCCACCCGGGCTACGGATTCCTCAGCGAGAACCAATCCTTCGCCCAGTCCTGTGCCGACGCCGGCATCGTGTTCATCGGTCCGAGTGTGCACGCGCTCAACATGATGGGCGACAAGATTCGTTCGAAAAACCACGTGGCCGGCTACGGCGTGCCCACCATCCCGGGCGTCGCCCTGCCCGGCCTCAGCAACGAACAGCTCATCGAGGCTGCCGGCAACGTCGGCTACCCCATGCTGATCAAGCCCTCGGCGGGCGGCGGCGGCAAGGGGATGCACGTGGTCGAACGCGAAGAAGACCTCGCGGCTACCCTCGAAACCGCACGGCGGGTGGCCCAGAGCGCGTTCGGAGACGACACGCTGCTGATCGAACGTCTGATAGCGACGCCACGGCACATCGAGGTGCAGGTACTCGCCGACAACCACGGCGCCGTCATTCACCTGGGCGAGCGGGAATGTTCCCTGCAGCGTCGCCACCAGAAGGTGATCGAAGAGGCTCCCTCGCCGCTGCTCGATGCGACCACCCGCGCCAGCATCGGCGAGGCGGCGTGTGCCGCCTCGCGCAGCGTGGGCTACAGCGGCGCCGGCACCGTGGAATTTCTGGTTTCCGATGCCGCGCCCGGCGAATTCTTCTTCATGGAAATGAACACCCGACTCCAGGTGGAACACCCCGTCACCGAGATGGTCACCGGTATCGACCTCGTGGACTGGCAGGTGCGCATTGCCGCCGGGGAACCGCTCACCATCGAGCAGTCCGATGTGCGCCTCACCGGCCACGCCGTGGAGGCTCGCGTGTACGCCGAGAACCCCGAGCGCGGTTTTCTGCCCACGACCGGTACGGTGCTGAGCCTGCGCGAGGCGACCGGCACGGGCGTGCGTGTCGACAGTTCGCTGACCGAAGGCCTCGAGATCGCTTCCCACTACGATCCAATGCTCGCCAAGGTGATCGCCTGGGCACCCACCCGGCTGGAAGCGCTCACCCGGCTCGACCGGGCGCTCGGCGACACCGTCGTGCTCGGAGTACACACCAACACGGAGTACCTGCGACTGCTGCTGCAAGATGAGGCCGTGCGCGCGGGGCATCTCGACACCGGCCTGATTGAACGACGACTGCCCACCCTGATCTTTCGCGGTGCCGACGATCACCTGCTCGCCGCCGCCGCACTGTACCTGCGCGAGCGCGCACTGCGCGACTCCTCCGACGCAGGAGCGAACCCGGTGTGGGCTCGCCCAACCGGGTGGCGGCTCGGCGAGGCTCGGGCCATCCGCTACTGCCTGGGCGTGTCAGCGACCGACTCCGTTGTCGTCAGCGTGAGCGGCGAACCGGGGCGGGCATCCGTTACGGTCGGCGATGGTGCGCCCGTCGCGGCTGGTCTGTCGACCCTGAGCGATTCTGCGGTGAGTGTGGACTACGGGGGCATTACCCGTGTCTACGAGGTGGCTCAGCGCGGCCCCGAGCTGTTCCTGGGAGCCGATGGCTTCTCGATGACCCTGCGTCACCGCTCGCGCGCCGAGCAACTCGCCGAACACCTGCTGAGCCGCGACCGAGTACCGGGAGCGGTGAGCCCCGACGTGCGCTCACCCATGCCCGGCACCGTCGTGGCCGTGAACGCCGGCAGCGGAGACCTCGTTGCAGCCGGCCAGACCATCCTCGTGGTGGAGGCCATGAAGATGGAACACAAACTCGTGGCCCAGACCGAAGGACGGGTCACCGTGACTGTTAAAACAGGAGATCTGGTCAAACTCGACCAGATCGTCGCCACCATTACGCCAGATCAGGCTGCAGAACAGTCTTCAGACAAGGGAGTCACCGAATGAGCTACGAACTTACCCCCGAATACCAGGCCCTGAGCGAGAAGGTACGCGACTTCGCCGACACCGTCGTGGCGCCCGCCGCGTACGAGTACGACACGAAGCGCAGCCTGCCGTACGGCATCATCGCTCAGATGGGCGAGATGGGGCTCTTCGGGCTGCCCTTCCCGGTTGAGTACGGCGGCCAAGGTAAGGACTACTTCGCCCTCTGCCTCGCCGTTGAGCAGCTCGCGCGCGCCGACCAGAGCATTGCCGTGACCCTTGAAGCCGGCGTTGGCCTCGGCATTATGCCCGTCTATCGCCGCGGCACCGAGGCGCAGAAACAAGAGTGGGTTCCCCAGCTCGCCAGCGGCTCGGCGCTCGCCGCATTCGGCCTCACCGAAGCGGATGCCGGCTCAGACGCCGCGGGTACCAAAACCACCGCAAACCTCACGGGCGGCGAATGGGTGATCAACGGTACGAAACAGTTCATCACCAACTCCGGTTCCGACATCACCCGGCTCGTCACGGTCACGGCGGTCACGGGAGAGTCCACTCGCGCCGACGGTTCGATCAAGAAGGAACTCACCGCCATCCTGGTCCCCACGCCCACTCCCGGGTTCACCGCTCTGCCCTCCTACGACAAGGTCGGCTGGCACACCTCCGACACGCATCCGCTCGTGTTCGATAATGTTCGCGTGCCGGAAGCCAACCTGCTCGGCGAACGAGGCCGAGGATTCGCCAACTTCGTACAGACCCTCGACGAGGGCCGCATCGCCTTCGCCGCACTCTGCACCGGTGCTGCCCAGGGCTGCCTCGAGGAATCCATCCGCTACGCCAACAGCCGCAACGTGTTCGGTCGTTCGATCGGATCGAATCAGCACATCGCGTTCAAGATCTCCCGGATGCAGGCTCGCGTGCACACAGCGCGCCTCGCCTACTACGACGCGGCACTTAAAATGATCAACGGCAAGCCGTTCAAGATGGAAGCCTCGATCGCCAAAATGGTCGGGAGCGAAGCCGCGATGGACAACGCCCGCGACGCGACACAAATCTTCGGCGGCTACGGCTTCATGAATGAGAACCCGGTGGCGCGGCACTATCGTGATTCGAAAGTCTTGGAACTGGGCGAGGGCACGACCGAAGTGCAGCTCATGGTCATCTCCCGAGCTCTCGGCTTCACGAGCTAGGTTCGCGTCAGCTCCACTCCAATCAACCGCTTCACACCAATCAACTCACCGTACGCGTGACGCTGTCACGGCCATTCACAGTGATCAAAGGAGATCCTGCACATGTCGTCGTACTCTCAAAGCCCCTCGAACCAGCCACTGTTGGAAGCCACGATCGGCGATCATTTTGAACAGACCGTGGCGCGGTTTGCGGACCGCGACGCGCTCATCGAGGTCGCGACCGGTAGACAGTGGAGTTATACCGAGCTGAATGCGCACGTTGACCGGCTGGCCTCCGGGCTCCTCGCCCTGGGCATTCAGCGTGGCGATCGCGTCGGCATCTGGTCTCCCAACTGCGCCGAGTGGACGATCGTTCAGTACGCGACCGCCAAGGTCGGCGCCATTCTCGTGAACGTGAACCCGGCGTTTCGAATCGTCGAACTTGAATACGTGATTCGGCAGTGCAGCATGCGCATGCTCATCGCGGCCCCCTCCGATAAGAACAGCGACTATACGAGCATGGCGCGGGCGGCGTTCGCGAGCTGTTCCGAACTGCACGAACTCGTCTTCATCGACGATGAGGACCGCCCGAGCCAGTCCGGTGAATTCACGCTGGGTGCGGTGCTCGATGCGGGCATCGACATCTCCCCACTCGATCTTCGGGACCGCATGGACGAGCTCCGGGCGAACGACCCGATCAACCTGCAGTACACATCGGGGACGACGGGGTTCCCCAAGGGGGCAACGCTGACCCACCGAAACATTTTGAACAACGGGTTTTTCATCGGCGAACTGCTCAAGTACACCGAGCATGACCGTGTCGTGCTGCCGGTACCGTTTTATCACTGCTTCGGTATGGTCATCGGCAATCTGAACATCTACTCGCACGGTGCCGCCGCGATTATTCCGGGGCGCGGCTTCACGGCATCCGCTGCCCTGCAGGCCGTGCAGAATTATGGCGGCACCTCGCTCTACGGGGTGCCGACCATGTTTATGGCGGAGCTTGCTCTCCCCGATTTCGCCGACTACGACCTGTCGACGCTGCGCACCGGAGTTATGGCCGGCTCGACGTGCCCCGTCGCCGTGATGAACCGCGTGATCGGCGAGATGAACATGGTTGACGTGGCCATTTGCTATGGCATGACCGAAACCTCGCCGGTGTCGACTATGACCCGCAGCGATGACACGATCGAACGCCGCACCTCAACGGTGGGGCGCACGATGCCGCATTTGGAGAATAAGGTCGTGCACCCGCAGACCGGTGACACGCTGCGGCGCGGCGAAATCGGGGAGTTGTGCACGCGCGGGTACAGCGTTATCGCGGGGTATTGGAATGAGCCGGAGAAGACTCGGGAAGCGATCGACAATGAGGGGTGGATCCACACTGGCGACCTCGCGAGCATGGACCCCGACGGCTACATCACGGTGGAAGGCCGCATCAAGGACATGGTGATTCGTGGGGGCGAGAACATCTACCCGCGCGAGATCGAGGAATTCTTGCTGCGCCACCCGGGCATCCATGACGTGCAGGTGATCGGCGTTCCCGACGACAAGTATGGCGAGGAGCTGATGGCCTGCATCATCCTCAAGCCAGGAGTCGACACAGTGACCGTGGAAGATCTGGTTGAGTTCTGCCACGGGCGCCTGGCGCACTTCAAGGTGCCCCGATACACGGATGTTCGTGAGAGCTTTCCCCTGACCGTGTCGGGCAAGATTCGCAAGATTGACATGCGCGACGAGGCGATCGCCCGCCTGGCCGCAGAGGCAATGGAATCGGAGCAGACGCTCGTCTAGACCGGTGGTTGCCGTAGGGCGACGGGCTCAGTGCGCGGCACCGACCAGCCGTTCGATCGCGACGAGGGGGATCGGTAGCCAGGTGGGGCGGTTGCGGGTCTCGTACACCGCCTCGTAGAGAGCCTTGTCGAGTTCGAAGGCATCGAGCAGGGCGCTCTGATCAGCCAGCCTGACGCCGGATCGTTCCACGTAGCCCTTCAAAAAGGCGTTGCGGCAGGCCATCGCCCACTCGAAAACAGCGGGCGTGGCCGTGTCGGGGGCACTCGACATCGCCCCCGACACGTAGGAGAACGACCGGAGCATGCCCGCCACATCGCGCAGGGGGATATCGGGACTGGTGCGCTCGCGCAGGGTGCGCAGCGGTTCCCCCTCGAAGTCGAGAAGGACCCAGCCCCGATCCTTGACGTCAAGAACCTGTCCAAGGTGAAAATCACCGTGGATGCGTTGCAATCTCGGCCACGACGCGGTCTCTGCCCGAACGAACACCGCCTCGATGGCGCCTCGATATTGGGCCAAAACCGGCACTTCGTACAGAGCCTGATCGCAGCGCAGCCGCATCTTCGTCATTTGCTCGGCAATGACCTCGGGCGTTGCCTCGAGGGTGGGCATGGTACGGGCGAGATCCTGATGTACATCGGCGGTAGCCTGCCCCAACCGAAAGGCGGGTCCGGTGAAGTCGGTGCCGGCAGCAGCAGCGACCAGGGCGGTACGCCAGGCATCCGGGGCGTCGGGCAGAAATTCCTGAGCGAACGCCAGATGGCCCACAGCACGGTTGCCCGGCTCGGCGGGGTCGTCCCACTGGCCGAGAATCGCGCCGAACGGCAGCGGGATCCGGCTTGATCCGGCTCTGGCCAGCGCGGCCTGCACCGTGACATCCGGATTCTCTCCGGCATGGATGATGCGAAAAACCTTGCAGATGATCGGCGTGGTCGGCGCCCCGGCCGCATCAACCCGCTGCACAATGATCGACGTGTTCGATTGCTCACCGCTGAGCACCCGACTGGAAACGAACCGAGCTGGTGTTGCGAACGCCGCAATTTTTGACAACGGGGCTGTCGATGAGAACGGGGCTGTCGATGAGAACCGGGCTGTCGATGAGAACGGGACCGACGTCGGGGCAGCGGAGCCCGGGCGCAGATCTTCGCCACGCGCGCTGGCGGTGGAGCGGTCTGTCGGCGGCGGCGTGATCGAGGCGGAAACCGCCTGACGCTCCATAAAGGTGAGCAATGCGGCCGCGAAAGCCGGATCGTAGGCGGCGTCGTAGATGTAGCGTGCCTGCGCGGAGCCGGGCTTACGCACCGTGATCAGCGCGTCGTCCGCGTTGGGAAGTTCGCGAACTCGTTCAGTGGTCGGAAGCTGGTACAGGGTGAGACCCAGACTGGCGGTGTCCAAGACCAGATCGATGCGAATGCTGATCCCGGGCTCCGCAGTATCGAGAGAAAAATGGCCGATGCTGCGCAGGGCGGGGACCTGCCCCTTGTTGCCGAACCAACGCTGCGTCGATACCCAGGCGTTGACGTAGTCGGGCAGGGCTGAGCCCCGATGTGTCGGGGCGAGGTCGGGATTGGCGGATCGGCGTGCATTCGGGGCGTGGTCTCCATCGATCATGCCGCCAGCGTAGCGTCCCCGTCCGGATTTCGTCCAAAGAAATGCGGCGGCCGAACTCGGCGAATCCGTGGGCGGGCTGCACGCCCTGAAATCACATGACTGCCAATTCGTCAAGCCCATAAACGAGTTTGCGCCCGGTGACCGACATTTTCGAGTACTTGAGATAGAATTGTAAACAATTGACAGCGATCCGAATCCTTACTCAAGAAAGAGCTGAAATCGGTATGACCCAGCGATATTCATTGGAGCCCGTGATCCAGGAATCCACTCCGTCGATCATTGCGCGCAAGCTGCGGTACGCGATCGCCCATGGTGAGGTCGCGCCCGGTTCGCAACTGGGCGAGGCCGAACTCGCCCGCGAACTCGGTGTCAGCCGGGGACCGCTACGGGAGGCCATGCAAAGACTGACGCAGGAAGGTTTGCTCGTGAGTATTCGCAACCGTGGCCTGTTCGTGATCGAGATGACGGATGCCGAGATTCGCGACATGTATGTGTTGCGCACCGCCATTGAGTCCGCAGCGTGCAAGCTCCTTGTGCGCGGCGATCACGTTGCCGCCGGTCAGGATCTGCTGGACAAGGTCACCGAGATGGAGAATGCTGCCGCTACCGACGACCGCGCAGCCTTGTACGACGCGGACATCGCATTCCACGAACACCTTGTGGCGGCGAGCGGCAGTCCCGGGCTCGCGCGCATCCACGGTACCGTCATGACCCAAACCCGAATGTGCCTGAACGTGCTGCCGGACTCGGTTCGGGCCGGCGATGAGTGGATCGATGAGTGGATCGAGGAACACCGCGGTATCGCCCAAGCGGTCCTGACCGGTAACGCTGTGCTGGCCGAGCGCCGGTTGAACGAGCGCCGCGGCGCGAGTGATCGTGGTGCTGACCGTGCCGAGTAACCGTTCGCGCACCGTGCCGGCATGACGCGCACCGATTCTCTTTCCGGTGTCTCCGACCCGGCAGTCCATCGCCCCATCATCGTGGTGTTGTGCGAGCCGATCGATGCGCCAAAGCCAGCCGGCATGGCTGCACTCGAGCTTGTGACCGATGTGCGCTACACGGATGCTGCCGGGCTGCCCGACGCCATCGAAAGCGCCGAGATTCTGCTGCTCTGGGATTTCTTTTCCAGCGCGCTGCAGGAGGCGTGGCCGCGCGCCCAGGCATTGAAGTGGGTGCACGTGGCCGCGGCCGGGGTGGATACCGTACTGTTCGACGAGTTCCGCCGTTCCGGCGTCGTTCTGACCAATGCCCACGGATTTTTCGACGGTCCCATCGCCGAATTCGTGCTCGCGACCATCCTCGCTCACGACAAAGACCTGCACCGGAGCCGCGCGCTGCAGCGCGGGCACGAATGGGAGCACCGCGAGTCACGGCGCACCGCCGGCAGCACGGCCCTCATCGTCGGTACCGGAGGAATCGGCCGGCAGATTGCCCGGCTGTTGCGCGCTGTCGGCCTGGAGGTTCGGGGTTCCGGACGACGCGCGAGTTCCGATGACCCGGATTTCGGAATCGTCGTGCCGTCGGCGGCGCTCGCCGAACACGTGGGGTGGGCCGATAATGTCGTGGTCATAGCCCCGCTCACGTCCCAGACGCGCGGCATGATTGACGCGGGCGTGTTCGGGGCGATGAAAGCATCCGCTCACCTGATTAATGTTGCACGCGGGCCGCTTGTTGACGAGGCTGCCCTGCTGCAGGCCCTACGCACAGGCCAGATCGCGGCCGCCTCACTCGATGTCTTCGTGACAGAACCGTTGCCGACCGCCAGCCCGCTGTGGGATATCCCGGGCGTGACGGTCTCGGCTCACATGGCGGGCGACGTGGTGGGTTGGCGAGACGGCCTGGCCGAGCAATTCACGGCCAACGTTGCCCGCTGGCTGGCCGGCGACGAGCTGGTCAATGTGGTCGACAAGAGCCTCGGGTACGTGGCGCGGGGATAGTGCTGGGCATAGTTTTGATCTAAGCCGTCGCGTGCGCCATCAGGACGGGGTGGGGTACACGCGCGGGCTCAACGCGGATGCTGGTGCGTTCGCACCCGGTGCACTTGAGAACGTAGCGGGGGAGCGTGAGACGCAGCACCTGCGCCGGGTTCGGTTTCAGGTCGGCTTGTGACTTGCAAAACGGGCAGGTGATTCGCATAGATGGTTGTCCCTCGGGTGGATTTTGGCGCAAGTGAAATTCGCGTCACGTTGACCATAGGGGCAAGTGTTACGGGAAAGCACCCCCTTGATCTTCCACCGCATTTGTGTATACAGAGAGATCCAAATATTTCTGTTTCACCAGAATGACGAGCAGAACAGTGCGGCCTGAATCGGTGAATACCCACAAAGGTCACTATTTGTGTATACAGAAGGCTCCCACGCGGCGTCAGTGTCACTATCGGCGCCAGTGCATACTGAGCCCATGAAGACTGAACCTCAGCCGGGCGCCCGCACCTCCGCACCCGAACCTCAAACGGCGCCTGCGGCACGCACGGTGAGCGCCCGTCGCGGACTCACCATCACCTGGCATCAACAGCACAAGAAATCCCTGACGCCGGGGGAGCGGGCCGCCGACACCCTGCGTAACTCCATGGGCAGCTGGCGGTTCGTCGGCGGTTTCGTGCTGTTCATGATTCTCTGGGCGGTGGCGAACTCCTTCGCCTCCGGCTGGGATCCGTACCCGTTCATTCTGCTCAACCTGTTTCTGAGCATGCTCGCCGGCCTGCAGGGCGCTATTTTGCTCATCTCGGCCAAGCGTCAGGATGCGATCTCGGCAGCGCTGGCCCAACACGACTTCGATACGAACATTGCCGCCAAGACCGATATCGAGGCGCTGCTGGAGATCAATAACCGCCAGCTCGCGATGATCACCGACCTACACGCCATTCTTGAACGGCTCGACTTGCCCCGGCCGACACCCGCGACGAACGACCAGGCGCACGACTAGGACGAACCGCTGCCTAAACGGATGCCGCCAGCAGGCTCACCACGACGGTGTCGCCCTTCGTCGACAACTGGCCGACCTCCACAAACCCGAGCCGGTCGTGAAAAGCGAGCGACCCCGGGTTCGGTGGTTCCAGGTTGACCTCGCACAGTACCTCGGCGAGCACCTCGCGACGAGCAGCACCGAAGATGGCGTTGTAGAGCACCTGGCCGAGGCCCTGCCCGCGAAATCCATCGGCCATGACGATGCGGTCGACGTAGAGAAAATCGGTGGATCGGTTCGAGAACCAGCGGTAGTTCTCGCTTTCGTACTCGGCCCCGGCCACAAACAGAATGGCGAAGCCGAGCACCAGCTCTGGCGTCTCGTCGGCCACGACGGCGACGGCGAGGTGGCTGTGCTGCACGAGCGCGGCCAGCGCCGGGGCATCCAACTCATTGACGGCGGGAACAGCGTCGTTGTTGAGGGCCAGCAAGCGTGGCAGATCAGCGGGCACGAGGGAACGAATCGAATAGGTCACCCCATAACGATAGGCCCGCGCGCGCGGAGGCTGCTGCCGCGCCTGCCGCGCCGACCGAACTACGCTCGCAGCTTGTGCCCCGCCGTGTACACCGCGGTTGCGATGACGAGGTCTTCCCAGGACATTCCCGTGCTCTTGAAGATACGCGGTCGGTGCGAATCGACGGCCTTGGTATGACGAGCAATGTCCCGCAGCGGCACGAGGTCGCCAGGCTCGATCACCCCGTCGGTGATCGCCATGATGACGTCGCCGGCCTCGCGCCGGGCCGTCGCCGGGTCTTCGACCACGACCTGCGATCGGGCGAGGAGCGCGGAGTCGAGCTCGCGGGCATCCGCTTCGTGCGAACCGACCGCCACGATGCAGCAATCTGCTGGTACGAGCCTGCCGTCAAACAGCGGGGTACGGGCGGTGGTCGCACACACGATCAGCTGCGCCGTCGCCACATCGGAGCTGGTGCCGACGGTCGCCGGCAGACCGCCCGTCGTGACCCGGGCCGCGAACTGCTCGGCGCGGGCTTGGTCCCGGGCCACGATCGTGACGCGATCGATGGAGCGAATGGCTCGCATCGCCTCGATGTGTCCCCAGGCCTGCGGCCCCGAACCGAAGACGACCAGGTGTTGCACTCGGCTCGGGGCCAGATAATCTGCGGCTGCGGCCGACACGGCCGGGGTGCGCAGGGTGGTGATCGCGGCACCGTCGAACAGGGCGATCGTGGTGAGCGTCGCGGCATCCAGCAGCAGATAGACGCCCTGAATGCGCTCTCGGCGAAGTGCCGGGTTGCCCGGCGCCACGGAGGCCACCTTGATACCGACAAAATCAGTGGACTCCGTGGGCATGAGCAGCAGCTGGCCACTCGCCACCGCCAGTACCTGCCGGTCGAAGTCCTGTGCCGGGTCGAGCCCGGCAGTGAGCGCGTCCTGCACGGCCCGCATCGCCGTGCGGTAGCCGACCAGCTCGAAAATTTCGGCGGCAGAAATCTGGAGAGCCGGCGAGGGAACAACGGAACGTGGATCTGGTGCGAATGTCATCCCTCGCAGACTACCGGCCAGCACAGATTCTCGGCACGGCGCAGGCCGCCCCGCAGCACTGACAGAATGAACTGTCGCCGTTTCGCACTTGGCGACTCGTTCGAGGAGACAACGACGTATGACTCATCAGGTGAGCACGAGCACGACTAATACGAGCACACAGAACTACCGTGCCGCACGCGACCAGCTTCTGGCCCTGCGCGACGATCACGCACGTGCGACACAGGAGTTTCGCTGGCCCGATGTGGGGGAGCACTTCAACTGGGCCACGGACTGGTTCGACGTGCTGGCACGCGACAACGACAACATTGCGCTGTGGATCGTCGAAGAAGACGGCAGCGAGCAAAAGTTCAGTTTCGCGCAGATGGCCCACCGCTCCGATCAGGTCGCTACCTGGCTGACCCGGCAAGGTGTGGGCCGCGGCGATCATGTCATGCTCATGCTCGGTAACCAGCGAGAAATCTGGGAGGCGATGCTCGCCATCATGAAGGTCGGCGCCGTCATCATGCCCACGAGCGCCGTGCTCGCCTCGCACGATCTGACCGACCGCGTGCAGCGCGGCGGCGTCACCCACGTGATCGCCAACTCGGCTGATGCCGCCAAATTCGACGACGTTGCCGGCGATTACACGCGCATCGGCGTGGGCACCCCCCGTGAGGGATGGGCCGACTTCGCCGACGCCTACGAGGTCACCCCGGAGCCCATCACCACGGTCGTGGCATCCGCCGACCCGTCCTTGATCTATTTCACCTCTGGCACAACGAACAAGCCGAAGATGGTGCTGCACTCGCAGACCTCGTACCCGGTCGGCCACCTGTCGACCATGTACTGGCTGGGTCTTCGTCCCGGTGACGTGCACCTGGCGATCAGCTCGCCCGGCTGGGGTAAGCACGCCTGGAGCTGCTTCTTCGCCCCGTGGATCGCCGAGGCGACCGTGTTCATCTACAACTACTCCAAGTTCGACCCGGCCGGGCTCATCGCGCAACTGCACCGCGCCGAGGTCAGCACCTTCTGTGCGCCGCCGACGGTCTGGCGCATGCTCATTCAAGCGGATGTCGGCGCCCGCCCGGCCAGCCTGCGCGAGTTGCTCTCCGCCGGTGAACCGCTCAACCCCGAGGTTATTCGGCAGATCGACAACGGCTGGAAACTGACGATCCGGGACGGATTCGGCCAGACGGAGACCACCGCGATCGTCGGCAACGGGCCGGGTTCCATTCTCAAAGCCGGGTCGATGGGCCTGCCCCTGCCCGGAGTGAGCATCAAGCTGCTTGATCCGATCACGGAGCTACCCGCCGCCGAAGGCGAAATCTGTCTGGACCTGTCGACGAGTCCGGTCAACCTCATGAGCGGCTACCACGGCGAACCCGATCTCACCGCGCATGCCATTCGCGGTGGCTTCTTTCACACCGGCGATGTCGCCACAGTGGATGCCGACGGGTACCTCACCTTCATCGGCCGTACCGATGATGTGTTCAAGTCGAGCGATTACAAGGTGTCGCCGTTTGAGGTGGAGAGCGTGCTGCTCGAACACCCCGCGGTCGCCGAAGCTGCTGTTGTTCCTGCCCCCGACGCCACGCGGCTGAACATTCCCAAGGCCTACATTCACCTCGCTCCGGGATGGGAGCCAACCAAAGAAACCGCCGAAGCGGTGCTGCGACACGCCCGTACGGGGCTGCCCGCCTACATGCGCGTGCGCCGGGTGGAGTTCTTCGACCTGCCCAAAACCATCTCGGGAAAGATTCGCCGGGTGGAGCTGCGCGAGCGCGAAGACGATGCCTCCGCCGCCGGTACCCGACTGCCCGATGAGTGGCGCGACGACCAGTTTCCGGGCCTGAAGCGCTGACCGCGGGCCGCCGCCGCCGCCGGATGGGCTGAATGGCTGCAGAGTTCTGCTGCAAGTCCTAGCTAAATGCTGGAGGTTAAGACTACCCTGCCGGTATGACTGAGAACGAGTTCACCCGATTCGATGAGTCGTCCTCGAACAAGAAGGGCTACGTCGGTTTCATTGATTGGCTCAATCGAAAACTGTATCCCGCCCTGGGTCCAGCCCCAGCGGGCCCGTACGGACCGGTAGTCGAACGGGTCGGGGAGGCGATCTGTCCGGTGTGCGGCCGGCCGATGTCGGAACACACGATTGACCATTCCACCCCGGACACCATCCTCAACTGCCCGATCGAGCATCTGCCGGAGCCTTTCAACCAGAAGCCGGTAGACGAGCTGGGCATGGACGCGCCCGCTGCCGACAGCTGATTACACACATCCGCTGGATCTATGCGTACGGGATCTATGCGTACGGGATCTATGCGTACCGGATCCAGGAACAAAAGACGGGACTTACGGCCCGAGACAGACGGCGGACCGCTCGCTTACCGTGGAGGCATGACCATCCTCGACTCCCCGCGATCCACGACCAGCGCTGACAATGGCTGGGCCGGCTTCACCGGCGGGCCGTGGCAGCACGGCATCGACGTGCGCGATTTCATCCAACGCAACTACACGCCGTATTCGGGGGACGCGAGTTTTCTGACCGGGGCCACCGCGCGCACCCTCGGCCTTTGGGAGCGCCTGTCGGCGATGTTCCCCCGGGAACGGGCTCTCGGCGTCTACGACGTGGACGCCACCACCCCGGCGTCGATCACCGCGCACGCGCCCGGCTACATCGACCGGCCGAACGAAATCATCGTCGGACTGCAAACGGATGCCCCGCTCAAGCGGGCGATTATGCCGTTCGGCGGCTGGCGCATGGTGGCGACCAGCCTCGAAACCTACGGGTACCCGGTCTCGCCCCAACTGGAAACCATCTTCACGAAATACCGCAAGACCCACAACGACGGCGTCTTTGACGTTTACCCGCCCGCGGTCAAACGCGCCAGGCACAGCCACCTCATCACGGGACTGCCGGATGCCTATGGTCGCGGCCGCATCATCGGTGACTACCGGCGCGTCGCGCTCTACGGCGTGACCGCCCTGATCGCGGCCAAAAAGCTTGAACGCGCCGCTCTGGACCTGCAGCCGAGCACCGAAGACGTGATTCGTTCCCGCGAGGAGAACGCCGAGCAGGTGCGCGCCCTGCACGAACTCATTCAGATGGCGGCCGGCTACGGTTTCGATATTGCCCGTCCGGCGCAGAGCGCGACCGAAGCGGTGCAGTGGCTGTACTTCGCTTATCTCGGCGCGGTCAAGGAACAAAACGGCGCTGCCATGTCGTTCGGCCGTAATAGCGCGTTCCTCGACGCCTACCTGGAGCGTGACCTGGCGGCGGGGATCCTGACCGAAAGCCAGGCGCAGGAACTCATCGACGACCTCGTGATCAAACTGCGCATCGTGCGTTTTTTGCGCACTCCGGAGTACGACCAGCTGTTCTCCGGCGACCCGACCTGGGTCACCGAATCGCTCGGTGGGACCGGTGCCGACGGGCGCACCCTCGTGGTCAAGACCGCGTTTCGATTTCTGCAGACCCTGTACAACCTCGGTCCGGCGCCGGAGCCGAACCTCACGGTGTTTTGGACCGATAGTCTGCCCGATGGTTTCAAGCGCTTCTGCGCGCAGGTCTCCATCGATACCTCGGCCATTCAATACGAGTCCGACGACCTCATTCGAGACGCCTGGGGTGACGATGCCGCGATCGCCTGCTGCGTCTCGCCCATGGGAGTGGGCAAGCAGATGCAGTTCTTCGGGGCCAGGGTCAACGTCGTCAAGGCGCTGCTCTACGCCATCAACGGGGGGCGCGACGAGTTGACCGGTGAACAGATTGCCCCAGTCACTGCAGCGGTGACCGGTGATGTGCTCGATTACGACACGGTGTGGTCCGCCTACCTCGCGAGCCTCGAGTGGCTCGCCGAAACCTACGTGAACGCGCTCAACTGCATTCACTACATGCACGATAAATACGCCTACGAACGCCTCGAGATGGCCCTGCACGACGGCACGATCTTGCGCACGATGGCCTGCGGTATCGCCGGTCTCAGCGTCGCCGCCGATTCGCTGGCCGCCATCAAATACGCCACCGTGCGACCCGTTCGGGACGACACCGGACTCGTCGTCGACTACACCATCGACGGCGAGTATCCCTCGTTCGGTAACGACGATGACCGGGTCGACGCCATCGCGGTCTCCATCGTAGAAACGTTCATGGCCATGATCCGGCGGCACCCCACCTACCGGAACGCCGTGCACACCCAGTCGGTGCTCACGATCACCTCGAACGTCGTTTACGGCAAGAAGACCGGAAACACGCCCGACGGTCGTCGAGCCGGCGCACCGTTCGCGCCCGGAGCCAACCCGATGAACGGCCGCGACACGCACGGCATGCTCGCCTCGGCGCTGAGCGTGGCCAAACTGCCCTATTCCGAAGCGCAGGACGGCATCTCCCTGACCAATACGGTCGTACCGACCGGGCTCGGGCACACTCCCGCCGAGCAGGTCACCAATCTGGTCGGACTGATCGACGCCTACACGCTCGCGAACGGGTATCACCTCAACGTGAACGTGCTGAACCGCCAGACCCTCGAAGATGCCATGGAGCACCCGGAGAACTATCCCCAGCTCACCATCCGGGTCTCGGGCTACGCCGTGAACTTCGTGCGGCTCACCCGGGAGCAGCAGCTCGACGTCATCAGCCGCACGTTTCATACGAGCGTCTGAGGGCGGGCCTCCAATGGTTGCGGTACAGCTGGGTCGACCGGAATTTCACCACGAGCAGGTAGAGGGGCATCGCACCGGCACGATAGCGAGCGTGCACTCCTGGGAACTGGTCACGGCCGTCGATGGTCCGGGCACCCGGCTGACCTTCTTTCTTTCTGGTTGCCTGCTGCGCTGCCAGTACTGCCATAATCCCGACACCTGGAAGATGCGCGACGGGGTGCTCACGCCGATAGACGAGGTGTTGGAACGCATCCGTCGTTATCGGGGGGTGTTCGCGGCGACCGGCGGCGGGGTGACGCTCTCGGGCGGTGAACCGCTCATGCAACCCGCGGTCGTGGAGCGCGTGTTTGCGCAGTGCCGCGAGCTCGGTGTGCACACCGCCCTCGACACGTCGGGGTATCTCGGTATGAGTGCCTCCGACGCGCTACTGGATAACACCGACCTGGTGCTGCTCGACGTGAAGTCGGGCTTGCCCGACACCTATCGTGCGGTGACCGGGCGCGAGCTGGCACCGACGATCGCATTCGGCGACCGGCTCTGTGCACGCGGCACCGACGTGTGGATTCGGTTCGTGCTGGTGCCCGGGCTGACCGACGCGGTCGACAACGTCGACGCGGTCGCCGAGATTGTGGCCCGCTGGCCGAACGTGTCGCGCGTGGAGGTTTTGCCGTTTCACCAGATGGGTGAGGATAAATGGAACCGCCTTGCCATTCCCTACCCGCTGCACGGGGTGCAACCGCCGGATGCCACGCTGCTGGAGCGGGTGCGCGACCAGTTTCGCGCGCGCGGCCTCACGACCTACTAACTGCCGGGATTAGAATCTGGACTGATCGACCACCAGCGTGGGCTCGATGCCGAGCAGTTCGGCGAAATGGGTGGAGGGCTCGACGCCGAGTTCCCGGCCGAGATGGCTGCGAAAACTGCGGTAGACCTGCACCGCCGAGGCATAGTTGTCTTCGGCGAGGTGGCACCGCACCAGCAGATGTTGGGCGCTTTCGCGCAGCGGATCCACCGTCGCCGCCGCGCGAGCCGCGCACAGGGCGCGGCTGAAACTACCGGCCAGCAGATAGGAGCGGGCGAGGCTCTCCAGTGCATCCACGCGCTGATGGAGCAGATGATCCTGCTGCTCCATCACCCATTCCTCGTACCAGCCCGGTAGCAGGGTGGCCTCCTGCAGCAGATCGATGGACTCCGGCGGTACCGTTCGGCGCCCGGACAGCGTGATCTCGCTGATCAACTCGCGCACATCGTGCAGGTCAACGTGCACGTCGGCGTCGAGCTGCGGGGGGTCGGTCGCGCTGAGGAGGCGCGGCAACTCATGTGAGATGTGAAAGACGCTCGACCGCAGGCTTCCGGCCGACTGATGTTCGGGGCTATTCGGCCAGAGCCGGGCAGCAAGCACGTGCCGTGGCTGGGTCGGCAGCGTGGCTAACGCGGCGAGCATCCGCTGCTGTCGAGCACTGACCTCGACCGGCGCTCCGTTGTAGAGCAATTGCCAGTAGCCCAGCACGCGAAGATCCCAGCCCGGTATCGTCGAATATCCCATGAGCGCTCAATCCCCGAAACTTTCTTGGTACACAGCCAGCCCGAAACGATGAGGTGGGCGCCGCTACCGCCCAGAATGGCCAGCCCCGGCCTGGTTGTCAATGCCAATTCGGTCAATACGAATGTTTTGCCGTGGCTCCGGCCGGCCAGCCCCAGCGTGCGAGTAACTCGCCGGTAACGCCGAGGGGTCTACCGTCAACTGCTGCGGCCGTGTGCAGCCGGCACCTCCGCGACAACCGGTTCGCGACAACCGGTTCGCGAAATCCTGTTCACCCGGCTCCCGACGATCGGAAGGCCATGTCTCAATTCGCACTGTGTGTAGGAATCAACCGATTCGAGAACCTGCCCATGGCGAGCTGGTTACACGGTTGTGTGAACGACGCCAGCGACGTCAGCGCCTTGCTCGGACGCGCTTTCGGCTTCGCCGACACGAGTATCACGCTCCTGACCGACCAGGCCGCAACCAAGGATGCCGTCTTCGGAGCGCTGACGGAGGCGCTTGATCGGGCGAATACGCCGGGCGAGCACCTCGATCACATCGTGTTCACCATGTCGAGCCATGGCACCCAGCTGCCCGATACCAGCGGCGATGAAGCCGACCAGGTTGACGAGGCGTTCGCGACCTACGACCTGCGTCAGTCGGGTACCGCGTGGGACCCGGACACCCTCATCGTCGACGACGAACTGCACGAAATCTTTGCGCGGCTACCGAAGGGAGTGCTGCTCGACGTGATCCTCGACACCTGCCACAGCGGCAGCGGCCTGCGAGCACTCGACCTGTTGCCGACCATGGACGATCGGCGCCCGCGCTTTGTTCCGCCGCCAACGCCGCTCGGACGCAATGGCGCCGAGGCCGATCGTGCCGATACTCGTATGTTGCGCGACCTGGTTCGCTCGTCGAAGGCCGTGGCGAAGCCGGTGCTCTTCGCCGCCTGCCGGGCCGACCAAACGGCCGCCGATGCCAACTTCGACGGCCGGTACAACGGGGCATTCACCCATTTCGTGCTTGACGCCCTGCAACCCGGAGTGACTCTGAGCCGGGCGGAGGTGATCAAGCAGGTCAACGTGAAACTGCGGGCTCGCAAGTTCAACCAGCGGGCGCAATTGGAGGCATCGGCTCCCGGCAAATCGACCGCGTGGGGCACCGCGTTTTGACCGGCCGAACCGTTCAGGTGTGGCCGTTCAGATTTGGCCGATCAGGTGTGGCCGTTCAGGTGTGAAAGGTCGGTTTGCGCCGGGCGGACACGGTAGGAGCGGGCGCGGCGATGGCTCGGGCTGCTGGGCCCGGCGGGACCGGCGCTGCGGCATCCGCTGGTGGGGTCGTTTCACGCGAATCGAGCTTGGCCTGCTGCCGGGCCGGGTCGAGAATAGGCTTGAGTGAGGCGAAAATCAGGCGTCCACCCTCGTCAAAACGCAACTGCCCGCCGCCGCGAATGTACACCGGGCCCCGGGTGGCGAGCCCGAATTTGCGCGCCGCGGTAACGCTCAGGCGAAACTCCTGCGTGAAGGTGGCACCGATCTCGGACACCACGAAGCCGTCCGGCCCGACACGCAGGGTCGGCCGCACCCGGGCAACCGAAATCGGTCTGGTCGGGTCGATTTTCGCCGCAGCGAGCAGAGCAGGATTTTCCCAGATAAACCGCACAATTTCCTCCGGATCGGAGCTCAGGGAGGCCAGTCGCACGGGGTATCGCAGACCGGTGAGGGCGGATACACCGTAGAGGTCGCTGCCCGTGGGCAGCACGATTCCAGCCTCCGCGAATGCCCGCACGATGGCACCGCGATAGTCGAGTTGATCATCCGGGGCGACGGCCATGTCGGCGGTGAGAATGCCCCGAAGCAGGTCTTCCCACGTGACGTCGACCGGCGCCATGTAACCGAGGCTGCGAATCAGCATCCGCAATACCTGACCGCCAATCGTGGCTCCGGCGCGACCGACCTGGTACAGGCTGGAGCGGCCGCCGGGCGCGTCGAGGCGCTGGAGCCACAGCCGTGCCACGACCCGAACGAGCACCTGCACGATCACCCCACCGCGCAGGTGGGGGTCGCGCTGGGTGCGCCAATCGGGCGCGGGGTCATGGGCGAGCGACGGCCGCGCCGTTTCGCGCTTGAACAAGCCGTCGGCGAGGCGAAACAGGTTGGTGCACAGTGCTGCTTCGTTAAGCGTATCGAGATCGAGATCTTTGCCGGCGGCCTGGGTGAGCAATTTCTCGACCAGGGCTTGGGTAGAAAACACCGAGAGTAGTGCCACGAGGTCGGCTAGAGCCTCGTGCATGGCCAATTGGTCGGTCTCGGCGTGGGAATCCGCCCATTTGGGGCGGTAGCCGTCAACGATGGCGTGGGTGACCTCGTGCGCCACGAGGTCACGAAACAGGGCGAGCGGCACCGCCTTGGTCGTGCGGCCGTCGCGTTTGTGCCCGAACCGAATCAGCCCGTCGTCGCGATAGTAACCAGACTGCCGGTAGGCAACCCGATCGTAGGCGCTGATGGTCAACCGACCTCCGTTCACCCAGCCCATGCGTCGTCCCAGAGTGGACTCGAACAACGCCAGAGTGGATGCCGCCACCGCGTACACCTGCTGGGCCAGAAACCGACTGTCATCCAGCAGAGCGGTGAGATCGTCGGGCGGTTTCTCATCAACGACCATCCAGGGAGGAGTCGGGGAGCCGAGGTCGAGGCTGAACGGTTTCTCGCCGGGCCGACGCACGATCACGTCGAATCGGGCGCTGCGCGGTCCCGGTCCAATGCGCTCAACCGGAACACGCAGGCTCGTAGTGAGGAGCCCATCGGCGCCGCTCGTGAACGGTCCCTCGGCCAGCACGGTCAGGCCGACTTGCAGACCGCTGTGCGCCGGATTAGATCCGGAACCGGTTCCTGCCGTCATGGCGACCCTCGCAACATCCGCTTGTGTGCAACATCCGCTTGTGTGCGATATACGTGTGCGTGGTTGCACGATGCACGTGCCGCGGTGCCTGGCACGACGCAATTGCACTATGCAACCGAATTTGGGGACTGTCAAGGTAGGGGTGCAGTAACGCCGCAGTAACGCTTCAGCGCCATAATCGCAGGGCCGCACCGTAGCGGCGGCGCACCTGTTTCAGCGCCATCTGACCCTGAGAGGAACGGCGCCATGACCGAACTGAGCCCCGCGGAGTCGACTGGTACTGCTCCGTCAGCCGGTACCGCGACGCGACAACCGCCCTTGCCCCAGAGCGAGCTTGCCAAGCTGCGGCCGCACGTCGTCAACCTCAGCGATGGCAAATTTTCGTCCACCGGCGCGTTCACGACCACGAAGAAAGACGTCGACGCTATCTTCGCCACGCATCTACCCGCCTTCGCGGCCGCACAGGGCGGCGTCGTGCCAGTGGTCTTCTACGCCCACGGCGGGCTCGTCGATGAGCAATCCGGGCTGCGTATCGCCGCCACCCAGGTGGACTGGTGGAAATCGAACGGCGTCTACCCCATTCACTTCGTCTGGGAGACGGGCCTCGCGGGTGCTATTTCGGGCGCGGTCGGCGATTGGGCACACGGCCGCCGCGGCTGGCTCGACGACGCGAAGGACCGGGTGCTCGAGCTGGCGGCCCGCTTCGGCCAAGGGCCGGCGATCTGGGGGCAGATGAAGCACTCGGCCGAAGCTGCCTCGGCCGGTGATGGTGGTGCACGCTACGTGGCAGAGGCACTCGCGGCCTATTGCACGGCACACCCCGACACGATCAGCGTGCACGCTGTTGGGCACAGTGCCGGGTCGATCTTTCACTCGTTCTTCATTCCCGCCGCATTGAAGGCTGGAGTCCCGGAATTCGCCACGCTCAGCCTGCTCGCGCCGGCCGTGCGCACCGATGTTTTTGAGAAGCAGATCGTGCCCCTGTGCGGCAATAAGGTGGCCTCGCTCGCCATGTTCACCATGACGGAAAAGCTCGAACGCGATGACACCTGTCTCGGCGCCTACGGAAAATCCTTGCTCTACCTCGTGCGGGCCTCGTTCGAACCCGAGGAGTTTTCGCCGATTCTCGGCCTTGAGGAATGCCTGCGCGCCGACCCCGTGCTGGCGGGGTTATTCGGTCTGTCCGGCGTGAGCGGGTCACCCGGTGTCGGCGGCGCCGCCGACATCATCTGGTCGAAAACGACGACTGGCCCGTTGACCAGCCGCAGTACGTCCACCAGCCATGGTGGCTTCGACAACGATATTCCCACAATGGACAGCGTTGCCCGCCGGGTTACCGGCAGCTCGCGCATCCAATCGTTTCCGGCCACCCGCGACCTCGGCGACGAATTGTGGCCGGTGCCCCGCCCCGCCGCGCCCCGGCCGGCCGGCACCCACCACGCACTCTGCGTCGGCATCAACGCCTATCCGGGCGGCGATGCACTCTTCGGCTGCGTTGCGGATGCCGAGGCGTGGGCCACGCAGTTCACCGCCGCCGGTTTCGCGGTGCGCACCCTGCTGGATGCGGAGGCAACCAGACAGAACATTCTGCTCGGACTGCTGGACCTGGTCTCGAGCAGTGCTACCGGTGACGTTCTGGTCTTTCAATACGCCGGGCACGGCACCTATGTGGATGACCTCGATGGCGACGAAGCTGAGGCCGGCAACGAGGAGAAGAAATATGACGAAGCCCTCTGTCCGATCGACTTTCGCGACGGCAACCTGATCATCGACGACGATTTGGGCGAGATCTTCGACCAGTTGCCAGACGGCGTCAGTCTTACAGCGTTTTTCGACTCCTGCCACTCCGGAGACGGCCAACGTCGGTTGCAGTTGCTGCCAGCCGACGTCGATGACCTGAGTGCGGCATCCGCTCCTCATGGGCGTCGCGCGCGGTTCATTATTCCCGACGAGGCGACGAGCAAGAAGTATCGGGCCAAGCGGGGCACACCCGCCCGCGCCGGTAAGCGGGCACTGGCGCGGGAGGTGCTGTTCAGCGCGTGCAAACCCACCGAGGTCGCCTACGAGACCGGTGGGCACGGCGACTTCACCGTGGTGGCCAGCCTGCTCGTGATGCCCAGCGCAAATCGGCTGACCAACGCCGAGTTTCTGGCGAAGGTACGGGAAGGATTTGCGAGCCAGCCGCGTCAGAACCCCGATTTCAACGGTCCGCGTGCCGCGAAAACGCGCATCTTTCTGGCACCGCTGGTCTCGAGCCCGGCTGCACCGGCTGCACCGGCTGCACCGGCTGCACCGGCTGGCCAGTCGACCGGCGCTGCGCCCGCCACGATGTCGGGAGCGATCACGGCCCTGCTCGGCGCGGCCGGTATCGACCCGGGCCGTACCAGCACGGGCTCTGTGGACCCGGGCGGTGTTGACACAGGCGGCGACGAGAACGGCGGTACCGCGGCATCCGTTGGAGTTGCTGGCGCCGTTGGTCTCACCGGCTCGGAGGCAACGGCTGGCTCTCGCGAAGCGGATGCCGCCGCGCGTGCCCTCGCTGCGGCTGCGTTCTTGCGTGCTGTCGCCGATTTCATCGAATAGATTTCGGAGGTGGCCTGTGATCAGCTGGCTGGCCTGACGGGCGTTCTGGCCTGACGGGCGTTCTGGCCTGACGGGCGTTCTGGCCTGACCAATTGCGTGGCCTGACCAATTGCGTGGCCTGAACCGCGTTCGTGCATGACGTGCATTCTCGTGTGACAGATGTTCTGATGCCACGCACGTTTTGGGCTGACACAGATTTTGGGCTGATCCGCGATCTTGCCTGATCCGCGATCTTGCCTGATCCGCGATCTGGCGTGACGCGCGTTCTGGGCTGGCTGACCTGGCTCGGATATGCCGCCCTGACGGTGCGACGTTGGCCAGCGGGCTGTGCCGGTCTCTGCATGCTGGATGATTGTCATTTTCCCAGTTCATTTTCCCAGTTCATTTTTCCCAGTTGGGTAGTTCGGCGGGGGTGGCGGCGCGGTTCTGGCCGGCCGGGCGCCAGGTTTGGGTGGGGTCGAAGTGGAGGGGGCCGCGGATCCAGGGGCGGCCGTCTCGCATCTCGATGTCCCAGCCGGAGGTGTCGATACTGGAGTGGGCGCTGTTGCACAAAAGGACTGCGTTGTCGATGTTGGTCGGGCCGCCGTCGCGCCAGGGGATGACGTGGTGGGCTTGGGTTTGGTGGGGTGGCACGGTGCAGCCGGGGATGATGCAGCCGCCGTCGCGGGCGGCGAGGGCGCGGCGTTGGGCCGGGGTGAAGAACCGGTTGGTGGTGCCGAGGTGAAGTATTTCGCCTTGTTTGCCAAAGAGTATGGGTTGGTATCCTCCGGCGCAGATCAACTCGTCGACTTGTGTGGTGGTGAGGGGGCCGTCGATGCCGTCGATCCAGCCGGCGCCGCGTCCGGCGAGGAGATCGTTGACATGGATGTGCACGAGCACCGTGGGGGCAGCGCCGCCCATGGTCGGGGTGGCGGGGTGCCTGGCGGCGGCTTCGAACACCGCGCGGAGGATGCCGGCGCGCTTTTCGCTGAGTGAGCGGCTGTCATCGGGCTCTTGCGGGCAGGGGCTGAAGCTATCGGGCGGGTCGGTGCCCAGCGCTTCGACTGACTCACCCGCCTCACCCGCCTGACGGACCTCACGCACCTCACCGATCTCACGGACCTCACGGATCTCGTGGACCTCACGGATCTCACCGACCTCACGGATCTCGCCGTTCTCGCGTTCGACTGGCTCTTCGTGGAAGCCTTCGGTTTCGCTATTTTTGTAGTTCTCGTAGTTTTCGTAGTTTTCGTAGTTCTCGTAGTTCGGTGCTTCGTTCTCGCTTCGCTGGCCGTTCTGGCCATCGTGGTCTTTCCGGCCTTGCTCGCGCGGCTTGCCCGGCGTGGCCTGCTCGGCCTTCTCGGCTTGCCTGGTCGGCTCGATCTGCTCGATCTGGTCGGGCCCTGATGCGGCGGAGCCAGACTGCGCGGCCTTGGTGGCGCTACCGTTGCCCGTGGAGTTGTCGTTGTCGTTGTCGTTGTCGTTGTCGAGGTCGAGGTCGGTATCGGTGTCCCGGAAGGCGATCCTGTCGCGGGGAGCGCTGGCGGGATTGCAGCGAGGAAATCCGGTGGGAGTGCTGCTGGGAGCACTGCGGGACGGGACGGCGGCTCCGGGCACGGGATGGGCTGCGGCGGCGGAGAGGTAAGCGTCGAAGACGGTGCTGATGATGGCGCGGTCGAGCGTGGTGAGCCAGCCGGAGAGACTGTGGCCGCCGTTCTGGAGCCCACCAAAGGTGAGCCAGCTGCGTCGTTCGGGCGGAGTCTCACCGGGGGCTGAGCCATCGGGCGCGAGGCGTGCCTGCCATTGAATGCCCTGCTGTCGAAGTAGTTCGGGGGCGAAAGCGATGCCGGCGCCGGGAAGTCCCTCGGTTTCGGGCGTGATGGCACCGGAGCCGCTGGCCACGAGGGAGCGTTCGACCCGGTCGAGATCCTCGACCAGCACCGATGAGCGTAAGCCATCGAGCACCGTGACGATAACTCGGGCCTGTTCCACACCGAGAGCACCGCCCTGCAACGCCTGTCCTACTATCGGGTAGGTGGGGGAGAGCGGGCGACCGAGTAGCATCCGCTCGCCGGTATTTTTTCCGAGTGCGGCGCGTTGTCGCACCTCGCTGCGGGAGAGTCGGGCGAGGGTGGCGACGAGTTCAACGCCGCTGCGGCAGCCGAGTCGCCTGGCCATGGACACCGCCCCCGCCGCTACGGCCGCAGCAGCCTGCGTCTGCTTGGTATCCGGTTGCGGGGCCCCTGTCTGCTCGGATTCCGTCGCTGCGGGAGCTTTGGGCACGGTGGTATCGAGGTATTCGGAGCGGCGCAGCACATCGGTGGTGGAAAGTACCCGAGCACCGTCGATGACCCGGCCGACATCTTCGAGGGCGAGCAGCATGCTCAGAGATTCATCATTATTGAGCAGTCCGAACGAGATCCCACCCAGCGCCCCGACGAGAACCTCACGAGCGTGCATCACCGCCGCAATAGCGGGGCTGGACGTGTTGATGGCGGTACTGCCGACATTAGTACTGCCGACATCCGTACTGCCGGTATCGGTACTGCCGGTATCGGTACTGCCGGTGTCATCGGGGTTCTCCATGAACATGGGCGCCATCGCCTCCTTGACACTGATTCTACCGCAATTCGAACATAAAAGCGAGAGAAACTCATAACCTAAACTCGACAAGAAAACTGATCAAATTTCCGAATCAAGTCTGGTTTTGGTGCACGGATCCCACTAGATAGCGGTCTCGCACAAGCCGATGATCGATCCGGAGTGTCTGTCAAGATAAAAGATGTATACGAATTTCTTTCCTGGTTCAACGAACCCTCGCGGGCGACCGGGCCGGAATTCGGAGCAGCGCGGGGTACTCAGCCGCGCGGGGCCCATGTTATGCAACTGGGCCCATGATTTATCCCGGGCCCAGTTTCCGGGCCCGGGCCCGGGAAGTGAGAGCGGGGGCGGAGGGAGGAACGGTCGGGGCTTTCGCTTAGTGCGGCGTTGCCTGCGAGACTGGGCGCATAACTCTGCGCCGAGGTCGCCCGACCGGAACGCCGAGACGACGTACGCACGCGCCCTGCGCCTCGGAAGGACCCCATGCTCGATTTTCTGTTCAGCCCGATCCCCGGGATCATATTTGCGACCTTCGTCGTTCTCTTGATCGCCTTGATCTACGCCAAATCGGTCTATAAGAATGCTGGGCCCGATGAAGCCCTCATCATCACCGGCAAGAAGAGCCGCAAGACGATCGTCGACGGGGCAACCCTCGAGGAATCTGGTCAGCGCGTCGTGCACGGCCAGGGTGTCTTCATCACTCCGTTCTTTCAGAAGGCGTTCAAGATCAGCCTGCGCAGCCGGGCAATCGAGATCACCGCTGTCGCGCAGGACCGCAACGGCATCACGCTCTCCGTCGAGGCCGTTGCCATCGTCAAGGTCGGCGACGACCCCGCCGCGATTCGTGCCGCCGCCCAGCGCTTTCTCGGCCAGGACAAGAACATCGACGCTTTCGCGCAAGAGGTGCTCAGCGGTTCGCTGCGTTCCTCGATCGGCGCGACCGACGTGATGACCGTCATCCAGAAGCGTGACGAACTCGGCAGCTCCGTACTGGCTACCGCTCGTGAATCCCTGGCGAACCAGGGCCTCGACGTCGACTCCTTTGAGATCAAGGGCATCACCGACGAGAACGACTATATTCGCGACATTGGTCGTGCCGAGCAAGCCAAGGTGCGCCGCCAAGCCGAGGTTGCCGAGCACTTCGCGAACCGCGAGTCGCAGGAAGCCTTGATCACGGCCGAGCAGGCCATCGCCGAGGCACAGAACACGCTCGCCCTCCGCAAGGCCGCCTTGCAGCTCGACACCGACAAGGCTGCCGCCGAGGCTGCCGCATCGAAGCCCCTCGCCGAGGCGAAGGCCCAGCAGGCCATTGTGCAGGAGCAAGAGCTCACCGCCCAGCGCCGCGCCAGCCTGCGCAAGGCCGAGCTGGAATCCGAGGTCAACGCGATCGCCGACGCCGACGCGTACCGCATCCGGGTGACCGCCATCGCCGCAGCCGAGGCGTCCGTTGCCAAGGCCACCGCCGATCGTGACAGCCGCGTCGCGAACGCCGACGCCACTCGCGCCGAGGGCCAGGCTGAGGCCGACGCTATTCTTGCCCGCGGTACCGCCGAAGCCACGGCCACCCGGCTCTCCGCCGAGGCCGTCGCCCAGCAGTCTGAGGCGCTCATTCAACTGCGCCTGGTCGAAATGCTCCCGCAAATCGCGCACGAGCTCGCTGCGCCCATGAGCAACATCGATCAGCTCACCGTTATCTCAACGGATGGTGCCAGCCAGCTCTCCAAGAACGTCGCGTCGGGCTTCAGTGAAGTCGACGCGGTGCTGGGATCCACCATGGGCATCGGTATCAAGGACCTGCTCGGTGGGCTGCTCGGTGGCACCGCCGGAGCCGCTCTGCGGAACGCCGCACCGGCCCACGCCGGCGCAGCCGTGTCGCCGGCCGATGCACCCGCGACCGGATACGACGCGACGTCGCCCGCAGTTTCAGCTGTACCGTCAGAGGCAGCATCGGCCGCTCAGACCGCAGCGTCTGCGCCGTCCTCGGCGGCGACCACTACGCGTGCCGCGTCGGGAGTATCCGTTGCTGATTCGATCAACGGCGTCGATTTTGACGCTGTCGCGAACGAAGCGGCCGCCGCAATCGCCCGCGCCGCCGCTGCGCGCCTGCCCCACAAGGCCGCCGACCGCCTCCTGCCATAGCAGAAGCACGGCCCCGGTCAGCAGCCGGGGCCGTGGGGGTTGGCGTTGCAGTCGTGGGCGACGAGCACGGTGGATTCGTTGGCGGCGATGACGGTGATTGGGGTTGATGGCACGGTGACGGTTCCTTCGACGGGGCGCCAGCCTTGGTCGCCGAAGCTGTAGTCGGCGTGGTATTCGACGGTCAGTACGACGGAATAGGTGTCTTTCGTGGCGTAGGTGTGGCTGGTGGCGGTGGTGGAGAATTCGGCCAGGCCGAGGTCGTCCCAGCTGGCTCCGCCGGTGGCTGTTGAGGTGGTGTTGCTGTCGCCGTAGTTCCAGTGGTAGCCGGTGGGGGTGAACATGACTTGGGCTGGTTGGCCGAGGAGGAGTCCTTCGCTGATTTGGGTGGAGGCTGTGGCCCAGAAGTTTGTGGCGAGTCCGACGATGGCCCAGCCGTTGGGTTCCATGCCGGTTGGGGCGGCGTAGGCGGGGAAGTTCTGCAGGTCGGAGATTCGCACGATGGTGTCGGGGGAGCAGACCGTGCAGGGGGTTGCGGGGGTGTTGTTTCGGGCCAGGGGGAGGAATTGTCCGTTGCCGCAGGGGATGGACGTGATGCCGGGTTTGGCCGGGTCTCCGTGCGCGCACACTCTCGGTGCCGCCGGTGTACCGGGGGTTGCTGCGCCAGACCGACCGCTAGACGGACCGGGCGTGCCGGATGTGCCGCCGGAACCCCCATTCGCTTCGGCCCTCAGATCGACGCCGCCGCCATTTGTGACACCACCCGAAATGATTTCTTCCGGACAGTTTTTTGTCAGGGACGCTGAGATTGTGCAAGCGGATGCGGGCGAAATGTTTGGAAGGCAAATCGCCAGAAGAATTCCGGCCAGGGCTACTGACAGAAGTTTCTGCCGGACCATACGTCCTCCTTGTCGATGAGCAGCAGGAAAGGTTCCGTTGCGCTGGAGACGAAACCCACTTGTAGTGGAATTCGGTTCGTGCGATCAACCGGCGTCTTATCATTTCCGGATGCGTCATATAGGCGAACGGCAGAAATGTCTGAGCATAGATATAGTTCGATTCGAACTCCACCTTGCGGCTCGGGCGCACTTCTAATGAGTGAAGCTTCGTCATACGTTGTTGTGCCCCGGCTAATAAGCCCTGTTTCGGAGAACCCTTCGAATCCAGCCAAAAGCTCAGGCAGGTAAGCCGCGCTTGCGGCGATCGCGATTCGGTCGCCACCAATTCCGCCTTCAGATGTGATGGTGTCGGAAAGCGCTTCGTAGGCCGAATACGCCGCCTCTGCAGCGGCCAGGGCCTCGTCGTTCGACGCAAAGACGGGGGATGCCTCGGCGGGCTCCGTGTTGGCACGGGGGGTGGCTGCGGTGGTAGCTGGAGCGGTGACGGTCGGAGTAGGGGTGGCCGTGCATCCGCTCAAAAGAGCGACGGAAAGGCAGAGCGCGAGGGCGCTGAGCACAACGCTGTGCTCGGCATGGTGACGCGATGGGGTTCGCATGGGGTCAGAGTAGACGCATTGCTACAATCCCGCTCAGGTTTTCCACAGGCTGGTGTCGGGGCTCACAACCCTGTATGGCTACAGTTACCGCAGCGTGCCCACGAGGATGGCCTCGATCATTCGGGCCTGCACCCCGCGCTCGAAGTAGTCCGGGTCGAGAATGCGCTCAAGCGCCATAATGTTGGTCGCCGACATGATCAGGGGAGCGAGTACGTCCACGCGATGGGCGTCAGGATCGATGCCGAACTGGTCGGCGTGTTGCATGATGACCGCGCCGATGGCGAGCCGCACGCTTTTGCGGCTCTCTCGATAGAGATCGGCGGCCTGCGGATCGCGGGCGGCGTGCACGGCCAACTCCATGAGGAGCAGATGCCAGGGCCCGTCTTCAATCAGCGTCTCAGCGAGACGGCGGGCGATGCGGGCCAGCGCCGCATCATCGAGTCGCACTTCGTCGCCGAGAATGGATGCCAGTCGGCCGCTGAGCAGAGTAGCCAGCCGTTCATTGACGATCGATCCGAACAGGTCTTGCTTTGAACCGAAGTTGGAATAGACCGCACCCTTGGTGTAACCGGCCCGAGTAGCAACGTCGGTGAGTTTGGTACTCAGAAAGCCGGATTCGAAGAACTGCTCGGTTGCGGCTCGCAGGATGTCGGCGCGCACGTCGGTGCGCAGGGGGCGCTTGCGCGGGAGGGGCTGGGGAGCGCCTGCGGGAGCGGCTGAGGGGGCGGCCATGGCGGTATCTGTGGGAACGGGGTGCCGGGTGGTGAGAAGGATGGGCGCTGCGCTGTCGGGCGTCTCAACCATGAGTGCCTTTCGGATTGTCCTAATGAGTTGACATCTGGATACTTTGGGTATTGGATACTCTGGGTACTGAAAATACTACGGCGGCTTCACGCCAGGCACAACCCAACGCTGGATGGAATTCTGTATGACGCTCGACTCGGCTCAAGACCCCGCACTGACCGCTGCTGCTGACCTTGCTGCTGACCCTGGTAATCCGGCCGAAGGCACTGTTGACGGCACAGCTGCCAGCACTGGTGATAGCGACAGCACCGATATGAGCGACACCGCGGATAGCAGCGACACCGCCACCGAGCTCGCTATCCAGACACGCAATTTCAGCATCCGCAACCGTCGACGCACCGTCATCGGCGGCATTAACCTCGACCTCCCGATCGGCGCACTACTCCTCGTATCCGGACGATTCGCTTCCGGTAAGACGGCGCTCCTGCTCGCGTTGGCCGGTCGACTACGCGGATTCGCTGGAACGGCGACGGTGCTCGGGCATCCGCTGCGCGGTGGTGGCGGTCAGGTTCGCCACCTCTCAGCACTGGCTGAAACGCCGATCGTGAACCGCCTCGACGATGACCTCACGGTTGAACGCCAACTCGCGGCCGCCCTGGTGCTTCGTCAGCCCTGGTGGAAACCGGTGGTCAGCCACAAAGCGGTCGTCCTCTGCCTCATTCGCGTGAACGAGGTGCTCCGTCTGGTCGACGCGCGCGCCGGCGCCCTGCTCGGTTCCGGCACCGCCGGCCTGCCCCGGCTGACCGGTACCGATCGCATCGCCGACCTGCAACCGCTCGATCGTGCGGCGCTGGGCGTGGTCGTGGCCCTGATCGGCCGCCCCCGACTGCTCATCGTCGATGACGTCGACACGCTACGTGACACGGATGACCGCACTCGCGTCTGGGCAGCCCTGCTCACCCTGCGCATGGCCGGCTGGCACGATCTCACGATCGCTGCGAGTGGTCAGGACCCGAAAGAGTTGCTCGAGATTCTCGACGGAATCGGCGGTGAGCCGGCGCCGGCGCGGCCGGTGTATCTGCTCGATCTTGATTCTGACGAACGAACCGTGACTGCTCTCACCGGAAAGGCCTAGACCATGGCCAAGAAATTTAGTCGGGCCCGCCTGTTCTCGCTGCCGAGCATCGAGCTATCCCGGTTTCGATCATCCCGTCTGGCCATCCTGGCCCTCATCATGATTGCCGCCGTTCCCGCCATCTACGGCGGCGTCTACCTCTCGGCCAACTGGAACACGAGCGGCAATATCGACAAACTCCACGCCGTCATCGTCAACAACGATGTGCCCGCAACGGTAACCGGACCCGACGGCACCGTGACGACCATCGACGCCGGCGCCGAACTCGTCGACTCTCTCGTGGGCAGCGACAGCGCGGGATTCACCTGGCTCACCGCCGACGACGAAACGGATGCCCGCACATCGCTCGTCGACAACGAGAACTTCGCCGTGCTCGTCGTTCCCGCCGATTTCTCCAGCACCCTGGCTTCGACGGCCACGAACCCGGGAGCCGAGGCGCCGGCTGCCGATGGCACGACCGTGGCATCCGTTTTCGCCCCGGAACAGGCGCACCTGCGCGTCTACACCGACGACGCCTCGAACTTCATCGTCGGCCAGGTCACGAAATCAGTGACCGCCGCCATTCGCGCGGAGCTGACGAGCTCAATCTCGGAGAACTACCTCGACAATATCTACCTGGGCTTCACCAGCCTGCACGACAACCTCGCGGAGGCCGCCGACGGCGCCCTGACCCTGAGCGACGGTGCCGCGACGGCAAGCGACGGATCAGCAGAACTCGTTATCGGACTCGGCAGCCTCTCCAGCGGCGCCGACACGCTTGCGAGCGGTATCGCCCAAGTGGATGCCGGCAGCCACACTCTGGCCACCGGTGCGAGCGACCTCGCCACCGGCGCATCGACCCTCGCGAGCGGCGCTGCCCAGGTGGAGTACGGTTCCGCCAGCCTGGCTGCGGGAGCCGCCGAGCTCAAAGCGAGCGTGACAACCCTGCCGGCGTCCGCCGCCCAGCTTGCAGCGGGTTCGGGCACCGTGTCCAGCACCCTCGGCACAATTGCCGCGCTCACGGCGGCGCACCCGGATTGGACCCTGGCACAGCTCAACGCGGCCCTCACCGCCGGAGGGGGATCGATTCAGGACCTCGCTGACGGTGCTGCTGCCGTCGCTGCGGGCACAGCGACGCTCAACCAGAGCGCGACACCGCTCGCAGCCGGCATCGGAACGCTCGCCGACGGCGCCGCTACCCTGGCCACGGGAGCGTCGAGCGTCTCGACCGGAGCCCAGTCCGTTTCGACCGGTGCTGCCTCACTCTCAACCGGTGCGGCATCGCTCGCGACCGGTGCCGATAGCGCGGCCGCTGGTGCTGCCACTCTGGCGTCCGGAGCGACGTCGGCCAGCACCGGCGCGAGCACCCTGGCCGACGGCCTGGGCGAGCTCGCGACGGGTGCGGACACCCTCAGCTCCTCACTGGAGTCGGGTGTCGACGATGTGCCGAGTTACACGGATGCGCAGGCGAGCGACCTCGCCGCAATAACCGCCGAGCCCGTGTCTGCCGAACACGTCCGGGAAAATGCTGTCGGGTTCTACGGGGAGGGTCTCGCCGCCTACTTCATTCCGCTCGCCCTCTGGGTCGGTGGAATCGGCATGTACTTTCTGTTCCGCCCGCTGTCGCCGCAGGCCGTCGCATCCACTGCCCGCCCGGTGCGCGTGGCCTTGACCGGTCTCGCTCCCGGACTACTCTTCGGCCTGCTGCAGGCCGGGCTGTTACTCGCGGTGCTGCACTTTATGGTGGGGCTCGAAGCCGCCAATTTCGCCGCCCTCGCGGCCTTCACGGTGATCGTCGCGTTGGTTTTCACCGCTATTCACCACAGCCTGATTGCCCTGCTGGGTGGTCGTGGGCGGTTGGTGGCCCTGTTGCTGCTGATTCTGCAGCTGGCCTCCGCCGGGGGCACCTACCCGATCGAGACCTCGCCCGTCTTCTTCCAATGGGTCAGCCCCGGCCTGCCCATGACGTACGCGGTCGACGGTGTACGACGGCTCATCGCCGAGGGGTGGACGAGCGCCATTCTGGTCGACATTCTGGCCCTGCTCGCATTCGGAATCGGCGCGTTCACGGTCTCCGTCTTCGCCAGCCGCTCGATGAAGATCTGGTCGATCGGCAAACTGCATCCGTCGCTGGATATTTGATTAGTCGTGCGCGGTGAGCGCGTGAGCGAGGAGGGCGGTGAGGCCCGGCAGCCCGCCGGCGCGCAGGGCGGCTCTCTGCCTCTCGGCTCCGGTGCCTAAACGCCGCGTGCGGGCGAGCAGTGCCAGGATGCGTTCGCGATTGCCGACCTCATCGATGGCGTCGCCGGCATAGCGCAGCAGGGCGTCCGCCACCTTCTGACTACGCTCCAGTCCTCCCGTCTCGGGATTCAACAGGGTCGATTCCATACCCTCGCGGGCGGCGTGCCAGAGCCCCGCGTCGAGCAGTTCCGGTGCGATATCGATGGGGGCGACATCCGCTTCGGCGTTGCGCAGGGCGGTGGTCACGACCGCCCGTGTCAGGGCGGCGAGGAGCAGGGTCGAGGGCGCATCGAGTTGGGCGTCGGAGACCCGAATCTCCACCGTTGGATGGTCTTCGGCCAGGCGGGCATTCCACCAGATCGTGCGCAGGTCATAGGTGCCACCCACGCCGACCAGCCGACGAATGCGGCGGTCATAGTCGGCGGCATCCGCAAAGATCGGCGGGCAGCCGATCGTGGACCAGCGCCGCATGTGCACACTGCGCCAGCTGGAGAACCCGGTGTCGGCGCCGCGCCAGAACGGCGAGTTCACGGCCAGCGCGAGCAGCGTCGGCAGCCAGACGCGCACCCGGTTGAGCGCCTGCACCCCGGCTTCGCGGCTCGGAATGCCAACGTGCACGTGTAGCCCATTGATCAGGTGATCGGGAACCAAACCGCGAAATTCGGTTTCGACCGTGTGATATCGCTCCACATTGGTGACCTCCGGCCAGCCTTCGGTCTGAAACGGTGCGCCAACGCCGGCGGCGAGTACCCCGCGGTGCCGGGCCGCACGGGCCAGACGCGTTCGAAAGGCCAGAAGGTCAGCGGAGGCCTGTTCGAAGCGATCAAAGACCGGCGTGGAGCGCTCAATCTGCGAGGCAAGAAACTCGTGGCTGACGAATCGCGACACCGGTGAGCGGCCCCGGAGCTCGGTGTGCACGTCGTCGCCGACGTTCGCCGGCTGCAGGGTTGCCGGCTTGAGAAAGATGAATTCCTCTTCGATACCGAACGTTTGCATGCACCACCTCCAGCAGTTTCACGGATACTACCCACAAACCGGTATCAACCCGATACATTCTCAGGTGCGCCAGCGGGCGACACGAGCGCCCGCACCTGACTAACATGACAATCAGTTACGAACCGATGTGCAGGCGTGGGCTCTCGCACGGGGTGACCCAGTGGGGGTAAGCGTGGTGCAAGTGACCGAGGTTCCAACCAGCGCGGCGCTGTCGCGTCGACGCTCCGTTCGCGGAGTTCTCGGCGGGATGCTCGGGTTTGTCGCCATGAGCGCGGTGGCCGGCGTGTTGGTGACCGTGTCGGTGACCCCGGTCGTAGCACTCTCGGGAATGGCCGCCACCAACACCATCTCCGTGTTCGAGAATCTGCCGGACTACATCAAAATCGAGCCCCTCTCACAAAAGAGCGATATCTTCGCCACGCGCAGTGACGGCACCTTTGAACTGCTCGCCTCGTTCTACGATCAGAACCGCATTGAAGTCGGCTGGGATGCGATCAGCCAATTCGCGAAGGATGCCGCGGTGGCGGGAGAAGACCCACGGTTTTACGAGCATGGCGGGGTTGACCTGCAGGGCACGCTCCGCGCCACGGCCACGACGGTGGCCGGCGGGAACACCCAGGGCGGGTCGTCCATCACCCAGCAGTATGTGAAGAACGTGCTCGTGCAGAAGTGCGCGGTGCTCAACGACCAGAGCGCGCACGACGCCTGCTACACCGCGGCGACCGAGACCACGCCCGACCGCAAACTGAAAGAAATGCGGCTCGCCATCGGGGTGGAGAAACAATACAGCAAGCACGACATCCTGCAGCAGTACTTCAACATCACCGGCTTCGGCGGCACCGTTTACGGCATCGAGGCCGCCGCGAACTACTACTTCAACACCGCCGCGGCCAATCTCACGCTGCCGCAGGCGGCGAGTCTCGTGGCGATCGTGAACAACCCGGTGAAGTTTCAGCTGGACAAGCCGGCGAGCGAGACCAATGGTGCGGCCAACGGCTATGCCGCCAACAAGCAGCGCCGTGACTACATTCTGCGCGAAATGCTGCGCTACAAGAAGATCACCCAGGGTGACTACGACGCCGCAGTGGCAGCCCCGGTGGAACCGATCATCACCGAGCCGAGCACGGGCTGTCAGACCGCATTGGCCAACGCGTTCTTCTGCGACTACGTCACCAAGATTTTACAAACCGATCCCACCTTCGGTGCCGACGCCGCCACCCGCATGCTCAACTTTCGCCGAGGTGGCTATGACGTGTACACCAGCCTGGACCTGGACGTGCAGAACGCCGCCGTGACGACCATGAATGAGCAGGTGCCCAAGGTCTACGCGGGCGGTGATGTGGGCGCGGTCATCACGAGCGTGCAGGTGGGTACCGGCCGGGTGCTGGCGATGACCCAGAACAAGGACTACAGCCAGGACCCGGCGGTGCAGGCGACCGGCGCCAACTACACCGGAATCAATTACGCGACCGACTATTCCGAGGGCGGGTCAAGCGGGTTCCAACCCGGCTCGACCTACAAGGTATTCACCCTGGCTGAGTGGCTCAAAGAAGACCACTCGCTCAATGAACGGGTCGATTCCCGGCGTAAAGCCAACTGGGGTACTTTTCAGGACAGCTGCCTCGGCCCCCAGAACTATGACAAGCAGAACTGGAACCCGCGCAACGATGCCAACGAGTCCGGCGCCAACTACACCGCGCTGCAGTCCACGATCGGCTCGATCAACACCGGCTTCATTGGAATGGCCAAGAAACTCGACCTCTGCGGTATTCGTAAAACGGCGGAGTTGTTCGGCGTGCACCGGGCCGACGGGCGGCCGCTCTCGCAGACCGCGGCATCCGTGATCGGTACCAACGAGGTGGCCCCGCTCACCATGACGGTTGCCTTCGCGGGCATCGCCAACAAAGGGGTCACCTGCTCGCCGATTGCCATTGACCGCATCGTCGGCCCGGGCGACGTGGAAATTCCCGTGCCGCCGTCGGTCTGCACGCAGTCGGTGGATTCCACCGTCGCGGCGGGCATGGCCTATGCGATGCGTCGGGTGATGACCAGTGGCACCGGCCGTCAGTCGAACGTGAGCACGAAACCGTCGGTGCCGATGATCGGAAAAACCGGAACGACGGATGGGGCCAAGGACACCTGGATGAGCGGTGCGAGCACCAAGGTGGCCACGGTGGTCGCCGTGGTCAGCCTGACCGGAACGCTCAGCCAGCGTCGCCAATACTTTGGGCGCGACCAGATTGCCACGGCGCGGCACCGGATGTGGCCGGCCGTAATGTCGGTCGTCAACGCCAAGTACGGCGGGGATGCCTTCGAAGAGCTGGCCCCCAAGTACATTCCGCCGCCCGTGGTCGTCGCCCCGCCCACCGCCAAGCCGGTGACCCCGCCGGTTGTTCCCCCGCCCGCAGATCCGCCCGCCGCCCCGCCCGCAGATCCCCCCGTCGACCCGCCCGCCGCCCCGCCCGAAGTTCCCGCGCCGGGTCAGTAACCTGCACGGGCAGGACTGCACGGGCAGGACTGCACGGGCAGTGCTGGCACCGCCTTACGCGCTCTGCGCCGCACTGAGGTGGTGCAGCGTACCTCCGGCCCGCGATGTAGACGGATGTGCAGCGAGTTCCGCCGCGTAGGCGGCCGCACTGGCAGCTTCCTCCGCGGCGGCACGCTCAACGGCATGTCGTTCCTTCACCTGGCGGGCCACATCGAACAGGTTCCACAGGTTCTCTCCGGTCACCGAAACGCCCCGGGCGCCCGAGCGGCGGGTGCGGCCACGCACGAGCATGTAGTTGGTCTGGAACACCTGCCCTCCCACGCGTTCCTGCGCGTCGTGAAAGAACACGACGTTGGCGACCGGGCCGGTACCGTCGTCGAGACTGATGAAGACGACACGACGACCGCCACGCATCGGCGGCGTGTTCGTAGCCCGCCGCACTCCGGCGAGCAGAACCTCGGTTCCACCGGGCAGAGTGCCGAGCTCACTCGCCGGGGTCACTCCCAGTTCCTTGAACAAAGCGTGAAAGCGCGTCATCTGGTGGGTGCCGATGGCGAGGTTCAGATCGAGTAGTTCCAGATCGGTCTGCGTGCGGCCGCGCAGTTCGAGCGAGGTAATGGCGCCGGCGCGGTCGCCGGAATATCGCGGCACCGGAAGCTCCACCTCGAACGCGAGCTGGTCGGCGCGAATCGACACGGCGGTGCCGCGCAGCGACTGAATGTGCGCGAGTAGTTCGTGTCGCCGGGTACGGTCGTAGCCAATGAACGTGTCGAGCGCGCCCACTCGGGCCAGAGCTTCGAAGGTGCGTCTTCGGGGGTGCACCCGGTCACGAAAGTCCTGCAGCGACCCGAACGGTTGGTGCCGCACAATGCGCGCCCGCTCTGCTTCCGTGCTGCCGACCAGCTCGGGCAGTGCCAAACGGATGCCCTGGCTCCCGTCGGCGAGATCCTCCACCCGATAGTCGAGCGCGCTCGACTGCACGTCGAGGGGGAGTACCGGTACCCCGAGCACACGGGCTTCGGCGACGATGAGGTCTTTCGGCCACATGCCGGGGTCGTGGGTGAGCAGCCCGGCCAGAAAAGCGGCCGGGTGGTGGGTTTTCAGCCAGGCGGACTGGTACGTGGGCAGGGCGAAGGCGGCGCCGTGCGCCTTCGCGAAGCCGAAGCTGCCAAAACCCGCCAACACCGTCCAGACCTGGTCGATGACCTTCTCGCTGAAGCCGCGGGCCAGCGCCCGTTCGCGCAGGTATTCCTCGATCTGGGGGAGTTGCTCTGGCTTACCCAGGTGCCGGCGAAAGACATCCGCTTTTCCCAGCCCGCAGCCGGTGAGTTCGTCGAACAGTCGCATGACCTGTTCGTGAAAGATGACGACGCCGTTGGTTTCGCGCAGGATCGGTTCGAATCGGGGGTGGATGTAGTCGGGCATGACCTCGCCGTGCCGTGCCTGCAAATATTTGAGCGGCATGTTGTTCTTCATCGGGCCGGGTCGAAACAGCGAGATCTCGACCGTGAGGTCGTTGAATACCTCGGGTTGCAGCTTGCCGACGAGCTCCATCTGGCCGGGGGATTCGATTTGAAAGATGCCCAGGGTGCGGGTAGAGCGAATGAGCTCGAATGTTTTCGCATCATCGAGCGGTACCCGATCGAGGTCGATGCTCTCGCCGGTGAGCCGGTGGTGCTCGTCAACGGCGTGCGCCATCGCCGACTGCATGCGCACACCGAGAATGTCGAGCTTGATGAGCCCCATCGGGTCCATATCGTGTTTGTCATACTGGGACATCGGCAAGCCCATGCCGCTGGCCTGCACCGGGGTGCGGTCGAGCAGGCTCGCGTCGGAGAGGATCACGCCGCAGGGGTGCACCGAGATATGCCGGGGGAGCCGGTCGAGTTTGGCGGTGAGGTCGACCAGCTGATCGAGCTGCTGGGACTCGCGCACCTCGGTGGCCAGGGCGGCGAGCTCGGGCTTCTCCTCGAGGGCGCGGCGAAAGTCGCGGGCGTTGAACCGCCACATCTGCTTGGCGATGACGTTGATCTGAGCATCGGGCAGGCCCAGCGCGAGGCCGGCATCCCGCACGGCGCCGCGGCCCCGGTAGGCGTTGGTCATCGACATGAGCGAAACCCGGTCGCTGCCGAAGGCGCGAAAGACTTCGCGGTAGATGTCATGCCGCCTGGCCGACTCAACGTCAATGTCGATGTCGGGCAGGGTCTGGCGTTCCGGGGAGAGAAACCGTTCAAAGAGCAGCCCGTTCGCGATGGGGTCGACCGAGGAAGTATGCAGCGCATAGTTGAGCACCGAGCCGACCCCCGAACCACGAGCCTGAATGCGAATTCCCATGCCGCGAATAATGTCTGCCACGCGGGAGACGGTAAGAAAATAGCTGGCAAAGCCGAGGTGTTCGACCGTTTTCATCTCGTGGGCGAGCTGGGCGTGGGCGGCTTCAACCGCGCGCGAGCCGCTCGCGGAGTATAAATCGGCGATACCGCTCGTGGCGCGCCGCCACAGCTCGGCAACCGGGTCGCCGGTGACACCGATGATGCGTGCCTCTGGCATGCGCGGACGCCCGAGACCGATGTCGTGCTCGGGGTCGAGACTGCACCGGTCGGCGAGCTGTTCGGTGTCGCGCAGCAACCGTTCGAGGGCGCCGGCATCGTGCAGGCCGGCGTCGACGACCATGCGGGCTACCTGTCGCATCGCTCCGGCGGGTTTGAGCCAGGCCTGGCCGTTGGTTTGAGGGGTCTCAAGTTCAGCGAGCGGCAGCAGATAGCGCGCGGCGTCGGCGAGATCGGCGGTGACCGCCTCTTCGGGGGTGCCGTACCGCACAGCATTGCTGAGCACCGCCGGTAAGCCGGCATTCTCGGCGAGGGCCAGCATGCGCGTGGCCGGGGTCACGCTGCCGACGGTGCCGCTCTCGGCAAGATGACAGACGATTTCGAGCACGACAGCTTCGGCCGGCAGGGCGCGCTGCCAGTGGGCGAGCCGCACCGCGGCATCCGTATTGTCGCGCCGGCCGATGGCGAGGCCAACGTCGGAGTCGGGACCGAGTAGCACGGTGAGCGAAGCGAGCCCGGCCAGATCGGCCAGCCTGGCGCGTGAAATGCTCGGGCCGGCAGCGGCAGCGCCGGCGTGGGCAGCGGCGTGGGCGGTGGCGCTCCGGGCTGCCATGATGCGAACAGCGTCTCGGTCGGTGCTGTGGGCGGCGCTGACCGCGCGGCAGAGCGCGGCGTAACCTCGACCGGTGGTGTTGCCGTGGGCGAGCACGACCACCCGGCCGAGGGGGCGATACTCCTCGTCGTGCACGGCGAGTTCGGCGCCGAGCCCGGGGCGGATGCCCGCGGCGACACAGGCGCGCACGTGTTTGACCGCGCCGTAGAGTCCGTCACGGTCGGTGACGGCCAGAAAACTCGCGCCCTGCGCGGCCGCCTGCTCGACCAGGGCATCGGGGAGCGTCACCCCATAGTGGGTTGAGTAGGCGCTCGCGACGTGCAGGTGTGCAAAGCTCATCCCCAGTCCAGCGCTAACACCCAGGACCCGTCCGTGCCGCGGCGCAGGTCGTAACGGTGCTGTTCTTCGCCGCCGCGGCTGGCATCGAGTCGCCACAGCTCGGTGTCGATGCGGGTGGGGGTTCCCTCGTTTTCCCACCAGCGGGTGCGTCGGAACACGGCCTGCGGCTGTCCGATGACGGTGTGTTCGAACCGATTCCAGATGAACGCGCGCGGGTCGCCGTCGGGGGAAAGCTCAACGTCAACCGGAGCGTCAATAATGTGGGGCAAGGGGGCCTCCCTAGGCTGAGGACGGGGAAATAATGGTAAAAACCTGATGAGCATCCGTTAAGAACCGCTCCTCGTGGTTTCGAACAAATTCTTTTTGAAACTGATTATTATCGAATAAGTCTTCTAGGTAAAAGTGTATGTCACACCACCGACATGCGCCACGGGCGATTGCTCCAGACTCTTTGGACGGTCGATCGGGGGGGTCCGTGTGACATCATCGGCGCGGCCCTGAGCGCGGGCGGGGTGCAGCAGTTTCTCTCGGTACCCCGCCATGCGAGCGGTTTTCGGACTATGTCCCGTTGGGTACGGCCGCGCCGGCCGGTGCGTGGGCCGGCTAACCACTAGCGGACTGGATCGGGTCGATGGCTGAGAATTGCCTGATTGTAATTTTTGGGAACGGTGATGGAGTGAGAGGGCTGCAGTCATTCTCAGCAGCGTTCATCCACTGCGGGCAGATCGGGTTCGACCTGTCCGCGCAGAAAAATGAGGAAGGTAGTTCATGACGGGGAACAGAGCAGTTGCCTACAAGAGCGCCGGAGTCGTCGAGGTTATCGACATCGACTACCCCACGTTCGAACTCAAAGACGGACCGGGCGTCAACCCGGCCAACGTCGGCCGCAAGGTACCGCACGGCGTCATTCTCAAGACCGTGACCACCAACATTTGCGGTTCGGACCAGCACATGGTGCGTGGTCGCACCACCGCACCGAGCAATCTGGTGCTGGGTCACGAAATCACCGGCGAAGTGGTGGAGTGCGGACCAGATGTCGAATTCATCAAGGTCGGCGATATCGTGTCGGTGCCGTTCAATATCAGCTGCGGTCGTTGTCGCAACTGCAAGGAACGCAAGACCGGTATTTGCCTCAACGTCAACCCGGACCGCCCGGGTAGCGCCTACGGCTACGTCGACATGGGCGGTTGGGTGGGCGGCCAGGCCGAGTATGTACTCGTTCCCTACGCCGACTGGAACCTGCTCAAGTTTCCAGACCGGGATCAGGCGCTCGAAAAGATCATGGACCTCACCATGCTCTCCGATATATTCCCGACCGGGTTCCACGGGGCCTACACGGCCGGTGCCGGAGTCGGATCGACCGTCTACGTGGCCGGAGCCGGCCCGGTCGGCCTCGCAGCCGCCGTCTCGGCCCAGCTGCTCGGTGCGGCCGTCGTCATCGTCGGTGATATGAACGAAGAGCGCCTCGCCCAGGCTCGCAGCTTCGGCTGCGAGACCATTGACCTCAGCAAGGGCGAGCCGGGGGAGCAGATCGAGCAGATCCTCGGCGTGCCGGAGGTCGATGCCGGTGTCGACGCCGTCGGCTTTGAGGCGCGCGGGCACGGCAAGGACGCCGATCACGAGGCTCCGGCCACCGTGCTCAACTCGCTTATGACGATCACCGCCGCCGGTGGTGCGCTCGGCATCCCGGGGTTGTACGTCACGGGTGACCCGGGTGCCAAGGATGACGCCGCCAAGGTCGGCTCGCTGTCGATCCGGCTCGGCCTCGGCTGGGCCAAGTCGCTGTCCTTCACGACCGGTCAGTGCCCGGTGATGAAGTACAACCGCCAGCTGATGATGGCGATCCTGCACGACAAGGTGCAGATTGCCAAGGCCGTCAACGCCAAGGCCATCAGCCTGGAGGATGCTCCGCGCGGCTACAAGGAGTTCGACGCCGGTGCGGCGACAAAGTACGTGCTGAACCCCAATGGTTACGTGAAGGGCTAGCAGCAGCGGCTGCACGCCCGCTCCCTAACTGCACCAGACCAGCGGATGGCCCTGGCCGGTTTCTTCCGGCCCGGGCCATTCCTGTGGGTCAGCAGCTGAGAACGGTGAACCCGGCATTCGCTTAGAACCGGTGTTCTGAGCGCGCCCGGTTGGGGCACGAGGATTAGGGTGGAACCATGACCGGCGCCGACAATGCAGAACCAGTTCCGCGCTTCTTTCGCGAGCGGTCGGATATTCCGGTGCAGTTGGAAACCCCGACCGGGACCGTCACCGACCGGTTGAATCGGCCGCTGCATGACCTGCGCTTGAGCGTGACCGACCGGTGCAACTTTCGCTGCGTGTACTGCATGCCGAAAGAGATTTTCGGCCGGGACTTTGCGTTCATGGAGCACGACGAACTGCTCAGCTTTGAGGAACTGACCCGGCTCGCGAGCGTGAGCGTTGCGCACGGCGTGGAGAAGATTCGATTGACCGGCGGCGAACCGCTGCTGCGCAAGGGACTCGAAGATCTCATCGCGCAGCTGGCCGAGCTGCGCACCCCCTCCGGTGGCGAAATCGATATCGCCCTCACGACGAATGGGTCTGCGCTGGCCGTGAAGGCGCAGGCCCTCAAAGATGCCGGGCTGAAGCGCGTCACCGTGTCGCTTGATTCCCTCGACGACACCACCTTTCGCACCATGAATGACGTGAAATTTCCGGTCGCGAAGGTGCTGCACGGCATCGACGTAGCCGAAGCGGTCGGGCTCGGTCCGATCAAGGTCAACATGGTCGTGCAGCGCGGCAAGAACGACCAGGACATCGTGGCCATGGCCCGGCATTTCAAGGGCACGCCATACATCTTGAGGTTCATCGAGTTCATGGACGTGGGCACCAGCAACGGTTGGGAGATGGGCGCGGTCGTGCCGTCGAAAGATGTGATCGAGCGCATCCACGCCGAGCTGCCGCTGGAGGAGATCGCTCCGAACTACAGCGGCGAGACCTCACGCCGCTGGCGCTACCAGGATGGCGGCGGCGAAATCGGCGTCATCTCCAGCGTGACCCAGTCGTTCTGCCACACCTGCTCGCGGGCCCGCATCTCTACCGACGGCAAACTGTTCACCTGCCTGTTCGCCACCGAGGGCCACGACCTGCGAGCGCTCATGCGCGGCGGCTGCTCCGACGAGGAACTCTCCACCGTGATGGCGCACCTCTGGCGCGAACGCACCGACCGATATTCCCAGCTGCGCAGCGCCAAGACCAGCGAGCTGCGGGCCTCCGGTGCCAAGAAAATTGAAATGTCCTACATCGGCGGCTAAGCCGGAACGCAGCGCCGGAACGCAGCGCCGGAACGCAGCGCCGGAACGCTGAGCGTGAACTGAGCGCGCCTGAACGGAATGGCCGGCCAGGCGGTACGTTACCTCGGCGAAAGTGCAACACGCCGAGCTGTTGTGCCTAAAATCACGGCATGTCGCGAATTTCACCGAGTTTACGTGCTGCCCCGGCAGCGCGCCGGCCGTTCCGGGCACCAACGTTCGGCTCACCCCAGTCACTGTCTAAAGCGACGCGTGCCAGACTTTCAGTATGAGCAGAATAACCGCGCGACGCAGAATCACCCGGCTCACGATCGGCACCCCCGCCCGGGCCGGCGAAGACCTGCTCGCGGTCGAAGAACCGCTGGAGATTCGGGTCAACGGCCGCCGTCTCGCCGTCACGATGCGCACGCCGGGCAATGATATTGACCTCGCGGCTGGATTTCTCGTCTCCGAGGGGGTCATCACCCAGGGTGATGATTTCAATACCGCACGCTATTGCGCCGGGGCGAGCGTCGATGGCGTCAACACCTACAACGTGCTCGACGTCACCCTCGGGGCCGGTGTCGCGCCGCCCGCGCCGAGCCTGGAGCGTTCGTTGCTCACGACCAGTTCCTGCGGCCTGTGCGGCAAGGAGAGCATCGACGCCGTACGCACCAAGTCAGCGTTTTCCATAGCGGATGACGCGGTGCGAGTGGACGCTGAACTGCTCACGACCTTTCCCGAGCAGCTGCGCGCCGGGCAGAACGTGTTCGAGAAGACCGGCGGTATTCACGCGGCGGGCCTGTTCGATGCCGCCACCGGGCGCATGCTGGTGTTGCGCGAAGACGTCGGCCGGCATAACGCCGTCGACAAGGTGATCGGCTGGGCGGTCAAAGAGAACCGGTTGCCGCTGACCGGCACCGTGCTCATGGTCTCGAGTCGGGCCAGTTTTGAACTCACCCAGAAGGCGCTGATGGCCGGCATACCGGTGCTGGCCGCCGTCTCGGCACCGTCCTCGCTCGCGGCGGAGTTCGCGAGCGAGGTGGGCATGACGCTCGTCGGCTTTCTCCGCGGCAACTCGATGGTGATCTATGCCGGGGGCGAGCGCATCGTTGAGAACGAGCGCAGCGTTGAGAACGAGCGGGTCGAGGCTTAGCGCCGCACCGCGTACCGTTCCTGCACCATGCCGCCGCCGATCGGCGCCGTACCCAGCGACTCGAGCTGAACATCCGTCGGGAGCGCCCCGAACAGCGGCAGGCCGGCACCGAGCAGTACCGGAACGCGGGTGACCACGAGGTCGTCGATGAGGCCGGCAGCCAGGCAGGAGGTGATGACCCGGCCGCCGTCGACGTACACCCGTTCGGCGCCGGCGGCGGTGAGTGCCTTGACTGCCTCATCGAGGCTGCGCACTACGGTGACGCGATCGTCGGTCGTGCTCAGGGTGCTGCTGAGCACCAGGACCTGCATCCTCGTGTACGGCCAGGGATCGAAGGCCGCCACAGCTTCGTAGGTGCCGCGACCCATCAGCATATGATCGATCCTGGCCGTGAACTCAGCGTAACCGCCGTCTCCGGTTGGCCCCGGTCGGTCGATCAGCCAGTCGAGTGCGCCGTCCGGTCGGGCGATGTAGCCGTCGACGCTCGTCGCGATGAAGACGTGGCCGGTCCAGGTGGGGTTGGCGGTCATCGGGGCTGCGGCGCTGCGACCGGTTCGTGCGCGATGAACCGCACGGTCATGGCCTTGTAGCCCGGGGTGTTCGACTCACGGGCCACGAGCTCGCGGTGCATCAGAGCGTTCGCCTCCGGAAAATACGCTGCGGCGCAGCCGCGCGGGGTGGGATAGACCACCAGACGAAACTCGTTCGCCCGACGTTCCACGCCCTGGAAGGTGCTGATCACGTCGACCATGTCGCGGTCGGCAAAGCCCAGCTCGGTGACGTCGTCTTCGTGGATGAGAATGACCCGACGCCCGTTTTTGATGCCGCGGTACCGGTCGTCGAGCCCGTAGAACGTGGTGTTGTACTGGTCGTGGCTGCGGATGGTCTGCAGAATCAGGTGGCCCTCGGGGGCCGACAGGTACTCGATCGGGCTCACCGTGAACCGGGCCAGACCGATGTCGGTGGCAAAGGTGCGCGTGTCGCGCGGCGGGTTGGGCAGCACGAACCCGTTCTTGGTCTTGAGCCGGGTGTTGAAATCGTCGAAGCCGGGCAGCACGCGGGAGATGTGGTCGCGAATGACGTCGTAGTTCTCGGACATTGCCTTCCAGTCGACCGCGTGGTCGTCGCCGAGCGTGGCCCTGGCCATACGCGCGACGATCACCGGTTCGGCGAGGAGGTGGTCGGAGACCGGATCCAGTCGGCCCTGGGTGGTACGCACGACCGACATGGAATCTTCCACCGAGAGTACCTGCCGACCAGACGGATGCTTGTCGTCGGTGTCCGTGCGGCCGAGGGTGGGCAGAATGAGTGAGGTCTTGCCGTGCATCACGTGCGAGCGGTTGGGCTTGGTCGACACGTGTACGGTGAGGCCGACACGTTGCATCGCCTTCTCGAGCATGTCGGTATCGGAGCAGGCAAGGGCGAAGTTGCCGCCCATTGACACGAAGACGTCTACCCGGTTGTGCACAAAGGCATCCACTGTGTCGACGGAGTCGAGGCCGTGCTTGCGGGGGGAGATGATGCCGAACTCGGCGTCGAGCGCGGCGAGCATGTCCTCCTTCGGCTTCTCCCAAACGCCCATGGTGCGGTCGCCCTGCACGTTGGAGTGACCGCGAACCGGGCAGGCACCCGCGCCGGGCTTGCCGAAGTTTCCCTGCAGCAGAAGCAGGTTGATGATCTCCTTGAGGGTGTTCACGGAGTGCGGCTGCTGCGTGAGACCGAGTGCCCAGCAGATGATCGTGGCCCTGCTCGCCACGAGCAACTCCGCCACGGTCTCAATGGCGGCGCGTTCAAGTCCGGTGGCCTTCTTCGTCTCCGCCCAGTCGATCACGGAGCGGGCTGCGCGGTAGGCTTCGATTCCGTCGGTGTTCGCCGCGACGAACTCGTGGTCAATGACCGATCCGGGCACGCGCGCCTCGTGCTCGAGCAGCAGGTGGCCGAGCGCCTGAAACAGGGCCAGGTCGCCGCCGACCTTGATTTGCAGAAACTCATCGGCCAGGTTGGTGCCCTTGCCGAGAATGCCCTTCGGAGTCTGCGGATCCATGAAGTTGAACAATCCAGCTTCGGGCAGCGGGTTGACGGCCACGATCCGGCCGCCGTTGTCTTTGCATTCGGCCAGGGCCGAAAGCATGCGCGGGTGGTTGGTGCCCGGGTTTTGGCCGACCACCAGAATGAGCTCGGCCTGATGAATATCTTCCAGCGAGACCGTTCCCTTGCCGATTCCGATTGTGGGGTTCAGCGCCGAACCCGAGGATTCGTGGCACATGTTGGAGCAGTCCGGCAGGTTGTTCGTGCCGATCGACCGGGCGAACAGCTGATAGAGAAAGGCCGACTCATTGGCGGTGCGGCCCGAAGTGTAGAAGACGGTGCGATCGGGCACGGTGGCGCGAATCTGCTCACCGATGAGCTCGAAGGCGTCATCCCACGAGATCTGCGAGTAATGCGTGTCGCCAGGTCGAATTACAACCGGGTGGGTGATTCGACCCTGATTACCCAGCCAATACTCGGTCTTGGTGGCCAGCTCGGCAATGGAATGCTCGGCCCAGAACTCCGGCGTCACCGTGCGCAGCGTGCTTTCTTCGGCAACGGCTTTCGCGCCGTTTTCGCAGAATTCCGCGGTCTTGCGGTGGCCCTGGGACTCGGGCCAGGCGCATCCGGGGCAGTCCGTGCCATCGCGCTGGTTCAAACGCAACAGCGAACGGGCGGTGCGCGCCACACCGGCCTGGGCGATTCCCCGGTCAAGTGCCACCAGTACGGCTTCAACACCCGCCGCTTGCTTCTTGGGCGCCGTGACGACCAGATCGCCTTCGTTGATGTCTTCGATGGGAGCTGAGCGTGTCATACCTCCATCCTGCCCTGCCCTGAAGCGTAAATTGTCGCCCGGCGGACAATAGATTGAATGGAGTCACGCTCTAGTGGATAGAATATCGCTCCATTTATGCCCGGGAGGGATCGGGGAGTGCGAGCGGCAATATCGGAAGTCTCCCAGCCTGGGCGCGTTCATTCATGCAATGATGACGATTGATGCTTTAGCTAACTAAGCTAGCTAGATCATCCGGTTGCACCTGCGGTCGGTCGCACCGTCGGCGTGGAACTGCCCAATCAACCCCCGTTCACTCGCGGCGATCCCGAATTGCCGTGTTCGATCCGCGGAGAAGTTCGCGAGGAGGAGCTGCCCGTGTCAACTCACACCGCCCTGGACGCGCAGCGCGCTGCCGCAACCATTCTGGATGGCATCCGTCGCGCTGACGACCTCACGGTGGCTGCTGCCCGTGATGGGGGCCCGCGGGCCGTGCGACTGCTGGCCCAGGCGGCGACCGACACGAGTGACCAGCTCACGGCCATCGCGGCGGTGCATGCCCTCGCGCAGGTTTTCGACGATTCCGCCGACGAGGTCCTCGTTGCTCTGCTGCACCACGATGAGGCGTTTCTGCGTGAGCACGCAGCGTGGGCGTTCGGCACCCGGCTGCCCCGCTACGACGCGATTGCGGGTCTGGTCACGCTCGTGCGGGAGGGGGGTTTCACCGGCATGCTCGCCCAGCGCACCCTGGAGCAGTGGGGTTCATCGGCGGCCGATCAGGTGGGCCTGTTTCTCGAAGGCACGCTGCTCGGCACCCGTACGGTGGATGCCCGGGCTCGACTGGTGGAAACCATCGGCCTTGTTCCCGGCCGGGTTCCGGAACGCCTGCTGCGGCGGGTCGCCGCCGATGTCACCGAGAGCCTGCACGCTCGTGTCGCCGCGATCGCGGCGCTAGGGGACCGCGCCCCGAACTCGGCCGTCATGGCCCTCTTGAGCGAAATCTCACAAGCGGATGCCGTGGCATCGGGCAACGGCGACAGCAGCGCTCTCGCAGCCGTCGCCCGACTGGCCCTGTTCGACCTCACGGCGACGCCGACGCCGGAATCCCAAGCGCCATGGCAGAGCGCCGGCCAGGGCGCGACGATCGCCCAGTTGTTTCTGCACGCCGATATCGATGGTGAGCTCTCCCAGGTGGGTGCCGGGGACAACGGTGGCATCGCCACCCTGCTGGTACGCCTCGGCGACGCCCTCGTGGGCAGGCCGGACAGCCCAAATGAACGGCGGGGATCGGCCGAGATAGATCGAGTCATCACGATGTCCCGCGGCTCCCACGAAAGCGCCCTCGATAACCTTGCCGATGTCGGATCAACCCGACCGGGGCACTCCTTCGCGGCCGTGCCGTTTGTCGGCGGTGCCGTGGCGTCGATCGACGCGTGGCCGCGCCGGGTCGCTGCCCAGCGCGGGATTCGCCGCATCCTGCGCTCGGCCGGTCTGGTCGACGCGATTCACCTGCGCATGGCGGATGTCGGCAGCCTCGCGGCGGCGACCGTGGCTCGCGACCTCGACATTCCCGTGGTGTTCACCGTAGCGCCGGACCCGCACGGCGTGATCGACTCACTCGAGTCCACCGGCGCGCTCACCCGGGCCAACTTCGGCTCTGTCGATACCACCGAGCACTTCTGGTTTCGCGCCCGCCTGGTGCAACGGCTTGCAGCGGATGCCGCCCACACCGTGCTGTTTCCGCGTCCGCAGCTGAAGCAGGACATCGAGCGGCTGGTCGGCATCGACATCGAGGCCGACCCGGAACGGCACTCCGTCATTCCCGAGGGGATCGACCTCGCTGTGATCGACCGCTCCCGCACCGATGTGCTCGGATCGCTCGGTCTGACCGGTGGGGGTTTGCTGGTCGCCAGCGATGACCATGCCCGGGCTGCGCTTGAACCCGCTGCCGTGGCACTCGATCAGCTCGACGAGCTACTGGCTACCCTTCCGCCCGAGCGGCGCGGCCTGCCGGTGCTGATCAGCGTTGGTCGACTGCACCGGGTGAAGGGCATGGCTGCCCTGGTTGAGGCGTGGAGCCAGGACCCGATCCTGCAGGGCCGCTGCAATTTGCTGATTGTGGGCGGCGACCTGCGGCATCCGTCTTCTGATGAACGTGCAGAATTGCGGCGCATGCACGCTGCCCTGGCCGGCCCGGTGGGTTCGGCGGGTTCGGCGGGGATTGCGGATTCGGCGGGCGCTGCGGCTGCCGCGCGGGGGCTCTTGCTGGCCGGGCACCGGGCCAACGACACGGTGGCCCGGTGGCTGGCGGCCGTGCGGTATGGGCGGCCAGGACTGGCGGCACCGTTCGGGGTGTATGTCTGCGCGAGCATGAAGGAGGAGTTCGGCATCGCGCTGCTCGAGGCGATGGCCACCGGGCTTTTGGTCGTCGCGCCCAACGGCGGCGGACCGGCCACCTATGTCGAGCACGGCGTGACCGGTTTTCTGGTCGATACCGGTGACGGCAACGCCCTGGCGCGATCCATCGCCGAGGCTCTCACGGAGGCGGCCGGAGTGCGGGGAGGAGCCAATGCGGACCGAGGCCGCCGCATGGTGGCGAATAACTTTACGATTGAGGCCATGGCACGAACTCTCACCGAGGTATACCGCGACGTGGCTGTGACGACCGAGCCGATCGCCTGGGAATTGAGCGCCTCATGACCCTGCTGATCATCAGCCCGGACTACGCCTCCCACCTGTATCCGCTGGCAACCCTCGGCACCGCCTGGGCGCAGGCCGGCGAACGCGTCGTGGTGGCGAGCGGACCGGCTACGGCCCATATTGTGACCGAGTTCGGGTTCGAGCGGGAGCACCTGCAATTGGGGCGCGGGTCCAACCCCGGCACGATCCGGGTCGACCAGCAGCCCACCGGCGAAGACGATGCTCTGCGCGGGTTCTTCGACGCCACCCGCCGCGGTATGGTCGACACCCTGCGGTTTCAAGCCCAGGCTCGCAGCAACGATCTGCTCTACAACCCGGTTGCGATCGCCCGTGCGGTGCAGCGCATCGTCGCCCGGGTGCAGCCGGATCAGGTGATCGTGGATCACCTCGCTTTCAGCGCCCGGCTCGGCCTGCTGAGCGCCGGCGTACCGTACGCAGACGTCCTACTGGGACATCCGTCGGCGTTGCCCGTTGGCAGGGAAGTCTACGGCTACCCGCCGGCCTGGCCGGCCGTGTTCTCGCCGGAACCACAGGAACTCGCCCTGCTGGAACTGCAGTGCGAGGCCGTGCGCGATGAGTTCACCGCCCAGTGGAACGATGCCCTGCGCGAGCTGGACCCGAACGCGGCGCCCAGCCGGGATGCTTTTCAGGAATGCGGAGACCTGCTGCTGCTGAACTACCCGTCCGAACTGCATCCGCAGGCGCGCACGGATGTGCTGCCACCGCACGTGTTTCTCGGGTCGGCCGTGCGGTCGGAGGCCGAAGATCCCGAGGTCGAAGCCTGGTTGGCGCAGAGTTCGCTACCCGTGGTCTACGTGAGTTTTGGAAGTTTTCTCTCGGTGCGCGGCGATGTGCTCGCGCGTGTTACTTCGGCCTTGCGCGACCTGCCGGTGCGGGTGGCCCTGGCTGTCGGGGCGACGTCGCCCGCCGATTTGGGGCCCGTGCCCGACTCCTGGCTGGTGCGCGGGTTCCTCCCGCAGGTGCGGCTGCTGCAGCAGGCCGCCCTCGCCGTGACGCACGGCGGCAACAATTCGGTCACCGAGGCGATGACGGCGGGGGTGCCGCTCGTGGTGCTGCCGTTCTCCACCGACCAGTTCGCCGGTGCGGCCGCACTCGACGCGGCGGGCGTGGGCACCTCTCTGCCGCCCAACACGGCCACCGTTGCCGATTTGCGTGACGCCTGTGAGCGGATGCTGCGCCTGGCCGGCGACCCGCGTGCGCGCCTCGACACTCTCGCGGAGGCCCTGACCGCGCACCCCGGCGCAGCGCGGGCCTATGCGGCTTTCAGCCGGGTTCCGGCCGGGAGTTAGCGCGGTCGGTCAACATCACGTCCGGTGCCCAGATCGCCGCACTCAATCACCTCTGTGTCATGGGCGCGGAGGTATGGGCCGGCACCGGTGTCGCCCGTTGCGACCGCAATCAGCGGCGCCCAGTGGGCGCGACCGATCACCACCGGATGCCCGGGCCGGCCGGCAAACCGGGCCTGACGCAGGGTGTGCTCGCTGATCCGCGTCTGCGTCTGCGGTGCCGCGCCGAGCATCCGAGCGATCGTGGCCGTAGTTAAATCGGGCACATCCACCGGAACCACCGCGACGGCGAGCAGGTCGGGCTGATCGAGGGCGCAGCGCAGCCCGGCACGCAGCGAGGCGGAGAGTCCCTCCGCCCAGTCGTCAGCCTGCACGACCAAAACGGATGGCGTCGGTTCCGGTCGGGGCGATGCCGGTTCGGTCTGGGCCAGCAGCTGCGCGGCCTCGGTGCCGCGGGCACCCAGAACGACGATCACGGGGGAGCATCCGCTCGCGATAAGCACGTCGACGGCATGCCGCAGCCAGGAGTGCCCTGCATCGTGCACGAGCGCTTTGGGCTGACCGTAGCGCGTGCCGGCTCCGGCGGCCAGCACGAGCCCGGCGGTACGGAGAGGCGGCGTCTGCATGCCTGCCATCGTAGGGTTTTGCGGCCGTTCCTGCTCGGGTGGTGCGCGTCGTGTGCGTTGTGCGCCGAGCCGTGAGTTTCGTGCGGCGAGCCGTGAGTCTGAGCCTCGATCGCGGCTTTTTCAGCTCGAAACTCACGACTCGGTGGCGCTTTCAGCCCGAAACTCACGGCTCGGCAGGGGGACAGGTCAGCGGCCGTGACTTGTGCGCGCTCACGAGTAGACAATGGTGCCGATACGCTCGACCAAAGCAAAGTCCCGGCTCGGAAGGTGCCCGATGTGCCCTCAGATTCTTCAGCCGCAGTCTTTTTCGCCGCCAACGGCTGCGGTCGCGCGGGGTCGCGCGCGAGCTCGACCAGATTACGAACGGTCGCGTGTTGCTGCTGCCGAGCACCGCGTCGACGGCGCCCAGCGACCCGGAAACCCTTGACCATGCCCGCAGCGCCACCCTCGCGCTGACCTGTCTCGCGGCCATCGGCGGCTACCCAGCGCTGTCGGCTCCGCTGCTCGATGTCGACGGAGCCCCACTCGGTTTGTGCCTGGTCGGGCATCGTTCAGCGATCTGGCACTCGTGGATAGCGCCACCGCGCCGGCATAAGCGCTCGCGTAGCACTGCGGCCCGTACCGGCTAAGAGCTTGCACCGCGAGTCAGGGGGTCGCAGGTTCAAATCCTGTCAGCCCGACCAATTGGCCGTTCGGCTTGTCCATCTTTGGAGGTGCGCATGCGCACGCACTTCCATGGTTACGATTGTGGCGAGCACAGTGATTGAGAGCGCGTGATGACGTACAGCGTAATTCGAGTTCGCGCGACGCCTGGTGCCTCGCGCTCAGGGCACACGGGTGGTGTGGTCGTGGTTGCTGGTATCGCGGTCGCCGCGTGGATCTCTTTCGGCCGCCACCTCTTCGGGATCGGTGGCGACCTCACCATCATCTACGCGGCAACGCTGGGTGTGATTTTTGCCGCCTTGCTGGTGTTCACGGGGCTCGCGGTACGACGCACGGCGCGTCGAGGGTTCGAAACTCGCGCGATAACATACGCGTTTTTCATTGCATCAGGCGTGAGTGGACTCTTGTTGGGACTCACGCTTCCAGATTCAACACCTCGCGGTTTGCAGACAATCGTCAGCGGCCCCACAGAGCCTGCGTTGGGTATCGCTATTGGTATCGCGAACCCCCTGGGCGTTATCGGAATCGCGACCGCAATCATTGCGCTCGTGCTTTCGATTCGCGATTCGCGCGGGCAGATCACGCTTGTTGAGTCCTGGGGCGATGAGGATGACGGCGACCTTGTCGACCCCGCGTAGCGGCGATTCGCTGCATCGATGCGACTCCCGAAAGACCCACGTGCAGCGCGTCAGGCCGGAAACACCGTCTAAGTGACAGTCCCCACCTAGGCTGAGCAGTATGACGGTGAAACAGGTTGAGCAAGGGCCTCGCAAAGTCGCGCGCTCTGTTGAGGTGCCGGCTTCGGCCGAAGACGTCTTTGCGTTGGTGGCTGATCCGCACCGTCACGGTGAGCTGGACGGCTCGGGCACCGTCGGCGGTATGGTGTCGGGGCCGCGGCGGCTCACCCAGGGCGCGAAATTCTCGGTAGCGATGAAGCAGTTCGGCGTTCCGTATCGCATCACCAGCACGGTGACGCGCATCGAAGACGGTCGGCTTCTAGAGTGGCGTCACCCCGCGGGACACCGGTGGCGCTGGGAACTCACGCCGCTCACGCCCACGTCTACGCGCGTCACCGAGACGTTCGACTACAGCACCGTTCCAGCCCTTCAGGGCAAGGTCTTCGAGTTGCTCGGCGTTCCTCGTCAGAACGCCGCCGGCATCGAAGCCACCCTGCGCCAACTCGCGTCGCGCTACGCCCGCGCTTGACGTGACGATGCTCACACCCTGAGCGGACGCCGAGGCCCGTTTGCACGGGCGTATGGGATCTCTGAATCGAATTCCGGCACATGACCAGGTTCCCACCGGGAAACCTCCAGTACATGTGCACGTTCGTGCGTGCTAGGACTGTCGGGACGCCGATTTCTCAGCACGCTGCTGGAAAATTTTCGGGTGGCGACAACACGGTCTGCGTGAACAAGCTCGATGGCATCGAAGCCTGCGACTGTCACGTCACGGTCCCCATGCAGAACGATTGACCCGTCACGTTCTATGAGGCCACCGGGCCGGAGTCCGTTACGCGGCCGTGATTACCGGTGCCACCGACTCGTCGGTCGTTCGGCGCAGGCGCCGGACCGCATGGAAGGCCCGGTAGAGAAGGAGTTGTGTAGAGCACGCCGAACGCGGCCAATGGTCCGCGGTCGTTGCATCACCCTGGCCAGAAAGTTCACCGGGAACACCTGGGGAGCGGTCGCGGTGTTCGTCCTGCTCTGGAATTCCGTAGCGAATAGCCGCACGGTTTGTTCGCGGCCGGCCGGCCGATCGACCGGGTCGCCTTTGAAGCGGGACCCGAGGCGACAGCTGCCGACGACTCGCCCGAGCTGGTCGGCCAGTTTCGGCTCTTCTTTTCCATCTGCTCTAGCCTGCCCGGCAGTGAAATCGCCTACGCTGTCGTGTTAACCGACCGAAGGAGTCACCGTGTCTCTCCACTTCGAGCGCTCCCATCAGAACCACATTCCCGGCCCGGATGAGCCGTCCATCCCCGAGCTCGAGGTCGACCAGACCATCCCGCCGCGGCCGGAGGAAGAAATCGCCGACGCTGCGCGGTCAAAACCAGACGTTGCAGATTACGGCCAGAATTCGGAGTGAAGAGACCTCGGCGTCGATGGGAGAGCTGGTCTCATCCGCAAAGCGGTTGAAGCGGCTTCAGCACCGCCTCGCTCCTTGTAGACGCGAAAGTTGCTGATTTCCACGCCCGTAACGTGCGTGAAACGTGTGCTGCCTAAACTTGCATTTGAAACAGCTGTTTCCGGTGCCGAGGGAGTGAAACACATTTCCAGCCTTCCGATAAACCCGCCCACCCGGCTCCTCAGGGGCCCTGGTCCGATCAACCCGGATCCCCAGGTATTGCGTGCCATGGCAGCCCAGCTCGTGGGCCAGTTCGACCCGGCCATGACCAGCTACATGACCGAGACGCAAGAGCTCTATCGCAGCGTGTTCGGCACCGCGAATGAGCACACGCTGCTGGTGGACGGCACCGCTCGGGCAGGCATCGAGGCCGCTCTGGTCTCGCCGCGCGCCGCCGCCGCGATCATGGCGCGCAGCAGCGTCGAGGCGGGCCTGCGCGAACCGGGGGATCCGGTGTCGACCAACCCGATTCGTTCCAACTACTTCGACCTGTCGATGCTGTTCGACCACTGGGGACCCAAGCGCCTCAACCACCACACCGAGGCCACGACCATGCTCTACGGTGCCCGCGAATGTGCCCGGCTGCTGGTAGACGAAGGCCTGCCACAAGCGGTCGACCGGCACCATGTGCACGGATCGGCGATGCTCGTCGGAGTGCAGAGCGAAGGGGGGCAGCTCCGCGATCAGAATAGCGTCCGTCTCGAGACGGCGTACCGGTCGTTTGGCCTCGACCCGGTTCACATCATCGATGACGCCGTGCTCCACCTCGCCGACGAGTACGACGCCGAGGGGCCGGACTCCGCGCTCGACGCGCGTGCGGCCACGCCATGACCGACACGATGAATATCGGGCAGCGCATCGACGGTCGCTACGGCGAATTGTCACCGCAGGAACAGAGGGTGGCCGACTTCATCCTCGACCACCTGAGCGACCTGGCGGTCTACAACGCGTCGGAACTGGCCCGGCTCAGCGGTGTCTCCAAGGCCACGGTGTCGCGGCTCTTTCGCCGGCTGGGCTTTCAGGATTCCGCCGAGGTGCGCGAACACGCACGCACCCTGCGCCGCCACGGTGCCCCGGTCGGTGGGCCGGGAGCATCCGCCGGCACGCCGTCGCGCCTGGCCACACACCTCGAGGGTGAGCAGGAAAATCTGCGGCTGCTGTTGCACACCCTCGAAGACGGCCGATTGGATGCCGCGGCGCGGCTGATCGCGCACGCCGGCAACGTGGTCGTGATCGGGCTGCGGGGCAGTTATCCGCTGGCCCTGCACCTGCGCCAACAACTCGCGCAGGCCTGTGCGAACGTGCGGCTTGCCCCGCTGCCCGGGCAGTCGATCGGTGAGGACCTGGCCGGGCTCGGACCGCACGACGTGGTCGTTCTCTTCGGTTTTCGTCGTCGTACCGCGGGGTTCGGTCAGCTGGTCGCAGCAATCCAGCGCAGACGGATTCCGCTCGTGCTGATCGCCGACGCCTCGGCCCGGCGGCACGCCGACGGCGCGGCGGTGTGGCTGGAATGCCCGATCGACAGCGACTCCGCCTTCGACAGCTATGCCGCCGCGATGAGCCTGATCAACCTGCTCGCGACCGGTGCGATGGGCGTGCACGTGCGCGAGACCCGCACCCGCATCGCGGCCATTACGCAGGTGTATGAAGACCTGGAGGAACTCGAGGTGCCGTGGTAACAATGTTATTTCGAGATTGGGCACCGTGCTGACCTCTGACGTGCTGGACCTGCGAATTCGGCTATATGCCTGCCTCGGTGTCGAGCGCTGGGCCAACGAAGTCGCGATGGGAGCTCCCTGCCTCGACGCCGACACTCTGATGGATGCCGCGCGGCTGGCCGCGACCACCCTGCCCCGCGCCGAGGTGGATGAAGCCCTCGCGCAGCATCCGCGCATCGGTCAGTCGCCGCGCGGCTCCGCTTTCGCCTCGCGTGGGCGTTGCGCCACTGCGCTGCAGGCGGAATTCCCACGCACTGGCGCAGGTGCAGCGCGGCGTGTGGCGCGGGAGTTCTCGCCAACCTTGAACTCCCGCGTACTGGCGCAGGTCCAGCGCAGCGAGCGGGACCGGTCAGGCTCGGTCGACGTACGTCCCGCGCACTGGCGTACCCCCGCGAAGTGTGCCCTGGCCCAGCGGATGCCCACGGCGACAAGTGCCGCTCACTGGCGTAACCCCCGCGAATTGGCGCACATCCCACGTGGAGCGTATCGGTGGGCGGAAGCAGCGGTTTTACGCGTTCCCGCAAAAGGACAATCGTGCCGAGCCGTGACTTCCGGCTCCCGAGCCGTGAGTCCCGGCCCAAAAAGCGCGAAAAATGGGCCGAAACTCACGGCTCGACGAGCAGATGCGCACTACGCCACGTTCACGCGATGGCCGCGCACATAGACTCCGGTGATCGCGGGTTCGCGCAGGGCGAGGAGCAGCGCGAACAGGGTCTGTTCGGCGGCGAGCCGGGCATCGTCGGCGCGCACGGCGTTGTGCAGCACCACCGCGAGCGGCTCCCAGCGGTCGGGATCGATCAGCAGAAAGTCCGCGTCTTTGCCGAGGTCGAAGTTGCCGAACCGGTCCTCCATGTCCAGCGCGCGGGCTCCGGCGAGCGTGCCGGTGAAGAGCAGCGCGGCCGGGTCGAGCGCCACCCCGGCATCACCCGGCTCAGACAGGTGCGCCTTGTAGCAGTCGTTGAGCACCCGCGGGATGAGCCATTCGTCGCCGCCGCCGACATCCGTTCCGATGGCCACGTTCACGCCGAACGCGGTCGTGCGGCGCCACGGCATCGTGCCCGAGCCGAGAAAAAACTGCGACGTCGGGCAATGCGCGATCGAGGTTCCGGTGTCGGCGAGGCGGGCCAGCTCGCTGTCCTGACAGTGCACGGCGTGGGCGAGGATGCTGCGGCGCCCCAGCAGAGACTGGCCGCCGCGGGCCGAGCCCGGCAGAAAGCATCCGTCGTAGGTGTCGAGGTAGGTTTCGGTGCCGAACACCGATCGCACCGCGTCGATCTCGCCCGTGCCCGGCCGGTTGTTCTCATTAAGATGACTGTGAAAATAGACACCGCGACCGCGCACCGCATCGTAGAGCTCGCCCAATGCGGCCAGGGTCGTCGGGGTGACCGAGAGGCTGAACCGCGGCACGATGGCGACCTGCAGCAGCGCGGTCTGGGCGTTGCCGGTGTCGACGGCGTGCCAGCGGTCGATTTCGGCGGCCGTGAGCTCGATCGCCACCTGCTCGCTCGTGAGCAGGGCGCGGGCGCTGTCGGTGCCGACAGTTTGAATGCCACGCCCGCTCACCAGCCGCAGGCCGGCCGCCTGGGTCTCTTCGAACAGGGCGTGCTGCGCTGGTGCAAACGCCGACCCGAAGACCAGGGCGCTGGTTGTGCCCACGGATACCCGTCGTTTGGTGAAATCGTGCGCGACCTTGCGGGCAAACTCCGGGTCCTCCAGCCGTGACTCCGCCGGAAACACGCACTCGTCGAGCCACTCGAGCAGCTGACCGCCACCGTAGGCATCCGTTGTGTAGGTCTGCGGAAAATGCAGGTGGGTATCGACGAACCCGGGCACGATAAAACCGGTTCGAGTCACCGGCAGCGCCGCGAACGCCGCCGGTAGCTCGGCGAACGGTCCGACCCAGGCAATCGTGCCGTCGACCGCGATCACGAGCGCACCGTCGGGCACCGACACGAGGTGCTTGCGAGCTTCGGCGACCGTCGGAGCACCGGCGACGTGAAAAATGTGGCCTCGAAAAACCTGCGAACCCCGTGACTGATGCATATCTGCGGAGCTTATCGTCGCAACCTTGCAAACAACCCGCCGCCGCTGCAGTCCACAGAATTCACTGGGCGTTCGTAGCTAGCCGTGCAGCAGGCGCCAGATACGGTCGCGTGACATCGGTAGTTCGGTGGGACGGATGCCGATCGCGTCGCGCACCGCATTGGCTAGCGCCGGTGCGACCGGGTTGTAGGTGGACTCGCTCATCGACTTGGCGCCGTAGGGGCCGAGCACGTCGTGGCTCTGGGCAAAGTAGACCTCGGTGATCGGCAGGTCTGCCAGCTGGGGCACGTGGTAGTTACGCAGCACCCGGGTCGTCACGGTTCCGGCGCCGTCGAGCACGACCTCTTCGAACAGGGCGGTGCCGAGAGCCTGCGCGACCCCGCCCTCGATCTGCCCACGACACTGCTCGGGATTCATGACGAAGCCGGCATCCGCGGCCTGAATGGACTGCAGAATGCGCACCTCGCCGGTAGCGGTGTTCACGGCCACCCGAAAGGCCTGCACGTTGAACGCCAGGGAGCGCAGCGCCCCGTCTTCGCGCCGTTCGACGGTCAGGTTCACGTCGTTCGCTTCGGCCCAGTGCACCAGGGTGTCGAGCGGGAGAATCTGGCCGGCCGAGCGCAGCTCGTTGCGCTCCAGCTGCCAGGCGCCCGCGCGAGGATCGGTAGCCGGGCCCGGGCCGCGGCACGACGCCGCAGCTTCAACGAGCAACTCGGCCAGCGCGGTTGCCGCGGCGAGCACGGCTTTGCCGGCCACGACGACACCGGCCGAGCCGAACGCTCCGGTGTCGTAGCCGACGGCATCCGTATCGGAGTGCACGAGGTCAATGCGGTCCACGGTGGTGCGAAGCGCCGTGGCAGCGATCTGGGCGTGCACGGTGGTGGTGCCGTTGCCGAACTCGGTCGTGCCGACTCGCACCAGATAGCGGCCGCCGGCGGTCAGCTGAACGGATGCCTGCGAGCGGTGGCCGCGTGGTGGTGTGGTCGCGATCATCGATGAGGCCATGCCGGTGCCGACCCGCCATTGTGGCCCGGTCGGTATCAACGCCCCGTTGCCGCGGTGCAGTGCCGCTTCGGCGAGGTCGAGGCACTGGTCGAGACCGTAGCTGCCGAACACGAGATCGGGCCCTTCTTCGTGTGTCACCACGAGGGGGTCGCCCGGCCGCACCGAGTTGAGGCGGCGCAGCTCGAACGGATCCACGCCGAGTTCGCGCGCCAGCTCGTCGAGCGCGCACTCAATCGCGAAGATGATCTGGCCGAGGCCGTAGCCGCGGAAGGCGCCCGACGGTGGGTTGTTGGTGTAGACGCTCTGGGCATCCACTCTCTTATTGGGCACGTTGTAGAGCGCGACGGATTCGCTCGTGCCGTGAAACATGACACCGGGCGCGTGGTTGCCGTAGGCGCCGGTGTCGGCGAGCACGCCGAGTTTCAGGGCGGTGAGGCGGCCGTCGTTGCGGGCGCCGAGGGTGACGTTGATGGTCATCGGGTGCCGCACCGGGGCGATCGTCAGCTCGTCAGTGCGGGTGAATTCGTACTGCACGGGGCGTCCGGTGGTGAGCACGGCGAGGCTGATGAGATCTTCGGTGAGCAGTTCCTGCTTGCCGCCGAAGCCGCCGCCGACTCGCGCGGTGAACACGCGCACCCCGGCCGGGTCGAGGTCGAACAGGCGGCAGATTTCTTTCTGCACCAGGAAGGGCACCTGCGAGCTGGTGCGCAGTACCAGCCGGTCGTTGTCGAGCCAGCCCATGGTGGCGTGCGTTTCGAGGTGGGTGTGCGAGATGCGCTGGGTCTGCCAGCTTCCGGAGACCACGGTGTTCGCCTGGGCGAGGCCGACATCGACAGAGCCGAATTCACCGTGCAGTTCGGCTACGAGGTTGCGCTTAGGGTCGGCCAGGCGCGAAACAACAGGGTCTTTATCGCCGTGCACGAGCGGCGCGCCGGGTTGAATGGCTAGATGCGGGTCGAACACGGCGTCGAGCAGCTCGTACTCAACGTCGATGAGCCGGCAGGCGGCCTCGGCGATGGCGACCGAGTCGGCCACGACCGCGGCGACGCGCTGGCCGTGAAAGCGCAGAATCCGGTCGAAGACCAGGGTGTCGTCGGGATCGTCGAACCGGCTTTCGTGCCGCGCCGTCGAGAACAGGGTAGTGGGGGAGTCGGCGTGGGTGAGCACCCGGTGCACGCCGGGCAGCGCGGCTGCCGTCTCCGTCGTGATCGAGCGGATGCGTGCGTGTGCGTGCGGACTGCCCAGCACGGACAGGTGCAGCAGCCCGGGGACGACCGCGTCGAGAGTGTACGGTTCCAGCCCGCTCACCACACGCTCGCCCGCGAGCGCGCCGGGGGAGGTGCCGACGGTGCCGGCACTGCCGGAAGGCCGGCTGCGAGCAGCGCGGTCGGTGGTCGCGGGGTCGGCCGTTACGGGGCTGGTCGCCGCCCGGCCGGTCGCGCGCACCGGACCGAGGCTCGATGTCTTCTGGTGCTCACGCTGCGGCGCGGTCTGGCCGGATCCCTGCGGGGTATGCCGGTCATGAATGGCATCGGTGATCGAGCGGTAGCCGGTGCAGCGGCAGAGGTTGCCCTTGAGCAGGCGCGGCAGGTCGTCGAGGGTGATATCGGCATCCGCAGTGCCGCTGCCGCTGCCGCTGCCGCTGGCGTTGGTGCTATCGGCGGGGGTGATGGCTGCGGCCGTGACGACCATGCCGGGCGTGCAAAAGCCGCATTGAAAGCCCGCGGCGTCGACGAAGCGCTGCTGCACCGGGGCAAGATTGCCGGGCTGGCCGAGTCCTGCCGCCGTCGTGATCTGTGTGCCGGCCGCGCGAAAGGCGGGGTAGATGCAGGAGTGCACGGGCATGCCGTCGACCTGCACGGTGCAGGCGCCGCAATCGCCGGTGTCGCAGCCCTTCTTCACCTCGAAGTGCTCGTGTTCGCGCAGCAGGGTGCGCAGGCATTGGCCGGGTGTCGGTATGGCATCGACCGTGATGCCATTGACCTCGAAGATCATGGGCGGGCTCCTGTTGTGGTCGTCGCACTATCCAGTTCACTTCGGATCTCTTCACCGAGCAGGAAAGCCATGGCGCGCCGCCAGTCGGCGGCGCCGTGGGCATCGGTGAACCAGCAGTCGATCCCCGCAATATCGTGGGCGAGAATGTCGGCGGCGGGCAGAGCAGGGTAGCGTAGTTGCACCGGGCGCAGCGTAGCCGCCGTCACGGTGAGCACGAACGGTCTGCCCGAATCGGCGGTATCGGCGGTATCCAAGCGCCCGGCGAGCACCGCGCCGGAGCGGCCGAGCGGTGACAGTGCGATCTTGCGGTACGCGGTGTCGGCCCGCAGCGAGGCGAGTGGCACGTGAATCGAGCGCAGCACGTCTCCGGGTTCGAGCACGTTGGTCATGTTGCCGGTGACGAACGAACGAGCCGGCACGACCTCGTTGCGCCCGCCAGCGCGCCAGACCAGCAGCTCTGCGTCGAGTGCCACGGCGAGGGTGATCATGGGCCCGGCGGGCAGCGAGGTGGCCAGGTTGCCGCCGACGGTCGCGACGTTCCACACCTTGAACGAGCCGAACAGCGCCGTGCAGCACTGATAGAACAGCGGATGCGCCGACCATCCCGCCTGCAGCGGCAGCCGGGCCAGTTCGGCCAGCGTGCAGGTCGCTCCGATCACGAGGCCGGCGTTGGGACCGTCGGTCACCGTGAGCGCCGGCCAGCCGAAGGCCTGCAGATCGACGAGGCCGGTGAGGTGGGGGCGCGGATCAGCGAACAGTTCGGATCCGCCGGCAAGCGGCAGCACGGTCGGCCCGAGCGCGTCGAGGTCGCTGCGCTGCCGTGCGGCGATGACCTGGGTCAGGGTGCTGAGGTCCATGTGTCTCCGTGCAATGCGGGGGCCAATTTCATAGAGCAGGTTACCGCACGCGGAGCATTACATAATGACGTGAAGCTACCGGCCCGATTGTGTCCGCGTGGGGGGTCTTGCCTGGGTGAACCGCTGCGGTTACACGTCGATCGCGTAGACGAGTTCTTCTTGCAGCATGCCGAGCCATTCGTAGAGTTCGCGCAAAAACGGGGCGTCGTCGCCGGCGAGGTGCACGACCCCGTCGGGAGAGATCTGCAGCCGGTCGGCGAGGGTTAACCGCAGATCGGTGAGGCAGCGTAGCCAGGCTTGCACGGCGTCGCTGTCCAGGCTGATGGTGACCGGCTGGCGTTCCTCGTCGGCGGCATCCGCTGTGCTGGTCGGGTCTGGTTCGTGCAGCTCGGCTGCCAGCGTGCTCAGCACGACCTGTGCGTTGTGCGTTTTACGTTCGAGTAGATCCGGAGCGGTGAAGCGGCGAAATTCGGCTGCCGCCTCGTCATCGTCATGGTAGGCGTCCGGCAGCAGACGGCCGAAGACGCCGTCGCTGTGGGCGAGGGCGAGATCGGCGGCGCCGTCCTCGAGCAGGTCCACGAGCTGGCTCGTGACCAGGCGGAGCAGATCCACCTCGATCGGCTCGAACTGCGCGAGCAGCACGCCGGACTCGTGCGGGGTGAAGCGTCGGGGCTCGCTCATTCGTCGACCTTGGCCAGCGTCGCCCAGAGTCCATAACCGTGCATGGCTTCGACGTGGCGTTCCATCGATTCGCGGTTGCCTTTGGCCACGATGGCCCGGCCATTGTTGTGTACCTGCAGCATCAGCCGTTCGGCTTGCTTTGGGGTGATCCCGAAGTAGCTGCGAAAAACATAGGCGACATAAGACATGAGATTCACCGGGTCGTCCCACACCAGTGTCACCCACGGTCGGTCGAGTTGCACGTCCTGGCGTAGCTCCGTGTGTTCGGCAGTCTTGGTCACGCCTTAAGCCTCCCACGCTGGCCGCGGGTTTTCCACCGCCCGGTCGGGGAACCGAACGGTGCCCGAGTTCAGGGTGAGGGAATATCCTTGAGGCATGATGTCTTTTGCACCATCGTCCGCCGCTACGCCATCTGAAACCACTGCGCCTGCAACCACCGAGCCCGGTTCCCCGCACGCCGAGTCAGCCCCGCTGACCAACATCGACATTGAACGTATTCGCAATGACTTTCCGGTGCTGCACCAGCAGGTGAACGGGCATCCGCTTACCTACCTCGACTCGGGCGCGACCTCGCAGAACCCGATCAGCGTGTTGGAAGCCGAGCAGGAGTACTACGAGCAGCGCAATGCTGCCGTGCACCGCGGCGCCCACACGCTCGCTGTGGAGGCGACCGAGGCGTTCGAAGCCGCTCGGGAGACCGTCGCCGCGTTCGTCGGCGCCCAGACCGATGAAATTGTCTGGACCTCCAATGCGACCGAGGGCATCAATCTTCTGTCCTACAGCTTCTCCAACGCCTCGCTCGGCCTCGGTGGCCCGGCGGCCCGCCGATTCAGCCTCGGCGCCGGCGACGAAATCGTGGTGACCGAGATGGAACACCACGCCAACCTCATTCCCTGGCAGCAGCTTGCGCTGCGCACCGGCGCCACCTTGCGCTTCATTCCGGTGCTCGACGACGGCACCCTCGACCTGCAGGCTGCAGCGGATGTCGTCGGCACCAAAACGAGACTCCTCGCCTTCACGCACGCCTCCAATGTCACCGGTGTCATCAACCCGGTAGCCGAACTGGTGGCTTTGGCACGCACGGTCGGCGCACTGGTTGTGCTCGATGCCTGCCAGACCGTGCCGCACCTGCCGGTCGACCTGAAGGTGCTCGACGTGGACTTCGCCGTCTTCTCCGGTCATAAAATGCTCGGCCCCACCGGAATCGGCGCGCTCTACGGCAAGGCCGAACTGCTCGCCGACATGCCGCCCTTTCTCACCGGCGGGTCGATGATCACCACGGTGGATATGGAGAAAGCCGAGTTTCTGGCGCCGCCGCAGCGTTTTGAAGCCGGCACCCAGCGCATCTCGCAGGCGATCGCGCTGGCCGCGGCCGTCGATTACCTGCGCGAGACCGGCATGCACCGGGTCGCCGAGTGGGAGGCCCAGCTGGGCCAGCGCCTGGTCGCCGGCCTCGCCGAAATCGGCGGTGTGCGCCTGCTCGGCCCCGGACTCGGCGTTGAACGTCTCGGCCTCGCCGCCGTGGATGTGGCCGGTGTGCACGCCCACGACGTTGGTCAGCTTCTCGACGATGCCGGCATCGCCGTGCGGGTCGGCCATCACTGCGCCCAGCCGCTGCACCGTCGACTTGGCGTGACCGCGTCTACCCGGGCGAGCACATACCTGTACAACACGACCGACGAGGTCGACCTGTTTCTAGCCACCCTCGCTGAGGTCGGTCCTTTCTTTGGAGTCAAGCGATGAGTGAACTGCAGCAGCTGTACCAGACGATCATTCTGGAACACTCCAAGGGCCGGCACGGAGCGGTCGAACTTACGCCGCTGGCCGAGGCCGTCGCTGCCGGGGCCGCGAGCGGCCTGCGGGTGGCCGAATCGCACCAGATCAACACGACCTGCGGCGACGAGATCACGCTGCGCGTCTCGCTGGGTGCCGACGCCGGCACCGGCGCGGTCGCCGACACCGGCGCCAACGACGCCAACGGTGCCGACGACACAGCGGATACCGCGGTGACCGAACTGGTCTGGGCCGGTGAGGGCTGCTCGATTTCGCAGGCATCCGCTTCGATTCTCACCGACACCCTGCTGGGTTTGGGCACGACCGAGGCGCGCGCTCTGCTCGACAATTTTCGGGAGATGCTGCGTTCTCGCGGCAAGATCGAGCCCGACGAAGAGATTCTCGGCGATGCCGCCGCCTTCGGGGGAGTCTCGCGCTACCCCGCCCGGGTGAAGTGCGCCATGCTGCCCTGGGTCGCGTTCGAGGCGGCGCTGGTCGAGGCCGAGTCGCACTAGTTTGCTGCTCGTGCTCGTGCTCGTGCTCGTGCTCGTGCTCGTGCTCAGATCGACCGGGCCCGGGCCCGGAAACCGGGCCCATGATCTAACGTGGGCCCACTTTCCGGGCCCGGGCCCGCACAGTGGGGGCAGCGTCAGTGTTCGCCGGTACCGAGTTCGGCGTGCAGGGGCCAGTCCTGGTCGTCGAGAATCAGCTGCGCGCAGGAACCGGTGCGGGCGTTGACCACGATCGGAGCCATCAGGTTCACGGTGGTGCTATCGCCCGGGTTGACGACCACGAGCACGAGGGCATCGTCGGGCGTGGTCAGCGACAGCGCGTTCGACTGCTCGCTGGAGATCGCCGGGGTGTAGTTCGGCAGAAAGATGGCCGCGTCGAGTACGAACAATCGTGTGGCCGGCTGAGCGGATGCCTGCAGCGAGTACAGGCCCGCGGCTCCTTCGATCTCGTTGAGGGAGAAGTCGGTGAGCGGTGCCAACCCGGGCGGGGGCGCGACGAAGCTGAGGAGCGGGCTGGTGAGGGTAGTGCTCATGAGAGAAAATCCATCAGGGTTGGTTGAAGAACACGGGCGGTCACAGCGAGGGCGGCCTGATAGGTCACTTCCTGCAATTTCAAATCCAGGATGACCTGGCCAAGGTCGGCGTCTTCGATGCCGGACCGTTGGGCATCCAGCGTGGCGGATTTTTCGAGCAGAGTAGATTGGGCGCGTTCCAGCTGCACTTGGCGGGCACCGATTTCACTGCGCTGTCCGGTCATAATCGCCATCCGTTTGTCGAGAGCGTCGAGGTGCGTGGCCACATTGACGTTCGTGGTCGATCGCAGATCGGTGACGATGGTGTCGAGCAGCGCAAAAACCGACTGGTCTGCCGTTCCAAAGATTGCGCCGCCGTCAGCGTCGACCCGCACCGTGCTCGTGGCGCTGATGCGCCGATCGACGCTGCTGGAGTCACCGGTGAAGGCGTAGGCCGCGGTGAAGGCCGCCGGAGCGTACGAATCGCCGACGCCGCGACGGCGAACGGTAAGCTGGAACGATGCTCGTTCTGACACGCAAACCGGGGGAAAAGATCCTCATCGGTGACGATATTGTCATCACCGTGCTCGACTCTCGCGGAGACAGCGTTCGCATTGGAATCGACGCCCCCCGCGGCGTGAAGATACAGCGCGACGAGGTGGTACGCGCTGTCAGCGACGCGAATCTCGCGGCAAGCCGCACCGACACGACGGCGGAAGACCGCATCAAACGGTCGCTCGGCGTTCTGGCTGCGCTGCAATCCGCCCCGTCGCTTCACGAGACCGCGTCGCACCCGGCTGCCGACACCGCAACGGGTATCGAACCGGACCTGCCGCAGCCGCCCGCACAGTCGTAGGCGGCCCGTTATTCGTTGACGTGTCCGCGCAGTTCGTCAATCTCGCGCCGCTCGCGCTTGGTCGGCCGCCCGGCGCCACGGTCACGCATGGGAACCAGGGCGACTTCTTCGCGCGGCGGAGGCGGGGGAGTCTTGTCGACGTAGCATTCGGCGGCGACGACCGCTCCCACCCGTTTGACCACGAGACGCGACACGATCAGAACCCGGTCGAAGCCGTCCGAGCGCACGCGCACCTCGTCCCCGATGTGCAGGGCCTGCGCGGCCTTGGCCTTGTCACCGTTCACCTTCACGTGCCCGGCGCGGCAGGCGGTCGTAGCCATCGAGCGGGTCTTGAACAGACGCACGCCCCAGCTCCAACTATCGACCCGGGCGGAAGTAAGCTCCATGAGTTGACTCTATCGGGCGCAAGCCCGAAGTCTCAGCCGCCCTGCCGCACCGAGTAAATCAGCAGCATGGTCACGAGAAATCCGGTGAAGAAATTGAGCCAAAGAAAGAGTTTCCAGCCCCGGTTGGCGCTGTCGGAGCGTTGATCACTGATCGACCAGAACGGTGCTGCCGCAAGCATGTACGGAACGGCCAGCACGGCGGCGAGCGGCCCGGGCCACGGCGTCGCCAGCATGAGCAGGCCGGCCAGAGCCCAGAACGTGATCGCGAGCCGCACGGTCGGCCAGGCGCCGAGGGCGGTCGCGATCGACGCGATTCCGGCCTGGCGGTCCGGCTCAACATCCTGCACGGCGCCGAAGGCATGGCTGGCCATGCCCCACAGAAAGAATGCCGCGAGCAGGGCCAACAGCCCGAAGTCGAACGTGGCTCCCGCTACCACGAGGCCGTAAACGGCCGGCGTGACAAAGTGGCTGCTTGAGGTGATCGAGTCCAGAATGGGGCGTTCCTTGAACCGCAGGCCACGCACCGAGTAGGCGACAACCGCGAACAGGCTCACGAAGAGCACCAACCACGAGAGCGGATGCCCGGCCCCAGCCAGTACCAGCATCGCCCCGCCCACAACTGTCACGCTCACCACTCCGGCGGTTATCACCGTACGGTGCAGCGCGGGGTGCAGCAGCGCCCCCTCAGCACCGCCCTTGCGTGGATTGCGCAGATCGGATTCGTAGTCGAAGACATCGTTGATGCCGTACATGAGCAGGTTGTACGGAATCAGAAAGAACAGGGTGCCCCAGATCAGCAGTGCATCCACGCGTCCGATGGTCAGCACGTACGCCGCGGCGAACGGAAACGCCGTATTGATCCAGCTGAGCGGGCGCGACGACAGCACAACCTGCCGCATCTTCCATGATGCAGTGCCGAGCTGTTCAGTCATCCGTGCTTCCTAACCTGGTACCGCCCGACAGCACCCACAACGCTGGCAGCAGAATGGCAGCGGCGAGCGGGTAAGCAAAATCTTCGATCGGGGCGAGACCGATGAACAGACCCGAGATGTGCTCCGGGTCATAGCTGAACAGTCCAGCCCCGATCATCAGGTTATCGAACACGGCCGTCAGCAGAAGGGTCAGTAGGAGGGCAACGCTCACTGACAGCACGAAACGAACAGAAATTGCACGGCGCAGAAGGGCTACGGCGGCCACGAGCGCGGCGACGACGAGAAAGACCGCGTTCAATATCAGGTAGGTCATCTCAGCGCCGCCGCTCGAATACGAGCCGGGCACCTTGCACGAGGTTCATGGTGAGATAACACAGAAAAGTGAGAAAGAAGAACTCCTCGAGCGGTAATTCCGGTGCGAGCTGAAGACCCGTCATCAGCGCGGTTTCGCCGCGGTAGAAGATGCCCAGGCCAATGCCGACCAGGTCCCAACCGAGAAAGAACAGCACGCCGACTCCGAGCACGAGGGCTGCGCGAACGGGGGACTGCCAGAAGAACAGGCGAAAGCGCCAGTCCAACACCGTCATACCGCCGAGCGAGAGCAGCAGGGTGAGCAGGTACAGAAAAGTCACGATCGCTGTGGCGCAGACTCCAGCGGGGCTACGGTTGCGCGGGGCGGTGCGGGGCGAGCGGGCAGCGGTTCGGCCAACGGCCCGGTGGTGGTGTCATGACGGATGCGTTTGAGCAGAATTTCGGCGCTGATCAGACACATCGGCAGGCCGATACCGGGAATGCTGGTGCCGCCGGCGTAATACAGGCCTGAAATCTTCTTGGACATGTTGGATCCCCGCATGAAAGCACTTTGTCGCAGGGTGTGGGCGGGGCCGAGGGCGCCGCCCTTCCAACTGTTCAGCTCGTCGGCGAAATCGGCCGGGCCGACCGTGCGCCGGACCGTGACCCGGGCGGCCAGGTCGGGAATTCCGGCCCATTGGGAGACTTGCTCAATAGCGGCATCCGCAATGGATTCGACCGTGGTCGATCCGGCCCCGTTGATGCCACCGCCACCGATCGCTACATCAGCCGGAACGGGCACGAGCACAAACAGGTTGCTATCGCCGGCCGGTGCCACCGAAGCGTCGGTCGCGCTGGGCATACAGACGTAGAGCGATGCCGGGGACGGCACCGACGTTTTCTTGCCAAAGATCTGGCTGAAATTCTTACCCCAGTCCGTCGTGAAGAACAGGGAGTGGTGCTGCAGTTGCGGGAGGTCGCCGCTCACTCCCAGCATGACCAGAACGGCACCGGGTCCCGACCGGCGCTTATCCCACCAGCGTTCGGGGTAGGTCTGCAGATCGGCCGGGATCAGCTCGGTTTCGGTGTGGTGCAAGTCGGCGGCGGACACCACGACGTCGGCGTCGAGTTCTTTCGACGTGCCGTGCCCGTCGGTGTAGCGCACGCCGCACACTGTTTTTTGGTCGTTGACGCGAATGGCGGTGACCGTGGCATTCGTCACGATGCGCACACCCTCGGCGCGGGCGATGGCGGTAACGCTGTCGATCAGCGTGCCGAACCCGCCTTGCGGGTAGAGCACCCCGTCGGTCAGGTCGAGATGGCTCATCAGGTGGTACATCGACGGCGTCAGGTTGGGCGCGGAACCCAGAAAAACCGCCGGGTAGCCAAGGATCTGCCGCAATCGGGGGTCGCGCACATACCCGGCGACGAATTTATCGAGCGGTTGCAGCAGCAGCCGGGCCAGTCGACCGAGACGTCGCAGCACGTCGGGAACCAGAAACGGTCGGAACGATTCAAAGCTGGAGTACAGAAACCGCTTCACAGCCATGTCGTAGGTCTCGGTCGCCGAGTCGAGGTAGCGCCCGAGCGCGCGTCCGGCTCCGGGTTGCACACTGTCGAATAAGCGGATGTTCGCTGCCCGGTCCGAGCGAATGTCCACCGGAACGGGATCGCCCTCAAAGAGCACCCGGTAGCCGGGATCCAACTTCACGAGCTCAAGCTGCTCGGCCGCGGTGGTTCCGAACAACCGGTAGAAGTGCTCGAAAACTTCCGGCATGAGGTACCAGGATGGACCGGTGTCGAAGCGAAACCCGTTGCTGTTCCACAGTCCGGCCCGTCCGCCGAGTTCCGAGCGGGATTCCAGGAGGGTGACCTCGTGGCCCTCCCGGGCGAGCAGCGCGGCGCTGGCCAGGCCGGCGATGCCGCCGCCGATCACGGTAGTACGCGTGGAACGATTGTCGTGCGGCGTCGCTGACCCGGGACCCGTCTTGGTGTCGCGTGTCATCGTTTCCACGCACCGGGGCCGAGGCATTTAGTCAGGGCGATCATGAGTTTCTCTCCATCCGGAACCCGAATGCGGGAGCCCAGTATTTGGTCGGCCGGGGTCGACCGCAAGCGCTGGGACAACCGCGTGAACAGACCCTGAGCGGCGGCCACGGCTCGGCGGCAGCCGAGGGGCAGCAACGGCAGCACGGCGATGGCGATGGCGAGGTCGACATCGATGTCATCGAGGATCGTGTTCTTCTGTGCTTCGGTCAGGTGCAGCGGGTCGATTCCCGGAAAATAGTTGCGGCCGAGCACTTCCTGGTCCGACGACAAGTCGCGCAGAAAATTGATCTTCTGAAAAGCGGCACCGAGGTGGCAGGCGCCGTCTTCGAGCACGCCGAGCTCGGCGGCGCTGCGCGGGGTGGTCTGCACGAAACAGCGCAGACACATCAGCCCGATGACCTCAGCGGAGCCGTAAATGTATTCGGTGACGCCCTGCGCTGTGAACGGTGCCGGGTCGAGGTCCCGACGCATCGAGGCGAAGAAGGGGGCGATCAAGCCGGAGTCGATGCCGCACTGTCTGGCCGTAGCGGCGAAAGCGTGCACCACGAGATTGGTACTGTAGCCGCGAATAATTGCCCGCTCGGTCTCGAGTTCGAGCTCGTCGAGCAGCTGCCGTTGTTCTTCGATCGAGACTCCGGCCTCGGTGGCGGCTCCGTCCACGATCTCGTCGGCGATGCGCACGAGGGCGTAAATCGTGCGCACGGGGGTGCGCACCCGAGCCTCGAGCAGGCGAGTGGCGAGTCCGAACGAGGTCGAATAGTGGCCGATAACCGTCGTCGAGCTGGCCCTGGCCGTCGCGGCGTACTTGAGCAGATTGCTGTGGGCCGGAGCGGTGTCCGCCGGGGTGGTGTGCACAGAATTGGTGTTGGCCGGCGTGCTGGGGGCCGGTTTCGGGCTGGCGCCACCCGTTCGAGGCGAGGCTCGGAGCGGGCCCAGTCGTGCACCGATGAGCGGGCGCATCAGCGTGAACGATTCACGGCGGCATCGGCCAGTTCGATCAAATTCGCGCGCAGTTCGGCGGGAATGATTGCGGGGTCGAGCGTGTCAACGGCCTGTCGTGAATGGTCATAGGCCAGCCCCTCGGCGGCCGCTTTGGCACCGCAGGCGCGCAGATGCTCCCTGGCCCGGTCGGCTTCTGCTTCGCTCAGGTCGACCTTGCCCAGATAGGGCTCAATCAGTGACCAGCTCGCGGTGTGTCCGGCGTGCGCGATCAGCGCGGTCTGCTTGCCTTCTCGCAGGTCGGCCGTCACGCTCTTGCCAGTTTGCAGGGGGTCACCAAACACACCGAGTACGTCGTCGGTGAGCTGAAACGCCACACCGACGAGGCGTCCATATTGCCCGAGCAGGCGGATCGCCTCGGCCGATGCCCCCGCGAGCACGGCCCCAGCCTGCAGCGGCGCTTCGAAGGAATATACGGCCGTCTTGTTCAGGAGGGTGGCGATGACCTCCTCGACCGTGAGCGGATGCCGCGCCGAGCTGTTCGTGACGTCGGCCAGTTCCCCGGCCGCCGAGACGAACACCGCTCGGTCGAGCAGATCGAGCAGCCGCAGCCGGGTGTGCACGTCAACGGGGAGCTTGGCCAGCGCGCGATGCGCTTCACTCAGGGCGAGATCACCGGCGAGAATTGCGGCGGCGGCGGCCCATACCACGGCCTGGTCGGGTGCGGCACCGTGCGCGAGGGCGCGGTCGTTGAACCGGCCGGCGATGTTGGCCACGCCGCGCCGGGTGAGGTCGCGGTCAATGACATCGTCGTGAATCAAAAACGCCGTGTGCAGCAGTTCAAAACTCACGGCCACGGGTGCGACCAGAGCGTGGTCTCGACCGCCGAAACCGGCGAAGGCCGCCACGACCAGGGCCGGGCGCACGCGCTTGCCTCCGCTGCTGGCCTGCTCCAGAGCGTCCCAGAGCTCCACGTAGTGCTCTCCGTAGTCGGTCGCGCGCAACCGTGCTGCCGCGAAAAAGCGGGCCAGTTCGGTTTCCACGCCGACCGCAACCGTGTCAAGCATGAAAACTGTCCAGCTGCTGCACCTGCAGGGCCATCCAGGGGCTGAACGCCCACGGAGCATCGGTGACCGCACGAAAAAGTTCGGTCGGCCGGGTCCAGGCGTATTCGGCAACTTCGTCGGGGTTGGGCATCGGCTCCTGGTCGGTGGAGGCCAGGTACACCGGGCATATTTCATTTTCGACAATGCCGTTGCTGTCGGTGGCTCGGTACCGAAACAGGGGGAGTGCCAGGTTGAGTTCGGTGATCTCCAACCCGAGTTCATGGCGCGCGCGGCGGTCGACCGCCTGAGGGAGGGGTTCAGCCGGCAGCGGATGCCCGCAGAAGGAGTTGGTCCAGACGCCCGGCCACGCCTTCTTGGTCAGCGCTCGGCGCGTGACGAGAACTTCGCCGAGCGGATTGAAAACGTAACACGAGAAGGCCAGATGCAGCATGGTGTCCGATCCGTGCATGCTGTATTTCGGTGCGGTGCCGATGTGACGACCTTCTTCGTCGAGCAGGATGACGTGTTCAGCAAGAGTGTTGACGGTCTGCACGTGGGCTCTCATTCTCGGTACAACCGGATACTGCTAGGAATAACTAACCTAGTTAGCGACTACTGACGTTACCATGGGACATATGTCTCACGATGAGAGTAACCCCCCAACGCACGGGACGTACTGGTACGAACCAGAAAATGAGGGTATTTCTTCAGCCCTGCACGTGCTGCAGGCCGTGCGCCGTTTTCGGGTGGCCGATACCACGATGCGGCACCGCGCTCAGGCAGAGATGCAGATCAATGAAACCGACCTGATGGCGATTCGTCATCTCATCGCCTGTGAACGCCGGCACACGGTAGCCAGCCCCAAGGATCTCAGCGAAGTCCTGAATATCTCGTCGGCGGCCACAGCCAAGCTCCTCGCGAGGCTGTCGGTTTCCGGTCATATCCGGCGCGAGGTGAACCCCGACGACGGCCGGGCGCAACGACTCTTTGCCACGCAGTCGTCGCACGATGAACTTCATCGCGCTTTGGACGACGCGCACGATCAAATGCTTCAGGTCGCCCTGGACCTCACCGTCGATCAGCAGGCAGCCGTGGTGCATTTTCTGGACGCGATGAGCGCGATCGCGATCACGCCGCGCGAAGACGATGTGCACGAAGCGGCGCGCGGGCACGAAGCGCCCGTCGAAGTGGCGCCCGGTGAGGGAGGGGCTGGGCTGGACGCGGGTGCCTGACGCGGGTGCCTGACGTGGGCGCCCGACCGGAGAGCCGCCTACGATGGATCAGTGACTCAACTCTCTACTCCTCCTTCTGCGCCCTCTGCTGCGCCGTCATCGGCCGTCGCCCACGTCGAGGCCCTACTGGCGTCCTACCCGGATTTTCCGCAGCCGGGCATTGTGTTCCGCGATCTCAATCCGGTCTTCGCCGACGCCATTGCCTTTCGCGCGATCATCGATGACCTCGCCGAGCGCTATCGCGGCCAGTTCGACGCCGTGGCCGGCATCGAGGCCCGCGGCTTTCTGCTGGCCGCCGCCGTCGGATACGCAGCCAACGCCGCTGTCCTCGCCGTGCGCAAGGGCGGCAAACTACCGGGCACCGTATTGACCGAAGAATACGACCTGGAGTACGGATCGGCGCGACTCGAACTCGAAGTCGGCCAGCTGCCGGCCGGCACCCGCGTGCTTATCCTCGACGATGTTCTGGCGACCGGGGGCACCATTGCCGCTACGACTCGCCTGATCGAACGGGCCGGTTACACCCTCACCGGTGTCGGCGTCGTGCTCGAACTCGGCGACCTGCACGGTCGGGATCGGCTCGCGGCCGCTCCGGTACACGCGATCATTTCGATGTAGTTCTGCGTTCAAGTAGCTTCAGACTTTTTCGGGGTCTGGATCTGATCAGGTTCTGGGACGATGCAGGTTCTGGGACGATACAGGTTCCGAGTTCACCTGCTCCGCGACGTTTTCGCATCGCCCCGGGTGTGCGTGAGGCATGCTAGAAGGATGACTGAGAGTTTGGGTGACGTAAACCTCGCACGCGGATCCGCGGTTCCACCGCCCGGACCGAACCGTGACAGCGGAGACGCCTGGATCCATGCCCCCGACGGCCGCAAATATTGGGGCCGATTCGGTGCGGCAGGACTCCTCGTGCACCACCCGCGGCGGGGGGTGCTGCTGCAGCACCGCGCCGTGTGGAGCCATTTCGGCGATACCTGGGGCCTCCCCGGCGGCGCTCGCCACGAGCATGAAACGGCGGTCGAGGCCGCCCTGCGCGAAGCCAAGGAAGAGGCCGGCGTGCCGGCGCACCTGGTGCAGCTCAAATTCACCTCCCTGTTTGACCTCGGATTCTGGTCGTACACCACCGTCGTCGTGGAAGCGACCCAGGAATTTGAACCCGTCATTGGTGACGAGGAGAGCATTGCCCTGCGTTGGGTGCAGGCCGATACGGTGTCGACGCTGGCACTCCATCCGGGTTTCGCGGCCAGCTGGCCGGCGCTGCGCGAGCGGCTCGGCTGATCCCGGCGGACGTCGCCGTGTCACGGGTGACTTTGTGGGTGATCCGCTGGCACTCGATAGACTCAGATCTGTGACTGGGGCAGCGAACGGGGCGGTGAGTGATCGGGTACTGACCCTGCCCAATATATTGAGCTTTTTGCGCCTTGTTCTGGTACCGGTTTTTCTCGTGTTGCTCGCCCAGGGATCGGATGGCTGGGCGCTCGTCGTGCTCAGCGTCTCCAGCTTCACCGACTGGCTCGACGGGGTTTTGGCCCGCCGCTGGAATCAGATCACCCGGTTGGGCCAGTTGCTCGACCCCGCTGCTGATCGTCTCTACATCTTCGCCGCGCTGATCGGCCTCGCCTGGCGTGACCTCGTGCCGTGGTGGATTGTGCTGATCGTGGTGGGACGCGACGTCTTCATGTTGGTCCTCGGAGTGATCCTCGCGAACTTCGGATTCGGCCCGCTGCCGGTGCATCAACTGGGCAAGGTGGCCACCTTCTACCTGTTCTACGCCCTGCCCCTGCTCATGCTGGGTCAAGCCTTTCCCCAGCTCGATTGGTGGTCACAGCCGGTGGGGTGGGCCTTCGCGATCTGGGGTGCTTTCCTGTACTGGTGGGCGGGCATCATCTACGCGATCGAAACGATGCGAGTGATTCGACTTCCGAGGGTCTCGGAGGGTGTATCTTCCGATACGCTGGAGCGATAGGAGGTGCGTGATGGTCGAACTATCCGGAATGAACGAATCCGCGAAGCGAAACGAGCCCGTGCCCCCAGATCAGCCCCAAAACCCGACGACAGGCGAAGCAATGCCCAGCAAGGCGCAGTCCACTCCAGCATCGTCCAGCCCTGAACCAGTGAACCCCGATTCGGTTAGCTCCCAACCGGTTGGCGCCACACCAGCCGCTGACGACACGACCGGCGAATCGACGACGGTGCACGACATGCTCAGCACCGACACAACGATGAACTTCAGTCAGGAGTTCGCAGCTCAGATCGCGTCCATCGACTCCAACGTCACGGCCGAGGAGCAAGAGTCCATTGCGGCTTTGCCCTCCGGTTCGGCCCTCCTGGTCGTTCGCCGCGGGCCCAACGCCGGCGCCCGGTTTTTGCTCGATGCCGACCTGACCAGTGTCGGTCGTCATCCCAACGCCGATATTTTTCTTGACGATGTCACCGTGTCGCGGCGCCATGCCGAGTTCTTGCGCAATGGCACGTCATTTTCGGTCAAAGACCTCGGCTCACTCAACGGCACCTATTTCGACGGTGAGCGGATCGAAACCGCCGCGCTGTCCGATGGCGCCGAGGTGCAGGTCGGCAAGTTCCGCCTCACCTTCTACGCCTCCCGCCTCGACCTCGCCCGCGCAGCGAGCGAGTAGTGGCGGCGAATTCCGCTCAGGCTCGGTCTTCCCCTGTGCCCGTGTCGGCGGCGAAGGGGCAGACCGCGGGATCAGCCCCGCTGCTGAGCATCGGCCAGGTTCTGGCGCGCCTCACCCCGGAATTCACCGACCTCACTCCGTCGAAGCTGCGTTTTCTCGAAGAACAGGGCCTGGTCTCCCCGGCGCGCACGGAGTCCGGCTATCGCAAGTTCTGCGCGGGTGATGTCGACCGACTGCGACTCATTCTGTCAATGCAGCGCGATCACTACCTGCCGTTGAAAGTCATCCGCTCCTACCTCGATGATCTCGATGCCGGACTGTCGCCGGTATTGCCCGGCGGTGCCGCTCCTGGGCCGTCGATGCTCGGCACGATGCGACGTCTCAGCCGCGAGGAACTGCTGCGAGAAGCCGGAGCGTCTGCGACCCTGCTGCACGATGCCGTCTCGGCGTCGATCATTTTACCGGCAGATTACTACGGTGAGGGCGTACTGCACGTACTGCGCGCCCTGGTGGAACTGCAGCGCAGCGGCATCGAGCCGCGGCACCTGCGCGGTTTTCGCGGGGCCGCCGAACGCGAACTCGGGCTGATTGAGAGTGCACTCGTGCCGCTCGCGCGTCGCAAAGATGCCTCCAGTCGAGCCAAGGCCGCCGAAATGGCCGTCGAGATTGCCGGGCAGCTCGAGGTCATTCGCGGCAGCCTCATTCGATCTGCACTGGGCCGACTCACCCAATAGGTCGTAGACTGGCTCAGGCGCAAAACGACACGCCAAACCAGTCAGACGAATGTCAAGGATGCAAGCGTTCCACCTCGGTACCGTAGATACAGCGGTCCGCAGCAGGGCGGCTCGCAGCATCCGTTCAACCGCGGTAATCCCGTTCCAGCACTGTTTCTTCACAACCGTTGTTCTGCACAACTGTTTTCTGCACAACTGTTTTCTGCACAACTGTTTTCTGCACAACTGTTTTCTGCACAACCGTGACGCAGGCTCGCTTAATCGCGTAATCCGTCATCGCAGGATGTAACCCCCGAGAGGCAACCATATGAGTGAGCTAAAGCCTGACGCTGACGCTTCGCGTTACTCGTTAGGACTGCTGTTCACCGATGGCATGCCCGAGCTTGACGAAAACTCCGGCTACCGCGGCGCTGTCGCCGCGCGTGCGGCCGGGATCAGCTACCGCCAGCTCGACTACTGGGCTCGTACCGGCCTGGTCGAACCGACAGTGCGCGGTGCGGCCGGTTCCGGCTCCCAGCGCCTCTACGGCTTTCGCGACATCCTCGTACTCAAGCTCGTGAAACGTCTTCTCGACACCGGCATCTCCCTGCAGCAGATTCGCACGGCGGTCAATCAACTGCGCGAATCGGGCATCAGCGACCTCGCCCAGACCACACTCATGAGCGACGGCGCAAGCGTGTACCTGTGCACCTCGAACGATGAGGTCATCGATCTAGTCAGCCGCGGCCAGGGCGTCTTCGGCATTGCCGTCGGCAAGGTCTTGCGTGAGGTTGAAACCAGCCTGGTCGAACTCGACATGCAGGCGATCGACCCGGCCGACGAACTCGCCGCCCGGCGCCCCGCTCGCAAAATCTCCTAGCCCGAGCCCCGAGGCCCCGAGCCCGGCCGCACCATCGGAATCGACAGGCTCAACAACCGGTGTGCGCAGAGCTCCCGAAACATTGCAAAACTCGCAATCCCGCGGATAGCCCGGCCCTCGGCGGCTCGCAGGCGCGGCTCGCGCTGGATCTGGGCAAGCTATCGAGGCCGAGGCGGGGTCTTCATGGATCGGGGATAACGCGAGGGGACAGCTTCGGCCCCTTGGGGCAGCCCGCCCGCACGCGAGGGGACAGCTTCGGCCCCTTGGGACGGGTTCATGGGGCCGAATGCGGCATCTCGCGAAGATCATGGGGCCGAATGCGGCATCTCGCCGGCGCGAGCAGCGGCACGGCCCGTAGACCTACCGGAAGGTCGAACGCTTCAACCGCACCTCCAAGCCGGGTGCGCCTACCGGCAGGTACTCACCGGCAGTGCTGAACGCACCCACGCTCTTGACCTGTGGCTCAGCTACTACAACACTGACCGCGTCCACACGGGCATTGGACCATCCCGCGCCAGCGAGTGTCACCGATCTGATGGCGGGGTACAGCTAATTCGCGGGAACCTCGGCGTACTCGCCGATGCGTGCCGTGCGCAGCACGCGGTCAAGCAGCTGGTCAAAGTAGCCGGCCATTTCGAGTGCACTGTCACCGGGCCAGATGTGCAGGGGCTTCGCAGCGCCCTGAGCCTGCTGCAGCGACGTGCGCTCCGGCAATTGCGGGCTGAGCACGAGCGGGCCGAACATGTCACGGAGTTCTTTGATGCGAAACTGGTGCTCGAGCGAAGCCGAGCGGGCGCGGTTTACGATGATGCCGAGCGGCTGCAGGCGCGGGCTGAGACCACGCCGAATCTCTTCGATCGCACGCAGGGCGCGGTCGGCAGCAGCGACGGAGAACAGTCCGGGCTCGGTAACAACGGCAACGCGGTCGCTGGCGGCCCACGCGGTGCGAGTGAGCGCATTGAGTGAGGGGGCGCAGTCGATGAGCACGAGCTCATAGTCTTTCTCGATCGTGGAGAGCGCTTCTTCGAGTTTCCAGATGTCGCGGATGCTCGGATGCGGTCCGTCGAAATTGATCGCCGACGGGCTGCCGATCATGACATCGATGGTGCCGGGACGGTTGCGGGTCCACCCGCTCGGGGCGATCGCCGCGCGCACGGTCTTTTCTTTGGGCGAACCGAGAACATCGGCGACGTTGAGGTGACCCGCGACCTGGATATCCATGCCGGTGGACACGTCGGACTGTGGATCAAGATCCACAACGAGTGTTCGCACGCCACGGGCGAAGGCGGCAGAAGCCAGACCAAGGGTCACCGTGGTCTTGCCAACGCCGCCCTTAAGGGAACTTACGCTTAGTACGTGCATGTGTGTCAACGTTACCTTGGCTAGTGTTAGAGAACCTAACCGTTAGCTGTGCGCCCCGCCGCCCTCGAAAGGCTTGCATGTTTGAAAAGATTCTTGTTGCCAACCGCGGAGAGATCGCGATCCGTGCCATGCGTGCGGCTTACGAGCTCGGAGCCAAGACGGTGGCGGTGTTCCCGTTCGAAGACCGCAACTCCTTGCACCGCTTGAAAGCGGACGAGGCCTATCAGATCGGTGAGGTCGGCCATCCGGTTCGGGCTTACCTCGATGTGAGCGAAATTATTCGAGTCGCCAAGGAATGCGGCGCCGACGCCATCTATCCCGGCTACGGTTTTCTATCGGAGAACCCCGAGCTGGCCGACGCTGCTGCGGCTGCCGGAATCACGTTCATCGGCCCGGGCGCCGACGTGCTGGAGATGGCCGGCAATAAGGTCACCGCGAAGGAACACGCCATCGCGGCCGGTGTTCCCGTGTTGAAATCGACGCAGCCATCCACCGACGTGGAGCTGATGATCAGCCAGGCCGATGAAATCGGTTTTCCCATCTTCGCCAAGGCCGTTGCCGGTGGCGGTGGACGTGGCATGCGTCGCGTGGCCAAGAAGAGCGAACTGCGTGGAGCGCTCGAAGAGGCCATGCGGGAAGCGAACAGCGCTTTCGGCGACCCGACAATGTTCCTGGAGGCCGCGGTGCTTCGCCCCCGGCACATTGAGGTGCAGATTCTGGCGGATGCCTCCGGCGAGACCGTGCACCTGTTCGAGCGGGACTGCTCTGTGCAGCGTCGTCACCAAAAGGTCATTGAGATCGCACCGGCACCGAACCTGAGCGATGAGATTCGGGTGCAGCTCTACGCCGACGCGATCAAATTCGCCCGGTCGATCGGTTATGTCAACGCCGGCACGGTGGAGTTTCTGCTCGACACCGTCGGTGAACGTGCCGGGCAGCACGTGTTCATTGAAATGAACCCGCGTATTCAGGTAGAACACACCGTGACCGAAGAGGTCACCGACGTCGACCTCGTGCAGGCCCAGATTCGAATCGCAGCGGGGGAGACCCTCGGGCAGATCGGTCTGACCCAGGGCGAGATCCGCCTGCGCGGCGCCGCCCTGCAGTGCCGGATCACGACCGAAGACCCCGCGGCCGGGTTTCGGCCCGACACCGGCAAGATCACCACGTATCGCTCTCCCGGTGGCGCCGGCATCCGCCTGGACGGTGGCACGATTAACCCGGGCGCGCAGATCAGCCCGCACTTCGACTCGATGCTGGCCAAGCTCACCTGCCGTGGGCGTGACTACGCGTCCGCCGTCGTGCGGTCCAAGCGCGCGCTGGCGGAGTTCCGCATTCGCGGCGTCTCCACCAACATCTCCTTTCTGCAGGCCGTGCTCGACGACCCGGACTTCGCGGCCGGAGACCTGAGCACCTCCTTCATCGACGAACGCCCGGAGCTTCTGCGTGGCCGCGAGTCGAAAGACCGCGGAACGAAGATTCTCAACTGGCTCGCCGAGGTCACCGTCAACCAGCCCAACGGCGTGCCGCCGACCACCGTGCACCCACGCGACAAGCTGCCGCAGCTCGACGTAACCCAGCCGGCGCCCGACGGCTCACGCCAAAAGCTGCAGCTGCTCGGCCCGACCAAATTCGCGGCTGATCTGCGCGCCCAGACCGCGCTGGCCGTGACCGACACGACCTTCCGTGATGCCCACCAGTCGCTACTCGCGACCCGCGTGCGCACCAAGGATCTCGTCGCCGTGGCGCCGTATGTCTCCCGGTTGACGCCGCAGCTGCTCTCCGTTGAGGCCTGGGGCGGCGCCACCTACGACGTGGCGCTGCGTTTTCTTGGCGAAGACCCGTGGGATCGCCTCGCCGCACTGCGCGAGGCGCTGCCCAACATCAACCTGCAGATGCTGCTGCGCGGTCGCAACACGGTCGGCTACACGCCGTACCCGACGGAGGTCACCGACGCATTCGTGCGTGAGGCAACCGCTACCGGCGTTGACATCTTCCGCATTTTCGACGCACTCAACGACGTGTCGCAGATGCGCCCGGCCATCGACGCGGTCCTGAACACCGGCACCGCCGTCGCCGAGGTGGCCGTCTGCTACACCGGCGACCTGCTCGACCCGGCGGAGAAGCTCTACACGCTGGACTACTACCTGCACCTGGCCGACCAGATCGTGGAGAGTGGTGCCCACGTGATCGGCATCAAGGACATGGCCGGACTTCTCCGGCCGAGTGCCGCCGAGAAACTCGTGAGCGCTTTTCGTGAACGGTTCGATCTGCCCGTACACGTGCACACCCACGACACTCCGGGGGGCCAGCTCGCCACGCTGCTCGCTGCAGCGCGCGCCGGCGCCGACGCTGTCGACGTGGCCTCCGCACCGATGGCCGGCACGACCAGCCAGCCGTCGGCATCCTCTCTCGTAGCAGCCCTCGCCCACACCGAGCGGGACACCGGTATTTCGCTCAAGGCCATGACCGACCTGGAACCGTATTGGGAGGCCGTGCGCACCCTGTACACCCCGTTCGAATCGGGGCTGTCCGCGCCGACCGGCCGGGTCTACTCACATGAGATTCCCGGTGGCCAGCTCTCGAACCTGCGCACCCAGGCGGTCGCGCTCGGGCTGGCCGACCACTTCGAACTGATCGAAGACATGTACACCGCCGCGAACACCATCCTCGGCCGGGTGCCCAAGGTCACTCCATCGTCGAAGGTCGTCGGTGACCTCGCACTCTACCTCGCCGCGGTGAAAGCCGACCCGGCCGACTTCGAGGCGAACCCGGACAAGTACGACGTGCCCGACTCTGTGATCGGCTTCATGGCCGGCGAGCTGGGCGACCTGCCGGGCGGCTGGCCGGAACCCTTCCGCACCAAGGTGCTCGCCGGGCGCAACGTGCGCGTCGGGATCACCGAGATCACCGAGGGGGAGCGCAGCGCGCTGAACGCCACGAGCGCCGAACGTCGGGCCATGCTCAACCAACTGTTGTTCCCGGCGCCCACCCGCCAGTTTGAACAGGTCAAGGAGAGCTACGGTGACCTGTCGGTCATCGACACCGTCGACTATCTTTACGGCCTGCAGCAGGGCCAGGAACACGCCGTCGAAATCGCCAAGGGTGTGCGCCTGTACGTGGGCCTGGAAGCGATCGGTGAAGCCGACGACAAGGGCATGCGCACCGTTATGACCATTCTCAACGGCCAGTTGCGCCCCGTGTTCGTGCGTGACAACAGCATTACCGTGCAGACCAAAATTGCTGAGAAGGCGGATGCCAACCTGCCCGGCGAGATCGCAGCGCCCTTCTCCGGCGTGGTCACCCTGCAGGTGGAGGAAGGCACCCAGGTTGAAGCCGGCCAGAGCGTCGCCTCCATCGAAGCCATGAAAATGGAAGCGGCAATCACCTCGCCGATATCGGGAACCATCGAACGCGTCGCCATTCCGCTCACCCAGCAGGTCGACGCCGGCGATCTGCTCGTGGTGGTGCGTCCGCGCTAAGATGGGGGCCGTTGTCGACCAGTTGAGGATAAATCGTGCCAGACAAAAGTACTGACGACCCGGGCATGCCCGCACGCCCGGTGTCCGCCGCCGCCAAGCGTACCCGCGACGAGAACCGCGGTGGCGACGGGCGCGGTGGCGACGGGCGCGGTGACGACGGCCGCGGTGAGGACCACCACGGTGATGACTACCACAGTGAGCTGCCACCGCACACGATCGACAACCTCGCTGCCTCGCTGCCCGAAAGCCTGAGCGTACCGGTCGCCGTACCGGCAGCGCCCCGCCGGGCGGTTGCGGGCTCCGGCCGATCCCACGCCGGTTCCCGCGCCGACACCGCTATGCAGACCACCCGGGTGGTGTCGACCCCGGCCACGCACACCGTCGAAATCAGCACGCCCGCGCCGGCCCGGGCAGCCCGTGCCAGCTCGGCCGTCGAATCCCTGTCGAAAACGGATGCCGCCACAACCGTTCGGCGCGACCGCACCCGTTCCGACAGCAGCACCGCACCCGAATCGGCGTCCATGCTGACCTCTGATCGTCTGCTCGCGGTCAACCGCAAAACGCGCAAGCCGCCGCGGGGTACCTGGCCGGAATTCGTTTATATGATGACGCTCCACCTGGTGAATCTCGGTGACTCGGCCAAGGTACAGGCGTACAAGGAGATGGACGAGCGAATTCGCCGTCAGTTCGAGGGTGGCACCCGGTTTGTGCCGATCCTCACGCGCAAGGGCGGCGTCGGCAAGACCACCGTCACCACGCTGCTCGGCATGGCCTTGGCTGATGCCCGCGACGATCGCATCATCGCCATCGATGCCAACCCGGACCGCGGAACCTTGTCGGAGCGGGTCAGTAAACAGACCCGCTCGACCGTGCGCGACGTTGTCTCCAAGGCCGCGTCGATCGGCAACTTCACCGATTTCTCCTCGCTCGTCTCCCGCGACGAAACTCGCCTCGACATTCTCGCCTCAGACACCGACCCGCTGCTCTCCGAAGCCTTTGACGAGAACGATTACAACGTCGTCGCCGACCTCGCCGCCCGGTACTATTCCATTGCGCTCACCGACTGCGGCACCGGAATCGTGCACTCGGTCATGCGGGCCACCCTGCAGCGTGCCGACTCCATCGTGATCGTCTCCGGCGGAAGCGTTGACGAGGCCCGTTTGGCTTCAGAAACACTCACCTGGCTGGAAGCGAACGGCTACGGCGACCTGGTGAGCAACGCGGTTGTCGCGCTCAATACGGCGACCCAGGGCACCAACCTGGTGCGGCTCGAAGAGATCGAGTCACACTTTCGGTCCCGGGTGCGCGAAATCGTGCGCATTCCCTACGATCCGCAGCTCGCCGCCGGCAGCGTGGTGTCGTACAAAGACCTCAAGCCGATCACGCGCCTGGCCGCACGCACGCTCGCCGAGCTCGTCGTCGAGGGTCTGCCCGCAGACCGCAGCCTGTAGCGAGTCCAGGCCCTACTCGCTCACTTTGTCCGCTACCCGCCTTACCGAGGAGTTTCACCGTGCCTGAACGTCAGATCCGACTATTTGGAGATCCGGTGTTGAAGACCGTCTCTGACCCCATCATCGAGATCGACGATCGGGTGCGGGGCCTGGTGCAGGATCTGGTCGACAGCGTGGGTTTGCCGGGCCGAGCCGGGGTAGCCGCCTCGCAGATCGGGGTGAATCTGCGGGCCTTCAGCTACAACGTTGACGGTGTTATCGGTTACATTCTCAACCCCACCGTCGTGGAGCTCTCCGGCGAACCCGACCTGGTTGAAGAGGGCTGCTTGTCGGTTCCGGGACTGTGGTACCCGACCAAGCGTTATCCCTTCGCCAGGGTCGCCGGTATCGACCTCGACGGCAACCCGGTGGAGCTCTCCGGCGACGGCCTCATGGCCCAGGCCCTGCAGCATGAAACCGACCACCTCGACGGCTTTCTCTACATCGATCGACTCGACAAGGAAAACCGGCGCGCGGCGATGAAAGAGATCCGCGAGTCCACCTGGTTCTAGTGCAGTCGGAGCCTCATGCATTGGTTCACGCCCCCGCACGGGCGGAGCCTCGTGCGTCCCCTGTAACGTGAGGGCACGGGCGGAGCGTTTCGCGGAGTTGCGAGTTTTGAGGTCGTCTGGGCGGGTCCGAACGCACCTCTCGGATCCGCCCAGACGACCTCAATGTTTGAGCGGGGAGCGGAATGCTCTGCCCGGGCCCGCCTCTGCCCGGGCCCGCCTCAGGCCGCCTCAGCCAGCCCCAGGCCGGCACCGCAAACTACTCGCGCAGCGAGATACCCTCGGTGGCCGGCGCATTGGAATACATGGTCGCGATCTCGTCGGCGAAGTCGCGCATGATGATGTTGCGTTTGATGCTCATCTTCGGCGTCAAATGTCCGCTCTCCTCGGTGAGTTCAATCGGCAGCAGCGTGAATTTGCGAATTGATTCCGCCCGTGACACGCCCTCATTGGCGTGGTCGACCGCGCGCTGAATCTCCGCGAGCACGGCTTTGTTGACGGATGCCTGCGCGAGCGACATGCCGGCATCCTCTTGGTTGTTGTTCAGCCACACCGGCAGCATGTCGGGGTCCAGGGTGATGAGCGCGCCGATGAAGGGCTTCTGGTCGCCGACGACGATGACCTGACCGATCAACGGATTCGCTCGAATCGGGTCCTCCAACGCCGCCGGAGCCACATTCTTGCCGGCGGCCGTGACGATGATCTCTTTTTTGCGTCCGGTGATGGTGAGGAAGCCCTCGTCATCAAAGACGCCGATGTCGCCCGTCTTGAACCAGCCGTCGTCGAAGGCATCGGCCGTGGCCTGCGGGTTGTTCCAATATTCCTTGAAGACGTTGACGCCCTGCACCTCGATCTCGCCGTCGTCCATGACCCGCACCGACACGCCGGGTAGCGGCGGTCCGACGGTGCCGATTTTGGCACGGGTCGCCAGACCCACGGTGGCCGGTGCGGTCGTTTCGGTCAGGCCGTAGCCCTCCAGAATGACAATGCCAAGGCTCTTGAAGAAGTGGCCGAGGTGGGCACCGAGCGGTGCGGAACCCGAAACCGCATAGACGACTTTGCCGCCCATGGCGGTGCGCAGCTTGCTGTAGACGAGCTTGTCGAACAGGGCGAACTTGATCTTCATGCCCAGAGGAATCGTTGAGCCGGCCTGCTCGAGCTTGGAATGCTCAACCGCCACGTGCGCGGCCGCGTCGAAGATCTTGCCCTTGCCGCCGGTGATCGCTTTCTGCTGGGCCGAGTTATAGACCTTTTCGAACACTCGCGGCACGGCCAGCAGGAAGGTCGGCTGAAAGCTGCCCAGTGCGGGCAGGAGCGTCTTGGTGTCCGCCTGATGTCCCACCCGCACGCCGGCGTGCACGCACAGCACCGAGATGAAACGAGCAAACACGTGAGCGGTGGTGATGAAGAGCAGGGTTGAAGCGCCCCCGGGGGCAACCAAGACCTCCTTGAGTGCGACCGCGGCATTGCGGCTGGTTTCGAGAAAGTTTGCGTGGGTGAGCACACAGCCCTTGGGCTTGCCGGTCGACCCGGACGTGTAGATGAGGGTGGCAATGTCGTCGCCGACAGCGAGGTTACGGCGGCGGTCGATCTCCGCATCGGTCACCTTAGCTCCACCGGCGACCAGCTTGTCGAGGTCGCCCAGATCGATCTGCCAGACCGAACGGATGTCCGCGAGTTCCGGATGCACCTCGTCGAAGCGTGCAAAGTGATCGGCGGTTTCGACGATGACGGCGATGGCGCCCGAGTCGCTGAGATTCCATTGCACCTGGCTGGGCGAGCTGGTCTCGTAGACGGGAACCAGAACCGCGCCGGCAAACCAAACCGCAAAGTCAATCAGGGTCCACTCGTAGCGGGTCTTGCAGATCAGCCCGATTTTGTCGCCCGGCTCGATGCCGGCGGCGACGAGACCCTTAGCCAGAGCCACCACTTGCGTGTGGAACTCCTGCGTGGTGACGGGGAGCCATCGGCCGCCCCTGGGCAACGAAAACAGCACGAGTTCTGGAGTCGCGGCGAGGCGTTCCATGAGCAGGTCGGTGACATTGGCGCCAGGGTCGGCGGCAACGACGGCAGGCATATCGAACTGTTTCACGGCAACTCCTTTGGTACCGGCTGAACGCAGTAACTGCTCGGCTACCAAATTTCTGCAGTGAGCGGGTGTTTCGTGCAGCGGCAAACTGGTTTACTACACTCTAGATGGTGTCGGGCATCAGCATCGGCGTCTCCACCCAACCATCTGATCGCCCCGAACGAAAGGTGCCTTCATGCACGCCATAGGTATCGATATCGGGGGCACCAAGATTGCCGGGGCGCTCGTCGACGAGGCGGGCAGCATCATCCGTTCTGATCGGCAGCCGACCACGCCGAGTAACCCGGGCGAGATCGAAGACACGGTCGTGGCGATGATCCTCGCCCTGTCCGAAGGTACTGACGTCGTCGCGGCGGGAGTCGCCGCGGCCGGTTTCATCGACTCCGCCCAATCGACCGTGTACTACGCACCCAATATCAGCTGGCGTAATGAGCCGTTCCGCGACAAGCTCGAGGCTCGGCTCGACCTGCCGATCATTATCGAGAACGATGCCAACGCCGCCGGTTGGGCTGAATTCCGCTTCGGCGCCGGCCGGGACTATTCCGATATGGTCACCTTGACCATCGGCACGGGAGTCGGTGGGGCCATTGTTACCGGTAATTCCCTGTTCCGCGGCGGTTTCGGGGCCGGAGCCGAGCTGGGCCACCTGCGGTTTGTACCCGATGGCCTGCCGTGCGGCTGCGGGGCCTACGGCTGTCTGGAACAGTACGGTTCCGGTCGGGCGTTGCTGCGCATCGCCAACGAATTTGCGGATGCCGGCGGCATCGGCCTCGGTCTGGCCGCCGCCCGCGAGCGACGTGGCAAGCTCACCGGCAAAGAGGTGGGACGACTGATTCAAGACGGTGACGGTGGGGCCCTCGCTGCCCTGCGCCAGCTCGGCAGCACCCTGGGGCAGGCCTGCGCGAGCCTCGGCGCGGTGCTCGACCCGCAGGTTTTCGTGTTCGGTGGGGGAGTAGCCGCCGCCGGCGAGCTGCTGCTGGAGCCGATCCGTGCGGCCTACCTCGACTATCTGCCCGCCCGCGGCTACCACCCGGAGGCCGAATTTGCCATTGCCCAACTCGTCAACGACGCGGGAGTCGTCGGAGCGGCCGACCTCGCCCGACTGCACGCGGTGCGCTGACCCAAGGCGCGGCAATGGGTGCGGCGGCGCGCGGCATCCGCTGTGCTGCGGCGGGCGCACTAAGCTTTCGTAGTCGGATAAAGGAGTGCGAATGTTCTATTGGATTATGAAGAACATCGTCATCGGCCCGCTGCTGCTCTCGCTGTTTCGCCCGTGGGTTATCGGCCTGGAGAACATTCCGAAGACCGGTCCGGTGATTCTGGCCAGCAACCACCTGTCGTTTATTGATTCGGTTTTTCTCCCGCTCGTCGTGCCGCGCCGCGTGGCATTTCTGGCCAAAAGCGACTATTTCACCGGCAAGGGCCTCAAAGGCTGGGCAACCCGGCAGTTTCTGACCGCGGCCGGACAACTGCCCATCGACCGATCCGGCGGCAAGGCCTCGGAAGACTCGCTCAATACCGGCCTGCGGGTGCTCGGCGAAGGCCGCATCCTCGGCATCTACCCGGAGGGCACGCGCAGCCCCGACGCCCGCCTGTATCGCGGCCGGACCGGTGTAGCCCGGATGGTGCTGGAATCGGGTGTCACGGTCATTCCGGTGGCCATGATCGATACCGAGAAGGCCATGCCGACCGGAACCCGGGTTCCGCAGGTGCGTCGGATCGGCATCGTCATTGGCGAACCCCTCGACTTCACCCGGTTTCACGGCATGGAGGGCGACCGGTTTGTACTGCGCAGCGTTACCGACGAGCTCATGTATGAGCTGCAGCGACTCAGCACGCAGGAGTACGTCGACGTCTACGCCTCCTCGGTCAAAGAAAAGCGGGCCAGCCTTTCGCGATAGGCTCTTTGATGTGCTGTTTGCGCCGATTAGCGTCGTGGGTGCAGCACCTCGTCCATTTCAGGCCGGAGACCGTTGCCGGTCCAGTAGAGAAAACAGGAACCATCCCGTGGTAGACCCCACCGAGCCCATTGTTGCCGCAGAAGCCTCTGTTATCACGGGTTTGGACCACTGGCGTACGCTGCCGATCAAGCAGCAACCGACCTGGCCCGACGCCGACAAGGTAGCCGCAGCATCCGCTGAACTGGCCACCCAGCCGCCGCTCGTCTTCGCCGGTGAGGTGGATATCCTGCGCGACCGACTCGCTCAGGCCGCCGGGGGCGATGGCTTTCTGCTGCAGGGCGGCGACTGCGCCGAGACGTTCAGCGGCGCCACGGCCGACCAGATTCGTAATCGGGTCAAGACCGTGCTGCAGATGGCCGTCGTGCTCACCTACGGTGCGTCGATGCCTGTCATCAAAATGGGCCGCATGGCCGGACAGTTCGCTAAGCCCCGCTCGAGCGATTTCGAGACTCGCGGCGACGTGACGCTGCCGGCCTACCGCGGCGACATCGTCAACGGCTACCCGTTCACCCCCGAATCGCGCGAAGCCGACCCTGACCGACTGGTCACGGCGTACCACACCTCCGCGTCCACCCTCAATCTCATTCGTGCCTTCACGCAGGGTGGCTTCGCTGACCTGCGCCAGGTGCACAGCTGGAACCAGGGCTTCGCTGCGAACCCGGCCAATGTGCGCTACGAGGGACTGGCCAAGGACATTGACCGGGCCATCAAGTTCATGATCGCCTGCGGCGCTGACTTCGAAGCCATGCGCCGCACCGAGTTCTACACCAGCCATGAGGGCTTGCTGATGGATTACGAGCGTCCGATGACGCGCATCGACTCGCGCACGGGAACGCCGTACAACACCTCGGCCCACTTCATTTGGATCGGGGAACGCACCCGCGACCTCGACGGCGCCCACGTTGACTTCCTGTCGCGGGTGCGCAACCCGATCGGTGTCAAGCTCGGCCCGGCGACGAAGGTCGACGACATGCTGCGCCTGGTCGACAAGCTCGACCCGAACCGCGAGCCCGGCCGCCTGACCTTCATCACCCGGATGGGTGCCGGCAAGGTGCGCGACGCCCTGCCTCCGCTGCTGGAAGCCATCAAGGCCAGTGACGCCATGCCGCTCTGGGTCGCCGACCCGATGCACGGCAACGGCGTCACCACGCCCACCGGGTACAAGACGCGTCGGTTCGACGACGTCGTCGACGAGGTCAAGGGCTTCTTCGAGGCGCACCGCGCCGTGGGGACGCACCCCGGTGGAATCCACGTTGAGCTCACCGGCGACGACGTCACCGAGTGCATGGGTGGCTCCGAGCACATCGACGAGGCCGCCCTGGCGACCCGCTACGAGTCGCTCTGCGACCCGCGCCTGAACCACATGCAGTCCCTCGAGCTCGCCTTCCTGGTGGCCGAGGAGCTCGCCGCCCGCTAGCGTACCGCTCCCTCGCGCCCCCGCGCCGCACTTCTGTCCGGGTCCCATTTCTGCCCGGGCCCGGGCCCGGCAACTGGGCCCGTGATAGATCATGGGCCCAGTTGCATAAGGTGGGCCCGGGGTGCGCGCGTGTGGGCTGGAGTGGGTGTGGTGCGTGGCGGCAGCGGCGCGGCATCCGCTGGTCACATTTTTGTCCGGGCCCGGGCCCGGAAACTGGGCCGGTGATGGATCATGGGCCCGGTTGCACAAGGTGGGCCCGAGCAAGGGACATGTGCAGAATCGTGCGGGTGGATGCTGCTGCGCGGCAATTGCGGCAGTTGCGGCAGTGCGCGCGAGTTGCGCGAGTGCGCGGGAGTTTGAACAACGCGGCCGAGCCGAAGGCGCGCGCGGCGCGGGAGCTGCGCCAATGCGCGGGAGCTGTGGCCTGGCCTGAAGTCCCGCGCTGCACGTCGCGCGGGACCTCCGCCGGTGCGCTCGAGTTTCGCCTCCCGCGCAGCGGCGCAAGTGCCGCGCGACGTGAAATCGGTTGCTCCGGCGGGACGAAGCACCGAGTGTCCGCCAACCTGGCCGAATTGCCGGTGATCTGTGCTGCCCCCGTATGTGGCCGCGTCTCGCGGTGCGCGGGGGTAGAAGCGGCGTATCCGCTGATCTTATGTCTTTCCGGGCCCGGGCCCGGAAAGTGGGCCCGCGATAGATCATGGGCCCGGTTGCATAAGGTGGGCCGGGCCGGGCCGGGCCGGGGCCGGGGCAGAGGCCGGGGCCGGGGCAGGCGCAGAGGCCGGGATTCTGGCAGCTAGAACTGGGGCGTCAACGCGATCGAACTGCCCTTGGGCAAAGACGTTCCCGCAACCGGGTCGGTCGCAGCGACCTTGAGGAGTGCCGCCGGAACGAGATCGGCGCCCGGGTTGTAGGTGAGCTTGAACCCGAGATTGGTCAGGGCATCTTTGCCGTCGCTCCAGGACATACCGACCACGTTGGGCACGATGACCGGCTCGGGGCCGCGGGAGATGACCAGGGTGAGGGTGGCTCCCTCACGGATGGCGCCCTCCGGCACCTGGGCGGTGATGACGTCGCCCTTGGCTACGGTGTCATTGAAGGTCTGCTCTCCGGACACGACGAGCAGATTTTTGCCGGCCAGAATGTCCGTGGCGGCGGCGACGGTCTTGCCGTCGACGTTGGGGATAGGCCCGAGCGAGACGACGAGGTTGACCGTGAGCCCTTCGAAGTAGTCGCCGCCGGCGGAGACATCGGTGCCGTCGCTTTCTTTGCTCGCGGAAATGACGGAGCCCTCCGGCACGTCGCCGTTGAAGATCGGGTCGATGCTGCCGACCAGTGCGTTCAGGTTGGCGATGGCAGCGGATGCTTCCGCCTGCGTCGTACCGGCCAACGCGGGCAGCGTGATGGGTTGTAAGCCTTGGGAGACAATGACCGTGACCGTGCTGTCCATCGGAACGCGGCTGCCGGCATCCGGATCGGTGCCGATGACGAGCCCCTCGGCAATCGTGGCACTGAACGCACCGCCGAGCTCGGGTTTCAGGCCGAGCTCGGTCAATTGCGAGGAAGCGGTGTCGGGGGAGGCGGATGCGAAGTCGGGCAGCATTACGTCCGATCCCGGTCCGGAGCCGAAATACCAGCCGGTTCCACCGAAGATGGCGGCCAATATGATCACGAGGGCGAACAACCAGAAGCCCCGACGCTTGCGCTTGCCGGCTTTCTTGCTCAGCAGGTCGCCGCTGTCCGGCGGGCCGACTGGGCCGGTGCCGACCGGGTGGATGCCCAGCAGAGTCGCTGCGGGAGGTTTCGTGGGCGTGAGCCTGGCGCCGAGAACCTGGGTCTCAGCATCGGCCAGCGCGTTGGCGCCGGTGCGCATATTGGCGGGCAGCACCATGGTTGACTGCATGGCCAGCTCCTGGGTGCCGCCGCGCACGAGTGCACTCACATCGTGCAGCTGGTCGAGCATGACCCGTGCGTCACGAGGACGTTCTTCGGGATCGCGTGCGGTGGCCCAGAGCACGAGCTCGTCGAGTTCGCGGGGAACGTCGGCAACCTTGCTGCTCGGCATGGGCACCGTGTCGTTGGCGTGCTGGTACGCGATCTGCATGGGTGCTTCGCCCACGTAGGGCTGATCGCCCGTGAGCATTTCGAACGTCATGATGCCCAGGGCATAAATGTCACTGCGGGCATCCGCGATGCCGCGGGTGACAAGTTCGGGGGAGAGATAGGCGATGGTGCCGAGGAGGGCCTGACCGGTAGCCGTGTTGTTGTTGACCGCGCGGGCGAGACCGAAGTCGCTGATTTTGATACGACCGTCGTCGGCGAGCAGCACGTTTTCCGGCTTGACGTCGCGATGCACGATGCCAGCCTTATGGGCGGCCGCGAGCCCGCTGAGCACCGCCTCGAGAATGTCGAGGGTCTGCTCCGGGGTGAGTCGGCCGTAGTCCTTGAGCAGGTCTCGGAGGGTGATCCCCGGCAGGTATTCCATGACGAGGTAGGCCATATCGTCGTCCTGGCCTTGGTCAAAGACGTTCACGACGTTGGGGTGCGCCAGCCGGGCGGCCGATCGTGCCTCCTGGATGAACCGAATCTTGAAGGCGCTGTCGTCGGCGAGATGACCGTGCATGATCTTGATCGCGACGCGACGTTCCAGCCGCAGATCGGTGGCGAGGTAGACCGTGGCCATGCCGCCGCGCGCGATCCGCGAGCGCACTTGATATCGGCCGTCTATTAGACGGCCGATCAACGGGTCGGTCGAGGGAACGCTCACTACTTGATTCTAGGGAATACGGCGGCGGCACCCGCGCGCGGCGCGCAGGAGCGGGCATCCTGGTGGGGCAGAACCGGGCACGGTTGCCGTGATCGGACCGGCACCTCGGCTACCCGATTTCGTTGAGCCAGGCCTGCGCCGATGTTTCCCACTTCGCGTAGTAGTCGGGGTAAGCCGATATTTGCACGGCCTGGGCAGCCTGGGTCACGGTCATCGCTTCCCAGCCGGAGATATCGAGCAAACCGCGAGTTACCTGAGGGTTCGGGTTGCTCGCGCCGCCGAAAAAGGCCAAGGTGGCCCGGGTCGGATCCAAGACTTGCTCCGGGGTGCCCCAGCCTGCGCTGGGCCGCTGCTGGAACAGACCGAGGGAATCCCGGTCGCCGTACTGAACATTGCGGAGCCCCGATTCCTGGGCCGCTGCGGCCAGCGCCACGACGAGTCCGGCATCGCTCACTCCGGCACCGCGGCCAACCGAGACGATCGTTTGGGCGTTCTGCCGCATTTCACTGGACAGCGGGGTCACCACGCCCGCCGTAGCGGAAGTGATGGGCGTGGCCGGCGCAGCGGATGTCGGAACGGACGTCGGCGCTGCGGACGAGGGCAAGACCAGGATCTGCCCGGGGTAGATGATGCTCGACCAACCGAGGCCATTGGCGTCGAGCACGGCTTGCACGCTCACCCCGGCAGCGCCGGCGACGGTGCTGATGGTTTCGCCAGACGCGATGGTGTGACTTGCGGCGGCGGCCACCGGTGCTACGAAGACGGCCGTTTCCATGGCGGGAGCGTGGGTGAGCAGCACCACTTGACCGGGAAAAATGACGCTGCTTGCGGTCAAACCATTGGCACCGAGAACGTCGGAGGTGTTCAGGCCGTGAGCGGTGGCAATGCCGCTAATGGTGTCGCCGTTCTGCACGGTGTACTCACTGGGCGCACTGTCAGCGGATGCGGGGGATGCGTTGGGTGCGACCGCTGCCGGCGACTGGGTCAGGGTTAAAACCTGGCCGGCGAAGATGAGGGCCTGGGAATCCAGACCGTTCTGGGCCAGCACTGCGGCAGTCGACAGTCCGAAGCGCGCGGCGATGCCGCTGACGGTGTCTCCGTCTGCGACCTCGTACTGGGCCGGCGCGATCTGCACGGCGGCGGTGACCGCAACTGTCGCTGCTGCCGCAGTGTTCTCGGCCAGCTTCGATTTAATCGGCTTCTTGGCCGGGGCCTGGGCCTGAGCGGGCGCGGCCATGCTGAGACTGATGGCGAGCGTGCTGACCAGCACAATGGGCACGGTCAGCAATGCCGGACGAGAACGCAGCGCGCTCGGTTTTCTGGCGGCGAACGCTGCCGCATCCGTCGTGCTCGTGTTGACCTTGGTCATGCTGCTCCGTTCGCTGTGCGCATCGCTGGACGCACTCGCTGATTGTGTACAGAAAACTCGTGCAGCAGCGTGCGCCACAACGATCCCTACTGCGAGGTTTCCACAATAATGGGGGGTAGTCAATTAAACGGGCAGCTCGAATTGGCACTGATCATGATAAAAGGCAGCCGAAGGTTTTGCCGCGGCGGCGAATCGTGGGAAGCTAAACGCGTGAGTGACGTGTCTTCAGAGCCCGAGTGGCTTACTATTCCTGCCCTTGTCAACCTGCTCGGACTGAGCCAGAGCCGCGTGCGGCACCTGATCGACGACAAGTACCTGCTGGCTATCCGGCGGGACAACGTCGTATCGGTCCCATCGCTTTTTCTGCGTGACGGTGCCCCCGTACCCGAACTCCGAGGAACCCTGTTTGTGTTGGCCGATGACGGCTTCACGGACATGCAGGCCATGACCTGGCTGCTCGAGGTTGACGACAGCCTCGGAGTTGCACCGATCGAAGCCCTCCGGGCCGGCCGCAAGGCCGAAGTGCGTCGGGTCGCTCAGGCTCTCGCCTAACCGGCTTGCGCCGCACCGGCGCCCGAACCGGCCCGCCCGAACTGGCCGCCTGAACTGGCCGCCTGAACCGGTGTCCTGCGCTCAGGAGGCTCGGCGCGTCACACGTTCGGTCAGATCCCGCAATTTCTGACGTGCCACGGCGCTGATCGGCGCGGTCTCCAGCGCCACCAGCGCCTCGGCCACCTGCGACTCGATGAGGCGTTCCACGCGGTCGACGGCGCCGCTGGCCGTGATCAGATGTTGTAACGCTTGGATCTGAGCCTGGTCGAGCGCGGGATTACCGAGCTGAGCGTCGAGCGAGGCTCGAGAAACGTCGTCCAGGCCGTCCCGAGCCAGCGCGATCAGGACGGTGCGCTTGCCCTCGGTGAGGTCATCGCCGCTGGGTTTACCGGTCACCGCCGCGTCGCCGAAGACGCCGAGCAAATCGTCACGCAGCTGGTAGGCCATGCCGAGCGGCAGGCCGAACGCGCGCAGGGCGGCGAGCTGGGCCGGGGAGGCGCCGGCCAGCGCAGCCCCGATCACGAGGGGGGCTTGAATGCTGTATTTGGCCGACTTGAAGACAATGACCCGCAGAGCACGGTCCAGCAGCTCGGCCTCGGGCTGGGCGAGCCACGCGCGCTCCTCCAGAATGTCGAGGTACTGCCCGGCGGTGACCTCGGTGCGCATGTGGTTGAACTCGAGTCGAGCTCGTCGGGCTGCGGCCCGGTCGGCCACGCCGTAGAGGCCCTCGTCGAGGAGCTCATCGCTCCAGCCGAGCAGAAGATCGCCCAACAGAATTGCGGATGCCCGCCCGAAAGTGGTGGGGTCACCCGCCCATCCCGCCCGTGCGTGCAAGCTTTCGAACAGTTTGTGGGCGCTCGGAGCACCGCGCCGGGTGTCGGAATTGTCGATGATGTCGTCGTGCACGAGCGCGGCCGCGTGAAAAATCTCCAGGGCGCTGGCAGCGGATACGACGTCGTCGAGTTGCGCTGCTTCCGGCAGGGACGAGAAGTCGGTTTCGGAGCCGGTTTCAGCTGCCGAATCGGGCCGCAGAATGCTCTGCGCACCCCAATAACAGAACTGGGCCCGAAACCGCTTTCCACCGCTGAGAAACTGCCGTGAGAAGTCGATTAGAGGAGTCAGATCGGGGCTGATCAGGGTCACAATTGGATCGCGGGACATGATGAACTCGTCGATGCGAGATTGAACCAAGTCGACCAGGCGTTTGCTTTCATGCACTCGTATAGCCTAGCCATCTCGGCAGGGCTAGAATTGGGTAGTTGGACCGTACCCGGTTCAGATTTGTCAACCTACCCGCTCGATCCCGTTACTGGAGGGAATGAGATGCCGCTTTCGGAACAGGAGCAGCGACTCCTTGAAGAGATGGAGCGCAGCCTCTATCACAACGATGCCGACTTTGTCGCCAGCGTCGGAGCGTCGCGACTTCGCCCGAACTATCGTTCTATCGCGATCGGGGTTCTGCTCGCCGTCGCCGGCATCGTGGCCCTAATTGCGGGCGTAGCCATTGCGCAACTGTGGCTCGGCGTTCTGGGCTTCATCGTGATGTTTGGCGGGGTGCTCATCGCCGTGACACCGGGTAAAGCTATCCGCTCCGTTTCGGGCCCGTCCTCGCCCGGCCGTCGCCCGACGCAGGCCAAGTCCAACCAGGGTTTCATGGACCGCTTGAATGAGCGGTGGGACCGTCGCCAGGACGGTCAGTAACGCTACGGCCAGTACCGCTACGGCCAATGACGCTACGGCCAGTACCGCTACGGCAGTACCGCTATAGCCAGTACCGCTGGAGTCATCCGTGACACCGGGCACTGATATCCACCCCTCCACCGAGGGCTGATAACTCAAGAATTCTTCCGCCTCACAGGGCCGATCATCTGATCGGCCCTTTTTTGTGTCCAAAAACGAGTCGGCAGCATCCATTTGAAGTCCAAGTGCTCCATTTTCCTCCACTGGCAATCTCCAGTGATTCCAAGGTAGTTTGGCTGATTCTTTCCGAAAATTGCTCCGATTTCTTAGGTTGGTGGTTGAAGGTGGAGTAAAGTGGAGCCACACCTGAATCTGGCCGGAAGAAAGGGGTGATGCGTGTTCCTTGGCACCTACGCCCCCCGGCTCGACGAAAAAGGACGCATCATTCTTCCCGCGAAGTTTCGGGACGAGCTCTCCACCGGTGTGGTTATGACACGGGGGCAGGAGCACTGCATCTACGTGTTCAGCACCCGCGAATTCGAAACCCTGCACGACAAGATCCGCCAGGCGCCGGTCACGAGCAAGCAAGCTCGCGACTACCTCCGGGTGTTCTTGTCGGGCGCGAGCTCGGAGACACCGGACAAACAAAACCGCGTCACCATCCCCGGCAACCTCCGCAGCTATGCGGGGCTTGACCGGGAACTGACCGTCATCGGTGCTGGCAGCCGAGTCGAGATTTGGGACAGCGAAGCGTGGGCCACATACCTCGCCGAGCAGGAAACCTCGTACGCCAACACGACGGAGGAGGTGATTCCGGGACTCTTCTAGCCCTTGGTGCCTGACTCCCAGCCGTTTTTGCCCTGACACACTTCCCCGGTGCCAGGACGAAATGGAGGGGAATCAGGCCTCACGGACTATCCCGGCATTATGACCAGCAACGATATTCACACCCCGGTTTTGCTCGAACGCTGCGTTGAGCTGCTCGCTCCGGCGCTGGCGAAACCCGGCGCCGTGCTCGTCGACGCCACCCTCGGCATGGGCGGCCACGCCGAAGCGATCCTGTCCCGCTTTCCCGAACTGACGCTCGTCGGTCTCGACCGTGACACCGAGGCCCTCGCTATCGCCGAGGACCGGCTCAAGGGCTTCGGCGACCGGGTGCACCTGGTGCACACCGTCTACGACGGCATCGGCGAGGCGCTCGACGGCCTCGGCATCACCGAGGTCGCCGGCGTGCTCTTCGACCTCGGCGTGTCTTCGTTGCAGATTGACCGCGTGGAACGCGGCTTCTCCTATTCGAAGGATGCCCCGCTCGATATGCGCATGGACGGGACAGCCGGCCTGACCGCCGAAAGCATCCTTGCTGACTACAGCGAGCGAGATCTGAAACGAATTTTCCAGGACTACGGCGAAGAAAAACTCGCCGCACGGTACGCGAAAGCCATCGTTGAAGCGCGCGAGCTGACTCCCTTCGTGCGCTCGGCCCAGCTCGTTGACGTGATCACCAAGGCCACCCCGGTGGCCATTCAGCGGCTCGGGCATCCCGCCAAGCGCGTTTTTCAGGCGCTGCGCATCGAGGTCAACCAGGAACTGGCCGTGCTTGAACGGGCCATTCCCGCAGCCCTGGACCGGGTCGCCGTTGGCGGGCGCATCGTCGTCATGGCCTACCAGTCGCTCGAGGACCGCATCGTCAAGCGGGCCCTCGCCGCGGCATCCGGTTCCACGGCTCCCGCTGGCTTGCCGGTCGAACTCCCCGAACATAAACCACTCTTCACCCTGCTGCTGCGCGGAGCCGAACTGGCCTCCGACGAGGAGAAGGCAATCAACCCCCGCGCGACGCCGGTACGGCTGCGCGCTGCTGAACGACTGAGAAGGGCCGCCGCATGAGCGACAACCTGGCACGAGTGTCTTTTGCCGTTGACGAGGCTGAGTTCGAAACTCCGGCACCGGCACATCGCGGGTTCCGCCTCGTCTCTTCCGCGCCGAACCACCGGGCGCGCCCGCGCATCTTCTACGCCTTCACCGCGGTGGCTGGCGTCGCCGCCATAATCGTCGCCCAGCTGCTTTTGAGCGTTGGCATCTCCCAGGGCGCCTATGAGATTTCGAGCCTGCAGTCGAGCCAGGCCGAGCTGGGCCGTACGGCGGCCAGTGTGAACGAAGACCTGGTGCGGGTATCGTCACCGCAAAGCCTCGCTGCCAATGCCGAAGGACTGGGCATGGTGAGCAACTCCAATCCCGTCTACCTGCGCCTGTCCGACGGCGCTGTTTTGGGCGCGCCGGCTTCGGCGTCGGGTTCGCAGGCCGGTGCGGCCAGCCTCGTTCCCAACGCACTGCTGGCCGGAAGCGAACCGCTGACCCAGGCGCCCGCCGCCGCGAAGGCTTCGGCCGGCGCTGTAGCAATCACGAGCGCTCCGGTAGTTCCTGCGGGACTCGCGGCGCCCACTACCCGATAGTTTCCCCGTGTCGACCATGATGGGCAGATGAGCGTGCGCACAAGCAGTGCCCGAAAGAACTCGACCGCGTCGCGGTCCAGTCGTCGACGCACCGTATCGACCATTCTTGTATTGTTCGTCGTGGTCAGCGTGTTTCTGGTGCGCCTGGTCGATATTCAGGTCGTGCAGGCCGATTCGCTGACCGCCGACTCGGTGGGAAACCGCTCGGTCGGTCAGGTGGTCTATGGCTCGCGCGGTGAGATCCTCGACGCGAACGGTGTCGTTTTGGCCTCAACGGTCATGCGCTACAACATCACCATGTCTCCGGTGAACGCCACGCCGTTTACCCGCACCGTCGACGGTAAGAAGGTGGAAATCTCGGTGGCCGATGCGGCCGCCGAAATCGGTGCGGCCACCGGTCAGACCGGCGACGCTATTCTCTTGACGATCTCCACCGCTCTTGAGGCCAACGCCAAAGCGAACTTCGCCTACATCGCGCAGAAGGTAGACGTTGATGTGCTGCGGGCCGTGCAGGATCTGCACATACCGTGGACCTACTCGGAAAACAGCCCGAGCCGGGTGTATCCCAACGGCGCGGTCGCCGGTAACATATTGGGATACTTGTCGGGGGAGGGCGTGCCGCAAGCCGGACTCGAATCGGGGCAGGATGCCTGCCTGGCCTCCACCAACGGCTCCGAGACCTACGAAAAGGGTGCCGACGGTGTGCGAATCCCCGGCAGCAGCGTGACGGGCTCCGAAGCCGTCGACGGCGGCGACGTCATTACCACCATCGATTCCGACCTGAACTGGTTCGTGCAACAAACCCTGGCTGCTCGCGCTCAGGAGACCGGTGCAGCGTGGGCGACGGCGGTCGTGCAGGACGCCAAGACGGGCAAGCTTCTTGCCGTCGCGGACTATCCATCGGTCGACCCGAACAATGTCGGCGGTACCGAAAATCCGGAAGACCGCGGCTCACGCGCATTCACCCAGTCCTTCGAACCGGGATCAACGCTTAAAGCCCTCACCGCGGCATCCGTTCTGGACGCCGGCGTCGCGACACTCGACACCGGCGTGGTCGCGCCGTACCGCTACCTTCCGGCTAACGGCGCCAACATCAATGACAGCCATGCCCACGCGGACCAGCGGATGACCCTGACCGGTGTTCTGATCGATTCGAGCAACACTGGAATGTCCAAGTTCGGCGAGATGCTCACCAATCAGAAACGCTACGACTACTTGAAGGCGTTTGGCGTCGGCACGGCGACCGAAAGTGGATTTCCCCGTGAGGACAGCGGAATCCTCCACCCGGTGGAGGAGTGGGATAACCAGACCAGCTACGCGACCATGTTCGGTCAAGGCCTCACCACGACCGCCCTGCAAGTCTCCAGCATCTACCAAACAATCGCCAACGACGGTGTGCGCATGCCCGTGCAACTGGTTGAGGGCTGTCGGCAGGCCGATGGCACGATCACCAACGTGCCAGAGACAACCGGTACCCGGGTGCTGTCGGAGAAGGCCGCGAACGAAACCAGCGACGTGCTCGAGATGGTGTATCAGAACAGCTGGGTCTCCAGCATCTGGGAAATTCCCGGGTATCGCGTTGCGGCTAAAACCGGGACTGCTCAAATGCCCGACGGCAAGGGCGGATACTCCAGCGGGTACCTGGTATCGGTTTCCGGGTTCGCCCCCGCCGACGATCCGCAGTATGTCGTCTCGGTCAGCATCGCCGACCCTGTTAAACTGAATACGTCTGCAGCGCCGGCTCCGGTCTTTCAAGAGATCATGAGCCAAGTGTTGAAAAAGTACCGGGCGGTTCCCTCCGGCGCGACTGCGCCTGACCTCCCATCCACCTGGTAAGAAAGCGAGCCCTGCGTGTCTGAATTGGCGCCGTCGGCTCTCCGTCCCGAGCATCCCGTTCCGCGGTCGTTGTCGGGATTGGTTGCCGAATTTGATCTAGAACTACGTGGAGACATCGATGGTCTCGAGGTCACCGGGGTGAGCCTGAGCTCCCGCACGGTGCAACCGGGTGACCTGTACGTCGGTGTCCCCGGCCAGCACCTGCACGGTGCCACCTTCGCGGCCGCGGCCGCCGAAGCCGGCGCCGTCGCTGTGTTGACCGACGAAGCCGGAGCGGCATTGGCCGTGGCCAGCGGCCTGCCGGTGTTGGTGACGCCGGATGCCCGTGCCGCGCTGGGGGCTGTCGCCGCCTGGATTTACCGCACCGACGAAAACCCGGCGACGCTGTTCGCGGTGACCGGCACCAACGGCAAGACCAGCGTCGTCTACCTCCTCTTCGGCATTCTGAACCAGCTCGGCGTCGTCTCCGGGCTCACGTCGACCGCCGAACGCCGCATCGGGGACCTTGCCGTCACGAGCGCGCTGACCACGCCGGAAGCCAGCGAATTGCACGCCCTCCTGGCCCGCATGAACGAGGCCGAAGTGCGTGCTGTCGGCATCGAAGTGTCCGCCCAGGCGCTGAGCCGCTACCGGGTCGACGGGCTGGTTTTCGATGTGGCCGCGTTCACCAACCTGAGCCACGATCACCTCGATGACTACGCGGCGATGGACGATTACTTTCAGGCCAAGTTGGAGCTATTCCAACCCGACCGCTCGCACCGTGGCGTTGTCACCGTCGACACCGAGTGGGGTCGTCGTATCGCCGACGAATGCCGCATTCCGGTGACAACCATTACCAACCGAGCGGATGTTGACGCCGACTGGCGCATGACCGTGGTGGGCGAATCGGCCACCCATACCGACTTCGTGCTCGAGGGCCCCGATGGCCGCCGCCTGCACACACGAGTACCGTTGCTGGGCTGGTATATGGCCGCCAACGCAGCCCTGGCCATCGTCATGCTCGTAGAAAGCGGGTTTGACCTCGGGGCCATCCAGCATGCGCTGAACCGTGACGACGGCATCGTCGCTTTCATCCCAGGTCGGGCCGAGCGCATCTCCGGTGACCGCGGGCCGCTCGTCTACATCGACTACGGGCACAGCCCGGATGCGTTCCTGAATACGCTCGCTGCCCTGCGTAAATTCACCCCCGGCAAACTGATCATGCTGTTCGGCGCCGACGGCGACCGCGACAGCACGAAACGCGCTGATATGGGCCGGATCGCGGCACAAGGCAGCGATATCGTGGTGGTGACCGACTTTCACCCGCGGTTTGAAGACCCCGCGAGCATCCGTGCCGTTCTGCTGAAGGCCGCGCGCGAAGCCGTGCCGGACGGCGAGTTTTACGAGGTGGCCAACCCGCGTGCGGCATTCCGCACGGCGTTGTCACTCGCACACGAAGGAGACACCATTCTGTACGCGGGACCAGGCCACGAGGACTACCACGAGGTGAAGGGCGTGAAACTGCCCTACTCGGCCCGGGACGACTCGCGCCATGCGCTGAGAGACGCGGGGTGGCTGTAAATGATCGCCCTCTCTCTGGCCGATATCAGCCAGGCCGTCGACGGCGCCCTGCACCTGTCCGACAGCGCCACGGCCGCTGACCTCGTCGACGGTTCGGTGCAGACCGACTCTCGCCTGGTTGAACCCGGTTCCATCTTCATCGCCAAGCCCGGAGCGGTCACCGACGGACACCTGTTCGCGCCCGTCGCCGTCACACGGGGGGCGACGCTGCTCATCGTGGAACGACGGCTCGACCTGCCCGTGAGCCAGATCGTGGTCTCCGACGCCGTCGCAGCTCTCGGCGGCCTCGCCGCTCTGGTCGTCGCCCGGGTGCGCGCCGCCGGCACACTCCGGGTCGTCGGCGTGACCGGTTCCAACGGCAAGACCACCACCAAGAACCTGCTCCGCAGCATCCTGCAGCGGGTCGGCCCCACCGTCGCTCCGCAGGGTTCCTTCAACAATCAGGTCGGCGCGCCGATGACGATGCTCGAGGTGACCTTCGACACCCGGTTCCTGGTCATTGAGATGGGGGCCAGCAGCGAGGGTGCCATCGCACGCCTCGTGCGCCTCGCGCGCCCCGACGTCGGGATTGTGCTCACCGTCGGCCTCGCCCACGCCGGCGAGTTCGGTGACCTCGACGCCACCGTCCGGGCTAAATCGGAGATGGTGACGCACCTGCTCGCCACCGACGTCGCGGTGCTGAACGGCGACGACCGGCGTGTCACGCAGATGGCCGAGGTCACGCCCGCCCGCATTGTGCGGTTCGGCGAATACGGCCAGGTCAACGTGCGCGCGAGCGACCTCCACTCCGGCCGCACCGGAACGACCTTCACCCTGCACCTCGCCAACGGTCAGAGTGCCCCGGTCGTGTTTCCCGTGCTCGGCGAACACCACGTCATGAACGCCCTCGCAGCGGCCGCTGCCGCCGAGGTGCTGGGGGTTTCGCTCCACGATATCGTCGCAGCGCTGCAAGCCACCACCCGCGCTGAACGCTGGCGGATGGAGGTACTCGGCGGTAAAGACGACGTCACCATCATCAACGACGCGTACAACGCCAGCCCCGATTCGATGAGCGCAGCGCTCAAGACGCTCGCTCAGATCGGCACTCCCGGCCGACGCACCATTGCGGTGCTCGGCGAGATGGCCGAACTCGGCGAACAGGCCGGTGAGGAGCACGATCGCATCGGGCTGCTCGCGGTGCGCCTGAACATCTCCCAGATGATCGTGGTGGGCCCCGCCGCCCGCCGCATGCACATCAGCACCATCAATGAGGGTTCCTGGGACGGCGAGTCGGCCTATGTCGACACGCCGGACGAAGCCTTCGAACTGGTGCGGACCAGCGTGAATCCGGGGGATACGGTGCTCGTGAAGTCATCCAACTCCGCGGGTCTGCGATATCTCGGCGATCGATTGGGAGACTTGTTCTCGTGAGAGTCCTACTGCTGTCCGGTGCGTTTTCGCTCGCCTTCACCCTCTTTTTGACGCCGCTGTTCATTCGCTTGTTCAAGAAGTTCGGCTGGGGCCAGTTCATTCGTGATGACGGGCCCAAGAGCCATCATGCCAAGCGCGGCACCGCCACCATGGGCGGTATCATCATCATTCTGGGCGTGCTGATCAGCTATTTCACCGCCATGTTGATCGAACAAAGACCCTTCACGCCCTCGCCGCTACTGGTGTTGTTCATGATGGTCGGGCTCGGACTCGTGGGTTTTCTGGACGACTTCCTGAAGACCCGCAACCAGCGCAGCCTCGGGCTCGGTGGTTGGTCCAAGGTGCTCGGACAGGTCATCGTCGCCGCTGCTTTTGCCGTGATGTCGCTGCAATTCGTTGACCGTAACGGCCAGACGCCGGCCTCAACGAGTATCTCGTTCATCCGCGACCTGCCACTGGACTTCATGAAGCTGGGTACCTTCATCGGTATCGCCGTTTTCCTGGTCTGGATCTGCCTGATCGTCGCCGCGACCTCGAACGGCGTCAACGTCGCCGACGGCCTCGACGGCCTCGCCACCGGCGCCCTCATCTTCGCGATCGGATCGTTCGTCGTCATCGGCTTCTGGCAGTCCAACCAGAGCTGCTTTGGGGGAGCGGATGCCGCCGATCAGTACAAGTGCTACCTCGGCCCCGACTCGTTCGACCTCGCCATTGTCGCCGCCACCATCGTCGGCGGCCTGATCGGGTTTCTCTGGTGGAACACGTCACCGGCCAAGATCTTCCTCGGAGACACCGGCTCGCTCGCGCTCGGTGGCGCGCTGGCCGCCCTCGCGATTCTCAGCCGCACCGAACTGCTCCTCGTGCTCATCGGAGGCCTGTTCGTGATGGAAGCCGGATCGGTGATCGTGCAGCGGGCTTACTTCAAAATCACGCACGGTAAACGCATCTTCCTGATGAGTCCGGTCCACCACCACTTCGAGCTCAAGGGCTGGGCCGAAGTCACGGTCGTCGTGCGCTTCTGGATTATCGGCGGCATGCTCGTCGCCGCCGGCGTCGGATCGTTCTACCTCGAGTGGCTGTCACGCTAATGAGCGAGAGCACCGTGCCCGGCACCGATCGCTTCGACACCCTCACCAGCTGGCACGCCGACTGGACGGGCCTGCGCGTGGCCGTGCTCGGGCTCGGCGTGACCGGATTCGCCGCCGCCGATACCCTCGCCGAACTCGGCGCTGACGTGCTCGTGCTGGCGTCGCCCGGTCCCGACGAACGTTTCGACCTGCTCATGGTGCTCGGGGTGCCGTTCGTGCAGGCCGACCTGCGCACGGTGCCGGCCGAGCTTGTCGCGCAGCATCCGGACGTCATCATCGTGTCGCCTGGCTTCCACCCCGACCATCCGCTGCTGCTCTGGGCGGCCGAACAGGGGGTGCCGGTGTGGGGCGATATCGAGCTGGCCTGGCGGCTGCGTGACAAGGTGGGTGTTCCCGCCGAGTGGATGCTCGTCACCGGCACCAACGGCAAAACCACGACCGTGCAGCTCACCGCCACCATGCTCGCCGCTCACGGCAGCCGCGTCGCTCCCTGCGGCAACATCGGCGTGCCCGTGCTCGACGCCATCCGCGACCCGCAGGGCTGGGACGTGCTCGTCGTTGAACTGTCGAGCTACCAGTTGCACCACCTGCCACACAGCGGCCCCGGCGCCCTCAAACCGTGGGCCAGCCTCTGCCTCAACATCGCCGACGATCACCTGGACTGGCACGGTTCGGCCGAGGCCTATCGAGCAGCCAAAGCAACGGTCTACCTCAATACCGCGGTCGCCTGCGTGTACAACACAGCGGATGCTGCCACCCTCACGATGGTGCAGAACGCCGACGTGCAGGAGGGCGCCCGAGCGATCGGTTTCGGTCTCGGGGTTCCCGGGCCGAGCGAGTTGGGCATCGTCGACGGCATCGTCTGCGATCGGGCCTTCCTCGAAGACCGATTTGAACGCGCCCTTGAGCTGACCACCGTGCCGCACCTCGTAGCGGCCGGTCTCGGTGCCCCGCACGTGATCATGGACGTGCTGGCCGCCAGCGCGCTGGCCCGGTCGTTCGGCGTGCTGCCGGCAACCATTCACACCGCGCTCGAAACCTTTCACCTCGACGCGCACCGCATCGAGACCGTTGCCATCGGTGACGGAGTGGAATGGATTGACGATTCCAAGGCGACCAATCCGCATGCCGCCGACGCCTCGCTGGCCGCGTACGAATCGGTGGTCTGGTTGGTCGGCGGGTTGCTCAAGGGGGTCGATATCGACGCCCTTGTGCTCAAGCACGTTGGCCGGCTGCGGGGAGCGATCATCATCGGCGTGGACCGGCTGGAATTACGGCGGGCATTCGCGCGACACGCCCCCGACCTGACCGTGTTCGAGATCGACGCAGACGACACTGAACAGGTGATGGCCCAGGCTGTTCGGCTGGCCGCCGAACTTGCCCGGGAAGGCGACACGGTGCTGCTGGCTCCGGCGGCCGCATCGATGGACCAGTTCGAGAGCTACGCCGAACGCGGCCGGCTGTTCAATCAGGCAGTACACGACTTCTTAGGCAGGTGACGCGGATGGTACAGGTGCCTCGCAACCCCGCGCCGCGCACCTCCACAGCGGGCGCCCCCACAGCGCGCACCTCCACAGCGGGCGCCTCCACACCGGGCGCCTCCACACCGGGCGCCAAGGCGTCGGCGCCGCGCGTCACGTCGGGACAGCGCAGTCCTTCCGGACAGCGCAGTCCTTCCACGCAGCGCGGTACGTCGCGCCCCGCGGCCGCACGGTCGTTCCGGCGACCGTCGAAAGTCGCCGACACGTCGGCCACGCCGGAAATGCCGGGTGGAGCATCCGTTCGGATCAACCTCGGTCGGGTCTTCAAAGCCGAGGGCGGCAACTACTTTCTTCTGCTGGGCACCACCCTGTTTCTGGTCATTTTCGGCCTGGTCATGGTGTTGTCGTCGTCGTCGGTGGACTCCTATCTTGCCGACATGGGTTTCTTCGGCGGGTTGCTGCGTCAGGGCATGTTCGCGCTGATCGGCATTCCGCTCATGCTCGTGGTGAGCAGGTTGCCACTGGCGTTCTGGCGACGTGTGGCCTGGCCCTCGCTGCTGATCACGTGTTTTCTGCAGTTTCTCGTCGTGGCCACCGGTCTCGGTCGTGGCACGGGTGGCAACACCAACTGGTTGAACATCGGTGGCATCCAGTTTCAGCCGTCCGAGGGAATCAAGGTTGCCCTCGTGATCTGGCTGGGCATGATTCTCGCGCAGAAGGACAAGCAGGACCAGCTCGACGACTGGAAGCACGTGTTCATTCCCGTGTTCGGTGTCGGCGGCGGCGCGGTCATGCTCGTCATGATCGGTGGGGACCTCGGTACGGTCATGATCATGGCCGGTATTTTGTTCGGCGCCCTGTTCTTTGCCGGCGTCAGGCTGCGGCTGCTTGCGGTGCCCCTGCTGGTCGGCGTGGCCGGGGCGGTGGCGCTGGCTGTCGTGAGCCCCAACCGAATGACCCGCATTATGAGCTTTCTCAATGAGGGTTGCACCGAGTTGAGCGGCGAAATCTCCAGTAGCTGCTGGCAGCCGCTGCACGGCACCTGGGCGCTGGCCAACGGCGGCATTCTTGGTGTTGGCCTTGGTAATTCCAAAGCCAAGTGGTCCTGGCTGCCCGCCGCGGACAACGACTACATTTTCGCGATCATCGGCGAGGAGCTCGGCCTGATCGGCTGCATCGTCGTGCTCGGCATGTTCATCCTGCTGGCCTTCGCGTTTCTGCGCATCATGCGAACGGCCACGACCGTGCAGGCCAAGGTCTCGACGGCCGCCGTCATGGTGTGGATCATCGGCCAGGCCTTCGTGAACATCGCCGTGGTGCTGGGAGTATTCCCCGTGTTGGGCGTACCGCTACCCTTGATTTCAGCCGGTGGCACCGCTCTGCTCACGAGCCTGGTCGCGATCGGTATTGTGCTCTCTTTCGCGCGCGGTGACCGATCCAGCAACACCCCCAACGATTTCCATGACAATGACTCCATCGAGGCGGACCGGGCATGACCACGTATCTTTTGGCCGGCGGCGGAACCGCCGGCCACGTCAACCCCCTGCTCGCCGTCGCCGACCGAATCCGGGCGAGTGACGCGGATGCAACGGTGTTGGTGCTCGGTACCAGCGAGGGTCTGGAAGCACGACTGGTGCCGGCGCGCGGCTACGAACTGATCGTGGTGCCGCGGGTGCCGTTTCCCAGACGCCCCAATGGCGCTGCCCTGCGCTTTCCGGCGCGCTTCAACGCCGCGGTGCGGTCGGTGACCGATGTCATCCGTTCTCGCGGGGTTGACGTCGTCATCGGCTTCGGTGGCTACGTTGCGACACCGGCCTATCTGGCCGCTCGCCGGGCCGGCATACCAATCGTCATCCACGAAGCGAATGCCAAGCCGGGCCTGGCCAATAAGCTCGGCGCCCGGTTGACGCGGTACGTGGGGGTCGCTTTCGCCGGCACGCCCATTCGCCACGCCCGGTTCGTCGGTATGCCGCTTCGGCCCGAAATTGAAGAACTCGACCGGGCGGCGACCCGGTCGGAAGCGCTGGCATTTTTTGGCCTGGTTCCGGACCGCCCCGTGCTGCTCGTGACGGGCGGTTCGCTCGGCGCCCGCCGGCTCAATGCCAGCATGGTCGAATCGGCCGCCGCCGTGGTCGCTGCGGGCTGGCAGGTGATGCACATCACCGGCGACACCGCCGAAGTCTCCGACCCGGGCGTGGAACATTACCACCTTCTCGCCTACTGCGACCGGATGGACCTCGCCCTGGCCGCGAGCGATTTTGCCGTCACCCGCGCCGGTGCGGCCACCGTGAGTGAGCTGTGTGCCCTCGGAATTCCGGCCGTCTATGTGCCCTACCCGGTGGGCAACGGTGAACAGCGTTTCAACGCCTCACCGGTGCTGGCGGCCGGTGGCGGCCTGGTCGTTGACGACGCCGACTTCGTCCCGTACTGGGTGCGCGCTGAGCTGGTGACCCTGTTGGGTGACCAGCCGCGGCGGGAATCGATGGGGCGGGCGGCGGCATCCGTCGGCGTGCTCGACGGGACCGCGCGCATGCTTGACCTGATGCACGAGGCGCTGGCAGCGCGGTGACGGCCACACGCGTAACGTAGTTCCCGCAGCATGTGTTTTAGAACCATTGGCTTCAACCGAGAAGAGCGCACACCGTGATCAAACCAGACCTCACCCTGACCATTCCCGAGAAGCTCGGAGTGGTGCATTTTGTGGGCATCGGCGGGTCAGGGATGAGCGGCATCGCTCGATTGTTCATCAACTCGGGCCATACGGTCACCGGCTCGGATTCGAAAGATTCCCCGAACGTACAGGCGCTGCGCGACTTGGGCGCGACCGTGCACATCGGGCACGACGCGGCCAACGTGGGTGCTGCCGACTCGCTCGTGGTGACCGGGGCTCTCTGGCAGGACAACCCGGAATACGTGCTGGCCACCGAGCGTGGCCTTCCGGTGCTGCACCGCGCCCAGGCCTTGTCCTGGCTCGTTCGCGCCCACCGCCTCGTGGCGGTCGCCGGCGCCCACGGCAAGACCACGTCCACCGGAATGGTCGTCACCGGGCTGCTTGGCCTCGGTCAGGACCCGAGCTTTGTCAACGGCGGCGTGATCGAGTCGCTGGGAGTCAGCTCGGCGAGCGGAACCGACGACCTCTTCGTGGTCGAAGCCGATGAATCCGACGGCTCGTTTCTGCTCTACAACACGGCCGTTGCCCTGGTCACCAACGTCGACCCCGACCACCTCGATCACTACGGCTCGCTCGAAGCGTTCGAGGCCGCATTCGTTGAATTCAGCCGCAACGCGAGCGAGCTCGTTGTGATCTCCTCCGACGACATCGGTGCGGTGCGCGTGACCGCTACCATTACCGAGGGCGTGAGTGAAGCGGATGTTCCGCGCGTGATCACCTTCGGCGAGCACCCCGATTCCACCGTGCGTGTGCACTCGATCACCACGAGTGGACCGGTGAGCTTCAGCGTCGCCTGGCAGGGCCAGGACTACAGCGCCACCCTGCGCATCCCCGGCAAGCACAATGCCATCAACGCGGCCGGTGCTTTCGCCGTTCTGGTCGGCCTCGGCTTCGACCCCGCCGCGAGCCTCGATGCGATCGCCGGTTTCGGTGGCACCCAGCGCCGGTTTGAACTGCACGGCACGGTCGGCGGCGTCAGCGTCTACGATGACTACGCCCACCACCCGACCGAGGTTGCCGCGGCTCTTGCTGCCGCCCGTACGGTCGTGGGGGAGGGCCGCATCATCGCTGTGCACCAGCCGCACTTGTACAGCCGCACCCGCATGTTCGCGCAGGAATTCGCCGAGACGCTCGAATCGTTCGCCGATGAGACCATCGTGCTCAGCGTGTACGGTGCCCGCGAAGACCCCGAGCCGGGCGTCACCGGTGCGTTGGTCTCCGAGCGGTTCCGTGACCAGTCCCACGTCGCCTATGTACCCGACTGGCAGGATGCTGCCGATTATCTGGCCGGCATCGCCCGTGACGGCGACTTTGTGGTCACCCTGGGCTGCGGAGACGTCAACCGCATCGTGCCGCAGCTGCTCGCCGCACTCGAAAAGGTACGCGGATGAGGCTGCGGTGAGGCGGCCGGCCGGATTCAACCGCCCGGCCGAGCCCGCACCGGAGGCGGCATCCGTGCCGACGCGCAAGCTTGCGCCCGGCCCCAAAGGGTCAAGGTCCAGGCGGGAACCGCGCGACGAAGCTGCGTCACAGCACGCCGGCCGCGAGGGCGCGGCGAGCCCGACCGGTGCGTCGAAGCCGTTCGATCCCAACACCACCACGACGGAACCGATCGTCCTGGCCGGGCCGACCGCATCCGCTTCGCTCGTCACCGGGGTAGCCGGGCACAACGTCAAGCCGGCTGAACCGGCGTCGGCTGAATCGGCGTCGACTGAATCGGCGTCGACTGTGCCGGCGTCGACCACATCGTCGAAGGGTGCCGCGGCACCACCGGTCGCTGAGCCGTCCGGGGGGACCGCGGGAGCCCGCGCGGCCCGGTCGGTGCTGCGCGGCGCCCAGCGTGCCCGCAAACGCTTCGAACGCGCCGAGGTTCGGCGCTTCACCGGTCGCACCCGACGGCGTCGTACCGCCTGGATTGTCGGTGTCGGCAGCATCGTGCTCACTTTCGGCCTCATTATCGGCGCCGCCTATTCACCGCTGATGGCGCTGGGCACGATCGAGGTCGTTGGAACCAACCGCATTCCGGCCGGAGCTGTATCCGCTGCTCTCGCTGACCAACTGGGCACCCCACTGCCGCTCATCGATGCCGCCGTGGTGAAGAGCGAACTGTCGCAGTTCACGCTGATTCAGAGCTACGTCACCGAAAGCCGACCGCCCGGCACCCTCGTGGTACGCATCGTCGAGCGTGTGCCGGTGGGGGTGCTGGCCGGCCCGTCCGGGTTCGACCTGGTCGACGCCGCCGGAGTGGTCATTGAATCTCTACCGGAACGCAGCCCGGGGTATCCGCTCATTGACGCGCCAGGCGGAGTCGACAGCGCCGGGTTCAAAGCCGCTGCCGCCGTTCTCGCCGTCCTGCCCGAAAGCATGCGCACCCAGTTGGATACCGTGACCGCCGTGACAACGGATGACGTGACCCTGAGCCTGCTTGGCGGCGAACGGGTGGTCTGGGGAAGCCCGGAGAAGTCCGAGTACAAATCCGTCGTGCTGGCCGCCCTGCTCATCGGACATCCCTCCGGAACCGTCAACGAGTACGACGTCTCTTCGCCCGACAGCGCGGTGCTGCGCTAGGTTTCAACCGGCCGGGGCGCCCTCCCGGCCGGTGGTCCCGTGCTCGGGCCCGCTGGAATGCTGCAGGCGCGCTCCGACGCTGCTCGTGTCGCCGGCACGCCGGGCGCGGCAGCAGGATTCGGTCGCGGCAGCCGCTCCGAGCGGACTTTGCAACGGATTTGCGACACGCGGGCGCGCCTCCCCATCCACGCGCCACGCCCGCATACTTTCGTAATCAGGAATTGCATACTCAGCATAACTTTAAACCTCGACTAGAGGTTTAGGGTTCCACCCGGAGGCCGGACGTGTCAAACAATCAAAATTATCTAGCCGTCATCAAGGTTGTCGGCATCGGCGGTGGTGGCGTCAACGCCGTCAACCGCATGATCGAACTGGGCCTCCGCGGTGTCGAGTTCATCGCCATCAACACGGATGCCCAGGCTCTGCTCATGAGCGACGCCGACGTCAAGCTCGACGTCGGACGTGACCTCACCCGCGGTCTCGGTGCCGGCGCTGACCCCGAAGTGGGTCGTCGCGCCGCCGAAGACCACGCCGAAGAAATCGAAGAGGCCCTGGCTGGGGCCGACATGGTCTTCGTGACCGCCGGTGAGGGTGGCGGTACCGGAACCGGCGGTGCCCCCGTCGTCGCCCGCATTGCCAAGTCGATCGGCGCCCTCACCATCGGTGTCGTCACGAAGCCGTTCGGCTTCGAAGGCAAGCGTCGTCAGGCCCAAGCCGAGACCGGCGTTGCCTCGCTCAAGAACGAGGTCGACACCCTCATCGTCGTGCCGAACGATCGCCTGCTCGAGATCAGCGATCGCGGAATCAGCATGCTCGAGGCGTTCGCAACCGCCGACCAAGTACTCCTGGCCGGTGTGCAGGGCATCACCGACCTCATCACCACCCCCGGCCTGATCAACCTCGACTTCGCCGACGTCAAGTCGGTCATGCAGGGTGCCGGCTCGGCCCTGATGGGAATCGGTTCCGCTCGCGGCGCCGACCGTGCGATCAAAGCGGCCGAACTCGCCGTTGCGTCACCCCTGCTGGAAGCCAGCATCGACGGTGCCCACGGTGTGCTTCTGTCGATTCAGGGTGGATCCAACCTCGGTATTTTTGAGATCAACGACGCGGCCCGCCTCGTGCAGGAAGCCGTGCACCCGGAAGCCAACATTATTTTCGGTGCCGTCATTGACGACACCCTCGGTGATGAGGTGCGGGTGACCGTGATCGCTGCCGGTTTCGACGGTGGCGAGCCCGGTGCCAAGGCGGTTGAAGTGCGGCGTGCCGACCTGGTCGCCGCGGGGATTGCGGCCGGTGCCGGTTCGGCATCAGCCGGTGCGGCGGCATCCGCCGGCAGCGCCACCGGTGCACCGGCAACGGACTCCGGCAGCTACAGCGACGGGGAGCTCGCTGCCTCCGGCTGGGGCGGCTCTGACTCCGCCAAGGGCGTCACCGTGGCCGACCCGGCTTTTGAAGAAGAAGCCGACGACCTGGATATCCCGGACTTTCTCAAGTAGTCGACCTAAGCCGGGAGGGCGACGCGACGTGACCGATCGGTCGGTCGCGTCGCCCTCCGGGCGGTACACCGTGCACGCAGCACGGAGCACGCAGCGGCACCCTCGAACCACACCACTTGCGCACCACGAATGCACGTAACGAACAGAGCAGCTTGAGCATGGCACTTCCAGATGCGGCACGGCCTGACCCGGCCCGACCCGAGACGGTTTCGACCGATTTGGCCACCCGTCTGGAACTGGTGCGTACCGGTGTTGCTGACGCTGCGCGGGTGGCGGGTCGTGACCCGGCCGGCATTACGACGATCGTGGTCACCAAATTTCACCCGGTCTCGATGATCGAGGACCTCTACGCTCTCGGTGTGCGCAACGTGGGAGAGAACCGGCATCAGGAAGCGCAGTCCAAGGCTGCCGTGCTCGCCGACCTTGACCTCGTCTGGCATTTCGTGGGTCAGGTGCAGGGCAAGAAGGCGCGGCAGGTTCGTGCCTACGCTGACGTCATCCATTCGGTCGATCGTGAGTCCCTCGTGACCGCGCTCGGCTCGGAGGAATCGAGCATCGACTGTTTCATCCAAGTGAACCTCACCGACGACGCTGCGCGTGGCGGGGTCGATCCGCTCAACCTGCCGGCCCTGGTGGAGCGCGTTCTGGCCACGCCAGGGCTGAACCTGCTCGGGCTCATGGCGGTCGCTCCACTCGGCGAAGAACCACGGCGGGCCTTCGCTCGGGTGCGTGAACTCGGCGAGCAGATGCGCACCCAGGCTCCGGCAGCCCGCGCGTTGTCGATGGGAATGAGCCAGGATTACGGGTCTGCCGTGCTTGAAGGGGCGACACACCTACGAATTGGCACGGCAATCACCGGCAATCGCCCGGTGCTCAGTTAATCTCGAAGTAGCAAACCAACACGGAGGTCGACATGTCCAACCCGCTCAAGAAAACCATGGTCTACCTGGGTCTGGCAGACGAAGAGCTGGAGTACCAGGCGCCGGCCGGTGCCCAGGGTGCTGCCACCAACGGTGCCACCAATCACGGCGCCCCCAACCACGTCAGTGCCGTTCCGGCCCGTGGGCACGACAACGCGCCGCACGGCAACGCTGCACACTCCTCTGCGGCCCAGAACTCGTCCGGTCGCGCACCGGTCACCCCCCTGCACAAGACTTCGACCCCTCAGAATGTGGCTGCGTCTGAAATGAATGAAATTCTCACTGTTCACCCGCGTGCCTACAAGGACGCCCAGATCATCGCTGAATCCTTCCGCGATGGTATCCCCGTGATCATCAACCTGTCGCAGATGAGCGACGGCGATGCTCGCCGCCTCATCGACTTCGCGAGCGGTCTGTCGCAGGGCCTGTACGGCAAGATCGAGCGCGTCACCGCCAAGGTCTTCCTGCTGTCGCCCTCGCACGTCGTCGTTTCCGGGGACAGCACCACCGAAGAGGGCGCTGAGGACAGCTCCTTCTTCGCGCAAGGCTAGACTTAAGTGTGACTGGTATACCGATCCTGGGGAATCTTCTCTATTTCCTGTTCTTCATGTTCTTCCTCGTGCTCTGGGGTCGATTCATCATCGACCTCGTGCGCGGTGTCAATCGGGCGTGGCGTCCGCAGGGCTTTTTGCTCGTGGCCGTTGAGCTTGTGTACACGCTGACCGATCCGCCGGTACGTTTTTTTCGCCGACTGGTACCGCCGCTTCGCGTCGGGCCCATCGCTTTGGATTTCGGGTTCACCTTGACCATGCTGTGCTGCATCGTGGGTATGTCCCTGTCGGGCTTACTGTAAACGCCCGACCGGGGCATGTATCCTTATCGGATGACTGGTTTGTCGTGAGCTTGTACGCGCTCGTCGGCCGCCCGAAGTCAATCAAACGCTTGAGACGCTCCTAGGCTCAAGTCAGTCAAATGTTCACAATTAATACAAGTTTTGAGGGTGGAAAGCCATGGCGCTAACTCCGGAAGATGTAGTCAACAAAAGGTTCCAGTCGACCAAGTTCCGTGAGGGATACGACCAGGATGAGGTCGATGACTTTCTCGACGAGGTCGTCGTCGAACTGCGTCGCCTGACCAAGGAAAACGAAGAACTGCGCGCACAGGCCGGTTCCGACGGTGCCCCCGCAGCAGAGACCGCTCCGGCGGCCGCTCCCGTTGCCGCCGTGGTGGCCGAGCCGGTAGCGGTCGTCGAGCCCGTTGTCGCCGCTCCGGTTGCCGCCGTCGCCCCGACGCCGATCGACGAGACAGCCGGCACGACCAACCTGCTGCAGCTGGCTCGCCGCCTGCACGAAGAGCACGTCAAGGAAGGCGCTGAGAAGCGCGACGCCCTGATCGCCGAAGGCCACGCCACAGCGGCACGCGTCATCGCCGAGGCCGAGACTCAGCAGCGCGTTCAGCTGCAGAAGCTCGACAAGGAGCGTTCCACACTCGAAGGCAAGATCGACGAACTTCGCACCTTCGAGCGCGAATACCGTCTGAAGCTCAAGAGCTACATCGAGGGCCAGCTGCATGACCTCGACGCGAGTTCGGTCAGCGCCCCGGCCGATGCCGGCAACGCGTCGAAGCCCAGCTTCCAGGGCTTTGGAGCCTAGGGCACGAACGAAGAAGCGTGCGCGAGCGCTTATCGTTCTAGCTCTCGTCGCGCTCGGCGTTTACGCGCTCGACCAAATCAGTAAGTACCTCATCGTCGCTTCGATGACTGAGGGCTCCGTGATCCGAGTTCTGAACGATGTGCTGCAACTGCACTTCGTTCGGAACTCGGGCGCGGCGTTTTCCCTGGCGAGCGGCTCCACATGGATCTTCTCGATCATCGCCGCCGCCGTCGTTATTTTCATCGTCTGGTTCGCCCGGCGCATCCGTTCACTGACCTGGGGCCTCGTTTTCGGGTTGTTGTTGGGCGGGGTGCTCGGAAACCTCACGGATCGACTGCTGCGCGATCCCGGCTTCGGGGTGGGGCACGTTGTCGATTTCATCTCAACGCCGTGGATGCTGCCGGCGATCTATAACGTCGCCGACATGGCCATCGTGATCAGCATGGTCATCTTCATGATTTTAACCATCCGCGGTATCGGCCTCGATGGAAACAAGGTTGAGGCGGTCGGTAAGAACCCAACGCCTCCCCACGATCCACCCCTTAATCAAATGGATACTGTGACCCCCGAGACACCATCGGTCGACCCCGTGACCCGGGATCGGCCGGCCCCCGGGGCCGAGGCGCGACCATGACCGGCGCCCAGGACCTGACCGGCCCGCCGGAACGACGTTCGTTGCCCCTCCCGGATGGCCTGGAGGGCGTGCGCGTTGATGCCGGACTGGCCAAGCTCTTCGGGTTCTCCCGTAGCTTCGCCGCCGAGGTGTCCGAGTCTGGCGGCGTTGTGCTCGATGGAAGTGTCGTTGGCAAGTCCGACCGGCTGCGTGCCGGAAGCTGGATTGATGTCACCTGGCAGCCCAAGCAGCCGGTGCGCATCATTCCCATCGCCGTTCCCGACCTCACCGTCGTGCACGACGACGAGAGCATTGTCGTCATTAACAAGCCCGCTGGCGTTGCCGCGCATCCGAGCGTCGGTTGGAGCGGGCCGACCGTTCCCGGCGCTCTGGCAGCCGCGGGTTACCGCATCGCGACCTCTGGTGCGGCCGAGCGCGCCGGCATTGTGCATCGGCTCGACGTCGGCACGAGCGGTCTTATGGTCGTGGCGAAGTCGGAGACGGCCTACGTCGCGCTCAAGAAGGCATTCCACGACCGCGAGGTTGAGAAGATTTACCACACCGTGGTGCAGGGGCACCCCGACCCGCTCACCGGCACCATCGACGCGCCGATCGGCCGCCACCCGCGGCACGACTGGAAGTTCGCGGTCATGGCCGACGGCAAGCACTCCATCACCCACTACGAAACCCTGGAAGCTTTTCCGTCGGCTTCGCTGCTCGAGGTGCACCTGGAGACCGGGCGCACCCACCAGATTCGCGTGCACATGACAGCTCAACGACACCCCTGTGTCGGAGACGCCATGTACGGCGCCGATCCATCGATCACCGCCCGGCTTGGACTGAAACGTCAGTGGCTGCACGCCAAGCAACTGGCGTTCACCCACCCGGACAGCCACGAATGGGTCACCTACAACGCCGACTACCCGGCCGATCTCACCCACGCCCTTTCGGTGTTGCGGGGAGACTGACCAAGGCCGACTCTTCCCTAACCGTTTCATTAACACGTCGGAGTCATCGTGAGTAACCCGGTAAGTGCCACCGATTCGTTCGTGCACCTGCACGTGCACAGCGAATATTCCATGCTCGACGGCGCTGCGCGGGTGAAACCCCTGATCAACGCCGCGGTGGAACAGGGGATGCCGGCCGTTGCGATCACCGACCACGGTAACGTGTTCGGTGCCTTCGATTTCTGGAAGAGCGCGACCGATGCCGGCATCAAGCCGATCATCGGCACCGAGGCGTACATCACGCCGGGCACCGACCGCCGAGACAAAACCCGCGTGCGCTGGGGCACGAGCGGCCAGAACCGAGACGACGTCGGTGGCGCCGGCTCGTACACGCACATGACGCTGCTCTCCGAAAACACCGCGGGAATGCACAACCTGTTTCGGCTCTCATCAAAGGCGAGCCTCGAGGGTTACTACTTCAAACCCCGCATGGACCGCGAGCTGCTCAGCCAATACTCGAAGGGCCTGATCGGCACCACCGGCTGTGTCGGTGGGGAGGTGCAGACGCGTCTGCGCCTCGGCCAATATGAGGAGGCCAAGAAGGCCGCGGGTGATTTTCAGGACATCTTCGGCAAGGAGAACTTTTTCTGCGAGATCATGGACCACGGCATCGATATCGAACGCCGCACCATGACCGACCTACTTAAACTGGCCAAGGAGCTCGACCTTCCCCTGCTGGCCAGCAATGACCTGCACTACACGCACGCGCACGATGCCACCGCTCACGCCGCCCTGTTGTGTGTGCAATCGGCGTCCACGCTGGATGACCCCAACAGGTTCAAGTTCGACTCCAACGAGTTCTATCTGAAGACGGCCGCGCAAATGCGGCACCTGTTTCGTGACCACCCCGAAGCCTGCGACAACACCCTGCTCATCGCCGAGCGCTGTGAGGTGGAATTCAACACCAAAGCCAACTACATGCCTCGTTTTCCGTGCCCAGAGGGCGAAAACGAGGAGAGCTGGTTTATTAAAGAGAACGAGGTCGGGCTGGCCAAACGCTACCCGAAGGGCATTCCTGACGATGTGCGTAAGCGAGCCGACTACGAAATCGGCATCATCGTGCAGATGGGTTTCCCCGGTTACTTTCTGGTCGTCGCCGACTTCATCATGTGGTCCAAGCAGCAGGGGATCCGCGTCGGCCCCGGGCGCGGTTCGGGTGCCGGTTCGATGGTCGCCTACGCGATGGGCATCACCGACCTCGACCCGCTCGTGCACGGCCTCATCTTCGAACGTTTCCTCAACCCCGACCGGGTGTCCATGCCCGACTTCGACGTCGACTTTGACGAGCGGCGTCGCGGCGAGGTCATCAAGTACGTCACCGAGAAATACGGCGAGGAACGCGTCGCGCAGATCGTCACCTACGGCACGATCAAGGCGAAGCAGGCCCTCAAGGACGCCTCCCGCGTGCTCGGCTTTCCCTTCGGCATGGGCGACAAGCTCACCAAGGCCATGCCGCCGGCGATCATGGGCAAGGACGTGCCCCTCACCGGCATGTTCGACAAAGACCACCCGCGCTACCGCGAAGCGGCCGACTTTCGTGCGGTGATTGAAAGCGACCCCGAAGCGCGCACCGTCTTCGACACCGCCCTCGGCCTGGAAAACCTGAAACGCCAGTGGGGCGTGCACGCTGCCGGTGTGATCATGTCGAGCGACCCCCTGATCGACATCATTCCGATCATGAAACGTGAAGCGGATGGCCAGGTTGTCACCCAATTCGACTATCCGGCGTCCGAAGCCCTCGGACTGATCAAGATGGACTTCCTGGGGCTGCGCAACCTCACCATCATCGACGACACCCTCGACAACATCGCCGTGAACCGCGGACACCGTCCCATTCTCGAAGACCTCGGGCTCGAAGACCCTGCCGCCTACGAACTGCTCGCGCGCGGTGACACCCTCGGCGTATTCCAGCTCGACGGCGGGCCGATGCGCGCCCTGCTGCGGCTCATGAAGCCCGACAACTTCGAAGACATCTCGGCCGTGATCGCCCTCTACCGCCCCGGCCCCATGGGTGCCAACTCCCACACCAACTACGCGCTGCGAAAAACCGGTGTGCAGGAGATCATTCCGATTCACAAAGAGCTCGAAGAGCCCCTGCGCGAGGTTATCGGAACCACCTACGGCCTGATCGTCTACCAGGAACAGGTGATGTCGATCGCGCAGGTGCTCGCCGGTTTCACGCTCGGTGAAGCCGACCTGCTGCGTCGGGCCATGGGTAAAAAGAAGAAATCGGAGCTCGACAAGCAGTTCGAGGGCTTCTCCAAGGGCATGCAGGACCGCGGCTATTCAATGGATGCTGTCACCACGGTCTGGAATATTCTGCTGCCGTTCTCCGACTATGCCTTCAACAAGGCCCACTCCGCTGCGTATGGCGTTCTCTCGTACTGGACGGCCTACCTCAAGGCCGTCTACCCGGCCGAGTACATGGCGGCCCTGCTCACGAGCGTCGGTGACTCCAGAGACAAGCTCGCGCTGTACCTGAACGAATGCCGGCGCATGGGCATTCAGGTGCTGGCCCCGGACGTCAATGAGTCGATCGGGTTTTTTGCTGCCGTGGGCACCGACATCCGCTTCGGTCTCGGCGCCGTGCGCAACGTTGGCTTCAACGTCGTTGAGGCTATTCGTGGAGCCCGGGAAGAGAAGGGCCGCTTCGAGTCGTTCCACGACTTTCTGCGCAAGGTGCCCCTACCGGTCGCCAACAAACGCACGATCGAATCGCTCGTCAAAGCCGGAGCGTTCGACTCGCTCGGCGCGACGCGACGCGGCATGGTGGAAATTCACGAATCCGCCGTGGAATCCGCCGTCAAGATCAAGCGGGAGGAGAGCAACGGCAACATCGGGTTCGACTTCGACAGCCTGTTCGACGAACCGCAGGACACCGAGCAGGTGCCCGAGCGGCCGGAGTGGAGCAAGAAGGAGAAACTCGCCTACGAACGCGACATGCTCGGGCTGTATGTGTCCGACCATCCGCTGGCCGGGCTGGAGATACCGCTCGCCAAGCATGCGAGCACGACAATTGCCGACCTGATCGCGTCGGAATCGACCGAAGACGGTGACACTGTGACCGTGGCCGGGCTGATCACGAGCGTGCAACACCGCATTGCCAAGAAGTCGGGCAACCAGTACGGCATGATTCAGGTTGAAGACTTCGGCGGTGAGATCACCGCGATGTTCATGGGCAAGGCCTACCTTGAGTTTGCGCCCGAGCTGATCAGCGACTCGGTTGTCGTGGTGCGCGGTCGGGTCAGCCTGCGCGACGACGGCATGAACCTGCACGCGTTCAGTGTGTTCCAGCCTGACCTGGGCCAGGGCTCCGACCAGAGCATGGTATCCATAACGGTGGGGGAGTCCCGAGCGACCACCGACACTGTGAGCGCGCTCGGTGAGATTCTCAAACGCCATGCGGGCGACGCCGAGGTGCGGCTCAAACTGGTCAAGAATGATGTCGCGCGGGTGTTCGAGCTGCCGCACCGGGTGAAGGTGAGCGCCGATCTGTTCGGCGAGCTCAAGAGCATTCTCGGACCGAACTGCCTGACCTGATCGTGGTCGCTGACAGGCCTAGGCTAGGAGCATGCACAAGCGAGAGCCGATCTATTCGACCGCTATCGGTGCCGGGCGCGCCCTGTTCGGCCTGCTCCGGGTCCGTCCGACCACGACCGGACTAAACCAACTACCGGCAACCGGCGGTGCCGTGCTGGCGATCACGCATTTCGGCTACCTCGATTTTGCCCTGGTGGAGTGGGTTACCTGGCTGCACGACCGCCGCCACATTCGCTTCATGGCCAAAAAGGGTGCCTTCGATCAGCCGATGATCGGGCGCCTGCTGCGCGGCATGAAGCACATCTCCGTGGACATGGAGAGTGGTGGTGAGGCCTATGCGCAGGCGGTCGAAGCCCTTGCCGCCGGCGAGCTGGTCGGCGTGTTTCCCGAGGGAGGCGTCAACGCATCATTCACCGTGCGGGAGCTGAAGACCGGCGCGGTGCGTATGGCCCTGGCCGCGAACGTGCCGATCATTCCGGTGGTCGTCTGGGGCGGGCATCGGTTGATGACCAAGAACCATCGCTCGAAGCTGCGGGAACGACTGGGCGTGCCGGTCAGCATCCATTTTGGGCAACCGTTTCACACGGATGCCGCCGGCGCGGCCGATACCAGCGTCGCTGCCTCCACCGTGCAGCTGCACGACCGGCTGCAAAGCCTTGTCGACACCGTGCAGGCGGGGTACTCGGTGCCCGGTGCCGGCCAATGGTGGCAGCCCGCACACCTCGGCGGCACCGCGCCGACACCGGCCGAGGCCGCGGTCGTGGAGGCTGAACGGCGGCGCCGCAAGGCGGCCGACAAATTGACCGCCGCAAGAAAACGGCGCTAAGCGACGGGCCTCGCCCCGAGGACCCGGCGCCCCGGCGCCGGGTCTAGACCGGGGCGCCCGGCACTCGGTAGGTGCGCTCGTGATAGAGCAGGGCTTCATCGTCGGCGCCCATACCGCCGCCCTCGATCTGCACGACCACGACGGCATTGTTGTGCACCGAGAGCCGTTCCACGATGCGACCGACCATCCAGCTGGTCACTCCGGCCAGTACGGGGAGTCCGTGTGGACCCGGCTGCCAGTGGTCGCCGACGAAGCGATCGGCGTGCGGCCCGGCGAGCTTTTCTGCGATGGCACGATTCTGGGCGCCGAGCATGTGAATGACCACCCGATCGGCAACGCTGATCGCGGCCCACGAGCTGGCGGACCGTGCCATGTTGAATGTGGCCAGTGGCGGTACCGCGGAGAGCGATGCCAACGAGGTGGCGGTGAAACCGACCGGAGTGCCATCGGGCGCAAGCGTCGTGATCGCCGCGACTCCGGCGGCATGACGACGAAACGCGTGTTTGAACGCGGCCAGGTCATCGGGGGCATTGGGATCGGCGGCGAGCGGCGGAGCGGTGCGGAGATTCGTCATGGGCACATCGACCACGGCCCGGACGATACCGGGCCGACGCGTTTCGAGGGGTTCAACGTTGCTTTGCATACACAACCAACAATCTGTTTCGGTATCAGCCTATTCCCGCGCGCTGAATGTTAGGTCGGCTGGACGGATAGGCTGGACGACGATGATCCAGACTATTGACCTTCGCGGGAGCGAGCCGACACCGGCCGCGCTTCTGGCTTCCGTTCCGCGCGCTGTGACCAGCGTCGCCGTCGCCTCCGATATCGCCGCCGAGCTGATTGCCGATGTGCGGGCGCGTGGTGGGGCTGCGCTGCTCGACCAGGCCGAACGCCTCGACCGGGTGCGCCCCGGCCAGGTCCGGGTTCCGGCGCGCCACATCGCCGACGCGGTTGCCGGGCTCGACCCGGCCGTGCGCACGGCCATCACCGAAACCATTCGCCGGGTGCGCCTGGCCAGTGCCGCTCAGGTACCGCCGCACGCGACGACCACCATTGAAGCCGGTGCCACGGTCACGCAGCGCTGGCAGCCGGTGAACCGGGTCGGCCTCTACGTTCCCGGCGGCAAGGCCGTCTATCCGTCGAGCGTGGTGATGAATGTCGTGCCCGCACAGGTGTCCGGAGTGCGCTCGATCGCCCTGGCTTCACCGCCGCAGAGCCACTTCGACGGCCGCGTGCACCCCACCATCCTCGCCGTCGCCGGCCTGCTCGGTGTCGACGAAATATACGCCATGGGCGGTGCCGGTGCTATCGGCGCCCTCGCCTACGGTGTTGAAGACATCGGTCTGGAGCCGGTGCAGATCGTCACCGGTCCCGGCAACGTCTACGTCGCCGCCGCCAAGCGACTCATTCGCGGACAGGCCGGCATCGATTCCGAGGCCGGGCCCACCGACATCCTCGTCATAGCGGATGCCGCTGCCGATCCGCTCCTCGTCGCCGCTGACCTGGTCAGCCAGGCCGAGCACGACGAACTGGCCGCGGCCGTCCTCGTGACCGATTCCGTCGAGCTCGCCGGGGCCGTCGAGGCCCGACTCGCTGTTTTGGCGGCATCCACTACCCACAGCGAGCGCGTCACTGCGGCGCTGGGCGGTCGCCAGTCCGCGATCGTGCTCGTGGACAACCTGCAGGTCGCGGCCGCCTTCAGCAACGCCTTCGGACCGGAGCACCTGGAGATTCAGACGGTCGATCCCGATGCCGTGCTGGCCGTGATCGAGAATGCCGGAGCAATTTTTCTCGGCCCGTATTCCCCGGTGAGCCTCGGGGATTATGTTGCCGGGTCCAACCACGTGCTGCCGACCGGGGGACAGGCACGGTTCTCTTCTGGACTCGGCGCCTATACCTTTTTGCGACCTCAGCAGGTCGTGCGGTACAGCCGGGAGGCACTCGGTGCCGTCGCTGAACACATTGCCGCCCTCTCCAACGCCGAGGCGCTGCCCGCGCACGGCGACGCCGTCACTGCCCGGTTCGAGACCGCTCCCACCGCCACCGACCGCTAGGCTGGTGGCACGATGTTCTGCCCATTTTGTCGCCACCCCGATTCCCGAGTCGTCGACTCGCGTACGAGCGACGACGGACTGTCGATTCGCCGGCGCCGGCAGTGCCCGGAATGTGGCCGCCGCTTCAGCACCACGGAGACCGCCAGCCTGAACATCATTAAGCGCAGCGGTGTGGTCGAACCGTTCAGCCGCGAGAAAATCGTTTCCGGCGTGCGCAAAGCCTGCCAGGGACGACCGGTTACCGACTCCGACCTCGCCATGCTGGCCCAGAAGGTCGAGGAGACCATTCGCCAGACCGGCCTGTCCCAGGTGGACGCCAACGACATCGGACTGGCCATCCTGCCGCCGCTGCGCGACCTCGATGAGGTTGCCTACCTGCGATTCGCGAGCGTCTACCAAGGTTTTGACTCTCTCGAGGACTTCGAAAGCGCCATCGCTCAGCTGCGCATCGAGCACAACGCCCGCACTGGTGTCAGCCCGGCCGCGAACGCAACGGTCGGTATCGGCACCACCAGCACTAATTCCAACCACGCATAGGGCCTAAGAGGCATGATGTATCCATTGTTCTTCAAGCATGTGCTGACCCGCATCGATCCCGAGCGCGCCCACCACCTCGCTTTCACCGTTATTCGCCTGCTGCCCACCCTGGGGATCGGGCGGCTGGTCTACCGGTTCACCCGGCCGCGCACCGATCTCGGCGTGACCACCCTCGGCCTGCACTTCAGGTCGCCGTTCGGCGTCGCGGCCGGCTTCGACAAAGACGGTGAGGCCGTGCTCGGCCTCGGTCAGCTCGGGTTCGGACACGTCGAGGTCGGTACCCTCACCGCCATCGCCCAACCCGGCAACCCCACCCCGCGCCTGTTTCGGCTTCTGGCCGACCGTGCAGTCATTAATCGTATGGGTTTCAACAACCACGGCGCTGCCGGGGCCGTTGCGCGATTGACCCGGGTGCGTGCCGTAGCCGGGCGCCCGGTGCTCGGTATCAATATCGGAAAGAGTCGGGTCACCGCGGTCGATAACGCGACGGCGGACTATCTGCGAAGCGCCGAGATGCTCGCCCCGCTGGCCGACTATCTCGTGGTCAACGTGAGCTCGCCGAACACCCCGGGACTGCGCGGACTTCAGGAACTCGACCAGCTCGCCCCGCTGCTGACCGCGGTCAAGCATGCCTCCGGTACCACCCCGCTGCTGGTCAAGATCGCGCCGGACCTCGAGGATGCCGAAGTTTCGCGCATCGCGACCCTGGCCGTTGAACTCGGCCTCGACGGCATCATCGCTACCAACACCACGATCTCCCGTGCTGGATTGCGAACGGATGCTGCTACCATCGCGGCAGCCGGGGCCGGCGGACTCTCCGGCGCCCCGCTGAACGCCCGGTCGCTGGCAATTCTGCGGCAGATTCGCGCTGTGGTGCCGCCCGAATTCTGTGTCATCTCCGTCGGCGGCGTCGACACCGCCGAACAGGTCGCCGAACGCCTCCGTGCCGGGGCAACCCTCGTGCAGGGCTACACGGCATTCCTCTATCGCGGCCCGCTCTGGGCGCGGCAGATCAACCGCGGCCTCGATCGTATTCTGGCGCCGGTTCGCTGAATCCCGTCTCTTGCTGGCCTTCCGGCGAGCGTGCCGGCTACAGCAGGCCGTGCGCGGCCAGTTGATTGGCCAGACTCGAACCGTCGGGGCCGTAGACCCACGGGGCTTCCGGGCCGCCCTCGATCAAGACGGCGTCGCGTGAGCGCCCCCCGGCCAGTACCGCTTCGCTTGGGGAGAGCTGACGAATGGCGACGGCCGCGACGCTGCCGGGGTAGTCGCGCTGAAAGTCGCTGTAGATGGCCTCGTCGTGCTGTCCGTCATCGCCAATAAGAATCCAGCGCATGTGCGGAAACTGTTGGGCCAGCCGACGCAGGTTGTCCCGTTTGTGCGCGCTGCCGCTGCGAAACCAGCGGTCGTGAGTGGGGCCCCAGTCGGTTAGGAGCAGCGCCCCGGCCGGGTAGAGGTTTCGGGACAGAAAACGCGACAGTGTCGGGGCCACGTTCCAGGCGCCCGTGGAGAGGTAGATGACGGGTGCGCCGGGGGTGAATGACGCCAACCGTTCCAGAAAGACGGCCATTCCGGGGGTCGGTACCCGGGCGTGCTCGTCCAGCACGAACGTGTTCCATGCTGCGAGCAGTGGGCGGGGGAGCGTGGTGACCATCACGGTGTCGTCGACGTCGGAGACAACGCCGTAGCCGACCGTCGGTGCCACGATGAACACCGGAGCCTCGGCCACGGCGGAGAATTCGGTGTGCAATTGAGCAACATGCCAACCGGCGGGCAGCGATACCGGAAGCACGGTGTCGACCACTCCGCCGCGATCGGCCTGAACGCGATGCGTCTGGCCATCAATCTCAATTGTGACGGTTACATCGTTGACCGGAACGCTGGTGAAACTGCGCCAGCCCCGAATGCCGGCGTCACGGCCATCCGCTCGCGGGCGTTTTTGCCGTTTGGCGGGCTTGTCTGGTTTGGTCAGGAGGACCCGACAAAGAATGCGCACCCATGCCGTTGACCCATAGCCGGTATAGGGGATGACGGTCGGCTGGTAGCCGCGGCGGCGGGCGGAATGTTCGCGGCGATCGTGCAGCCAATCCTCTACGCGGGCCGCTCGGTGCATGATCCGCACGGGACTGGGCGCACTCGGCGTGGCGTCTGGGGACTCTGGCACTTTCTTATTCTGCCACGTTTGCTGTGCATCCCCCGATCCTGGCCGTGGGAATGGGGTTTTACCCAATAGGATGGGGTCTTATCTTCAAGGGGGATAAATGTCGCTTGGTGGCCTTTTAGGTGAAGAGTCCGGTTCAGCCGCACAGCAGGTGCGCACCGAGCCGATTCAGCAGCGCAGCGCTGCACGTTTGTCAGGGTTGCTCGATGCAGCTGCCGCCGTCGTGGACGAGGTTGGTTTCGACCGCATCACGACCGCGATGATCGCAGAACGCGCCGGTGCCTCCATCGGCACCGTGTATCGGTATTACCCGGACCGGGTGGCCGTTCTGCACGCCCTGCACGAGCGCGCCGTGGTGCGCTTCCGGCAGCGTGTCGTCGACGAGCTGAGCGCTGGCACGCTCACCTCCTGGTGGGATGCGGTGGACTGTGTCGTAACCGCTTTCGTCGGCCTGTACCGGTCCGAGCCCGGCTTTCGCATCGTGAACTTCGATGACCGCGACGGTGCTCGCGACGTTGACGCCGTGGCGGATGCCGGCTTCTTTGCGCGACGCCTCGCCGATGTTCTCGTGAATCAATTCGATCTGCCGGCCGGTGCGGAACTGATCTTTCGCCTCGAGGTCGCGATCGAGATGGCCGACGGGCTGCTGGCTCGTGCTTTTCACACCGATCCGCTCGGCGACGAACGGTTCATCGCCGAGTGCCGCCGGGTGCTGCGGGACTACCTCGACCGCTACTACAGCCCGCAGGCGCTGGACCTGCTGACCACGACCTCCTAGGATTCGAGCCACGCCGGGCGGGTCGCGCGACCTGACGGCCGGCGTGCGGACCGGTTACGTACGGTCTGCCGTCGTGGCGTAGTCTTTCTGCGCAATCCGTTTTGCCTGTCGCTCCGAATAGTGATTGGGTTAACATCTGATTGTGTTGACCGACGCAGTACGAGGAGCGAGCCAACCCGATGATTGAATTTCGCTCGGTGACCAAACGGTTTCCCGACGGTACCCTCGCCGTCGACGACTTCAGCCTGGTACTGCCCTCACATAAAACCACCGTGTTCGTGGGAACCTCGGGATCGGGCAAGACGACGCTGCTGCGCATGATCAACCGGATGGTCGATCCGACCAGCGGATGCATCGAAATCGACGGTGCGGATATCAGCACTCTGGACCCGGTTAAGCTCCGACGCGGCATTGGTTACGTCATGCAGAACTCCGGTCTGCTGCCCCATCGCAAGGTCGTTGACAACGTTGCCACCGTGCCCATGCTGCGCGGGATGCCCAAGAAGAAAGCCCGGGATGAGGCGCTGGCACTGCTCGACACGGTGGGTCTGGACCGTTCGCTCGCCGGACGGTACCCGAGCCAACTTTCCGGTGGCCAGCAGCAACGAGTTGGCGTAGCCAGAGGACTGGCCGTCAACCCCAATATTCTGCTCATGGACGAGCCATTCGGCGCCGTGGATCCCATCGTTCGCGCCGAACTGCAGCAGGAGCTGCTTCGACTACAACGAGAACTCGGCAAGACCGTGGTCTTCGTCACCCACGACATCGATGAAGCCTTCTTGCTCGGCGATCAGGTGGTCATTCTCCGCACCGGCGGCAAAATCGCCCAAATCGGTTCGCCCGCCGAGATCCTGGCCAATCCGGTCGATGAATTCGTCTCGACGTTCGTCGGGGCCGATCGAGGAAAACGGTCTCTGCACGTGGAAAACCACGGCGATGGCGACGTCGTGGTCGACGAAACGGGGCGCCTGGCCGGTGTACTCGTTGGCGCGCCGCCGTCTCTCGCCGCGGCCGCAACTGCACCATTCGAACCTGAGTCAAAGGCCGGCCCTCAGGGATCGGGTGCTTCGGCGCAAGGTGGGGATCCGCGGTGACCTGGATCTGGTCGAATCTAGACCTCATTTGGGATCGTACGTTCGATCACCTCGTACTCAGCGTCCCCTCCATTGTGCTGAGTTTTATCGTCGCCCTCCCGTTCGGCTGGCTGGCGCACCGGTACCGCGCCAGCCGGGCGGTTATTCTCACCTCGGTGGGGCTGCTCTACGCGATTCCCTCGCTGCCGCTGTTTATCGTGCTGCCCTTTATCGTGGGCACCAGCATCCGCTCGCCCCTGAACCTGATCATCGCGCTCACCCTCTACGGGGTGGCCCTGATGGTGCGGGTGGTAGCGGACGGCCTCGGTGCCGTGGACCGCGACGTGCGCCAATCGGCGACGGCTGTGGGCTTTTCGGGGTGGACCGTGTTCTGGCAGGTGGAACTGCCCCTGGCCGGGCCCGTACTGCTGGCCGGTCTGCGTGTCGTGGCCGTCAGCACGGTGAGTCTCGCCACGGTCGGTGCGGTGATCGGCGCCCAGAGTCTCGGCAGCCTGTTCACCGACGGGATCCAGCGGGGAATTCAAGCCGAAATCATCGCCGGCATTATCGCCACCGTGCTACTTGCCCTTGCCCTGGATGGTGCGCTGGTTCTACTCGGACGGCTCCTGATGCCGTGGACTCGACCCAGCGCCATCGGCACCGTGTCACGCACGAGCGCCGCGCTGGCGGAGGCGACACCATGATCTTTCTCTCCGAAACGCTCGCCTGGCTGGGTGACCCCGCGCACTGGGTCGGCGCCAGCGGTATTCCGACGCGGCTGGCGCAACACCTGCTCTTCACGCTCGTGACCCTTGTCGTGGCCGGAGCGATTGCGGTGCCGATTGGATTTGTGATCGGACACACCGGTCGCGGCCGCAGCGTGGCCGTGGCGACCGCCGGTGCGTTCCGGGCTATTCCCACCCTGGGGCTGCTCACCTTGGTGGCGCTGTGGGTGGGAATCGGACTGAACGCCCCGTTCGTGGCCCTGACCGTGCTGGCCATTCCGCCCATTCTGGCCGGCGCCTACACCGGCTTTGAGGCCATCGACCGCAAAATTATTGACGCCGCGCGGGCCGTGGGTATGTCGGAGCTGCAGATTCTGCTCAAGGTCGAGCTGCCGCTCGGCCTGCCCCTGCTCATCGGGGGATTGCGGTCGGCGACCCTGCAGGTCGTGGCGACGGCCACCCTCGCGGCCTATATCGCAGACTTCGGCCTGGGCCGTTACCTCTTTGAAGGCCTGCGCATTCGCGACTACGGCGAGATGCTCGGCGGTTCAGTCCTCGTGATCGTGCTCGCGATCGTGTTGGAGGGCGTGTTCGCCCTCGTTCAAAAATTGGTAGTGCCGCGCGGTGTCACAGCGGGGCGCCCCACAGATATCCGCGACGGGTCATCCCGATCCCGCGCGGTGATGGAACCCGCCATCGAGGAAGGAAACATTAATGTTCACAGCAAATAGAGGCCGGCTCACGCTTATCGGCGCCGTCGCGGTTGGGGCCGTCGTAGCCCTTGCAGGGTGTGCGTCGGGGGATCCGCTGGCGGATCCGTCGAGTAGCGCCGAGGCATCCACCATCGTGGTGGGATCGCAGGCGTATTACTCCAACGAGATCGTCGCCGAGATTTACTCCCAGGCGCTCGAAGCCGGCGGCTTCACCGTTGACCGACAGTTCCAGATCGGCCAGCGTGAGGTGTACCTGCCCGACATTGAAGATGGCAAGATCGACGTCTTCCCGGAATACACCGGAAGCCTGCTGCAGGCCCTCGACAAGAACGCCGTCGGTGGCACGATCGACGCGACGTATGCCGAACTCCAGGCCGCTCTGCCGGAGAACCTTCGAGTTCTCGACCAGGCTGGAGCTTCCGACCAGAACTCCTGGACGGTCACCAAGGCCTTTGCCGACACGTACAATCTCACCGACATCGCCTCGCTGACCAACGTCACCGAGCCGATCACCGTTGGTGGCAACTCGGAGCTCGAGACTCGGCCGTACGGGCCGACGACCCTGAAAGAGAAGTACGGCATCAACATCGCCGGGTTCGTGCCGGTCGAAGACAGCGGCGGACCGCTGACCGTCAAGGCCCTCGTCGACGGCGACATTCAGCTCGCCAACATCTACACCGCCGACCCGAACATCAAGACCAACGATCTGGTCGCCCTCGATGACCCCGACGGATTGTTCTTTCCGGATAACGTCGTACCCGTCGTCTCGCAAAAGGTGGATGAGAGCGCAGCGGCGATCCTCAACAAGGTCAGCGCGGCGCTTTCCGAAGACACGCTCGTGACGCTCAACGCCCAGAGCAAGAACGACAAGCTCTCGGCCGCCAAGATCGCCACGGATTGGCTGACCCAGGAAAACCTGCTGTAGGTTCGCTGGCCTAAAACCCGAACAAAATAATGGCCGGCCCGGTCAGGAGCACCGCCGACACGGTCAGTGCTCCGGCCGTGGCCGTGTAGTGCAGCGGCACGATCGGATTTACCAACCGGGCCACCCGTGGCGTCACCTGATGGGCGGGATGCTCGGGCGCTGCGCCTCGGCCCCGGTCAGGATCTGAAGCGGATGCCGCGGCGAGAGCCGTGGCATCCGCTTCACTCGTCAGCGGAGTGGCAACCCCGGCGAGGGCGAAGCCGACCAGGGCGATCGCGCGGGCCAGGGTGCGGTCGTCGACGACGCGGCGGGCATGATCGTCGGCGAGCATTTCGACGAGGAGGGCCACGGCATTTTCGGCACGATTGGCGATCGGAAACCACGGCAGGGCGCTGTGCCAGCTCTTGAAGGCGAGTAACACCAGATGGTGCTGCTGCACCAAGTGAGCTTGTTCGTGGGCGATCACCGCACGCACCTGGTCGGCATCGAGCAGGCTAAGTAGCCCATTGGAGAGCACCGTTGCCGAATGCCCCGCGCCAGGCAGGCAATACGCGACCGGTGCCGGATGGTCGATGACGCGCATTCCCGGCTGGCCGTGGAGCGGATCGCTGAGCAGGGCGATCAAAGTGTGGTGATGACGCCGCTGCCGTTCGGCGCGAACGAAGGTGGCGAGCAGATTCAACAGCAGATGAGTGCCGAGCAGAATGGCACCGCCGAGCGCGAGCACGTGGATGAAGCTTGCCCCGGCGGGGAGTGCTCCGGTTCGCAGCCCGGCGCCGACGGCCACGATGCTCTGCGGAAGAGAGTTACCAAAGGGAACCAAGCCGTACAACAGTAGTGAACCGATCATCGACGTTCCGCCCGCGAGGGCGATCGCCTGCCACAGAACGAGGGCTACGCCGGGGGATCGAGCCGGCCACTGCGCGCGTGCCAGTACCAGGGGCACCGGCCAGGCCAGCAAAACGGCAATGGCGGCGAGCAGGATGGCGGCGGTGTTCATTCAGGTGGCGTGTTGCGACGGTGGGAAGCTGCGCTCAGGCGGAGTCAGCGGAGGCGACACCGAGTAACTGTCGCAGGGTCTCTGCCTCCTGCGGGCTCACATCACCGATGAAACGCGCCAGGGCTGCCTGGCGGTCGGGAACCTGCCCGAGCACCTCGTGCATTAAGCCCGCCGTGTGGGCAGCCCGCGTCATTACGGCCCGGTAGGCGTGTGGACGCACGCCACGATCGCGGGAAACGAAACCCTTGGTCTCGAGCCGAGAGAGCACGGTCAGCACGGTCGTCGTCGCCAAGGGCTTGGCGACAGCAGTAGAAATTTTAGGGTTGATCAGGCAATCCTTAAGCTCATTCGCCGTCAGCCCCATCGGGGAATCCCACAGGACATCCATCATCAGCCTCTCGAGCACACCTAAACTTCCCATGCCGTTAATATAACCCTGTCAAACTGTGATTTCTACGAGTTGTAGAAGAGTAGAGTTCTACTCAGCGTAGAAAAGTAGTTGCGCGTAACACAACTTGCTGGAGGGCACATGAACGAGTGGTTGGATCCTTTACTCCTCTCACGGTGGCAGTTCGGTCTCACGACCATTTACCATTTTCTTTTCGTCCCACTCACCATCGGAATGGCCCTCACGGTCGCGATCTTCCAGACGGCTTGGGTGCGCACGGACAAGAGCAAATATCTGCAATTGACGCATTTCTTCGGCAAGATCTTTCTGATCAACTTCGCCATGGGCGTCGTGACCGGAATCGTGCAGGAGTTTCAGTTCGGTATGAACTGGTCGGATTACTCGCGCTTTGTCGGCGACGTGTTCGGGGCACCGCTCGCGTTTGAGGGCATCCTCGCCTTCTTCCTGGAAGCCACGTTCATCGGACTGTGGATCTTCGGCTGGAACAAACTACCCAAAAAGATTCACCTGGCCACCATTTGGCTCACCGCCATCGGCACCATCACCTCGGCCTACTTCATTCTCGCCGCGAACGCGTTCATGCAGAACCCGGTCGCCTACACGATGAACGTGGAGAAGGGTCGCGCCGAGCTCACGAGCATCGGCGAGTTGCTCACCAACCCGATCGTGCTGGCGTCCTTTCCGCACACCATCTTCGCGTGCTTCATGGTGTCGGCCGGACTGATCATCTCGGTCGCGGCCTGGCACCTGGCCCGCAACCAGCACTTCGACACCATGCGCCCGGCACTCAAATTCGGCATGTGGATGATGATCATCGCCGGCGCGCTCACCACACTTTCCGGTGACCAGCTCAGCCTGATCATGACCGAAGTCCAGCCGATGAAGATGGCCTCCGCCGAGGCGATGTATGTCACCGCGACGGGAGCGAACGCCTCGTTCTCGATCTTCACACTCGGTACGCCGGACGGCGTCAGCGAGCTGTTCTCGGTGCGCATTCCCTACCTGCTCTCGTTCCTGTCGACACATACGCTTGACGGCACCGTCGAAGGCATCAACAACTTGCAGGCACAGTACGTCGACGCTTACGGCCCCGGCGACTACACCCCGACTATCTGGGTCACCTACTGGTCGTTCCGTTGGATGATCGGCCTGGGCCTGGCCCACATGCTGGTCGCCGTTGCAGGCCTGTTCTTCACCCGCAAGGCCGCCGCCAAGCCGGCTCGTCCGTGGATGTGGAAAGTCGCCATCTGGAGCTTCCCGATGTCGCTGCTGGCCATGAGCGTCGGCTGGACCTTCACCGAAATGGGCCGTCAGCCCTGGCTTGTGTTCGGCCTCATGCGGACGCAGGACGGTGTCTCACCCGGCGTAACGGCCGTGGAGATTCTGATCTCCTTGATCGTCTTCACCCTGCTCTACGGGATCCTCGCGGTGGTCGAGTTCAAGCTGATCCTCAAGGCTGTACAGAAGGGCCCGGACGATGCTCCGGTTCCCGACGCCGAATCCGGTGAAGTCAAGCAAATCGTCACGGTCTACTAGGACGGGTAAACGGAGAATACAAGATGGATCTCACAATTCTTTGGTTCTGGATTATCGCTGCGATGTTCATCGGGTACTTTGTGCTCGACGGCTTCGACTTCGGGGTCGGCATGTCCCTGCCCTTCCTCGGTAAGGACGACACCGATCGCCGCGTTCTCATCAACACCATCGGTCCGGTTTGGGACCTCAACGAAACCTGGGTCATCGTGGCCGGGGCATCACTGTTCGCGGCGTTCCCCGAGTGGTACGCGACGATGTTCAGCGGGTTCTACCTGGCACTGCTGCTGATTCTGGTGGCGCTGATTCTGCGTGGGGTCTCGTTCGAATACCGGCACCAGCGCCCCGAATCGTCGTGGAAGAAGTGGTTCGACGGCATGATCATCGTCGGTTCTGCCGTTCCCGCGCTGCTCTGGGGTGTCGCCTTCGCCAACGTTGTTCGCGGCGTGAAGCTCGATGTCAATCACGACTACATCGGCACCTTCTTTGACCTGCTGAACCCGTATGCCCTGCTCGGCGGCTTGACCACGTTGCTGCTGTTCTTTGTGCACGGGGTGGTCTTCGTCTCGCTGAAGACCGAGGGGGATATCCGACTGCGGGCGCGCAAGCTCGCGACGAAGGCCGGAGTCGTCACTATCGTCGTCGCCGCCAGCTTCCTGGTCTGGACGACCCTCGCCTATGGCACCCTGGCATCCACTATCTTCGCTGCCCTGGCCGCTGTCGCCCTGATCGCCTCGTTCGTGGCCAACCTGCGCGGCGCTGAAATGCTCGCCTTCGGTCTGATGGCCGTGACGATCGGGCTTGCCGTGCTCACCCTGTTCGGGTCGCTGTTCCCCGATGTCATGCCGGCCAGCAACGATCCGGCCAACAGCCTGACGATCGCCAACGCCTCCTCGTCGGCGTACACGCTCGGTGTGATGAGCTGGACCGCACTGATTGGAATGCCTGTCATTCTGCTCTACCAGGGCTGGACCTACTGGGTGTTCCGCAAGCGCATCGGCCGGGCGCACATTGAGGTCGCCGTACACTAACGCTGTGGGAGAATAAGGCAGTGCGCCCTCTGGATTCTCGCCTTCTTCGTTATGCCTCAGCAGCGCGCCGATTTCTTCTGATCGGCGCGCTGCTGGGTTTTGCGCAAACCCTCGTCATCATCGCGTTCGCCTGGCTGCTGACCCGAGCCATCACCTTGACGGTGGCGGGCGAATCCCTCGGTGCGATCGTGCCCACTCTGGCCGCTCTGGCCGGGGTCATCGTGTTGCGGTCGGCGCTGATCTGGCTGCTCGAACTCGCAGCTAATCGTGGTGCCGCTCAGGTCAAAAGCCAGTTGCGCGCCCGGGTCATGGCCAAGCTGGCTGAGCGTGGCCCCGACTGGGTCGCCACTCGGCAGAGTGCTCGTCTGGCCACGGTGGTCACCACCGGCCTGGACGCCCTCGACAACTACTTCGCCCGTTACCTGCCGCAGCTGCTGCTGACCATGATCGCAACGCCGATTCTGATCGCGGTCATCCTCTGGCAGGACCTGGCCAGCGGAATCACGGTCATCATCGTGATCCCGCTCATTCCCATCTTCATGATTCTCATCGGCCGGGCCACCCAGTCGGTGCAGCAGGAGCAATGGCAGGCTCTGCAGCGCCTCTCCACCGGGTTTCTCGATGTGGTCGGCGGCCTGGGTACCCTCAAGATCTACGGCCGGGAGAAACGCCAGTTCGACCGCATCCGCTCCATCACCGAGGAGTACCGCACGCGCACCATGAAGGTGTTGCGGGTGTCGTTTTTGAGCGGCTTCGTGCTGGAACTGGCCGCGAGCCTCTCGGTCGCGCTCATCGCAGTGTCGATCGGCCTGCGCCTGATCGACGGCGCACTGTTGCTGGGCGTCGGGCTGTTCGTGTTGCTGCTGGCGCCGGAAGCCTTCCTGCCCCTGCGCCAGGTGGGCGCACAATTCCACTCGGCGGCCGACGGCCTGGCCGCCGCCGAAGAGCTCTTCGCCATTCTCGACGATGAGTCAGTCGCGACGGCACCGACGATTGCAGCGGTGCCTGGCCATTCGGCACTCCCCACAGCGGATGCCGCTGCCACGGCTGGTGCGCCGGCGCCCGCCGCTTTGCCCGGCCCGGGATCGGGAGCCCTCCGTCTGGCCGGCGTCTCCGTGCGGCGGGGCGATACCGTGGTGATCGACCAACTGCACGCGGAATTCGCCTCCGGAGAGTTGACCGCCCTGCGCGGAGTGAGCGGGGTGGGCAAATCCACCCTGGTGGCCGCTCTGCTCGGTTTCGTCCCGCTGACCGGAGAGCTCACGCTCGGGGGTGCGGCCGTTGGGGCTGGGGCAGCTCGCCCGTGGTTGGCCTGGGCCGGCCAGCGCCCTGGCCTGTTTCGCGGTACGGTGGCCGACAATGTGGCGCTGGGAGCGGCATCCGCTGTGCCGAAAGCCGCTGCCTCGACGAGCGCTGCTTTGCCGAGCGCTGCTTTGACGAGCGCTGACCCGGCCGTCATCGCCCAGGCACTGAACTGGGCGGGAGCCGCGGAGGTGTCACCCGCGACGGTGCTCGGCGTGAACGGTGAGGGTCTCTCGGGCGGCCAGGCTCAACGCGTTGCCGCCGCTCGCGCCATCTACCGGGCGCTCGTGACCGATTGCCACGTAGTGATTTTGGACGAACCGAGTTCCGCGCTCGATGCCGACGCCGAGGCAGGGCTTCTCGACGGACTCCGCCAACTGGCCGACCAGGGCCGGGTCGTGATCGTCGTCAGTCACCGACCGGCTGTTGTGGCCGCCGCCGACCACGTGATCGAATTGCAGGAGCTCATTCATGTCTGATCTGACGCTCGACCGATCCGCTCGTGATGTACTGCGTCTCGCTCAGCCGCGCCCGCGCTGGTTCGCGCCGGGCTTGGCGGCCGGCACGACGAGCGCCGTCATGGCGGTGGCGCTTCTGGCCTGCTCGGCCTGGCTGATTACCCGCGCCGCCGAAATGCCATCTCTGGCCTTTTTGGGCATGGCCGTTGTCGGCGTGCGCGCCTTCGCCATTTTTCGTTCCGTCTTTCGCTACGTGGAACGTCTCACCAGCCACGATGCTGCATTCCGGCAGCTCGCCGAACTGCGTCTGGGCATCTTTCGGCGCATCGTACCGGTGGCCCCCGCCGGGCTGGCCACGACCGGCCGCGGTGATCTGCTCACTCGATTGGTGCGCGACGTCGATGACCTGCAGGACCTGCCGCTGCGCGTGGTTCAACCGCTTCTGGTGGCGGGGATCACCGCCTCGCTCAGCGTCGTGGGAATCTGGCTGATCGTTCCGGCGGCCGGGCTGACCCTGCTGGTCTGTCTCCTGTTGGCCGGAGTACTCGGAACCTTGTTCTCCGGCAGTCTGGCCGCGCGGGCCGAGCGGGAGCTCGCACCGCTGCGCGGCGCCCTCGCCGATGAGGTGCTCGAAATCGTCGAAAATCTCGACGTACTCACCGCCTTTGACGCTCTGCAACCACGGCTGGAGGAGCTCGCGCGCATCGATGAGCGCCTGCGGCGCGCGACCCTGCGCCGATCAGTCGGCGTCGGCGTGCAGTCGGCGGTGGTTTCGCTGTTCGCCGGCGCAGCAACGCTCGGTGCGCTGTACTTCGGCATTCCCGAGCTCACCGGCGGCGGCGGGCTGCTCAGCCCGGAATTGCTCGGCCCGACCCTCGTCGTGGCCGTGCTCGTACCGATGGCGGTGTTTGAGGTGTTCGGCATGGTTCCTCTCGCTGCCGGAGCGTGGCGCCAGGTTCGGGTCAGTGCGATGCGCGTGGCCGACGTCGTTCCGGCTGCGCCGCCCGCCGAGATCCCCGTTGACGTTGTGGATCCGCAGGTACTGGTTTCCCTCAACCAGGCCGACGCGCCGGTCGTGCTGGAACTGACCGATCTCGGCGCGCGCTGGCCCGGCCAGCGTGACCCCGGTGTGGCCGGCGTGACGTTGCGCCTGGCGCCGGGGGACCGGGTACACCTCGCCGGGCCGAGCGGCGCCGGCAAAACCACTCTCGCTCAGACGCTCGTGCGCTTTTTGGACTACACCGGTTCTTATCGGCTCAACGGGGTCGAGGTGCGTCTGTTGGCCCAAAGCGAGGTGCGACAGGTCGTTGGGCTGTGCGAGCAGCGCCCGTGGTTGTTTGACGACAGCATCCGTCAGAACTTGCTGTTTGCTCGGGATACGGCCACCGATACCGAACTCAACGTAGTGCTGACCCGCGTCGGATTGGCCGACTGGGCTGCCCGTCGCGGTGGGCTCGATGCCCGGGTGGGGGAGCGCGGTGCGCTCGTCTCCGGCGGGCAGGCCCAGCGCATTGCCCTGGCACGGGCGCTGCTGGCCGATTTTCCCGTGCTCATCGTTGACGAGCCCACCGCCAACGTCGACAGCGCCGGGGCGGATGCCCTCGTGCGCGATATCCTCACGGCGGCGGCCGACGCCCACCGCGCGGTGTTGCTGATCTCGCACACTCCCGTGCCGGACGAGCTCGTAACGGCCCGGGTGACCCTGCCGGCGCACGCCTAGGGTTTCAGTCCATGTGGCGCTGTTCGCGCCGGTGCAGCCACTTCTTGATCAAGAAAACGGCCAGCACGAACAGGGCAATCACCCCGACGAACAGGTACCCGGCGGAGTGCAGGCGCCCGCTCAGGTCGCGGTAGCCCTCCGCCGCGGCCGATCCGACGCTCACGTAGGCGAGCGCCCAAATAATGCACGCGGGAACGGTCCAGGCCATGAAGGCTCGGTAACGCATTCGGCTGGCGCCGACGGTCAGTGGAATGAGGGAGTGCAGAACCGGCAGAAACCGGGAGATGAACACGGCAACGCCGCCGCGCCGCTCGAGGTAGTTTTCGGCGCGGATCCAGTTGCGTTCGCCGATCCGTCGGCCGAGCCGACTGCTCCGAATGTAGGGACCGAAGTGGTGCCCCAGTGCAAAACCGATGCTCTCCCCGGCCAGAGACCCCACGATCACAGCCAGCACGAGGGTGACGAACTCTACCGGCCCGGCTATCGCCGTGCTGGCCACGATGACGATCGTGTCGCCGGGAACAAGCAGTCCCACCAGCACCGAGGTCTCCAGAAGCATGCCCAGAAACGCCAGGAGGGTCCGAATGATCGGGTCGACGCTGGACACGATATCGAGGATCCACGTGAGGGTGTCATTCATTTTTCCCAGCCTACGTGCTGCGCCGATATCAACAAGGTCGCGTGGCGTGGTTGCGTCGATTTGCCCGGCCGCGGCGCAAAGCTAGGCTGTTCTGGTGACCGGTACCGTGCAGAGGAGGCTCCTGACCGCCTGGACGGACCCCGCAGCCGCATTCGCGTCGCTGTATGCCACTGATCCGTACGCGTTCTGGCTCGACACCGGTCCCGGTGCCCAGACCGGCGTGAGTTACCTCGGCGCAGCCTCGCCCCACTCCCGTTTCGTCACGGCCTCCGTGGCCGCGGGAACGGTCACCAGTCGAACCATCGAGACAACGGATGCTGCACCACCCGACGTGACTCAGGAGACCATCTTCGATTTTCTGCGTCGCGATCTCGCGGCGCAGGCCGGTGAGAACGATGATCCCACCCGGCAGGCCGGTTTCGAGCTCGGATGGGTCGGGTGGCTCGGCTACGAGCTCGGAGCGCAAACCGTCGGCACCCCCGTGCACGGGTCGCGCTACCCCGATGCCGCGCTGCTCGAGGTGCACCGTCTCCTCCGGTTCGACCACGGCGACCGCACGGTCACGCTCGTGGCGGGTACCAGCTCGGCCGAACCAGGCTCCGCCGAACCACTCGCAACCGTCACCGCCTGGTTCGATCAGACCGACGCTGCCCTCACGGCGATCCATCTTCAGGCAGAGGCAGAAGCAGAGGCAGAGGCAGAGGCAGCGGCAGCGGGTGGGGCAGCGACAGCGGCAGTGGGTGGCGCAGCGACAGCGGCCGAAGCCGGGCCGGGCCGGGAAGGCCGGCCGCCGGCATCCGTGCCCCCGCTCTGGCGTCATGACCCGGCCACTTATGCTGCCCTGATCGGGACCTGCCTGGCCGCCATCCACGACGGTGACGCCTATCAGCTGTGCCTGACGAACGAGATTCGGGTGCCGGGCTCGTGGCACCCGGTCGACACCTTCGTAGCCTTGCGCGCCGGCAGTCCCAGCCACCACGGCGGCTTGTTGCGATTCGGTGACGTCGCACTTCTGAGCGCGAGCCCGGAGCAGTTTCTGTACGTGGGAGGCGATCGCCGCATCCGCACCAAGCCGATCAAGGGAACCCGCCCGCGCGCGAGCGAACCGGACGAGGATGAGCGGCTGAAACTCGAACTGGCGCACAGTGACAAGGAACGCGCCGAGAACCTGATGATCGTCGATCTCATGCGCAACGACATCGGTCGGATCGCGCAGTTGGGCACGGTCGCGGTTTCCACCCTGCTCGCCGTCGAAAGCTACCCGCACGTGCATCAGCTGGTGAGCACGATCGAGGCGCAACTGGCACCGGGCGTCACAGTCGTCGATGCCATCGAAACATGCTTTCCGGCCGGTTCCATGACGGGAGCTCCGAAACGGAGCGCGATGAGCATTCTCAACGGGCTGGAGCGGGGACCGCGGGGGATCTATTCCGGAGCGTTTGGTTACATTGGGCGGGGCGGCGTCGCCGACCTGGCCATCGTCATCCGCAGCATCGTGCTGGATTCCCACGGTGCGAGCATCGGTACTGGCGGCGGAATCACGGCACTCTCCGACGCCAGCGAGGAGATTGACGAGACCCGAATCAAGGCGGCCGCGCTGCTGGCGAGCCTCGGCGTCGCTGCGCCCTAGTAATCTAGACACTGTACGCGCGCGCTTTGTCGCGGGCATACCCGAGCGAAAGTTCGGCACAGACCATGCTTAACCCCTGCAATGAATGAGAGTCACGTGGCACACGAGCACGAAAGCGTACGCATCGACGCGCGCGATGAGAGCGACGAAGAAGTGTATGACTTCGCGGCGATCCAGGCGAAGTGGCAACCCATCTGGGAAGAGCTCGCGCCGTTCAAGACGAGCGCCGAGGGCGACACCCGCCCGCGCAAGTACGTGCTCGATATGTTCCCCTACCCCTCCGGCGACCTGCACATGGGGCACGCCGAGGTGTACGCGCTCGGCGACGTCGTGGCGCGGTACTGGCGCCACCAGGGTTTCAACGTGCTGCACCCGATCGGCTGGGACTCCTTCGGGCTGCCCGCCGAGAACGCCGCCATCAAGCGCGGCATCGACCCGCGCGGCTGGACCTACGACAACATCGCGCAGCAAAAGAAGAGCATGAAGCTCTACGCCACCAGCTTCGACTGGGACCGTGAACTGCACACGAGCGACCCCGAGTACTACAAGTGGACCCAGTGGCTGTTTCTGCAGCTCTATAAGAAGGGCCTCGCCTACCGCAAGGACAGCTGGGTTAACTGGGATCCGATCGACCAGACCGTGCTGGCCAACGAGCAGGTCCTGGCCGACGGGACGAGCGACCGCAGCGGCGCCGTGGTGGTGAAGAAGAAGCTCACCCAGTGGTACTTCAAGATCACCGATTACGCCGATCGCCTGCTCGACGACCTCAACCAACTTGAGGGCACCTGGCCGGCCAAGGTGCTCAACATGCAGCGCAACTGGATCGGACGCTCCATCGGAGCGGATGTGGACTTCGCGATCGAGGGACGTACCGAGCGCGTGACCGTCTTCACCACCCGCCCCGACACGCTGTTCGGCGCCACCTTCATGGTCGTCGCGCCGGACTGCGATCTCGCCGCCGAACTCGTCGCCGAGTCGACGCCCGAGGTGCAGGAAGCATTCGAGGAGTACCTCGTGCGCGTGCAGCGCAGCACCGAGATGGAACGCCAGGCCACCGACCGTGAAAAGACCGGTGTCTTCCTCGGCCGCTACGCGATCAACCCGGTCAACGGCGAACGCCTGCCCATCTGGGCCGCCGACTACGTGCTCGCCGACTACGGCACCGGCGCGATCATGGCGGTGCCCGCCCACGACCAGCGTGACCTGGACTTCGCCCGCGCTTTCGATCTGCCGGTCGTTGTCGTCGTCGATACCAACTCTCCCGCAACCGGAATGATTCCGGTGATCACGCAGGCCATGCTCGACGGCACCGAAGAGCTGCCGGCGCTCGATCCACTGAGCACCGGCATCGCCCTCTCCGGCGAGGGCCGCCTGATCAACTCCGGACCGCTCAACGGCCTGAGCAAGATCACCGCCATCAAGCGCATCATCGAGCAATTGGCCGCCGACGGACTGGGCCGCGCCGCCAAGAACTACCGTCTGCGCGACTGGCTCATTTCTCGTCAGCGCTACTGGGGAACGCCGATTCCGATCATCCATGGCGAAGACGGCACCGAAATTCCGGTTCCGGAAGAGCAGCTGCCCGTGCTGCTCCCCTCCAGCGATGGACTCGACCTCAAGCCCAAGGGCACCAGCCCGCTTGGTGGCGCAACGGACTGGGTCAACGTGCCCAACCCGATCGACGGCACCCCGGCCCGTCGCGACGCCGACACCATGGACACCTTCGTCGACAGCTCCTGGTATTTTCTGCGGTTCCTGAACCCGGGCGACGACACCAAGGCGTTCGATCCGAAGGATGCCGACAAATGGGCGCCCGTCGACCAGTACGTGGGTGGCGTCGAGCACGCCATCCTGCACCTGCTCTACGCACGTTTCATCACGAAGTTCCTGTTCGATGAGGGCTACGTGAACTTCACCGAGCCGTTCACCGCGCTGCTCAACCAGGGCATGGTCATTCTTGACGGCACCAAGATGAGCAAGAGCAAGGGCAACCTCGTTTACTTCACCGAGGAAGTCGAAGAGCATGGTGTGGATGCCGTGCGCCTCACGATGGCGTTCGCCGGTCCACCGGAAGACGACATCGACTGGGCAGACGTTTCCCCGGTCGGCTCGGCCAAGTTCCTCGCCCGCGCGTGGCGTGTCGCGCGTGACGTCACGAGCGCCCCCGACGTGGAGTGGAAGACCGGCGATGTGACCCTGCGCCGGGTCACCCACCGGTTCCTTGCCGATGCTCCCGGCCTGGTCGAATCGTTCAAATTCAACGTGGTCGTGGCGCGCCTGATGGAACTGGTCAACGCCACCCGCAAGGTCATCGACACCGGTGCCGGCCCCGCGGATGCCGCGGTGCGCGAAGCCGCCGAGGCCACCGCCATGGCGCTGAACCTGTTCGCACCGTACGCCGCGGAGGATATGTGGGAGCACCTCGGCTACGAGCCGTGCATCGCTCTCGTACCGTGGCGCAAGGCCGAGCAGACCCTCCTCGTGCAGGAGTCGCTCACCGCGGTCGTGCAGGTCGACGGTAAAATGCGCACCCTGCTCGAAGTGTCGCCGAAGGTCTCCGGCGAAGACCTCGAAAAGATGGCCAGGGAGGCGCCCGCTGTTATCCGTTCGATCGGAGACCGCGAGATCGTTAAAGTGATCGTGCGGGTGCCCAAGCTCGTCTCGTTCGTCACCCGCCCGTAGCACACGCGAACGAGCGGCCCCGGTCGGTCCCCAGCGGGGAACGGTCGGGGCCGCTCTCGCAGAGCTCGGCGTCCTGGCGGCTAGGCGAAGACGCGCACGAGCGAGACCAGGATCGCCACGACGGCCAGAGCGATCGCCGTCAGGTTGAGTCCCCGGCCGCGAGCCTTGGCCGGGATGACTCCGAAGGCCTTGCCGGAGAACATCAGGCTGATGACAGCGAGGATGAAGCCGGCGGGGGGAACGGGCAGGGCCAGGATGGTGCCGGCCACGGACAGCCAGAACCCGGGTACCCGTCCCGGCGTCTTGGCCCAGTTGACCCGGGGGGCGCCGAGTCCGAGCAGGCCGTTGCCCTCCATATTCGCGCGCGGGTCATCCACAGGTCGTTCCTTTCGTCGATCCAGTGTTGCACGGTCATCGACGGCGCTGCACGCGAGCGCCCGCGCGCGCGGGTGCTGCCGACCGGCAGTGACCGGGATCCGCCGCTTCTGACCGGCTTGTCACCGCAACGTCGGAGATCGGGGCGCTCCTCCACAGTCGCCTGGCAACCCCGTCAGCGCCCAGATCCATGAGTCGCTGACGAACGGATGCCCGGCGCCGCCTAGCCTGCGAGCATGCAGCCCGACCATTCCCTCCTCGATCTGGAGCGACTCGCTCCGACCGCTCGGGCTCGTCCCCGGCTGCGGGTTGGCGTCGGAGCGGCCGTCGTGCTGCTGCTGCTCGCCCTCGTCGTTGCCGTCGTCGTGTCGGCGGTGGGCCAGCAAGCCGGGCAGCGCACGGTCGAATCCGGATCGGTGTCGATCCCGTCGGGGGGCGCCTCCGACAGTGCCATTCTTGAACCGTTTGATGCCGGGGCGAGTGCGACGCCGGGCGGGGCAGACGTCGGAGTCGTCATCTTCGTGCACGTTTTGGGGGCGGTGACCCAGCCCGGGTTGTTTGAGTTGCACGACGGCGCCCGGGTGATGGATGCTATTGCCGCAGCCGGAGGGTTGATCGCCGAAGCAGATCCGGCCGGAGTGAACCTGGCCCGAATTCTCAGTGACGGTGAGCAGTTCTATGTTCCCCGCCAGGGTGAGGTGCCACCGGGAATCCCGCCAGCGGCAGCGGGCTCCGGTGCCGCGAACGTTCCTGCCGCCAAGGTCAACCTCAACACGGCGACGGTGGCCGATCTGGATTCCCTGCCCCGCATCGGCCCGACCATGGCGCAGCGCATCATCGACTACCGCACGACGAACGGCCGCTTCGCCACTGTCGATGCGCTGCGCGACGTCGCCGGGATCGGCGATAAAACCTTCGAGGCGCTCAAAGACCTCATCACGATATGAGCCTCGACCTACGGCTGGCGCTGCCGGCAGCCGCCGTGTGGCTGAGCTCCGGCCTGCTGATCGGAGCGCCAGAGGCGGCCGAATCCGTTGCAGTGACGCTCTGGCTGCTGGCCGGCGGTTGCTCCGCAGCTCTCCTCGTCAGCCGGCTGCCGCGGCGGAGCACCGCGGGTAGCGCCGTAAGGAGGGAGAACGGCACGAGGAAGACCAGCCAGAAGAGCACCAGTTCGAGGAACACCGGTACGCCGAGCCCCGATCGTTGGCAGAAACTGGGCGGTAGCCTGGTGCTCTGCTGCGCTGGCGCGGCTCTTGTGGCCACGGCCATCGGAGTGTGGGCGCCGGTGCGTCTGCCGGCGGAGGTGCGTGCCGCGGCGCAGTCGCACGCGACGGTGACAGCTATCGTCACCGTGTGGTCTGTTCCGGTGGCGGCCAAGGCCTTCATCGGCAGCGGAACCTCCGGTCGGGTGCGCTATCGGGCCACCCTCACCCAGATCGACGGGAACGGTGCGAGCGCCCAGGTGTCGAGTCCGGTGGTGGTGTTCGCCGAAGCGGCCAAAGACGGCGACGAGCCCCAAATCGGCGTGAAACTGAGGGTGCGTGCCACGCTGCGCACGACCGAGCCGGGCGACGCCGCAGTCGCGCTGCTGTTCGTCACCGGCTCGGCGGCCAGCGTAGCCCCGCCGCCGTGGTGGTTGCACTGGTCCAACGACGTTCGGGCCCGATTCATGAAGGCGGCCACGACGCTCTCGGGGGATGGGGGAGATCTGCTGCCCGGGTTGGCCATCGGCGACACCAGTGCGGTCAGTTCGGCACTCGACACCGCCATGAAGACCAGCTCGCTCAGCCATTTGACCGCGGTATCCGGAGCAAATTGTGCGATTGTGATCGCCTCGATCATGTTGCTCGGCGGCTATCTTCGGTTGCGGCGCTCCTGGCGCATCGCGCTCTCGCTCCTGACGCTGCTCGGCTTCACGGTCCTGGTCACGCCGGAGCCGAGCGTGCTGCGCTCGGCGGTCATGGCAACGCTCACCCTGCTCTCCATCGGTGCTGGCCGCCCCGGTCGCGGCGTGCCCACCCTGCTCGGCGTCGTGATCGGACTGCTGGCGTTCGATCCGTGGCTGGCCCGCAACTACGGGTTTGCCTTGTCAGTGCTCGCCACCGCGGGGCTCCTGCTCCTCGCCGGTCCACTCGGTCGTGTACTGGCACGGTGGATGCCGGGGGCACTCGCCGCAATCATCGCCATTCCTTTGGCCGCCCAGCTTGCCTGCCAACCGGTGTTGATCTTGCTGAACCCGAGCCTGCCGCTGTATGGCGTTCCGGCCAATATTCTGGCCGGTCCAGCCGCGCCGATCGCGACCGTGGTCGGGCTGGTCGCCTGCCTGACCCTGACCCTACTTCCCGGCGTCGCCTCGGGGCTGCTGGCCCTGGCGTGGCTGCCATCGGCCTGGATTGCCGCCGTTGCCCAGGGGGTGTCAACTCTGCCGGGAACCCGGCTGCCCTGGCCCGGTGGTGCGCTGGGAGTGCTGCTGCTCTCGGTCGCTACTCTGCTCACCCTGGTGGTGGTGTTACGTGGGCCGGCGGCTCGGCCCGCCCGCTGGCCCGCAGCGGTGCTGGCCGTGCTGCTCGTCGGTCTGGGCGGGTACGCGGGGTCCCTGATCGGGACCGGACTGGGCCGCGTCGTATCCTTCCCCTCCGACTGGCAGATTGCAGCTTGCGATATCGGCCAGGGCGACGCCGTCGTCGTGCGGGACGGCGACCAATACGGGCTCGTCGACGTCGGTCCCGACCCCCAGCTGCTCACCAACTGCCTGGCCACCCTCGGCATCACCCATATCGATCTGCTCGTGCTCACCCACTATGACCTTGATCACATCGGCGGCGTGGACGCCGTCATCGGACGGGTCGATACCGCCCTGGTCGGGGTGCCGGAAAACGCCGAGGACGAACGCCTGCACGAGCGCCTCGCCGCTGGCGGTGCCACGGTGAGTCAGGCGGCACGCGGCGATGCCGGCACCCTCGGCAGCCTGCGCTGGAACATTCTCTGGCCACTTCGTGGAGCGACGACGATGCAGGTGGGCAACCCGGGGAGTCTCACGATCATGTTTGACGGACGGGGCATCCGGTCTATCTTTCTCGGTGACCTCGGGCAGGAGGCGCAAGATGCCCTGCGCCGTGTCTCACCGCCCGGACGGGTCGATGTCGTCAAGGTGGCACACCATGGCTCGGCCGACCAGAGCACGGAGCTCTATGCTGACCTGCGGGCGCGGGTGGGGCTGATCTCGGTCGGGGTGAAGAATAGCTATGGTCACCCGACCGACACGTTGCTGAACATCTTGGCCTCCGTAGGCACACTCGCGGTGCGAACCGACCGCGAAGGCATGGCGGTCATCGCGCCCGGGGCCAACGGCACCCTCGTGCTGTGGGCCGAGAAGGTATCCGGGCGTGCTCCCCCCGCGACCCCTGCGGCTTCGGCCCCCACAGTGCACCGTTCGGCCGAGCGGATACTGACAGGAGGGTCAGCGGTGCGGGTTAGGCTTGATTTACCGCGCACGAAACCCTAGGAGAACGCATTGGCTGCACGACCCGCCACGACCGGTTCCCGGGCCGGTAAGGCTTCCACCACCCGCGCGGCCAAGGGCACCGTTATTCCCCAGCTCGGATGGCACCAGGTGCGTCCGGCGCCGATCGTGCTGGTTTCCGGGACCGAGACATTTCTCGCCGAACGCGCCATCCGCCAGTTGCGTGATTTTCTCAAGCTGGAAGATCCGAGCCTCGAAATCAGCGACGTGCAGGCGGACAGTTATGCGCCCGGTGAACTGCTGACTCTCGCCAGCCCGTCATTGTTCGGTGAACCGCGGCTGATTCGGGTCAGCAATGTTGAGAAATGCAGCGACACTTTTCTGGCTGAGGCGCTCGACTACCTCAATAATCCGGCCGATGACACCTATGTCGTGCTGCGGCACGGCGGGGGAGTGCGCGGTAAAAAACTGCTCGACACCATCCGAAGTGGACTGGGCGGCGCGATTGAAATCGTCTGCGCGGAACTCAAAAAAGACACCGAGAAGTATGAATTCGCCACGAACGAGTTCAAGGCAGCGGGCAAGCGTGTCACGGTCAGCGCACTGCGCCAGCTGGTGGCAGCGTTCTCGGACGATCTGGCCGAACTGTCCGCGGCCTGTCAGCAACTCATTGCGGATGCCACGAGCGAGGTCACCGAAACCACGGTCGACCGTTACTACGGCGGTCGGGTGGAAACCAACGCCTTCAAGGTGGCCGACTGGGCCATCGCCGGCCGCAACGGAGAGGCGCTCGTCACTCTGCGGCACGCGCTCTCGTCCGGAGCCGACCCGGTTCCGATTGTCGCGGCGTTCGCCATGAAGATCCGCACCATGGCCAAAGTGTTCGGGGCGCGCGGTGGCTCGGTGCAGCTCGGTGCCCAATTCGGCCTGGCACCGTGGCAGGTCGAACGGGCGCAGAAAGACCTGCGGGGGTGGAGCGACGAGGGTCTGGCGCACTGCATTCTGGTGCTCGCCGAGACGGATGCCGCGGTGAAGGGTGCCGGCCGCGACCCGGTCTTCGCCCTGGAGCGGCTGATCGGCGTGATCGCCCGTCGCGGTGAACAATAGCCACCGTCAAGACTCCTACGTGCAGTTTGTCGCCATCCAGCTTATTCCCGTCACAACCGGTCACCGTCGTACCCGGTGGCCGACACCGGTCACCGATCACCGGTCGCCGGCATCCGCGACCGTGATGGTTGAGCGGTTCAGATAGAGCCACACTCCATTCTGAAAATTCGGGTTGCCGCATACCGTGCCGGCGACCCAGACGGGCAGCAGGGTTGATGAACCGGCCAGATCCGGGGGCTTGACGAGGGCCTCAAAAGATCCGGGGAGGCTCGGACAATATTCGAACTGAACGCGGCCGGTGATCTCGGAGAATTGCACGGAGACCGGGCGGTTGGCTGGCGGCGCGACGATGCGCAGCGCTTCGAGCCCGGCGATCGTCAGCACGGCGGCGAGTGCAAAGACGGCTCCGATTCCGGATAGCGAACGGATGCGTCGAATTGTTCGACCTGCTCCGTCGGCTTCGATTTGCCCGCCAAACTTCCCGCGGCCGCGGGACCCGGTGGCCGCCGCTGCGGCAAGATAGAACGTGATTCCAGTGAGAAAGAGCACGAACGCGCCCAGTGCGACAAGGTGTTGGATCCGCGTGCTGGCTGCTGCGACGTCGCTCGTACTGAACGCGAGCCACACTGCAACAGCGAGTGCCGCGGGGCTGAGTAGGGCGGCGAGGAAACGAGCATGCGTGCGGCGCTGCGGTGCGCTGGTGTCCGGAATCTTATTGACCGGTGGGGTGCTCTTCACGGCGTCAGTATAGTGGGGCGCTGATGCACGAGGCGGGGTGGGCCGGCCGGGATACACGATGCGAGAGGAGGGCGCCGTGGGATGGCCGGTACAGTGGCTTTGCAGATACAAAAATGCCCCCACCGAGACGGTGGGGGCATTTTTACCTGAGGAGTCGCATCCGCTCTCGCGAACTGATTCGGTATTCCCCCGTGTGTGGAACTGGTGCCGATTAGACGAGTGCGGAAACGGCCTTCGCGATGGCCGACTTCTTGTTCGCAGCCTGGTTCTGGTGGATGACACCCTTGCTGACGGCCTTGTCGAGCTTCTTGGAAGCAAAGGCGAGACCGACGACGGCCTTGTCCTTGTCGCCAGCGGCAATCGCGGAACGAGTCGCGCGAATCGCGGACTTGAACTCGCTCTTGACGGCCTTGTTACGCTCCTGGGCCTTCTTGTTGGTGCCAATTCGCTTGATCTGCGACTTGATATTTGCCACGTTTTTTACGCTTTCGTTAAGTTCTGGTCAGAACAATCTTGTATGGACAGCCGCTCAGCGGTAGAGGGCGCTTCTGCGGCGAAAATCGTGCGGGGTGGGACCCGACACGCAAGCCAACCACTAACGCTACCAGCAAACGACCCGACGCCCAAACCGGGCCGGCCGGCCTCAGAAGCGGATGATTGGACCCCGGAGCGGGTGGTCGCGGAAAGCGGCCGCGGTCAGCGGGTCCCGGATGCTCGAACGCGCTGCGCGGGATCTGCGCCGGTGCGCGGGTGTTACGGTCCGAGGTCAGCGCTGATGAGCGCTCTACGCGGGTGTTGCGCCGGTGCGCGGGAGCTTTGGTTTGGTCGGTACTCCCGCGTATCTCGTGGCGCGGGACCTGTGCCAGTGCGCGTGAGTTCCGCCGCCCGCGCACGGGCGCAGCTCCCGCGCACGATGAAGCATGTCTCCCGTGACCTCGGGAAGCGAAAGCAGTGAACCGCGCGGCTCGGCGGTCGTGGCGTGGTCGCGACCCCAAAGTAAACTGTGGCATTGGGGCAATCCTGCTGCTGACCTGTTCGACCACACGAAGGATCGACCGATGAACGACTCCTCGTTGCAGACACCAGCCCCGGGGCAGCGCACCGGACGACTGGTCGATGGGGTTCGCCGTTTCATGGCGAAGGAATCGGCTGGGGCGGCGGTGTTGTTGGGCGCGACGCTGGCGGCGCTGGTGTGGGCAAACTCGCCGGCGGGAGCGACCTACGAGCAGTTTTGGAGCACCCCGCTGAACATCACCCTCGGTGGTGCCAGTTTGGACCTGGACCTCAAGCACTGGGTCAACGACGGGCTGATGGTGTTCTTCTTCTTCGTGCTCGGCCTGGAAGTCAAACGCGAACTAGTGGTCGGCGATCTGTCCGACCCGCGCCGCGCCGCGGTACCCATCGCGGCCGCGGCGGCCGGTCTGGCCGTGCCGGCCCTGGTCTACCTGGCCCTGAACCCCTCTGGCGCGGCCGCCGCAGCGTGGGGCGTGGTGATCTCCACCGACACCGCTTTTCTGCTCGGTGTTCTCGCCCTGGTCGGGCCCCGGGGCTCGCAGCAGCTGCGCCTGTTTCTGCTCACCCTGGCCGTCGCCGATGACATCGGTGCGCTGACGGTGATCGCGTTGTTCTACACCGATCACCTCGAGTGGGGGCCGCTGCTTCTGGCCGCCGGCGGCATCGCTATCATGGCAACGCTGGCGCGGCTCAAAATCGGCCGCGGGCCGCTCTACTTCGTGCTGGGCACCGCGGTGTGGGTGGCCACCGTGGCCTCGGGCGTGCACCCCACCATCGCCGGGGTGGTCATCGCGCTGCTCACCCCGGCATTCATTCCCCGTCGCCTCGGGGTCGCGGCTGCGGCCCGTGCGGTGACGACCTACCGCCAAGACCCCGGGCCTCGCTACGCGCGTGCTGCCCGCTGGTCCATCGATGCTTCGATCGCGCCCACCGACCGTCTCCAACTGCTGTACCAGCCGTGGTCCGTCTTCGTGATCGTGCCGCTGTTCGCCCTGGCCAATGCCGGCATCGTGTTGGACGCCGACGTGCTGGCCAGCGCCGCAACATCGCCGGTCACCTGGGGCGTGGTGGCAGGCCTGGTCGGCGGGAAGCTCCTGGGGATCCTCGGTGGAACGGTGGCCGCGGTACGGCTGCGTCTGGGGGACTTGGCACCCGGGCTGGACCGATGGCAGATCGCCGGGGGTGCGGCGCTGTCAGGGATCGGTTTCACCATCTCGCTGCTCATCGTCGACCTGGCCCTGCGCGACGACGAGGTGCTCGCCGACCAGGCGCGCATCGGGGTGCTGACCGCCTCGCTGGTCGCGGCGCTTTTGGGATGGTCCCTTTTCGCGCTGGGCCGCCGGTTCGGGCCCGCCGCGCACACCACGCCGAGCACGCTGGTGCCACCGGTCGACCCCGACCGTGACCACGTTCATGTTCACGACGGCTCACGGGACACCCCGCTCGACGCACCCGGGGAGCCGGAGGCCACGCTCGTGGAGTTCGCCGACTTCGAATGCCCGTTCTGCGCCCGGGCAACCGGGTCGATCGACGAAGTGCGAGCCCACTACGGGTCCCGGCTGCGTTATGTTTTCCGCCACCTGCCGTTGGTCGACGACCACCCCCGAGCGCTCCTTGCTGCTCAGGCCGCCGAGGCCGCCGGCGCCCAGGGTAAGTTCTGGGAGATGCACGACGCTCTGTTCGCCGACCAGGACCACCTCTCCTACGACGACCTGATGGACCGCGTTGGGACGCTGGGCCTGAACGAGCAGCTCTTCGATGAGGCCTTCGACGCACCGGCCACGGCGGCGCGCATCCGCGATGACCTCGCCAGCGCCCAGGCGTCCGGCGCCCTGGGCACTCCCACGTTCTTCATCAACGGACAGCGCTGGACCGGGGCGATCGACGCGAGGAGCCTCATCGCCGGCATCAACGCATCAATCATGGCCGCGCGCCGCGAGGCCACCGCTGATCCCGACGGCGACCAGGGCAAAACGAGCCCGTCCACCATCTGATCGGGCCAGTTGGGCCAGCGGTTGGGTGGTGCACATTCGCCGGACGCGCGCGGCGCACGCGGCGGCGCCTGCGCTGAAGATCAGTTCAGATCCAGCGGGCGCAGCTATTGGGCGAGAGTGCTCTGCGCGGGAGACAAATCAGAAAATGCAGGGGATTGCATGCGCTGCCGCGAACACCCAGGTGGAAGCCGGGCGGCTATTGCGGCGCGGTTGTTCCAGTCGATGGATGGCCGCTCACCAGCGCCGCTATCCGCAGGAGAATCGCGGTGAAGCGCTCGGGCTGGGCCAGGCTGGAGAGATGGGTGGCCCCCGGCACCACAACGATCCGCCCGTCATGGCAGGCGGCAAGAAAACGCCGCTCATTGAGTCGAAAGTGATCGAGCGCGCCGTTGACCAGCCAGATCGGTCCCGGGTAGGCCGCCAGACTGGCCAGCGGTGCCAGCGTCGATGTCGCTCGCAGCCCGGAATCCATCACGTCGAGCGCGGCTCCGCCCGCGAGCACATCTCGCGCTCCTGCCGGAGGCAGCAATCTGCGTGCCATGGTCTCGTGCAGCCACAGGCCACGATCGGGAAGACGGTGGATCAGACGTGCCAGCAGGCGATATCCCTCCAGCAAGACGCCCCGCGGAACGGCGCTGCACCCCGCGGCGACGAGTCCGGCCACCCGGTCGGGGTGATTCGCTGCGTAGGTCACGGCGTAGTAACCGCCGAGGGAGAGCCCCACGAGCAAGACCCGGCCGCCGAGCCTGGCCACGCCGTCATCGATGGCGGCGAGGGCGGCCGGCACCGTGAACGGCTCGCGCATCCGCTGCCCGTGGCCGGGAAGATCGATCGCAAGCACCGGATACCCGGCCGCCCGTAGGCTCTGCTCCTGAAAACGCCACATTGTGGCCGAGGCGCGAATGCCGTGCACGAGTAAAACTGGCACGCGGGCCGGGCAAGTCTCCATGCCCGCGAGCCTAGCCACCGCGCCGCGCGAGCGCGGCCCGGGCCGACCAATCTTTGACAAGCGCGCGGTTGTCTTTGCGGCGGTGTCGATTTCGGCCTGTCTCGATCTTCATGTCGGTGTCAGTATCAAATAATCAGAAGGGACACCACTCATGCAGTACTCACTGCTCGTCATGAGCCAGGAAGCCGGCGACGCCGAGGTCAGCGACGAGGCCATGGAATGGGGCCGTCGGGCGTTCGACGCCTACGCGAAATCGCTCGATTCCGCCGGCGTGCTCGTCTCCGCCGACATCCTGCAGCCGGTCGCCGTGGCCACTACCATCTCGGTACGCGACGGCGAATTGAGGGTGCAGGACGGTCCATTCGCCGACACCAAGGAGCGTCTGAACGGAACTTTTGTGCTCGAGGTCCCCGATCTGGACGCAGCCATCAGCTGGGCCGCGAAGTGCCCCGGTGCTCAGTACGGCGCCGTCGAGATTCGCCCATCGGCCATCATCTTTCACGATGGTGCGTGGCACCGCCCGGGCAGCGAAGCGTCGCAGGTCTGAACACGGACGCGAGCGCTGACTCCCGGGCGTGAGCCGAGCAGGTGGCCCCACCAGCGCGCAACTACAGCGCGCCCTCGACGACCTCGGCCGTGACCGGGCCGATCGTCACGGAGGCACCAACCGTTAGGCGAGGCGCGACGCGCGTAGACCGAACAACCCGGCCGAGCATGGGACAATAGACGAACTATGTCACCGAGAGCCCTTCACGCGCTGGAACCGGCCGCCACGGCCCCCGAGTTCATCCGCAACTTCTGCATCATCGCCCACATCGACCATGGCAAGTCGACCCTCGCCGACCGCATGCTACAGATTACCGGCGTGGTCGACGAACGTTCCATGCGCGCCCAGTACCTGGACCGCATGGACATCGAGCGTGAACGCGGCATCACCATCAAGAGCCAGGCCGTGCGCATGCCGTGGGAGCTGGACGGCACGACCTACGCGCTGAACATGATCGACACTCCCGGCCACGTCGACTTCACCTACGAGGTGTCGCGCAGCCTGGCCGCCTGCGAGGGCGCCATTTTGCTGGTTGACGCGGCCCAGGGCATCGAAGCTCAGACCCTGGCCAACCTGTACCTCGCACTCGAGAACGACCTCACGATCATTCCGGTGCTCAACAAGATCGACCTGCCGGCCGCCGATCCCGACAAGTATGCCCGCGAACTCGCGAGCCTCATCGGTGGGCGCCCCGAAGACGTGCTGCGGGTCTCCGGCAAGACCGGCGCCGGGGTGGAAGAACTGCTCAACCTCGCCACGACCATGATTCCGTCGCCGAAGGGCGATCCGGATGCCGCCGCGCGCGCCATGATCTTCGACTCGGTCTACGACAGCTACCGCGGCGTCGTCACCTATGTGCGCATGATTGACGGCCACCTCAAGGCCCACGAAAAAATCCAGATGATGTCGACGCGGGCGACCCACGAGATCCTCGAAATCGGTGTCATCTCGCCCGAGCCGATCGAGAGCAGGGGGCTCAAGGTCGGCGAGGTCGGTTACCTGATCACCGGCGTGAAGGATGTGCGCCAGTCCAAAGTGGGCGACACGATCACGACCGCGGTGCGTCCGGCGACCGAGGCGCTGCCGGGCTATGACGAGCCGCAGCCGATGGTGTTCTCCGGTCTGTACCCGATCGACGGCAGCGACTACCCGGCGCTGCGCGAGGCCCTCGACAAACTGAAGCTCTCCGATGCCAGCCTCGGCTATGAACCCGAAACATCCGTCGCTCTCGGTTTCGGTTTTCGCTGTGGCTTTCTCGGCTTGCTGCACCTCGAGATCATCACCGAACGCCTCGAACGCGAATTCAATATCGACCTCATCACGACCGCGCCGAGCGTGCCCTACGAGGTCACGACCGACGACAAACGCACGATCACGGTGACCAACCCGAGCGAGTATCCCACCGGCAAGATCGCCAAGGTGCTCGAGCCCATGGTCAAGGCCGCCATCCTCGCGCCGAAAGACTACGTCGGCGTCATCATGGAACTCTGCCAGAGTCGCCGCGGCACCCTGCTCGGCATGGAATACCTCGGCGAAGACCGCGTCGAGATTCGCTATTCCATGCCGCTCGGTGAAATCGTGTTCGACTTCTTCGACATGCTCAAAGGTCGCACCGCCGGTTACGCCTCGCTCGACTACGAACCCTCCGGCGAGCAGGAGGCCGACCTGGTCAAGGTCGACATTCTGTTGCAGGGCGAGCAGGTCGATGCGTTCAGCGCCATCGTGCACCGTGACAAGGCCTACGCCTACGGCGCGCTCATGACCGGGCGCCTGCGCAAACTTATTCCGCGCCAGCAATTCGAGGTGCCCATCCAGGCGGCCATCGGCGCCCACATCATTGCCCGCGAGAGCATCTCCGCGATGCGTAAAGACGTGCTCGCCAAGTGCTACGGCGGTGACATCTCGCGCAAGCGCAAGCTGCTCGAGAAGCAAAAAGAGGGCAAGAAGCGCATGAAGATGGTTGGCCGGGTCGAGGTGCCCCAGGAAGCCTTCATCGCCGCGCTGTCGGGTGACATTGAAACGAAAGACAAGAAGTAAAGCGGATGCGCAGGGCCACCTTCACCGACGCCGCCGTGAGCTATGCGGCCATCGGCGGCACGCTCGCTCCCGACCTGATGAGCTATCCGCCCAAGGGGTACCGCCCGATGGAGCAGAGCGTTAAGCTCGGCAGCTCCGCCGAGCGATTTGAAGCCGCAACCAAACTGCTCATGACCTGGGGAATTCAGCGTGGCAGCGGCATGGAGGTCACCGACCTGGAAAACGGCACGGGCGTGCAGTACACGCCGGTGACGTTTGAGCCGGATGGCACACCCGCCGTCGGCCAGCAGCATCCAGTTAACGAAGCGACTTTCGCCGAAGACGGCACGCCGTACATCGCCAACGGCATGACAGCGACGCTGAAGACGAAGGTCTGGATATTCTCCGTGACCGCGCCGGTACGGGTTGTGTATGTGATCGACGAGGTGGCGCGCATCGGATTCGCCTACGGGACCATGGCCGGTCACCCGGAAAGCGGCGAGGAATCTTTCATCGTGGAACACCGCGATGACGACTCGGTTTGGCTGACCATCCGCTCGTTCTCGCGAGCCAGCACCTGGTACTACCGTCTGGCTTGGCCGGTACTGCGTTTTCAACAGGCACGATTCACAAAGCTGTACCTGCGGGCGCTGCACCCCGCCGGTGTCATCAAGTAGCGGCACCATCCGCCAATATTCAACAACTTTTCTACGTACTGGAGCACTACCCATGGCCGGACCCCACCCCGTCGGCGATCCAGCACCCGACGACGGCCTCCTGCCCGCCTCGGCGGCCGTTGATGCCGAGATGCGCGATTTCGGCGTCTACCTGCACGTGCCGTTCTGCCGGGTGCGTTGCGGTTATTGCGACTTCAACACCTACACCGCCACCGAACTGCGCGGCGTAAAACAGAGCGACTATGCCAGCCAGGCCGTGCTCGAGGTGCAGGCGGCCGGCCGCATCCTGACCGCATCGGGCGTGCCGGAACGCCCGGTATCTACGGTGTTCTTCGGGGGAGGAACACCAACGCTATTGCCAGTGACCGACCTGACCCGCATGCTCGGTGCCGTACGTGATCAGTGGGGCCTGGCCGCCGGCGCCGAAGTGACGACCGAGGCGAACCCGGACTCGGTTGATGCCGCATACCTGGGCGCACTCGCCGAGGCCGGTTTCACCCGGGTGTCGTTCGGCATGCAGTCCGCGGTACCGCACGTGCTGGCGACGCTCGAACGCACCCACGACCCCGAGCGGGTGCCGCTCGTCGTGGAGTGGGCGCGCGCCGCCGGGCTCGACGTGAGCCTCGACCTCATCTACGGCACGCCGGGGGAGTCGCTGGCCGATTGGCGAGCGAGCCTGGAGCAAGCGCTCAGCCTGCATCCGGACCACCTGAGTGCGTATTCGCTCATCGTTGAAGACGGCACCAAGCTGGCCCGGCAGATTCGCCGTGGCGAGATCGCGCCGACCGACGATGACCAACAGGCTGACTTCTATGAGTTGGCCGACGAACTCCTCGCCGCCGCCGGGTACGACTGGTACGAGGTGAGCAATTGGGCCACGAGCGACGACCACCGGTCGCGCCACAACCTCGCGTACTGGACCGGCCAGGACTGGTGGGGCGTCGGACCCGGCGCGCACAGCCATGTCGGCGGTGTGCGCTGGTGGAATGTGAAGCATCCGGCCGCGTATGCCGAACGGATGCTCGGCGCTCTCTCGCCGGCCGCCGGCCGAGAAACGCTCGACGCTCCCACCCGCGAACTCGAACGCATTCTGCTGCAGAGCCGCATCCGCACCGGCATCCCGGTGGCCTCGCTGTCGTCGGCCGGCCGCGTCGAGGTCGCCGGGCTCATCGCCGATGAGCTCATCGACGCAAAAGCCGCCCTGGCCGGATCGGTTGAACTGACCCTGCGCGGACGGCTTCTGGCCGACGCCGTCGTGCGACGGCTGAGCGACTAGCGCCCGAGTGCCGAGCGCCTAGCTAACGAACTTGATGGTGAGCGGGTAGCTGTAGCCCTCGCCGCGATTGGCAGCCAACGCCGCCATAATCATGAAGATCAGGGCAACGATAATCAACGGTGCATACAGAATGCTGCCGAAGCCGAGCGTGACGACGGTGATGGGCACCAGAACGGCCCCGTAGATATAGATCGAGATCTGAAAGTTCAACGCGGTCGCGGTGTGGGCGCGAATAAACGGGCCACGATCCCGAAGCGCGAGGTAGCCGATCAGCGCCGGCAGAAAGCTGAAGATGATGCCGCCGACATGGATCAGCGTCGCCCACAATTTCTCGTCGGCCGGGCTCATCGGGTTGGGCGGTGTCGACTGGTACGGGTTCTGCTCTGACATGGGGGCTCCAGGTTCACGGCCGGCCGCTGGCACAGCGGTGCCAGCGGCTCCCAGCCTAATCGTCAGCGGCCAAATCCCACCAGCTGACTATTTGATGAGGCGCAGCGCGAACGGGTAGCGGTAACCTCGGCCGTCTTTGGCACTGAGAAAGCCCATGATCGACAAGATCACGCCGGCCACCCACAGCAGCCATGCCAGACCAATGAGCAGTCCGCCGATTCCGAAGGTAACGATAGCGAGGATTGACGCGGCCACGTTGATGGCCACGTAACCGATCAGCAGGGTGATCTGAAAGTTCAGCGCTTCCTTCGTTTCGGTGTTGGTGAAACGACCGCGATCCTTGAAAACCAACCAAATGATCAAAGCGGGCAGAAAGCTGAGAATGCCGCCGAGGTGCGCGAAAGAGGCCCACTGCCGATCGTCGGCTTCGGAGAGGGGCGCCGCAACCACCGGGTTGGCGTAGGGGGTTCCGGGGGGTGGCCCTCCTGCCTGACCGCCGGGTTGCCCGACCGGTGGCCCAGCGGGTTGCCCGATCGGTGGGCCGGCCTGTTGCCCCGCGCCGGGCTGGCCGACATTCGGTTCCCGGGAGGTCGGTTCACCGTAGCTCGGATCACGGGGAGGTTGTGCCTGCGGATCGCTCATGATTGTTCCTTTCGCTAAACGCGGGGAAGCATGTGAACACTATTAAACGCTTTCTCGGGCAGACAAGCAATGGGCGTTCCCAGCCGGTCGCGGTAGGATTGGCAGTCAGTGGATGCGAGTGCCAATGACGTCCCGTCAAATCCGCGGTCCCGCGTGCCTGTCTGCGCGCCCGGTGGCGGCATCCGCTCACCCAGGTAATTCAACCGAGCAATTCAACCCAGGCAGAACCGGAAAATGAGGAAGGCGGGTGTTATGGTCTCCGACCGTGGACTTGATGTGTTGCGCGTCATTGTGCAGGACTACGTCGCCTCCCGCGAACCTGTGGGTTCCAAATCGATCGTTGATCGGCACTCGTTCGGCGTCTCCGCGGCCACCATTCGCAACGATATGGCCCTGCTCGAAGAAGAAGAGCTGATTGCGGCCCCGCACACCTCCTCGGGACGTATCCCGACCGACAAGGGCTACCGTGTCTTCGTCGACCACCTCGCCGACCTGCGCCCGCTCACCCCGGCCCAGCGTCAGGCGATCGAAACATTCCTGGGCCATTCTGCCGACCTCGACGAAGTGCTCGTGCGCAGCGTGCGGCTGCTCTCGCAGCTGACTCATCAGGTCGCGCTCGTGCAATACCCGTCGTTGTCACGCGCCAAGGTGCGGCACATCGAGTTCGTTCCGCTGTCCGAGACCCGCATCCTGTCGGTTCTGATCACCGATTCCGGGGGAGTGGAACAGCGGGTGATTGACCTGCCGCGGGTGCTCGACGAGCAAACGCTCGGCGAGGTGCGCGCCCGACTGAACGTGGCGGTCGTGGGACTGGGCATGGCCGAAGCGAGCGCGGCCCTCGCCACGAGCGTATGGCCGGGCGCGCCGGCTCTGCAGCCGATCGTCGATCTCATCACGAGCACCCTCGCCGACCAGGTCGGCGCCAACCGCCAGGACAAGCTCGTCATGGCGGGCGCGGCGAACCTGGTGCGCACCGAAGACGATTTTTCCGGCAGTATCTACCCGGTGCTCGAAGCCATCGAAGAGCAGGTGGTGCTGCTGCGCCTGTTCGGCGAGATGGAGACCGACCAACACGGCGTCTCGGTCAGCATCGGCCGCGAGAACGCGGCGTTCGGCCTGCCCGAGGCGAGCGTTCTGACCAGCGGCTACACCGCCAACGGTAATCTGGCCCGCCTCGGCGTGCTCGGACCGACCCGCATGGACTATTCCAACAACATGGCGGCCGTGCGTGCCGTCGCTCGCTACCTGTCCCGCCTGCTCGGCGAGACCTAGATTTTTCGCCGTCCGCGGCATGACCACAATTTCGAACAACCATCAGAACAACCATTAGAACAATGAGGAGAGCCACCTTTGGCTGACCACTACGAAGCCCTCGGCGTTGGCCGTGACGCGACCACCGACGAAATCAAGAAGGCGTACCGTCGCCTCGCCCGCGAACTGCACCCCGATGTGAACCCCGGCGCCGAGGCGTCGGAACGGTTCAAAACCATTACCCACGCTTACGACGTGCTGAGCGATGCGAAGCAGCGCCAGAAGTACGACCAGGGCGGCGGCCAGAACGGCGGCTTTGACGGGCAGAACTTCGGTAACTTCGGTGATATATTTGAGACTTTCTTCGGCGGTGGCGGCGGTGGCAGCCGCGGCCCGCGCTCACGCCGCGAACGCGGTCAAGACGCTCTGATTCGAGTCGAACTCGACCTCGACGAGGTCATTTTCGGCACGCACCGCGACCTCGAGGTCGACACCGCGATTGTCTGCGACACCTGCAAAGGATCCTGCTGCGCCCCCGGCACATCACCGATCACCTGCGACATCTGCCACGGCAGTGGCAGCATCCAGCGCCCCGTGCGGTCCCTGCTCGGCAATGTGATGACGTCGAGCCCCTGCGGTTCCTGCCGCGGCTACGGCACTATCATCGCGACCCCGTGCATGACCTGCTCTGGCCAGGGCCGGGTACGCGCCCGCCGCACGGTTCCGGTTGACATCCCGGCCGGAGTCGACACCGGCTTGCGCCTGCAGATGCCCGGCAGCGGAGAAGCCGGACCGGCAGCCGGCCCCAACGGCGACCTGTACCTCGAGATGAAGGTGCGCCATCACGACGTGTTCAGCCGGGACGGTGACGACCTCATGTGCTCGCTCGACGTGCCAATGACCAGTGCCATTCTCGGCACGAGCGTCACCGTGAAGGCCCTCGACGGTGACATCGAGGTGGAGATTCGCCCGGGCGCGCAGAGCGCCGAGGTGCTCACCATCAAAGACCGCGGCATCACCAAGCTGCGCGGCAGCGGCCGGGGCGACCTCAAGATCGGTATTCACGTGGTCACGCCGAGCAAGCTCGACCACAAGGAACGCGACCTGATCGAGCAGTTCGCTGCCCGTTATGCGGCTCCAGCGCCCAGCTTGAGTGAATACCAGCAGGGATTGTTCGCCAAGCTGCGCGACCGGTTCCGCGGCTGAGATGGCACATTTTTACCTGCAGGAAACGCTCCGGGCGGATAACTGCCGCCCGGGGCAGGTCGTGACCATTGACGGCGCTGAGGCGCGTCACGCGGTCACGGTCAGTCGGGTCCGCCCCGGGGACCGGCTCCGCGTGGGTAATGGAGCCGGGCTGCTCCTGGAAGGTACGGTGCTGACCGCGGAGGCCGCGGTGTTAACCCTGCGCGTGGATGACGCGAGCGAGAGCGCGCCGGCGACGCCACGCATCCGCTTGGTGCAGGCCCTCGCCAAGGGCGACCGGGACGAGCTTGCCATTCAGGCAGCCACCGAACTCGGCGTCGACGGCGTCATTCCCTGGGCTGCCGCCCGCTCCATCACCAAGTGGGAGGGGCCCAAAATAGCCAAGGGTCACGAACGCTGGAGCAACATTGTGCGTGAGGCCAGCAAGCAGTCGATCCGCGCTTGGTTGCCGAGCGTCGCGCCGCTCACGAGCACCAAACAGCTGGCTGTTCTAGCCGCGACGACACGGATGCTGCTGCTCGACCCCACCGCGACCGGTCGCCTCACCGAGGTGGCCGTACCCACCGACGACCGGGACATTCTGCTCGTCGTCGGTCCCGAGGGCGGTATCTCGCCGGCCGAACTGCTCCTGCTTGAAACGGCCGGAGCCAGCCAGGTGCGCCTGGGCGACACCGTACTGCGCACGTCGACGGCCGGACCGGCCGCCCTTGCAATCCTCAATGCAACACTCGGCCGCTGGTAGCGCCGCTTAAGATAGAGGTATGTCTTCCACCAGCGCCCAGCCGACCATTTTCAGCCGCATCATCGCGCGTGAGATTCCGGCGACGATCGTGGCCGAGACCGAAAACATCATCGCGTTCCTCGATATCGCTCCCAAAGCTCCGGTGCACGTCGTCGTCACCACGAAAGACCAGCAGTACCGTAACGTCGTTGAGCTCGCTGCCGGCAACCCGGCCCTGCTCGCCGAATTGGTCGCGGTCGCCGAGCAGATTGCCGTGGAGCGCACCAACGGGCAGTTCCGCCTCGTGTTCAACACCGGGGCCGCTGCCGGCCAGACCGTGTTCCACGTGCACGCCCACGTCATGGGCAGCCCGGAGCCGGCCGACGTACTGGGGGAGGACTCCCTTGGCGCCCTCTAAATCCGACAGCTCCGGCGCCAGCTCGAACGCTGAACTGCGCTTCACCGTCGACGGCGTCGCGATGGTGCGCCTGCTCGGTCCCGAGGACCGCTACCTCAGCGCCATCGAAGGCGCCTACCCGAACGTCGACGTGCACGTGCGCGGCAACGATGTCACCCTCATCGGCGCGGCCGACGACGTGGCGGCGGTGGGGCGCCTGATCGAAGAATTGCAGCTGGCCCTGCGCACCGGGCACGATCTGGGCGAGACCGAGGTCGCCACGGCGGCGCGGATGCTCGCCGCTGACAGTTCGGTGAGCCCCTCCGCCCAGCTCGGCGCGCCCATTCTGACGGCACGGGGCAAGAGTATTCGCGCCAAATCAATCGGTCAGAAGCAGTACGTCGACGCGATCGACGACAACACCGTCGTCTTTGGTATCGGCCCGGCCGGCACCGGAAAGACCTACCTGGCCATGGCGAAGGCGGTTCGTGCCCTGCAGAACAAAGAGGTCGAGCGCATCATCCTGACCCGTCCGGCCGTTGAAGCCGGGGAACGGCTCGGCTTTCTGCCCGGCACCCTCACCGACAAGATCGACCCCTACCTGCGGCCGCTCTACGACGCACTCGGGGAGATGCTCGACCCCGAGCTGATCCCCAAACTGCTCGCCGCGGGCACCATCGAGGTCGCACCACTCGCCTATATGCGCGGGCGCACCCTCAACGCGAGCTTCGTCGTGCTCGACGAAGCACAGAACACCACGCCGGAACAAATGAAGATGTTTTTGACGCGTCTCGGCTTCGGCTCGAAGATGGTCATCACCGGCGACGTCACCCAGATCGATCTGCCGGTCGGCACCAGTGGCCTCAAACTGGTCACCCGCGTGCTGGACGGGATCGACGACATCCACTTCGCCTATTTGAGCAGTGCCGACGTTGTGCGGCACTCGCTCGTTGGCCGCATCGTCGATGCCTATACCGAGTACGACGCGCAGAAACAGGCCCTCCGACAGGAGAGCGCCGAAGCCCGAGATTTTGCCACCCGTGGCCCCCAACGCGGCATGACGCCGGGCCGCACCCCGAAACGGAGTTCCAGTTGAGCATCGAAATCAACAACGAGTCGACCATTCCGGTCGATGAGGCCACCATTCTGCGCCTCGCTGCATTCGCGCTCGACACCATGCACGTGCACGCTGACGCCGAACTGGCCATCGTGCTCGTCGACGAGGGTGCCATGGAGCAGCTGCACGTGCAGTGGATGGACGAGCCCGGTCCCACCGACGTGCTCAGCTTTCCGATGGACGAGCTGCGCCCCGGCACCGAAGACCAGGAGACCCCGCCGGGCCTGCTCGGCGATATTGTGCTCTGCCCGCAGGTCGCCAAGGAGCAGGCTGAGACCGCCGGTCACAGCACCCTCGACGAACTACTGCTGCTCACCACCCACGGCGTGCTGCACCTGCTCGGTTTCGATCATGCCGAACCGGCCGAAGAGAAAGAAATGTTCGGCATTCAGCGCGACATTCTCGTTGGCTTTGCCATGCAGGAACGACAACGCCACTGATGCTCATCGTGTGGTTCATTTATGCGGCGGTCATCCTCGTGGTGTTTGCCGGGCTCATGGCCGCCGTCGACGCCGCAATCACGACCCAGTCCCGGGCCGATATCGCGAGCCTGGTGGCCAGTCATCGCGCCAAACGGTCACTGCAGGCCATCGCCGACGATACCGGCGCGCACCTGAACGCGATCAACTTCATTCGTATTACCGCTGAGACGACGGCCGCCGTGCTGGTGACCCTGGTGTTCGCCACCACGATCGATGCGCTGTGGTTGGCCTTGCTGCTGTCGTCACTGATCATGACTTCGGTGTCGTTCGTGCTGGTCGGCGCCAGCCCGCGCAGCGTCGGCCGTGCCCACCCCATCAATCTGCTCTCTGCGACGGCGCTGCTGGTGCACTTCGCCCGGGTGTTGCTCGGCCCGATCGCGAACGCCCTCGTGGCCCTGGGCAACCGGGTTACTCCCGGGCGTACCAAGCTCGCCACCTTCACCTCCGAGGACCAGCTCCTGAGCATGGTGGACGAGGCGACCGAGCTCGACGTGATCGAAGAAGAAGACCGGGAACTCATCCACTCCATCTTCGAATTCAGCGAGACGGTCGTGCGCGAGGTCATGATTCCGCGCACCGACATGATCACCATCGACGCCGATGCGAGCATCGACGCGGCCATGGGCCTCTTCCTGAGCAGTGGCACCTCGCGTGTTCCCGTGGTCGACGGTGAGGTCGATGACGTCGCGGGAATTTTGTACCTGCGTGACGTGGCTCGGCTGGTCTTTGAACGCCCGATCAATGCCCTCCAACTCACCGTGGCCGATCTGGCCCGACCGGCCGTTTTCGTGCCCGAGTCGAAAAAGGCTGACGACATGCTGCGACAAATGCAGCTCGAGTCCAACCACCTGGCCATGGTCGTTGACGAGTATGGCGGAATCGCCGGACTGGTCACCCTCGAAGACCTGATCGAGGAACTCGTCGGCGATATTTCCGACGAGTATGACCGCGACGTGGTGGAGTTCGAAGACCTCGGCGATGGACATTTTCGCGTGAGCGCCCGCCTCCCGGTTGATGAACTCGGTGAGCTGTTCGATCTCGAACTCGACGACGATGACGTCGACTCGGTGGGTGGCCTGCTGGCCAAAGCCCTCGGACGGCTGCCGGTGCCGGGGTCGGTCGTGTCCGTGAGCGGATTGAACCTCACCGCCGAACGTACCGAAGGCCGCCGCAAGCGCATCAGCACGGTGTTGGTGGAGCGCGATGAAGCTTTGATTGATGCGCAGACCGCATTCCTCACCGTACCGAGTAGTAGCACGAGCACAGCGTCAGATGATGAAGGAGAACGGTCATGACCGTAGCAGCAGAGCCCCACCCCGCAGGGTACCGAGCGGGATTCGTCTCGTTCGTGGGACGCCCCAACGTGGGCAAGTCCACCCTGACGAACGCACTGGTGGGCGAGAAAGTTGCGATCACCTCGTCGAAGCCGCAAACCACCCGCCGCGCCATTCGCGGCATTGTGCACCAGAAGAACGGCCAGCTCATCCTGGTCGACACCCCCGGCATCCACCGCCCGCGCACCCTCCTCGGCGAGCGACTCAACAGCCTGGTCACCGCCACCTTGGCCGGCGTCGACGTGATCGGCCTGTGCATTCCGGCCAACGAACCGATCGGCCCGGGGGATAAGTTCATCAACGAGCAGTTGGATGCCTTCCCTCGCGCCAAGAAGGTCGCCATCGTCACCAAGATTGACGCGTCCTCGAAAACCAACGTTGCCAATCAGCTGCTCGCGGTGTCGCAACTGCGCGATTGGGAGGCGATCGTGCCGATTTCCTCAACCAGTCGCATCCAGCTCGACACGCTGGCCACCCAGCTGCTGCGGCTGCTGCCGCACGCGGATGCGCCGCTCTACCCGGCCGACGCGGTCACCGATGAGACGCTCGAATCGCGCATCTCGGAGTACATCCGCGAGGCGGCACTTGAAGGCGTCACCGATGAACTTCCGCACTCCATCGCCGTGACGATCGACGACATCATCGAGCGTGACGACCAGGAACTTGTCGAGATCTACGCCAACCTGTTCGTGGAACGAGACAGCCAAAAGGGCATCATCATCGGTAAGTCGGGTAGCCGGCTGAAGGATGTCGGTACCCGTGCGCGCAAGCAGATCGAACCGCTTGTTGGCAAGCGCGTGTTCTTGTCGCTGCGGGTGAAGATCGCCAAGGAATGGCAGCGCGACCCGAAGCAGCTCGGCCGCCTCGGCTTCTAGCGGCTCTGGTTTCGATAGTCGTCGCGCGGGCGACCCGGTTTCGGGCTTCCCCAACCCGCCGGTCGAGCTTGTCGAGACCGCCATCCCAGGACGCGCAGCTGTCTGCGGTGCCAGCCACGGCGGCGGGCACCGCAGCTGCTCAGTTTCGATAGTCGTCGTTCGAATATCCCGGATTCCGGTCGCCCCTCGTTCGTTGGTCGAGCCCGTCGAGACCGCCATCCCGTAGCGGGTGGATGTCTCGGTGCCGGGCGCGGAGCGGGAAACCCGACGACCTAGTTTCGGTCATCGTCGTGGGGACGACCCGGCATCTGATCCGGCATGAGCGCACTCTTGTTGGTGAGGGCGATCAACTCCTGCTCGGGATCGATCTCAATCGGGGGTTTCAACCAATACCGGCCGTCGCGGAGATGGATCTTCCAGTGTCGGTTGTGCAGCAACAGGTGATGAAAAGCACACAGTAATATGCCGAGATCTACGTCGGAAAGTCCGTGATCAGACCACTTGTCGATGTGGTGCGCTTCTGCCCAGGATGGTGGTTGATCGCAGCCGGGCCAGCGGCATCCGCCGTCACGCGCTGCGAGTGCCCGACGCTGCTCGCGGTTGAAAAGCCGTTGTTCTCGCCCGATGTTGAGGGGTTGCCCGGACTGGCTGAACAGGATTCCGAGGTAGCCGGTGTCGCAGAGTTGCCGATCGATCGTGCCGGCAGATACCGGGGCCGGGTTGCCCTCGAGGTATCCGAAGATTGATTTGGCGCTTCCGCCTTCTTCCGTGCCAGCTGTCGTGCCGACCCTGGGGTCGGGGTCGGGGTCGGAAATGGTGGTGGGGCGGTCGTGTTCGGTGACGATGATCTGCACGACAGGGCGGCGCCCGCCGAACATTGTGTTCGGGTCGGCGTCGGCGCCGAGTTTGAGTAGTTGGGTGAAGGAGTCCGCGGCGATCTGGGCGAGGGTGCGGGGGTCGTCTTTCACGCTCTGCGCCCACGCGGCTCGTTCCTGGTCGACGAACCGTACCCCACCGCGCCGCGGACTGGTCAGCGCGTCATAGGTCGCCAGCCACAGTTCGCCCTGCTCCGGTGCCAACAGGGCGTGTAAGGTCACCATGCCGTCCGCCCGCCGCCACAACGACCAGGTCGTGTCGTCGCGCGCCTGCTTCTCCCGCGCCGCAATACCCGCAGCGTCCAGGGCGTCCCGCGACCGCCGAGCCCGCTTATATGCCTGCTCGGAATTCATCCCGGGCACCTCCGCCAACAGCACCCGCAGCGCGGCAGCGAGCTTCTCGGCCGTGATCGCCTGATCCAGCGTACCCAGCCCGCGCAGAACGGCGTCACCGACACCGGGCGAGAAGGTGCCGTCGGCGACGGCATGCACGATCGGCGCCTGCCACGGCACCACCACTGGTCCGACCGAGGCTACGGGCACGACCGGTGGCAGCGGGCGGGGGACGGCCACCGGCAGTGGCGGAAGATCTGGGTGCAGCGCGGCCCAGACGGCGGCCCGCTCCGCCTCCCGCTCCGCTTCGCGTTCTGCTTCGGCGGCGAAGTCGGCGGCAGCCTGCGCTGCCCGCTCAGCCGCTCGAACGGCATCGGCCGCCTGCCGTTCAGCGGTGTCAGTGTCGCCCATCAAAACACCGACGGCCAGCAGCCGACCCGCCTCCACGCGGCTGAGACCGGTGGCGTCTTGCACCATCAGCGTGGGGTTGCCAAATCCGAAGCGCGCCGCCAACCCGGACTGACCTAACTCCGGGCGGGACCGCTCGGCGATCGTGCCGCCAGCAACGCTGCGACCGTGTTGCTCAGTCGGAGCAGATCGGCGATCGGGGCACGAGCAGCGAGCACCTCTGCATCCGACAGGCTGCCGAACGCTGCGCTGGACCCACCGAGCGCGGCGACGGAGGCCGCCACTCGAGTGAGCTCCATCGCTAAGTTGTTCATGATTCAACCCAACACCCGACCACCGACATTCCTGAGGAATAATCAGGGATACAAGCACTAAAACGTCGAAATCAGTCAAAGAAACCGTAAGAAATGTTTTTTTGGGACTGTCCGATCGCGGGCGAGGGCCGCGCCGGAAATTCCCGCACCGCTCTACTGCAGGAAAATCGGCACTGCCGATGGCGCCCAGGTGGATCGGGCCAGCCGCGGTCCGGGACGATCGAAGAGACGATGAAGGCGGTCATGACCCGGCTGATTCGGTCGGGAGCGAGGACACGTTCGTACAGTCGTATTGTCCGAAGAAACGTGTGTATATTGTTTATCGATAGAATGACACCGATAAACGATAGGATTTTCATGCATCGCACGGCGATCGTCACACTGAAAACGCTCATTCTGGCACTGATAGCACTGTTGCTGGTGTGCCAGGTGTTCGTGGTTCCCGCGGTCGCTCAGCAGATGGTCGACAGATCTCCCCAACTCGGCTACCTCCAGCTGCCGGGCATCATAGTCACAGTGGGGTTCCTGCTCTGCGTGCAGGTCGCGCTCGTCTGCGTCTGGCGACTGCTGTCTCTGGTGCGGGCATCCATCATCTTCAGCGAAACGGCGTTCACCTACGTCAATATCGTCCTCGGCCTGGTCGCTTTGGCGACACTCCTCATCGTCGGATCGTTCATCACCCTGGCGATCGCGGGAGTTGCATCGCCTTCGGTAACCATCCTGTGCTGGCTCGGGATCGTCGTCGGATCCGGACTCGCCTTGCTGGTCGTTGTCATGCGCGGGCTCCTCCGTCAGGCTTCCCAACTCGAACGCGATCTGGCGGAAGTGGTCTGATGCCGATCGTGATCAACCTCGACGTCGAACTCGCCAAGAAGAAGATGTCGGTCGCGGATTTCGCCGCAGCGATCGACATCACGCCGGCCAACGTATCCGTGCTCAAGAACGGTCGGGCGAAGGCCGTGCGATTCTCCACTCTGGACGCGATCTGCCGCGTGCTGGAATGCCAGCCCGGCGACATCTTCATGTGGGTGCCAGAAGACGAGACCGCCACGGAGGCCAAGTCCACATTGACGGGGGCATGAGCGTGCCGCGAGCAGAGCAATCCTGGAACGACGTCGCGATCCGCCGTCTGCTCGACCGGCAGTCGTGCCCCGTCTGCGCGGTCGCCCGGCCCGACAGCCCCTGCCGCAATTGCGGCGCCGAACTCGTCGGTGTCCTGGCAGCCGAACTCTGGTCTGCCTCGGAGGCGGCCGCCGCGGCGCTCGTAGCCCGACAGGAGGCACTCGTTCGAGTGTCGCATCCGTCCCCAACGATCGAATCCGAATCCGAATCCGAATCCAGCGCCGTGGCACCGACACCGATACGCCAGCGCGCACCCGCGCAGCCTGGTGCCGACGCTGCCCCCGCCACGGTCGCGCCGCGGTCCAGCGCGACGGTGCAGTCAGTGCTGGCAGTCGCCGGTGCTGGATTGTTCGCGGTCTCGGCAATCGTCTTCACCTTCTTCAATCCCGACCTCACCGATCGCGCACTGCGCAGTGTGATCGTCGGCCTGATCACCATCCTCTTTCTCGGCGGGGCCTGGTTTCTGGCTCACCGCACGCTGCACTTCTCGGCGGAAGCCGTCGGTGGCCTGGGGATGGTTTTCGTTGCCCTTGACGTGTACGCGTTCGCGGAACTCGTGCCGACGGGAGTCAGCCCGTGGGTGTTCGCCGCCACCGGAACACTGATCAGCGGCGCCGCAATGGTCATGGCGTCGACGCTCGCACGCATCCGTAGCTGGCTCTGGATCTCGGTCGCAGCGCTCACCCTGGTTCCCGCGATGCTGGGCTACGCGGGCGCAACCACTCTCTCGGCAACCCTCGGGCACCTCGGAGTTGCTTTCGCCGCGCTCGCCCTGATCGCGACGATACCGGGTCTGGCCCAGCGGTTTGATGCGCGCCTGTCGGCTGAGCGGATGACGATTGCCACGATCCAGATCGTCGCCACCGGCATCGTGCTGATCCAGATCTGGTTCATCGAGTTGACCAGCACGACCCAGTACTGGCTGACGATCACCGCCGTGCTGACCGCCATCGCGGCGCTGGCCCTGCTTGCGACGCGGCAGCTCGCCCGAAACTTGTGGAGCGCCGCGACCGGTGCTGCCGCGATGGCCGCCGCCGTCTGCTTGCCGTTCGCGCTCGACCTTGGGGCGCACGGTATGGGCGACTGGTATCAGGCCATCACCCCTGCGGCGGGCGCCGGTGCACTGCTCGCGCTGCAGGTGTTCGCACCGCGAGCGCGCACCCTCAGGCGGAGAGCCTTTTTGAGCGGCGCATTCGCGCTGGCCGGGGTGAGCGTGCTCTCGCCCGTTCTCTTCGCCATGCTGATCGGGGCGGTCACCGTGCTCACCGCACTCACCGGCTCCGACAGCGGGGCGATCGGTCTTCTGTCTCCTGCTGGTGTTCTTGCCGTCGTGCTCGGCCTGGGCGCCATGTCGACCGGGCTCGGAGCATTCTCGGTATTGACCAGGCGCCGCGATACCGCCAGAACGGATGCTTCCCCGCACGATTCCCGAAGACTGGCCGCGTGGACCGGCTCGATTGCGATCTGGCTCGCCGCCCTCGCCGGGCTGGTATTTGCCTGCCAGCCCGGTTTGCCCGTGTGGTCGCGCATCGCGATCGCCCTGAGCCTGGCCGTGGCAGCGAGCCTGGCGCTCGTCGCTGTTCCGCGTCTCCGGAACGCCGCCCTGAAGATGCGCCTACCCCTCGTGCTGGGCGCCCACTTCGCGGTGCTGCTGGCCACGGTCTGCTCACTGGTCGATGACGTCGTCACCGTCTGGGCGGGCCTGGTGATCGTCGGAACCCTCGTTGTCATTGCGCGAACCGTGCCGACCCAGGCGCGATTCCTGCACGTCGGTGCGGGCTACGCCTATGCACTGTTCGTCTTCGCGACGGCGCTCGACCTGTTGGGCGTGGGCACCATTGCGCTGCTCTGCCTCACCACATCGCTCGGCTCGATCGGCGCCATCGTCGCAACGTTCCTCCGACGGGTGGCGCCCCGGGCCTGGTGCGCGATTCTGGTCGTGACGGCGGTGCCGTTCATGATCGGCGTCACTCAGGTGCTCTTCGAGCGCAGCGGCTGGAGCGCCCTGTCGACGGCCTTCATCTTCCTCCTGGCGCTCACCCTCCTTATTACCCGGCGCGCCGGCCTGGGCATCGTGCTGCGTGTGATCGCTGCGGGTCTTCTCGTTCCCTCACTCGCTGTCGTGGTGATCTGCCTCGGCGCGCAGGTTCTCCTCGGCAGCGCCTCTCCGGTGACGCTGCCAATTATCGCCGTCATTGTCGCCATCGTGCTCCCCAGCACCGGCCTGATCGGTTCGCTACTGGGCAAACGGGGGATCGGCACGCGGGATGCGACGGCTGCTCGGAACGCGATCGAAGCCACCACACTGCTCACCGCGGTGATCGCCGTCGAGCTGGCGCTCGTGCGCATCGCTGCAGGGCTGCCGACCACCTTCATCGTTCTGGTCGTTCTCGGGCTCGGCGCCGCAGCTACGTCGTTCTGGGCGAACCGTCGCTACGGGTGGTGGGTCGCCGGTGTCGCATTCACCGGTGCGCTGTGGTGCCTGTGGGCCATCGCCGGAATGAGCACGCTCGAGCCCTACCTGCTGCCACCCAGCCTGGCCGCCGCAGTCGTCGGCATGATCCTCACGGCACGCGGTTCCCGCGCCGTGTCGCTGTATTCGGCGGGCCTCGTCGTGGCCGTCGCACCCCTCCTCATGGTTCTGGCGGTATCCGGCACGGGAGCCGCCGCGCTGGCGCCGTGGCGTGGCTATGGCCTCGTTGTCGCTGCCTGGCTCCTCCTCGGCCTCGGCATACGGCTCGGCCGGGGTGCATCCGCACGTGCTGTACGACTGCGAGTACTTCAGGTGCCGACCCTGGGCATCGCGATTGCTGCCGGTGCGGCCGGAATGATCCAGGGTGTGCGATTCGGTCTCAGCGCCGACCCGATCCTGACCGGAGGAGTGCCGCTTGTTCTGCTCAGCTTCGGAATCGGCCTGGCCGGCGCGCTGCCTGCAGCCCTTGGCGCGCGGGCCATCCGTTCGAACGCCCCGGAAGGGTCATGGTTGGCCGGCACCCGCTGGTTGTATGCGCCCCCGGCGGTATATGCCGCGGTCGCCACCTGGCCATCGATTGAGCGCGATTGGTTCACGATCTGGATCATGTGGTCCCTGATGCTCGCCTACCTCGTGATCGTCGTCGTCATCGCCTGGCGGCTGCGGAGCGGCCCGAGCAGCCTGCCACCAGTATGGTTCGTCTTCGCAATTGCGTTCGTCACCGCGATCGTGGCCTGGAGTCCACGAGATTTGCGGGTCGAGTGGTTCTCACTACCGTTGGGCATCTTCCTGATTGCGGCCGGCGCCGCCGTCATGAGTAGTGCGCGAGCGCAGATTACGCGCCTGCACCCAGAGCGTGGCAGCAGGCGCGATGGCACCGTCAACAGCTGGCCGGCGGGCTGGAGCGGCTCGTGGCCTCTGCTCGCCCCCGGCATCGTGACCGTGCTGGCGGCATCGATTGCGGCGACCTTCACCGACCCCCAGACCTGGCGGGCGATACTCGTGATCATCATTGCACTGGTCGCCATCCTGATCGGCTCGAGTCTCAAGCTCGCAGCCCCTTTCCTCATCGGCATCGTCGCGCTTCCGCTCGAGAACGTTTTGGTGTTTCTGGTGCAGATCGGCCGGGGGATCGAGTCGATGCCGTGGTGGATCACCCTGGCCGTCGTCGGCGCCGTACTCCTCATCATCGCCGTCACCTATGAGCGGCGAGCGGGCGAAGAGAACAGCATCACCGACCGCCTGCGAGACCTGCGCTAGGAGCGGGTCGGCCTGAGCGTGCAGACGAGCGTGGCAAACGAGCGTGGAAGCGTCCGTCCGGAAACTCGAGGGCATCCGCTCTTCGTCTGGGTGCGGGCCGTTAACGAGCCATGACTTAGCCGAATGCGGGCTGCAAAAATCCAGCACCACCCGCCCGCGAGCGGGTGGTGGTGCCAGAGTGAGTCCGGAGGCTTTGGATGCACTCGGTATTGTCGGCTTTCAGCCCACTCGATGTCGACCTTGTCAGCGTTCCGGTTCTCACAATCCTCTACGCGGTCACCGGCCTCGTGCTCTTGTTCGTGCTACTCGGTCCTGCCGAGCTGCGTCGTGCCATCATCACGGTGGTCGGTGCGATGGTCGGTGCGGCATCTGGCTGGGTCCTGGCCTGGTTGGTCAGTGATGTTTGGGATCCGTGGGGTGTTTCGCTGTCCGTCGGAACCCGGCTCTGGAGCGCCGCCCTCGGTGCCAGCGTTGCGATTGTGCTCCTGAACCTGAGCGGCCATCTTCGGTGGCGGCGGCTGGTCGCGATCTGTGCTCTGCCGTTGTGTGTGCTCAGCGCTGCCGCCGGGATCAACGCCGACATCGGGCAATTCCCGACCCTGCGCGTGGCTTTCGGCCTGGGCAACTACCCGCCACTCGACCAAGCAGTCGCGAGCATGACGGGAGACGCGCGGGCGACCAGCACTGCGGCCGGTCCGGCTTCGGCCGAGGGTATCGTCGGCACGGTCACCATTCCGGCGACGGTTTCGGGATTCGCGGCGCGTTCCGCCCTCGTCTATCTGCCGCCCGCAGCGATGGGCCCGAATCCACCCGCTCTGCCCGTGGTGGAGATGCTCTCGGGCCAGCCCGGCAGCCCGAGCGACGTGTTCACGGCGGGTGGCCTGGCGGGCATCCTCGACGCCTATGCGCACGCGCATTCCGGACTTGCCCCTATCGTGGTTGTACCCGACCAACTCGGTGCTCCCGCGAAAAATCCGATGTGCGTGGATTCTCCGCTCGGCAATTCGGCCAGCTACCTCACGATCGATGTCCCCGCCTGGATCCGCAGCAACCTGCACGTAACCGCCCAGCCGGCCGGTTGGACCATTGCCGGATTCTCTCAGGGCGGCACCTGTTCGATTCAGCTCGGCGCCGCGCATCCCGAGCTGTACGGTACGATTTTGGACATCTCAGGGGAGCTCGTTCCCAGCAACGGAAGCGAGGCGCACACGGTGACAGCCGGATTCGGCGGCGACGCTGCCGCTTACGCGGCAGCAGCACCGACCGCCATTCTCGCGGCACACGCTCCGTACTCCAATCTGGCGGCGATTTTCGTTGTCGGCGACGGCGACCAGCGTTTTCTGCCGGGGGTGCACACGATTGCGGATGCTGCCGCCCGGGCCGGCGTCGACACCCGCCTCATCCTTTCCCCCGGGACAGCCCACGACTGGCACACCGTCGATTACGCCTGGACCACCGCCCTGCCCATCATCGCCGCTCGCACCAACCTGCTCGCGCCCTCGGTCGTGGCGTTGACGCGGTGACCGGAAACCGGGCCGCGCACGAGAAGGGGCCAGACATCGAGCCGGTGTCGGGTTCGACCGCTGACGGTCCCGACCCAACTCCAGCCCCCCGGCATTCCGCCCGAAGAACGCTGTACCGCCTGGCCGCGCAACGCCCCTGGGCCGTGGCCTACGCCGTGATCCTGCTCGGTGTGGCCCTGGTCAGCGGGGTGGTGTCTGGACCGTCGCACGACATCCGTCTTCTCTTCGGTACCGGCTTTGCGTCGGTCATCGACCGGGGCCACTGGTGGTCTCCGCTCACCTCGGTGTTCTTTGTGGACAACGGCGCGGAATTGCTGCTGGCTCTGGCCGGCACGGTGATCGTGCTGGGCTTCGCCGAACGGCTCATGGGTACCCGCCGTACCGCGATCGCCTTTCTGACGACGGCCGTTCTCGGTGCCGCCATCGGTCTCGGTGTGCAATATCTGGGCGTTGCGAGTGGGGAAATGTGGTCTCGGGGTGTCAGCGAGTTGTGGGCGATCGACCCCTTCACCCCCATCTTCGGCACTGCCATGGCGGCGAGCTACTTTGCCGGGCCGCTCTGGCGTCGACGCATCCGCGTGCTCGGGCTCTCGACGGTGCTCGTGCTCGTGCTGTACTCCGGCCAGCCCTCCGATCTCTACCGCCTCCTTGCCGTGCTGGTGGGGCTCGGCCTCGGCTGGCTCTTTCGCCCAACCCTGAGGGTGACTTCATGGCGACGTAGTTCCGATCACGAAACTCGCACCCTGGTGGCCGCCATTGTGGGCATGGTGGCGGTCGGCCCGGTCGTCACCATTTTCTCCGGCGCCCGATTCGGCCTGCTCGCCCCGCTCGGTTTGCTGCTCACCCAGGATGTTCCCACGGCTGGTGAGGTGGTCGACCGTTGTCTGCTCGGCGATGTGACCCGACAGTGCGTGCAGGAACTCACCCTCGAACGCATCGGTGGGGCTGGCCCGGTACTGGTGAGCCTGCTACCGCTGCTTACGCTCGTCGTTGCCATCTTCGGCCTCGCCCGTGGTCGACGATTCGCCGCGTGGCTCGCCATCACGATCAACACCGGGCTGGCCCTTCTCGCCGGTTGGTATTACGGATTGTTGCCTATCTCCGGACAGGCCTACGTCTTGCAGTGGCCGAATGGGCGGTACTGGGAGATCGCCGTCGTTCTGGTGGTCTCGGTGCTCGTGCCGCTCATTGTGGCCCTCGTGATTCTCGCGAATTTGCGCCACTTCCCGGTGCCGTCCCGCCCCGGCCAGCGGCGGCGCTTTCTGCTGGTCACCGGTGGCAGTTTTACCGCCCTCGCGGCGTTTTACATCGGTGTCGGTTGGATGTTGCGCGGCCATTTTCAACCGGCGGTCACCGTGCTCGATCTACTCGCGGATGTTCCCGAGCGGTTTATTCCGGTGGGTTTTCTGCGTCTGGAACGGGTGTCTTTTCTTCCGACCGATCCGATCTCCACCGCGCTGTACGACGGGGTCGGTGCCGCTTTCTGGATCGTCGTGTTCGTCGGCGCGATCGTGTGTCTCGGGAGCACCTCCCTCGGTTCGACAGCCGACGCGCCGGGTCGACTGCGCACACTGCTGTCCGCCCACGGCGGCGGATCGCTCGGGTTCATGACGACCTGGACCGGCAATTCCCTCTGGTTCACAGCGAACGGCCACAGCGCCGTCGCCTACCGGGTTGTTCGCGGCATTGCCATTACAACGTCGGAACCGGTCGGGCCACCCGCTGAGGGTGCCGACGCCGTCGCATCCTTCGCCCGCATGTGCGACGACCACGGCTGGGTGCCGGTGTTCTACAGCGTGCATGAGAATTGGCGACCCGCCTTCACCGCGATGGGCTGGCACACCACGCAGGTGGGGGAGGAGACACTGCTGAGGCCGAGCAGCTGGAGTACTACCGGAAAGAAGTGGCAGGACATCCGGTCCTCGATCAATCGTGCGGAGCGTGCCGGTGTGCGGGCGGTCTGGACTACCTACCGGGCACTGCCGCTGTCGATGACGGCCCAAATCACAGAAATCTCCGAGCAGTGGGTTCAGGAAAAGGCCCTGCCCGAGCTGGGGTTCACCCTCGGCGGCCTCGACGAACTGCGCGACCCCGCCGTGCGGCTCATGATCGCCGTGGACAGCGCCGAGCACGTGCACGCCGTGACCAGCTGGCTGCCCACCTACAGAGACGGCGAGATTGTCGGCTGGACCCTGGACTTCATGCGGCGTCGGCCGGACAGCATCAATGGCGTGATGGAATTTCTCATCGCGCAAACGGCCCAACGGATGCAACAGAGTGCGCAGATTGAGTTCCTCAGCCTGTCGATAGCGCCGCTCGCCCCGGCCGCCGGACCGCGGCAGGGCGGAATCGCCGACCGGCTGCTGGAGTATCTCGGTCGTACGCTCGAACCGGTCTACGGGTTTCGGTCGCTGCTGCTGTTCAAACGCAAGTTCCAGCCCGAGTTCTCCCCGGTTTTCATGGCGTTCCCCGACCCGATCGCCCTGCCCGAAATCGGGCTCGCGCTGGCGCGGGCCTACCTGCCGAGTCTGTCGATGCGGGAGGTCGTGACCTTGATGCGCGGACTCGGCCAATAGCATCCGCCACGCAGCTGCGCTCGTAATGCGTGCCGCCATCGGCAGCAAACGGTGCTAGCCTGAAATTGTGTTGAACGGTGCGCTCCTCCTTAGCTGCCGCGACGAGTCCTAATCTGAGGCCTCCCTCGTCGCGGCGTTTGTTGTTGGCAGCCGACACCCACGAGGAAACAGGACCATGAAGAACAATCAGACCGCATCCACACTGCCGATCCACCGCTACCGCCCGTACCACGAGCAGTTCGCCGTCGACCTGCCCGACCGCACCTGGCCGAGCAAGCACATCACGGTTGCCCCGCGCTGGTGTGCGGTCGACCTGCGCGACGGCAACCAGTCGCTCATCGACCCGATGAGCCCCGAGCGCAAGCGCATCATGTTCGATCTGCTCGTGCGCATGGGGTACAAGGAGATCGAGGTGGGTTTTCCCTCGGCGAGCCAGACGGACTTTGACTTCGTGCGCAGCCTCATCGACGAGAATGCCATCCCCGACGACGTCACCATTCAGGTACTCACCCAGGCCCGTGAGCATTTGATCAAGCGCACCTACGAAGCGATCACCGGTGCCAAACAGGCGATCGTGCACTTCTACAACTCCACGAGCATCCTGCAGCGCGAGGTCGTGTTCCGCGAACAGAAGCAGGGCATCATCGACCTGGCCCTGTTCGGGGCTCGCCTCTGCAAGCAGATGGAATCGACCATCCCCGGCACGACCATCTACTACGAGTACTCGCCGGAGAGCTTCACCGGCACCGAGCTCGACTTTGCCGTGGACATCACCAACCAGGTCGTGGAGATTCTGGCGCCCACGCCGGATCGCAAGGTCATCGTCAACCTGCCGGCCACCGTCGAGATGGCCACCCCCAATGTGTACGCCGACTCCATTGAGTGGATGAGCACTCACCTGACCCAGCGTGAGAACATCCTCATCTCGTTGCACCCGCACAACGACCGCGGAACAGCTATTGCCGCCGCCGAACTCGGCTATCTGGCCGGTGCCGACCGCATCGAAGGGTGTCTCTTCGGTAACGGAGAACGCACCGGTAACGTCGACCTCGTCGCCCTCGGCGTGAACCTGTTCACGCAGGGCATCGACCCGCAGATCGATTTCAGCAATATCGACGAGATCAAGCGCACCGCCGAGTACTGCACCCAGCTACCGGTGCCCGAACGCAATCCATGGGCCGGCGACCTGGTTTTCACCGCGTTCAGCGGTTCACATCAAGACGCCATCAAAAAGGGCTTCGAAGCCATGGACGCCGACGCGGCACAGCAAGGCTGCACCGTTAACGACCTGGTGTGGGCCGTCCCCTACCTGCCGATTGACCCGAAGGACCTCGGCCGCAGCTACGAGGCCGTCATCCGCGTCAACTCGCAGTCCGGCAAGGGCGGCGTCGCCTACCTGCTCAAAACCGACCACGCCCTCGACCTGCCGCGCAAGCTGCAAATCGAGTTCTCCGGCGTCGTGCAGGCCAAAACGGACGCCGAGGGCGGCGAAGTGACCAGCGCGCAGATCTGGGACATCTTCAACGATGAATACCTGCCGGCCAAGCTCAAAGACCCCGAGGCCAAGTGGGGCCGGTTCGAGCTGCACTCCACCCGCACGTCGAGCGACCTGTCCGGCACGGTCGACCTCGCGGTTGAACTTCGTGACGGTGACACCGTGGCCCAGGCCACGGGCTCCGGTAACGGTCCGATCAACGCGTTCCTCGGCGTGATGGCGGAACGCGGCATCGCGATCACCCTGTTCGACTACGTGGAGCACGCACTCTCGGCCGGCGGCGACGCGCAGGCCGCGGCCTACGTTGAGCTCGACGTCAACGGCAAGCGTTACTGGGGGGTCGGCATCGACGCTGACATCTCCACCGCGTCCCTCAAATCGGTTGTCTCCGCGGTCAACCGTGGCATTCGCGCCGAGATCGGTGACCTGGAGCTGGCGGCGATCTAAAGCCGAAGCATCAGCCGAGCCAGCACAGCCGAGCCAGCACACACGAAAGCCCAGACTTGACACGGAGTCTGGGCTTTCGTTGCACCATCCGGGTGCGGTCGGGGGCCTGATCGGGGGGGGGCCTGATCAGGTGGACCTGATCAGATCAGGGCGTGCAGCTGCACGGAGCGTTCGCGGGTGCGCGTACCGAGCAGTGCTCTGCAATCATCGATGGCGTGGTCGAGCAGGGCGTACAGCCTGGCGTCCGGGTCGGCGATGCAGGCCTCGCCGATGCCCTGCACGGCAACACGAATGATCGTGTCGGCGGTGCGCGGCGTGAACTTGGTGTGCGACCAAGAATGCACGCTGCCGATGAAGTCGCGGGCCCAGCGTTCGGCATCGGGGGCCTGATCGAGGGCGGCCCGAATCAGCGGACGAACCTGCTCGGCCAACGCTGGATCAACGACGGACGCGTTTCGCTCGCAGGTCAGTACCCCCACCGCGAGCGCGCGCTGGCGTTCCAGACTGGCCACTGGAAGGGCTTCGCACCCGGCACGCAGTGCGACAGCAAGTTCTACGCGCTTATCGGAACCGGTCAGGCCGATGACCGACGGGATCAGGAGAGCGAGTCGGGACCTGGCATCGTCGGAACTGCAATCGTTCACCATACGAGCCAGTGAGGCGAGCACCGGATGGGTGCAGGCGGGGTGGTCACTCCACGACTCGCCCGCAAGATAGGAGGCGAATTCCATGAAGCAACCGCCACTCTTCGGAGTGCGGTGTTTGCCACGTGAAAGTACGGGCATACTGTCGGGCAGGCTGCCCTGGATCGGTTTCATGAAAACCTCCATACCATGGGGACTACGTGCCCTTAAGTCTCCCCCTCTCCGGCCCGAAAAACCAGAGCCAGGCAGTGTCGCGCTGAGAAAACTTCAGCGACCGGCGGCATTCGTTCTGCATGCGAGGCCAGTCGTGACCGTTCTTCACGCGGCGGGGTGGGATAATTGTCTGTGCCTGTCTATCGAGATGAAGCCGTCGTGCTGCGTACCCACAAGTTGGGTGAAGCCGACCGCATCGTCACCATGCTCACTCGCAGCCACGGCAAGGTGCGGGCCGTCGCCAAGGGCGTGCGGCGTACGGGCTCCAAATTCGGTGCCCGGCTGGAGCCGTTCATGGTCGCCGATGTGCAGCTCTACGAGGGCCGAAGCCTCGACATCATTACGCAGGCCGAGTCGCTGGGCTCCTATGGCGCCCTGATCACCGCTGACTATGGCAGCTATACCGCCGCGAGTGTCATGGTGGAAACCGCTGACAAACTCACCGAATCGGAAGGGTCGTTGCAGCAATACCTGCTGCTGGTCGGTGCGCTCCGATCGCTGTCCCGTTCCGAACACGGATCCCACCTCACCCTTAACTCCTATCTGCTGCGCGCCGTGTCGATGGCCGGCTGGGCGCCCAGCTTTCAGGACTGTGCCCGCTGCGGGGCTCTCGGGCAGCACAGCGCGATGGTCGTGCAGCTCGGCGGTATCGTGTGCGATGCCTGTGCCCCGCCCGGATCGCCCCGACTCGACGCGGCGACCATCGGTCTGCTCAGCGCCCTGCTCACCGGCGATTGGGAGCACGCCGCGGCATCGCCCGAACGCACGCAGGGCCAAGCGGCCGGCGTTGTTGCCGCCTACACCCAGTGGCACCTGGGCCGTGGGCTGCGCTCACTGGAACACGTGGCCCGATGATGGCTGGATTGTTCGGCACCAAAGGCTCAACCCACAAGGATGCCGTTCCGTTCAAGCCGCTGGACTGGACCGGCCTGTATCCGCCCGAGCTTCCCCGCAAGGTCGTGCCCGAGCACGTGGCCGTGGTCATGGACGGTAACGGCCGCTGGGCCAACAGTCGGGGACTGACCCGGGTCGAAGGGCACAAGGCCGGCGAAGCTGCACTGCTCGACGTCGTCGCGGGCGCTATTCAGATCGGCGTCAAACACCTCAGTGTCTATGCTTTCTCCACCGAAAATTGGAAGCGATCGCCCGATGAGGTGCGTTTTCTCATGGGCTTCAACCGCGATGTTCTGCATCGTCGCCGTGATCAACTCAACGAGTGGGGTGTGCGGGTGCGGTGGGCCGGGCGCAAGCCGCGGCTGTGGGCATCCGTAATCAATGAATTGCAGTTTGCCGAGCGGCTCACGGCCGGCAACGACGTGCTCACCCTCACCATGTGCGTGAACTATGGCGGGCGAACCGAAATAGCGGATGCCGTGCGCGCGCTGGCCGAGGACGTCGCCGCCGGCAGGCTGAAGCCGTCGGGGATCACCGAGAAAGCCATAGCGAAGCAGCTGTACGTGCCGGAACTGCCCGATGTTGACCTGTTCGTGCGCAGCTCGGGCGAGCAGCGCACCAGCAACTTTCTGCTCTGGCAGAGCGCCTACGCCGAGATGGTCTTTCTCGACACGCTGTGGCCGGACTTCACCCGGGTCGACCTCTGGCACGCCGTCGAACTCTATGCCTCCCGCAACCGGCGCTACGGCGGCGCGGTCGACGCCCCCACACCCTGAATTGCCTAACAAATATTCCGATGGGGGAATACGTCTGCATGGACTGTCGTTAGGCCGAGTGTGACTGAGACAACTGTGACTGAGACAACTGCGACAGAGACAACGACCACCGATCCGATCAAGGTCGATATCTGGTCTGACGTGCAATGCCCCTGGTGTTACATCGGCAAACGCAAGTTTGAGGCCGGCGTCGCGCTCTTCGACGGAACCGTCGAGGTCGAATACCACAGCTTTGAGCTGGCTCCCGATACCCCGGTGGACTTCGTCGGTAATGCCGTCGACTACATGAGCCAGCGCAAGGGAATGCCCGTCGACCAGGTGCAGAAGATGCTGGAGAACGTTACGGCGGTTGCTGCCAGCGTCGGCCTCGAGTACGACTACGACTCGGTGCACCAGACCAACACCGTGATCTCCCACGAGTTGCTGCACTACGCCAAGGCTCACGGTCGTCAGCTGGACATGGTGGAACGCCTGCTCAAGGCCTACTTCATCGACGGCCGCCACGTCGGTCGAATCGAGGACCTCGCCGACCTCGCCGCCGAGATCGGACTCGACCGGGCCGATGTGGTGCGCTCGCTCACCGCCCACGAGCACCTCGCTGCGGTGAAGGCCGACGTGGCGCAGGCCGGCGCCTATGGAATTCAGGGCGTTCCGTTCTTCGTGATCGACGGCCGCTACGGCATCTCCGGCGCGCAGGATGCGACGGCGTTCACACAGGCACTCGACCAGGTCAGTGCCGAGCGCCTGGCTGATGGTTCGACCGACAGCGTTTCCGCGTAGCAGCGTTACCCAGAGAACTCGCGTAGCCTGACGACAGACCCAGTCGGCCGCATCCGCTTCACCCCAATGATCAGGAGAACACCTTGAGCGACACCACGACAACCCCGCCCGTCTTCACCGATGCCGCCGGCCGTCCCACCATCGAACTGCTCGGTGCGCCGGAAGCGACCGACGAGGCCGCCGGTTCCTGCTGCGGTGGGGGCTGCTGCAGCTAATTCATCCCACTCCCGAAAGCGCAGCTGTCGCATGGCCCGTCGCACGGCTCGACAGGTGCGCTTTCGTGTGCCGTCTGCGCCCCCGCTCCGGCGAATTCACGGATCCCGCGCTTTCTGGGAGAATTGACCCAACATGACTTCACCCATCCCCACCGTCGACCAGCTGGCGCCCATCGCACCCCGCACGGTCGCACCCGGCACGATCGCACCGCTCTCGATCGGCCCGCTCACGCTCGACGTGCCCGTCGTGCTCGCGCCGATGGCCGGGATCACGAATACGGCGTACCGTCGGCTCTGCCGCGAATATGGGGCCGGTCTGTTCGTGAGCGAGATGATCACCTCACGGGCGCTCGTGGAACGCAACGTCGAAACGATGCGGTTGATTACCCATCACGAGAGCGAAACCACTCGTTCCATTCAGCTCTACGGCGTTGACCCGAAAACGGTCTCCGAAGCTGTGACTATGCTCGTCGCCGAGGACCGCGCCGACCACATCGACCTCAACTTCGGCTGCCCTGTTCCCAAGGTCACGCGCAAGGGCGGGGGAGCGGCCTTGCCGTGGAAGATCGGCCTGTTCCGGCAGATCGTGGAAGCCGCCGTCACTGCGGCCGGCTCGGTTCCGCTCACCGTGAAAATGCGCAAGGGAATCGACTCCGACCACCTCACCTATCTCGAAGCCGGCAAAGCCGCCGCCGGGGCCGGCGTCGCCTCCATCGCCCTGCACGGCCGAACGGCCGCCGAGTTCTATTCCGGCCACGCCGACTGGTCCGCCATTGAAAAGCTCAAGAATGCCATCACTGATGTGCCGGTGCTCGGCAACGGCGATATCTGGTCGGCCGACGATGCCCTGCGCATGGTGCGGGAAACCGGATGCGACGGCGTCGTCGTCGGGCGCGGGTGCCTCGGGCGCCCGTGGCTGTTCGGCGATCTCGACGCAGCGTTCCGCGGGCAGGAGCAGAAGGCGGAACCCGGCCTCGGCCAGGTCATCAACGCTTTTCGCCGCCACGCCGAGCTGCTCACCGAATACTTCGACAGCGAAGATCGCGCCTGCCGCGACATCCGCAAGCACGTCGCCTGGTATTTCAAGGGCTACCCGGTGGGCGGCGACCTGCGCGCGAGCCTGGCCATGGTGCAATCCCTCGCGCAGCTCGACGATCTGCTGGGCACCCTCGATGCGTCGCTGCCCTACCCGGGCGCCGATGTGGAAGGACCGCGCGGTCGTGCCGGAACACCGAAGAAGCCCTCGCTACCCGAACATTGGCTCGAGTCGCAGGATCTCGCCGGCGCGCAACGACTGAATTTGACCGAGGGCGAAGGGGACACCAGCGGTGGCTAATAAAACCGGATACAGCGAGATCGACGAGGCCCGTTGGTTTCCCGAAGAGCACTACTCCAGGCGCAGCGACTTCGCCCGCGATCGTGCGCGTCTGTTGCACTCCAGCGCGCTACGACGTCTGGCGGCGAAGACACAAGTGCTCAGCCCGACGGCCGGGCTGGACTTTGCCCGCAACCGGCTGACCCACTCGCTCGAGGTCGCCCAGGTGGGGCGAGAAATCGCGTCGCGCCTCAACGTTGACCCCGACATCGTTGATACCGCCTGTCTCGCGCACGACATCGGGCATCCGCCGTTTGGCCATAACGGTGAGAAGGCCCTCAGCCTGTGGTCCGAAGACATTGGCGGTTTCGAGGGCAACGCGCAGACGCTGCGCCTGCTCACCCGCCTCGAGCCCAAGGTGTTCGGGCCCGATGGTCGCAGCTATGGCCTCAACCTCACCCGAGCGAGCCTCGATGCGAGCTGCAAATACCCCTGGCCCGAAAACGCCGCCGTCTACGACCCGAGCGGGCGGGCCAAGTTCGGCTTCTACCAAGACGACATTGCCGCGTTCGAATGGTTGCGTGCGGGGGCACCCGATCGCCAGCTCTGCATCGAAGCCCAGGTCATGGACGTGTCCGACGACATTGCGTACAGCGTGCACGACTTCGAAGACGCCATCGTCAACGGCTATGTCGATGTCGCTGCGCTGAGCAGCCGCACCAACCACGACGAACTGCTCGCCACCATGTCGGAATGGATCGGCGACGAGACCAGTGCCGACGACCTCGCGAGTGCGTTCAACCGGCTGGATTCCCTGGATGTGTGGATGGACTCGTGGACCGCCGGACGCCGCGACCAGGGCCGCTTGAAGAACCTCACCAGCCAGCTCATCGGTCGTTTCAGCAGCGCCGCCGTGCACGCCACCAAAGAGGCGCACCCGGGCGCCAACATGCTCCGTTTCGGAGCCAACGTGATCGTACCCCGGGAGATTCAGGCTGAAATCTCCGTGCTCAAGGGCATCGTTGCCGCCTTCGTGATGACCCGAAACACCCGCAAGCCTATTTACGTGCAGCAGCGGCAGGTGCTCACCCTGCTCGCGCAGACCCTGCACGAGTCCGGCGATGAGCACCTCGATCCCGGTTTTCGCGAGGACTGGCATGCTGCCGCCGACGATGCCGCCCGCAAGCGCGTCATCGTCGACCAGGTCGCCAGCCTGACCGACCAGTCCGCGCTCGCCTGGTACGAACGCCTGGTGCAGGGCTAGCTCCCACCCCGTCCCTCTCCACTTTCTCTTTCCGGGCCCGGGCCCGGAAACTGGGCCCACGATTGATCATGGGCCCGCTTTCCGAACATGGGCCCGGCACCAAACTCGTTCTGAACCGCGGCGGGGGTGGGGTGTTCCCGGAAACACTCAATGTCTGAGCGAGGAGCGGATATCCCATCCCCGACGCCCGCCTCGCAAACCGAGGGTGTCGCCCGAGGACGATAGAATTCACCCATGGCTGGACTGATTCGACAAAGTGACATCGAAGAGGTCAAGGCCCGCACCAACATTGCCGACATCATCGGTGACTATGTCACCCTGAAGTCCGCCGGCGTTGGATCGATGAAGGGCCTGTGCCCCTTCCACGACGAACGCAGCCCCAGCTTTCACGTGCGTCCGCAGGTCGGTTTCTACCATTGCTTTGGCTGTGGCGAAAGCGGCGACGTCTACTCTTTTTTGCAGAAGATGGATCATGTCAGCTTCAGCGAAGCCGTCGAACGTCTGGCTGGGCGGGTCGGTCTTGACCTGCACTACGAGGATGGTTCCGGCGCTGCCCCTGACCATGGCAATCGGGCACGTCTGCTCGCCGCCAACCAGGCGGCCTCCGATTTCTTCATCGAGCAACTCGGCAGCGCCGGCGCTGAAGTGGGCCGAGCCTTTCTGGGTCAGCGCGGCTTCGACGCTGCAGCGGCAACCCGGTTCGGCGTCGGGTTCGCGCCGAAAAGCTGGGACGAACTGACCAACCACCTGCGTGGACGTGGTTTCACCACCGAGGAACTCACCCTCTCCGGTCTGGTCTCTGCCGGCGACCGCGGAATCTATGACCGTTTTCGCGGCCGTCTGGTCTGGCCGATTCGCGATATCACCGGGCAGACCATCGGCTTCGGCGCGCGCAAGCTTCTCGACGACGACAAGGGTCCCAAGTACCTCAATACGCCCGAGTCGCCGGTGTACCACAAGGCGCAGGTGCTCTACGGCCTCGACCTCGCCAAGCGCGACATCTCGCGCAATCACCAGGTCGTTGTGGTCGAGGGGTATACCGACGTGATGGCGTGCCACCTGGCTGGTATCACCACGGCTGTCGCCACCTGTGGCACCTCGTTCGGCGTCGACCACATCAAGGTGTTGCGCCGCGTGCTCGGCGACGACTCCGGGGTCGGCGAAGTCGTCTTCACCTTCGACCCGGATGCTGCCGGTCAGAAGGCAGCGATGCGCGCCTTCAGCGAGGAGCAGCGCTTCTCCGCCCAGACCTATGTGGCCGTCGGTCCGGAAGGCCTCGACCCATGCGACCTGCGCCTGCAACGCGGCGACGACGCCGTACGCCGCCTGGTGGACTCAAAGAAGCCCATGTTCGAGTTCATGATTCGGCAAATCCTCTCGCAGTACAACCTCGACACCGTGGAAGGGCGAACGGCGGCACTGCGCGCCGCCGCCCCCGTCGTCGGTGAGATCCGCGACCCCGTGCTGCGACCGGGGTACACGCGCGAACTTGCACGCATGCTCGGCGTCGACATGGGCGAGGTCGGTAAGGCCGTGTCGAATGCCCAATCCGGCGCGCGAGCGTCGGCGAGCGGCGGCCCGAACGCCCCGCGCCACGCCGGCGTGATTGAAACACCAGTCGAACGCCCCTTCTCGCTCGTCGAACTGCCCACCGACCCGGTCACTCGGCTGGAGCGCGATGGCCTCATGGCCATGCTGCAACGCCCCACGCTGATCGGCCGGGATATTCTCGACAGCGCGGTGCAGACATCCTTTTCGAACGCGTCGCTCGCGGTGGTGCGCGATGCCATCGCGGCGAGCCTCGCGCATTTTGAGGCGCCCGACTGGCTCGAACGCGTAGTCGCCGAGGTGCCGGAGGGCTTCACAAACCTCGTGCAGGAGCTGGCCATGGCCAACCTGCCCGAGCGCACCGAGAAGGATGTCGCCCGCTATGTGCGCGACATCACCATCGTGCTCATTGACAAGGACCTGCTCCGGCTGAAGGCCGAATTGCTGGGACGTCTGCAGCGAGCGGATGCCAGCGAGACGGAGATGTACCGCACCCTGCAGCGCGAGCTCGTGCGGGTCGAGGCCGAGAGGCGCGCCCTGCGCGACGAATGATGCGCGCACCGGCTCATCCCCGAGCGTGGGCCGCCACCAACATGTGAGCACTGACCCTCAAACTGCAACACATGGGCCTGACTTTGTTGCAGATCTGTAAAGAAGCTGCGGCTAAGCATGGCGGTCTGCGAATTCTGTGCTAATTCTTTCCTTACAGCAATGAACAGCTGCGCCCGTTCGGGAGCTTCTGATCATGAGACTTCTAGAGGAAGAGGACGACGGATATGACATCCGCATTCACTAACGGCAAACGTGCTCTCGTTGCCACTACCGGCCTCGCGGTCGCGGCCCTGGTTCTTTCCGGCTGCGCTTCCGGCGGCGAGACCACCACCGGCACAGCCGGCGGCCCGATCACCATCGGCACCACCGACAAGGTCACGACGCTCGACCCAGCCGGCTCGTATGACAACGGCTCCTTCTCGGTGCAGACTCAGGTCTTTCCGTTCCTCATGAACAGCGCCTACGGGACAGCGGATGTCGAACCCGATATTGCGGTCAGCGCCGAGTTCACGTCGCCGACGGAATACACCGTGGTGCTCAAGCCCGACCTGAAGTGGGCCAACGGCAACGCGCTGACCTCATCGGACGTCAAGTTCAGCTTCGATCGCCAGCTGGCCATCGCAGACGACAACGGCCCCTCGTCGCTGTTGTACAACCTGGACAGCACCGAGGCCGTTGACGACACGACCGTCGTCTTCACCCTCAAGGTCGGTAATGACCAGATCTTCCCTCAAATCCTGTCCAGCCCCGCGGGCGTGATCGTGGACGAAGAAACCTTGTCCGCGACTGAGGTCACCCCCGACGCAGACATCTTCGACGCGAACGCATTCGCCGGCCAGTACGTTCTGACCAGCTATGACTTCAACAACCTGCTCGCCTACAAGGCGTACGACGGTTACGAAGGCCTGCTCGGGCCGGCGAAGACCGACGCTGTAAACGTCAAGTACTACACCGATGCGTCGAACCTCAAGCTCGACGTGCAAGAAGGAAACATCGACGTCGCCTGGCGCAGCCTGTCGGCGACCGACATTGACGACCTGCGCGGAAACGACGCGGTCAGCGTTGTCGACGGCCCTGGTGGCGAGATCCGCTACATCACATTCAACTTCAACACGCAGCCCTTCGGTGCCACGACCGCTGAGGCCGACCCGGCCAAGGCCCTCGCGGTGCGCGCTGCGCTTGCCGATATCGTTGACCGCGCAGAGCTCGCTGACCAGGTTTACAAGGGCACCTATACGCCGCTGTACTCCTACGTTCCTGCGGGAATGACCGGCGCCACCGAATCGCTCAAGGGCCTCTACGGTGACGGCGAAGGCGGACCGGACGTGGAGAAGGCCGCAGCAGACCTTGCCGCCGCGGGAGTCACCACCCCGATCGCGCTCAATCTGCAGTACAACGCCGACCACTACGGTCCCGGTTCGAGCGATGAATACGCCCTGATCAAGGACCAGCTGGATGCTTCCGGCCTGTTCACGGTCAGCCTGCAGTCCACCGAGTGGGTTCAGTACTCCAAGGACCGTACCGCCGACGTGTATCCCGCCTACCAGCTCGGCTGGTTCCCGGACTACTCCGATGCCGACAACTACCTGTCGCCGTTCTTCGCCGAGGGCAACTTTCTGAAAAACCACTACGACGACCCCGAGGTGACCGCGCTGATCCAGAAGCAGGCCGTCACCAACGACGTCACGGAGCGCACCGCCCTCATCGAGGAAATCCAGGACAAGGTTGCGGCCCAGCTGTCGACCGTGCCGCTGCTTCAGGGTGCGCAGGTAGCCATCACCGGTACCGACATCACCGGAACCCAGGACACGCTCGACGCGTCGTTCAAATTCCGCTATGGCGCACTGGCCAAAGGCTAGACCGCAGTACGACTAGAGTCTTCTCTAGTTTGATCACCGGGGGTGTTCAGCGAGCCGATCGCTGAATGCCCCCGCTTCTTTTGCAATTGTGAGGTAGTGATGACCACTGTGGCCATGAAACCGCCGGTACCGGCGACTGGGCGAGGTTCAAAAAAGAAGACCCGGGAGGGCGGCGGTATCGTTCGATACCTGCTCGTGCGATTCTTTCTGATCTTCCCCACCATCTTCATCCTGGTATCAATGGTGTTCTGGTTGATGCGCACGACGGGGGACCCGATCACCGCCGCGCTCGGTGGAAAGCTCGGCCCGGATCAGCTCGCCAAACTCATCAGTGAAGCCGGCTACGATCGACCGATTCTGATTCAGTATTTTGAATACCTGGGACAGATCTTCACCGGTAACTTCGGCACGACCATCAGTACCAACCGTCCAGTATCCGAGGTGCTGCTCACGTATGGATCAGCGACCGCCGAGTTGGTGTTCTATTCGCTCCTCGTGGCGTTCATCGTCGGCATCCCGCTGGGAATGGTCGCCGCATATTGGCGTGACAAGGCACCCGATGCCTTCCTTCGCGTCTTCGCGATTCTCTGCTACGCGACACCGGTATTCTTCGCGGGACTGCTGCTCAAGCTCGTCTTCGCAGTCTGGCTCAAGGTGCTGCCCGTCGCTGGCCGCGCCACGGTCGGGTCGGAACTGCAGATGCAGGTTCTCCCCGACAAGACCGGCATCTATTTCATCGACGCGTTGAAAACGGGAAGTCCTGCTGTCTTCGGCGACGTACTGATGCACGCAGTACTTCCCGCGTTGGCCCTGGGGCTGCTCACCGCCGGCGTGTTCCTGCGTCTGGTGCGCACCAACGTGATCGGCACGTTGGGCACCGAGTACGTGACCGCCGCCCGCTCGCGGGGTGTGAATGAGTTTCGTCTGGTCAGAAAACACGCTTACCGTCCCGCGCTCATTCCCATCATTACCGTCATCGGATTGCAGGTGGCCTTGCTGCTGGGTGGTGCCGTCCTCACCGAAACCACCTTCGAATGGAAGGGGCTCGGCTTTATTCTCATTGAGTTCATCAAGGCTCGTGACTTCGTCGCCGTGCAGGGCATCGTTGCACTACTGGCGGTGATCGTTGCCCTGTCCAACTTCATCGTTGACATCATTGCCGCGCTCATCGACCCGCGAGTGAGGTACTAACCATGACAATACTCACTACTGAACCGACGACCGCCCCGAAAGCTCCGCTGTGGACCCGACTGCCCGTCGTGCATCAGCTCCGTCAGAGCGTCGGCCTGCAACGCGGCATGCTCGTGGTCGGCCTGGCGATCACCGGCATCTTCATCCTGACCGCAATCCTCGCCCCGCTGCTCTCGCCGTACGGCTTCAGCCAGCTGCGCGATGACAGCGGCGCCTTCGGCGCGCAACAGCCGCCGAGCGGCGATCACCTGCTCGGCACCACCGTCGGAGGCTATGACGTGCTCTCCCGCGTCATTTGGGGTTCACAGACTGCAATCACGGTCATGATCGTCGCCGTGGTGCTTTCGATCTTCGCCGGAGTGGCCCTCGGCCTCGTCTCGGGGTATTTCGGCGGTTGGCTGGACCGTATTCTCGTCGTCGTGAGCGACGCCGTTTACGCGTTTCCCGCGCTGCTGCTGGCGATCGTCATGGGCATCGTCATTTCGGGTGGACGCTCCGACCTGTTCGGCGGCATCCTCGCGGCGTCGATCTCGATCACGGTCGTCTTCATCCCGCAGTATTTCCGAGTGATTCGCGCTGAAACCGTGCGAATCAAGGCGGAGGCTTATGTCGAGTCGGCCCGGGTGATCGGCGCGAGCAACGGGCGCATCATGTTCCGCCACGTGTTGCGCAACGCCACACGGACCCTGCCGCTCATCTTCACGCTCAACGCGTCCGAGGCCCTCCTGACCCTCGCGGGCCTCGGCTTCATCGGCTTCGGCATCGAACCGTCGTCGGCCGCCGAGTGGGGCTACGACCTGAACAAGTCGCTGTCCGATGTGACGAGCGGCATCTGGTGGACCAGCCTGTTCCCGGGGCTCGCCATCGTGCTCGTGGTGCTCGGCATCACCCTGGTGGGAGAAAGTCTCAACGACCTTGCCGACCCGCGACTGCGCAGCCGACGCGCCCCCGGCAAGTCCGCCGCGGGCGTCTACGCCGAGACGAGCGTCGTGCCCGGTGGAACCCTGGCCGCCGGTCCCGGCGGAATTGACGGGCTCGAAGCCGACGTGCCCACGTACGATCCGCACCCGAACGACGACCCCTTCGAGGCCAAATCATGACCGCTCAGTCCCTGCCCGACGTCGTACGCATCGACAACCTCAATGTGACCTTCGCCACCGACGGCGGTGCGGTGAAGGCCGTCGACGGCGTAACGCTGAGTGTTGCTCCGGGCGAGGTTCTCGCCATCGTGGGGGAGAGCGGTAGCGGCAAAACCGTCACCGCCAAGACCATTCTCGGTTTGCTTCCAGAGACCGCGATCGCCAACGGCGCCGTCATTCTCAGCAGTAAAGACGGTTCAAGTTCGAACGACATTCTCACGGTGAGCAAGCAGAAGCTTCGCCAGCTGCGGGGAACGGATGTGTCCATGGTGTTCCAGGAGCCGTCCACGGCTCTCAACCCGGTCTATACCGTGGGCTGGCAGATCGCCGAGGGGATTCGTGCTCACGGCGAGTTCAGCCGCAAAGAAGCGCGTGCCAAGGCCATTGAAATCCTGGGCCGAGTGGGTATTCCCGACCCGGAAAGTCGCGTCGACTACTACCCGCACCAGTTCTCCGGCGGTCAAAAACAGCGCGTTGTTATCGCCATGGCTCTGGTGCTCGACCCCGGACTGATCGTGGCCGACGAACCGACCACGGCTCTGGACGTGACCGTGCAGGCCGAGATTCTCGACCTGCTACGCCGCTGCAGGAATGAATTCGGCACCGCTATCGTGCTGATCACCCATAATATGGGTGTCGTCGCCGACCTCGCCGACCGCGTCGCCGTCATGTATGAGGGCAAGGTGGTGGAGGAAGCTCCGGCACAGCAACTCTTCTCCGACCCCCAGCACGACTACACCAAACGACTGCTCGGCTCGGTGCCGCACGTCGGTCAGGGAACCACCAGGGCCACCGCGCGGGCCCTCGCCCGCGAACCCGGGTGGGCCACCGAGGCACCGGTGGTCGTGGCCGACAACCTCAAGATCCAGTACCCGGGCCGGCTGGGGAAACCCGGTTTCACCGCTGTCGACGGGGTGAGTTTCATCATCCGCTCGGGTGAGGTACTCGGTTTGGTCGGCGAGAGCGGATCCGGCAAGACCACGATTGGCCGGGCGATGGCCGGGCTCACTCGGGTGACCGGAGGTTCCCTCACTGTGTTGGGCCACGAAATGATCGGTTTTAAGGAACGCGCCTTCAAGAAGGTGCGCAGCGATATCGGCTTCGTCTTTCAGGACCCGGCGTCGAGCTTCAACCCGCTGCTCACGATCGCGGAGTGTGTGGCCGAACCGCTCGTCGTGCACGGGCGCGCGGCCAACCCCGGTGCCGCCCGCAAACGGGTCAATGAACTGCTGGAGGCCGTTCAGCTGCCGCGGGCCTATGGCGATCGGTACCCGCACGAGCTCAGCGGTGGGCAGCGCCAACGGGCCAGCCTCGCGCGCGGGCTTGCTCTGGAACCGACCCTGCTCATCGCGGACGAGCCCACCAGCGCGCTGGACGTATCGGTACAGGCCAAGGTGCTGGAACTCTTCGCCGAGCTGCAGAAAGAATTCGGGTTTGCCGCACTGTTCATCAGCCACGATCTCGCCGTCGTCGACATTCTCGCTGACCGCATTGCCGTGCTGTACAAGGGAAAACTGGTGGAGGAGGGCACCGGCGCCGAGGTGCTTGGCGCTCCGAAGGATGCCTACACGCGGCGTCTGCTGGCGTCCCTGCCGGTTCCCGATCCGGCGGCGCAGGCCCTGCGGAGGGATGAACTCCGCATTCTGCGTGCGGCAGGATAGAACGTATGAGGCATGGCGCAGCATCTCTTCCCCCGATCCAAACGAGCGATCTGACCATCGAATACCCACCGCACGGGGCGAGTCCGGCATTCGTAGCGGTGCACGGCTTCACTCTGCGCATCGCGCCGGGCGAGGTGGTGGGGCTGCTCGGTGAAAGCGGCTCCGGCAAGAGCACCCTCGCCCGGGTGCTCTCCGGTGATGCCTTTGTGAACGACTCCGCCGGTGCCCGTCCGCAGATCACCGGGGGAGAGGCGACCGTGCTCGGATTCGGGCTGCGCCGGATTGGCAAGCGCAAACTGGCACGGCTTACGTTCGGGGTCGGGCTGCTGGCGCAGGACGCCGCCGATACCTTGCCCTCGACCATGACGGTGGCGGAGATTGTCGCCGAACCGGTGCTCGAACGGGATCGACGCTACAACCGTCGCGCTCTGGGCACCCGGGTGGCCACCATGATCGACGCGGTGCGTCTGCCACTGGCCGCTCTCGGCAAATACCCTTACGAGCTCTCCAGCGGTCAGCGACAGCGGGTGGCGCTGGCGCAGGCGCTCGTGTTCGGCCCCGCCCTCTTGATCGCTGACGAGCCGACAGCGGGCGTTGACGTGATGGTGCGTGATGCCGTGATCGATCTGATCAGCGAACTCCAGCGGGAGAGATCCTTTTCCGCGCTCGTGATCAGCCACGACTTGGCCGTGTTGCAGCGAGTTGCGAACCGGATTGGCGTCATGCATCAGGGCGTGCTGGTGGGCCTGGGCACCTTGGACGACGTTTTTCGTGATCCGTGGCATCCCTACGTACGGGGCCTCGCGGCGGCCCTGCAGCCGAGCGCGCTCGAGCCGACGGCTACTGAGCACGCCGTCGAGCCCGCAACGACAAACGAGCCGCACAGCGCAACGGATGTCGCCCCCGGCAACTGAGACGGGTTCCTGCCAACCTGCTCTGTACTCGTCGCGGGATCTGTGCCTGTCGGCTGGCCGTACGTTCCGACACGCCCGACCCGCGTTTGGCGCACGAGACCGCTCAATTGTTGTTACCAGCCCGCATTCCGGGGTCTGCGCCGGATTCTCACCTCATAAAAAGGGCTCTCCGAGCCAATCAGCAGCCATCGTGGTTTTGGCACTGAAAGAAACCTTGGTAAAGTAGCAACGCTGTTCAAGCATTCCCCGATAGCTCAATTGGCAGAGCAGCGCACTGTTAATGCGCAGGTTCTTGGTTCGAGTCCAAGTCGGGGAGCGAAAGGCCACTCAGGGCTCCACCCCGGGTGGCCTTTTTTGTCGGTACGTTTTCTTCGACAGAAAAGCTCCTTCCCAATTGTTACGGGGCAATATGGCTTCGGCACAAGAAACGGCGGTCCACGTGGATTTCTCGCAAATTCTGGTACCGGCACTCGGCGTACTCTCCGGGGCACTCCTGGTGCTCTGGATCATCGCGCTGCTCCGCTCCCGCCGGGTCGTCTTCGATCGCAATACCGCCGAGCGGGTGCGCATCGAGCTGGAACTTTCCCTCGCCGAACAACAGGGCCGACTGGCGATCATCCGCGAGCTGCAGGATGGCGCGGTGCTCACCATTGCCCGTCTCATCACGCGGGCCGAGGGCGCCCGGTACACCGCCGAGAGCGACCCATCTACGGCGGTGCGGGCCGCGACCGCGCTGGTGGACGACGGACGAGTCGCCTTGGCCGACATGCGCCGCGTGCTGACGATCGTTCGCGAAGGTGAAACCGTTGGTGCGCTTCAGCCCGGGCCGCAGTCAACCCGCGACCTGTTTCGAGTGATGCGCGACGCCGGGCTCGTGGTGAATTTCATCGAATCCGGCGAACGCTTCGCCCTCAAGGCGGGTGCCGAGCTGGCCATCTTTCGCATTCTGCAGAGCGCACTCGCCAACGCGCTCAAGCACGGCGGCGTTGGCACCGAAGCGCGCGTGTCATTCACCTGGACCAGAGACGGCCTGCAGCTGCTCGTCGATGATGACGGCATCCGTGCGGCAGCGCGTCGGGACGGCAAAGAAAACGGCGAACAGGCCGCACGCACCCCGTACACGATCGAAGACGACCTCAAGGCCCTCAGCGAAAGCATCGCCGGCCCCGGCATTACGCAGATGCGTGAGCGCGCGCAACTGTTCGGCGGCGTGTTCAACGCCGGGACCGTTCCGGGACTCGGGTTCTCCGTCTCTGCCGTATTCCCTTCGTTGCGCTTTCATAACGGCGTGCACGGTGTCGACCTCGCTCGATGACGACGGCATCCGCTTCGCACCCTGATGGTTCCGACTCCGTGACCGACCTGACCGCGCCCGACCCGTTGCACGAAACTCGCCAACAACGGCTGGCGATTCGTGAGGGCCTCGCGGTGGGGCTCGCCACCGCCGCCTACGGTGTGTCCTTCGGCGCGTTGTCAGTCGCCGCCGGACTCGATATCTGGCAGACCAGCTTTATCAGCATCGTCATGTTCTCCGGTGGCTCGCAATTCGCCCTCATTGGCGTACTGGCGGCCGGCGGAGTCGCTGCCGGCGCGCCTGCCATCGCGAGTGCGGCGCTGCTCGGTGTGCGCAACGGCATCTACGGCATGCGCACCGCTCCGATCGTGGGGCGCGGTCTCGGCAAACGGCTTGCTGCCGGTTGGATCACCATTGATGAATCCACCGCGGTGGCCCTCGCCCAGCCGACACCGCGCAGCCGCCGCACTGGATTCTGGGTCACCGGCCTGGCCGTCTTCATCGGCTGGAACATCACCACACTAGTTGGTGCGCTGATCGGCGACGCGCTGGGCGACACGCGAGCCTATGGGCTGGATGCTGCGGCCGCTGCAGCCTTTGTCGGCCTGCTCTGGCCTCGGTTGAAGCGGATGCAGACGGTTGCGGTCGCCGTGGCGGCGGCGGTCGTCGCAGCGACGCTGACGCCGGTGTTGATGCCGGGCCTGCCGGTGCTGGTCGCAGCTCTCGTCGCGGTGGTGGCAGGCGCATTCAACTGGTGGGGAACACCGAACGACGTCGGGGCCGCATCCGCTGGAAAGGAACCGTGTTCATGACGCTCTGGCAGATCATCATCGCTGCATCGATCGCGGTGCTCGCGCTCAAACTGGCCGGATACCTCGTGCCACCCGCGCTGCTGCAGAAGCCCACGCCCTCCCGCATCGCCGACCTGCTGACGGTGGCGCTGTTGGCAGCGTTGATCGCCGTGCAGACGCTCGGCAACGGTCAGGCCCTTACCGTGGACGCCCGCGTCCCGGCCGTCATCGTAGCGGCCGGGCTATTTGCAATCAAGACGCCGTTCATCGTGGTGGTGATTGTGGCGGCACTGGTTGCCGCCGGCTTGCGTGCACTGACCTAGCGGCAGGCCCCTCGATACTGGGTGAGGCTGAGCGCGCCCACCGCGCCCGAGTCAGCCCTCGAGGTTGTCGATGCCCGGTGTCCAGCTCAAGCCGGGCACACCCCAACTCTTCTTGCGCACGACCTTCGCTGCCATTTTGGCGTAGACATGCTCGAGCCGGTCTACATACAGCGTGCCCTCGAGGTGGTCGTATTCGTGCTGGAAAATGCGGGCAAGCCAGCCATCCGCTCGAATTTCGAACGGATTCTGCTCGGTGTCGACGGCGCGCAAAATGGCGGACTGAGCCCGTTTCAACGGAAAACGTTCACCCGGAAAAGACAGGCACCCTTCGTCTTCATCGACGTCCTCGTCATTGACGGGCTCGGCTGAGACCGGAGTGATCCAGAGTTCGGGATTTATCGCCACGCCACGCCACGAGACCTCGTCGTCGTCTTCATAACTGTACGTATAGATGCGCAGGCCGACGCCTACCTGCGTGGCGGCAAGACCAACCCCCGGCGCGGCATCCATCGTTTCGAACATGTCTCGCACCAATTCGCGCAGATTATCGTCAAAATCGACGACGGGTGCAGCGGGGGAGTGGAGAACGGGGTCACCTGAAATTACTATCGCGCGTACGGCCATTTCACCAGAATATCGGCAAGCTTGTCGATAGGGTCATGAAGTGACCTCTGACCTAACCGATCTGGCGACTGAAATCGCTATTGATCCGCGTCAGGCCATCGGAATTCCGTTGGCCCTGGTCGGTGCAATCTTTCTTTCCCTCGGCGCCCAATTTCAGCACCGCGGCGTGACCAAAGTCGAGGCGCGCACCAAAGAAGCAACCGGCGGGCTGAACGTGCGGCAACTCACCATGCTGCTCACCCGACCATCCTGGGTGTTCGGAACGCTCATGCTTGGCCTCGCTGTCGTATTTCAACTCACCAGTCTTGCTTTTGCACCACTCATCGTGGTGCAGCCGCTCGGGGCGGTAGCGCTCGTCATTACCGCCATTCTGAACGCACGTGTCAGCAGGGTCAAGCTCAATCGCGCGAGCATCGTCGCCATCTCCATGTGCGTGGGCGGGGTCGGTCTGTTCGTGACCGTGGCGGCGTTCACCGCCGTAGACAAACCCGTTACCGACCGCAACCTCGTGACCATCCTCATCGTGCTCGCGGTTGTTCTGTTGGGCTTCGCTCTCGCCTTCGGTTTTTTACGCCGCCGTTCGCAGGCAATCTTCTACATTCTCGGAGCGGGGGTGCTTTACGGATTTGTGGCCACCCTCGCCAAGGTCGTCATTAACCGCACCCAGCACGGCAACTTCGACTGGTTGACCCTGACCTGTGTGCTGGGACTCCTGCTCGCTGCCACGCTCGGGGCATATTTTGTGCAGAACGCGTATGCCTCGGGACCGCCTGACCTCGTCATTGCCGGGCTCACCGTCGTTGACCCTCTCGTCGCTGTCGGCATTGGAATTATCGTGCTCGGCGAAGCCAGCCAGGCACCGGCCGCAGCAGCGGTGGCGTTCATGGTGGCCGGGGCAATCGCCATCTGGGGTGTGTTTCTGCTCGCGCGCTATCACCCTCAACTTGATCGCTGACTGGTGAAGAATTTTCGCCAACCACGGTGCGGGACACGGCAAAGTTTGCACGGTTTAGAATAGGGTTCGAGTGCGCAGTGTCAATTATGCCGAGCGCGCCCAAGATTTCCTGCCGGAAGACGATTCCCGGCCAACCAACGTAGGGACCACGCCACTTGTCAGATTCGACCGACTTGCTGAGCAGCCCGACTCCGGGCGATACGCCAGAGAGCGCGGTGAGTGCGCCAACCGAGAAACCTCGGATTCGTGTGCTCATCGCTGCCGACACCTTCGCGCCCGACGTGAACGGTGCCGCGCGGTTTGCCGAGAGGCTCGCGGCGGGCCTGGTAGCGCGCGGCCATGAAGTTCAAATCATGGCCCCAGCCGCGTCCCGCAAGCATGGTAGCTGGACCGAGATGCACGAAGGCCAGCCGATGGTGGTGCATCGCTTGCACAGCTGGCGCTGGTATCCGCACGACTGGCTGCGCTTCGCGTTGCCGTGGCTGGTTCGCGGTGAAAGCCGACGCATTCTTGACTCCTTCCGACCGGACGTCGTGCATTTTCAGTCGCACATCAATGTGGGGCGTGGCGTGTCGATCGAAGCCGCCAAACGCAATATCCGTTTGGTGGGCACAAACCATTTCATGCCCGAGAACATGGTGAAGTTCTCCCTCATTCCGGTGGGATTCCAAGATCGGGTGATCAAGGCCGCATGGCGGGCCGCGCGCCGCACATTCGGTCGAGCCGCGGCCGTGACAACCCCAACTCGACGGGCTGCACAGTTCTTGGAGAAGTACACCGGTCTTACCGATGTGTACGCCATTTCATGTGGAATCGACGCCGACAACTACACACCCAATTTCGAGCCCCGCACCGAGAACCGCATCCTGTTCGTCGGTCGCGTCACTGGTGAGAAGCAGATTGACGTACTTCTTAAAGCGGCGGCGCGGCTGTCGCCCGACCTCGATGCGCAGGTCGAAATCGTCGGTGGAGGCGATCAAAAACGCAACCTGGAGCATCTGGCCGACACTCTCGGCATCCGCTCACGCGTCACGTTTACCGGTTATGTAACAGACGAAGAGCTGCGCGCGGCTTACTCGCGCGCCACGGTGTTCGCGATGCCTTCCATCGCCGAGTTGCAGAGCATCGCCACGATGGAGGCCATGGCCTCCGGATTGCCGATCGTGGCCGCTGACGCCATGGCCCTGCCTCACCTTGTGCACGACGAGGCGAACGGGTACCTATTCAAGCCGAGTGACGCGCAGGACATGGCCGACAAGCTGACCGCGGTGCTCACCGCTGCGCCGGAACGCCTCGAGGCGCTCAAGCGGGAGTCGCTTCGACTCATTGCGGCGCACGACATCAAGCGCACTCTGAACACGTTCGAATGCCTGTATCGTGGGGAGCCGGTCAGTGATCTTGTTCCTAACGGGGCGTCATCTCATACGTCCGATTAGCTCTACGTTTGTTGGTGCGACCTTCTGGTCGCGCTTTTTGGGGCGGTAGCTCAGCTGGTTAGAGCAGCGGACTCATAATCCGTCGGTCCTGGGTTCAAGTCCCAGTCGCCCTACCGAAGAAATAGCATTTGATCAGGCATTCTCCTCGGCCCCAATTCGCCGAAAGCAGCAATAACTCTAGTTTCGGTCGCGAGAGTCCAAGACTTGGATAACACGGAAATAGCAATTGATCAGGGTTTTCTCGCTTCCTTCGCGATGTCAAAGCTCACACCGGGTTCGTTGCGTCTTGGGTTCAAGTGTCGACTTTCCCTTCGAAATAGCTTTTGATCAGTACTTCTCTTTCTGCCAATGGCGACAGGGTTTGACCTGCATGCCGTTTATTGGACGTTTATTGCTCGGTACCCACCTGTTCCGGCCGCTCCGCGACACGGTGCACGACGCGGTTGGGTTGGTCTGGCTTGGTCTGGGCTGGCCTAGGTGCTGTTCTCGCCAACGAGTGATGGATACTCGATGACTTTTCGGCTCGGTGATGAGTTGGCTCGCAGCGTAACTCGGCCCATGTGGTGGAATCTGGGTCCCAGCGCCCGAGGGTAGACAGCGCGTCTTTTTGGTGGTCTAGACTTCACGAGCTGAAGCACAATCTCTGGGGGCTTTCGATGGCTGGCATGAAGTTTGCAATGGGATCCGACGTTCTGTCGCATCTCACGAAGAAGACGAGTACCTCGTCCGACGACCTTGGGTCGCTCGTGAAGCAGTTGTTCGAGGCTGCCGCGCCGCTCGAGGGCCGGTTCAACGGTGCAGGTCGCGCCGCGTTCGACAGGTTCAAGAACGAGACGGACTCGATTTCCGCTGAGCTCAACGGTGCGCTGGGGTCGATCCTCACCGGTATCGCGGGGCAGGACCTCGCGTTCGGCCAGGCCGACCAGGAGCTCGCCGATCAGACGACATCAGCGCAATCCGGGGCGGGTTTCGACTCCGCACGGTTCGGTTCACGGGGATAGGGAACACACTCATGGCAACAGGCGCAAACGCGGCGGATCGCCGCGACTATGACATTGCCGCATCACAGAATGCGCAGGACAACTTCAACTCGATCGCGGGCCGCCTCGAGGCCCTCATCGACCAGCGCGACTCCGACGTGAAGGCCATGATGGCCGACTACCAGGCCGACGGTGTGTCGGAGGAGTACGCGTCGAAGGAAATTCGCTGGAACACTGTTGCCGGGCAGGTGAAGCAGATCATCACGTCGCTGCGCTCCTCCCTCGCATCGAATGACGAGACCGCCCAGTCGGCTCTCGCTCGTGGTCGTTGCGCCGTTCAGAACATCGGATAGCCCCGTGCGACTTTGGTGGTCGAGCTTGTCGAGTCCTTCTCAGCGTTCAGCATGAGTGGCTGGAGCATCGACCCGTCCGGCGTGCAGTCTGTTCTCGCCTCGGTGGAAACCGCCGCGACCGAGCTCCGCACGGCCCTCGACTCCGCGTCGACGTCGTTCGCAGAACTCGCGACAGGTGCCGGCCCGAACATGGCCGATGTCCCGGCCGCGATTCAGGCGTTGATGGAGAGCGAGCAGGGTCGTCTCACGGCGATCGGCAACCGCATCACGGCGGGGTCTCTCGGAGCGAGCACGGCTACGATCGGCTACATCCAAGGGGATGAGGAGATGGCGGTCACCGCGCAGACGGCGGCCAGCCATGCCGCGTCATCCGGTGATCTGTCGTTCTTCAACGCGGGCGGAACACCCTGATGGCGGCCACGACCTGCCCGGTGGACGGCGATCTGATCAACCCGGACATGATCCCGGGCGACGACATGGACCCCGCCGCGATCGTCGGTTCCGCGACCGGTTTCTCGGCAGCTGGCACCGCGGTGACCGAGAAGGGTGCGGCGGTTGTCACGGAGTGGGCTGCGCTGTCTGGGGTGTATGTGGCGCCGGAGGCCACCGACTTGCTCGACGTGATGAACCCTGTTTCGGTGGATTCCGCCGCCCTCGGCCAGACCTTTACCGCCGTGTCGAAGATTGTCGCGGACTTCGCCGACGACGTGGCGCCCCTGAAGACCCGCCTCGCTGCGATTCGCGAGGAGGCACGGGCCTTCGTCGCCGACGTGTCGGGCGGCGTGACGGTCTATGCGGGGGATTCGGACTACCCGTCGTGGCTGTGGAGCCTCGTTTCGCCAGGAGTGGAGGGGATGTTGCCGATGGTGATCACGTGGCGGGAGCACAAGCCGTCGGTGGAGGCCAACAAAGAACTGCTTCGCCGGGTGAATGCGGAGGTCGCGGCGCTCAACACGGCCAGTGCCGACTGCGTCAACGCGATCAATGCGCTCCGCGACGATACTCGAGTCGCGCCGGTCGTGCCGCACACTGCCGCCGAGATGAATGCCGACGGGGTGGTCTTGCCGTGGGGCGCGGCGACCGATGGTGACCGGTCGGGCCTTGAGTCGTTCGGTGATGGCGCGTGGGATGCTGCTGTGGGCATGTGGCAGGGCGCTGCGGCGCTCGTGGGCTTCAACGCGGTGACCGGTGAAGGCGATGGGGAGTTGGCGGGTCAGGCCTGGTTCGGTGTGGGGATGTTGGTCGGTGGGATTGCCTCCTACGCCCAGTACGGAGTGACTCCACCCGCCGGGCAGGGCACCGATCTGGCTGCGCGCGTGCAGGCTGACTTTTACGAAAAATCAACCGCTCAGGTGGACGCCGCGGTCCTGGCGTTGGTGGCGTCGGACAAGTGGGCGGAGAACCCCGCGGAGGCGGCAGGTGCCACGCTCGTGAACGTGGGTTCCCTGTTCCTCGGCGGCGGGGCTGGCGCCGGGGTGAAGGCCGCCTCGATCGGCGGGCGCGCGGCGACCATCGTGGGTCACGTGGCTGACTTCGCTGTGCCGGCGGGGTCCTGGGGTGTGCGCGGGGCAACCGCGGGCCTGCTGCACGCGGGGCACGGGCTCTCGGTCGTAACGGATGCCGCCAGGCTGAGCCTCGTCTCGGGTGTGAACGCTTCCCGTGGCGCTCTCGCGCAGGCCCTGCACACCCTCGCTGATTCCATCCCGACGGTGCGCATTCAACCTGGATACTCAGCCGTCACCCCGGACGGTGCCGGGTTCGGTGCGGTGCCCCGTCTCGCGGTTGGTGAGCCCGGAAGTGGCGGGGGTGTTTTGCACAGCGTCGCTTCCCGCGTTGATGTTGGGCGCGCCCCGGACACAATTCAGATTGACGCGCCAGCTCGGCCTGTTGTCGTTGATTCTGAACTCGGCCCGGACACCATTCAGTTTGAACCGCCAGCTCGGCCGGCGGGCGTCGAGCCGGTTTCAGGTCCAGCCCAGTGGCAGCCCGAGGTCCAGCACCCGACGATTACACACCGGACCATCGTCGCCGGTTCCGATGTTCCGGGGGTTAGGACGCCCTTTGCCGAGCGCACTGGCCTATCTCCGAATACGGCATATGACGTCGAGGGTAGAGGGACGTTCTATACAGACGATCTCGGAAGAGTAGTAGTCGTGGAGACCGACTATGGTCCGCGCGCCGCGCTTAACCCAGACCTCCAAAAACCGCTTGCGAACGCCACATATATCGTTGGCGGCGAACACGTCTTCCGAACGGATGACTTGGCCAGAGTCAGCTCCGTCGACGTCGCGCACCTGGGGCTCGGAGATGCCCCAAGGTCTCGGCACGTTCAATCGACTGTGGGGTCCATTGGTGGCATCGGCTTCGACGGTGGGCATCTCGTCGGAAATGCAACAGCTGGTGGCGCTGAGCGTATCAACCTCGTGGCCATGCTTCGCGAGGTCAACCGCGGCTCGGGTCCGAGTTACTTCAACCTCGAGAACCGGTGGCGATCAATCCTCGCGGGGGATCCTCCACCCAATATTGCTGTCTCAATCCGGCCGCTGTACCCTGAGGGCAGTCCTGTACCTAGCGAGATTCGCGTTTCATATCAAGTCGATGGAGGTGAGGTCTACCGTGCCAGATTCGCCAATAGGAGCTGAGCTCTCGGAGTACCCGGGCGTGCTCGGACAGCGGATTATTCTGGAAAAACTGGGCAAAATTCTCTATTCGAGTATCCCAATCGGCTTTGACAGCGTCCTGTTTAGAGTCAGTGCGACTGTCCCGGTCGGACAGGTGACGGCGAGAGTCGCTCGTGTTGACGGGACTTATGTGAGCGTCCTGGTTGATGAAGCCGCGGACCGCTATACCGATGAGCTACGGGCGAACATGTGGCGCGAAGATCTCGGGACCTGGTTCAGCGCTGAGTTCACGGTCACGGCTGCAGGCAGTCTGCACTCGACATTCAACTATGATGATGAACCCAGTTGGGATTTCCCCATTGACCCGTCATGCTACGTCCAAGACCTTGAGCGTTTCCCGCGCAGTGCTCAGCACATCCCGGAGTGGCTGCGACGCCAGGTGGAACTCGCCGGAGGCTGACTGTGGAGGCATCGGACGGTCTCGAGCTCCCTGAAGAGAAGTTGTAGTCGAGGAACAAGGACTTTGATGCAGGCACGTCCCTCCACCGCTTATTCGGTCGAGAGCAGCCTAGGCTGGCCGAGGTTTCGGCATTCACCGCTTGCTCGGCGATTCCACGCAGTCGGGGGCAGGGAATGGCCCCTTTTAGACCAATCGTCCTGACTCTCCTTGCCAAGGGAACGGCCTTAAGTCAGCATGATCTGGGAGTCACAGCATGGCAGGCATTTGATGCGCGGCTAGGTATTGGACGTTTATTCCGTCGAGACAGGACGAGGCAGGTCGAGGCCTTTCGATAGAATAAAGGCTGACAAAGCAAGGAACTCCCGGTTAGATCGAGATCAGTCGAGCCGTCGACGTTGGACAGACAGTCCAGAAAAGAATTCGGCGCAAGCCGTCGGTCGTGGGTTCAAGTCCCACCCGCCCTACTGTAAATTCGATTTGATCAGGGGTTCTTCTTTTCACAAGAAGGGCTTCATTTGATGCACCCATTGTGTATCCATTGTCTATTCGAAAATCTCCGCCTCCTCCGGTCGCTTGTAGAGAAGGTGCACGACCCGGTTCGAGCGCTCTGGAGTGACCTCGAGCACCTACGGGTTATGAACAGTGAACGACTCTTCGGGCTCGGTCTCGAGCCAGTTTTAACGACCAGCGAGCTCGCCGAGTATCTCGGCGTGCAAGTGCAGGCCATCTACGACCTGCGCACCGACGGCCGCGGGCCTTCCGGGATACGCGTCGGCCGGGAGATCCGCTACCGCGTTTCCGACGTTCGGCTGTGGCTGGACGGTCTTCACGAGCCCGAAAGAGCTCTGCCCGGCGGAGGGGGCAAGCACTGATGGCCGGACGACCGCGACTGCCCATCAGCACCTTCGGCTCGATCACCGTCGTCAAGCTTGGTCCCGGGCGGTATCGGGCGACGACCGTCTTCCGCGACTGGGACGGGCAGTCGCGGCAAGTCGGCGCGACACGTGAGAGCCGCAACGCAGCGCAGTCGGCGCTCAAAGTCGATCTGGCGGCCCGCTTGCGCACCGGTGGTACAGGTGACTCGCTCAACGCTAGCTCGCCCGTTCCGGTACTCGCCGAGGCGTGGATGGAGGACGTGATGCTCGACGTCGACCGTTCCCAAGGAACAAAAGACACATACCAACGTGAACTCCGCGTTCTGGTGATTCCGTTCTTCGAGAATTTCACCATTCGCGAAGTGACCGTCGGGCGCATCGAGCTCTTCCTGAGGCAGCAGCGCGAGAAGTCCTACACGCGGGCAAAACACTCCCGAACCCTCCTCGGCATGATCCTGGCCTTCGCCGTGAGGCGGGAGATCATCCGGCGCAATCCCATGAAGGAAACCTCGCGTATGAAGAAGCCTTTGCACACGCCGAAGGCGCTCGCGGCTGAGCAGATCGCTGCCATCCGTCTGGTGGGTCTCGAGTGGCGCATGGGCCGGACATGATCCGGCCGCGGTCTGACGGGCAGGTGCGGGACATCTTCGAGGTGATGCGCGGCTCGGCCACGCGCATCGGTGAAGTACTCGCTCTTCGGCAGTGCGACGTCGACCTGGACGCTGATCCGCCGCGGGTGACTATCAGTGGCACGCTCGTGGTGCAAAACAAGGCCGGCCTGCACCGCCAGGACTACCCGAAGTCGCACGAGCCGGACCGCACGGTGGAGTCGGAGTCGGAGTCGGAGTCGGAGTCGGTCGGATCCCTCGGCGATGTGGCGCAGTACGAGACCAGCTTCCGGCTCTGTTACCTCCGTGGCCCCGCGGGCATCATCGTCGCGCTGGCCGAACAGATTGGCTGAGGCCAGCCCGTCGCACGGGAATGGTGTCTGAAAAGGCGACGCCGTGGTTCCAAGTAGTGATCCGGGCTGCAGTCGGACTGACTTGTCCAGAGGATGCGCAGGCCGATCAGTTGGCGCCCGATAGGGAACCCCCTCCGGAACGCGCCAATTTGAAGAACGTCTGGTGGTTCAGGACGCAATCATGAGGGTGACCGGGCCAGCTTTTTCAGGGCCTCCACACCGCTCGCTACCCCCGACTCGGACCCAGTTGAGCGTCACGTCCTCGTCGGCGAGGGCAATCCCGCTCGCTGAGAACGCGCGGAGTGTCACATTTTCCGGACACGACATGCTGAGGGTGATCTCCCCGCGCGACAACCAGCACTCGGAAGGCGAGGAGCCCCCATCGAGGTCATACTCAGCACTGCTCGACGGAATGAGGAACCCTTGGCGACGTCCGGCGATAGGGTCGCTTGACCATACCTCGAGCATATCTGCGCACGGCGCGCAATCTCGCTATCGGTCGGAGCCGGTGCGATGCCCGGTAGGTGCATTGGCGCACTCGCCTGCAACCCGGACGGCAAGCGGGACCGCGGCGCGAAATTGTTTGCGTAATCATCGAGCGTCCCAAGTTTGCTCGCTGGGCGAGCAGTTGTATCTCAGTCAGTCTCCGGCTCGTATCCGATGAGCCAATGGAGACCGAAACGATCGACAACCTGGCCATCCGAAGCGCCCCACGGCTTGGGGGCAAGGTCGTCAACGACCCTGCCGCCAACGGCGAGCTTGTCGAACCACTCATGAAGAACACCCGGTTCCGCAGCTCCCAGCAACGAGAGCCTGACGCCTTCAGACCGGACGCTGTTCTCACCCGCTGCGGCATCGGATCCCATCAAGGCAACTGCGCCCTTGAGCACCCCGTGAGCTATGGCATGTGGCGGGCCGTCGGTGCGACCGAAATCCTCGTAGGTGTGCAGGGAAAGCTCTCCACCGAAAACAGCCGCATAGAAGCAGAGCGCTTCGCGCGCTGTACCGGGGAAGGTGACATAGATCTGCGGCGCAATCATGTGCAGATCATACAGAACAATTAACTACGGATCGTAAAAGCGCTGTATGGGTGCCCGTGTGAAACGAGGAGCGAGGGCACCCCTGACTCTGTGATTGAGCCCAAATGCGTGTCGCTCCAAGTTCGGCCAGAGAGAGTTCGTGTTCACAAATTCAGGCTCCGGTGCTCGAACCGGGTGGCCGAAGTCGAGGCTGCCCGCGGCGTATCGCCGTTGTTGAAGGAAGTTCCCGCAGCCCGTAGCTTCGGGTGTCGCAAAGGATGGCGACGGAGAGTGGCGAAGTCCTGGCGCGTCTGGGGTGTGCTTTCAGGTTTCTTGCGTATGCCCGAGTTGTTGAGGTTCACCCGTCGCGGCAAGGATTGAGTCTTCGCCGCGTCCCGCATGGCGGCGAACACCGCTCACGCCGAAGAGGTAGATGGCGTCTAGGATTCCGAAAGTATTCGAGATGAGCAGCGTGACAAACCATGGCTTACTGTCAACCCTTGCAGCGCGCCAGAGCGAGGCGCCCTTCCACGCCAGGGTCCAAGCCACGAGCGCGATCAGGGGTCCCCGCGCGCTCACTGGTAGAGCTGATTTGCCACCCGGATGCGAGTTCATGTCAGTCCACTCCTTTTCTGTTCAGTCAGACTGGTCGATCTCCAGTGTGCCACGACGTCTCTGGTCCGCAGCAGTAACTCCTCCGGCTAGGCACTGCGATCGTGTCTGTGGTGGGCGGATGTGCTGGAGACGCTCTATTCGTCTATATTCAACTTCCCGCGGTAGGCATCCGATTGCGCGCCGGGATGGCACTTACCGGGTGCTCGACCGGTCAGATGGAATTGTCGACGTCGACTACTCCGACCGAGGTTCGACGGGTTGGCCGGATACGGGCTAAGCCTGAATCCACCGGTCGACGTGATATTCTGGCGGCGCGTTAAACCGAGAATGCCCATCTGATCAGGTAAAATAGGACTTGTCGAGAGTTCACATTTGCCAAACAGAGGAGCACCTCGTAGATGCAAGTTTCCCACACCAACCGCGCCGTTTCTGCATCCTTCACCGACCCGAATCTCGTGTCGTCCGCGGGGCTGGTGCCGATCATGAAATTGGCCGCCCGAGCAGGACTGGCGACTCTGGCCGATCAGTGGCTGAGTGTCCCGACCGACAAGGGCGCCAACGCCGGCCTGAAAGTGACCTCACTGGTCGGCGGGATGGTCGCCGGCGCTGATTCCATCGACGACCTCGCTATTCTTCGCCACGGTGGCATGCGGAAGGTCTTCACCAACTGTTACGCGCCGTCGACGTTGGGGTCGTTCCTGCGCGAGTTCACTTTCGGTCACGTCCGGCAACTCGACGCCGTCGCCTCGCGCTTCGTGCGGTGCCTCACCGCCGAAACCCCACTCGTCGTGCACGACACCGACGGTTACCTCTTCCTCGACATTGACGACACCATCATCGAAGTCCACGGCTACCAGAAGGAAGGCTCCGGCTACGGGTACTCCGGGGTGCGCGGTCTCAACGCGATCCTCGCGACGCTGAAAACCGACGTGTCGGCGCCGATCATCATCGGTCAACGGCTCCGCCGCGGGGCCTGCGGGTCACCGCGCGGCGCCGCCCGGTTGATCCGTGACGCCCTCGCCACCACCAAGCGGCTCCGCGGAGCCGAAAAAGCTCGCGTGCTCTTCCGCGCCGACTCCGCGTTCTACGGTCACGCGTCAATCAGTGCGGCCCGCACAGCAGGCGCCGACGTTTCAGTGACCGCTCGCATGGACCCCGCCATCAAACGAGCGATCGGAACGATCCCCGACAGCGCCTGGACCGCGATTGAATACACCAACGCGATCTACGACGAGGCCACCAAAACGTGGATCAGTAACGCCGAAGTCACCGAGGTCCCGTTCACCGCGTTCACGTCCCGCAAGAAAGCCGAGCACATCACCGGGCGCCTGGTCGTGCGGCGGATTCCGGAACTGAACAAGAAAAACGTCGACCAGCCGACCCTGTTCGACACCCACCGGTTCCATGCCTTCTTCACCACCAGCACCCTCGACACCGTCGCCGCCGACAAAACCCACCGCGCCCACGCCACGATAGAGCTGGTGAATTCCGACCTCAAGAGCAGCGCCTTGGCGCACCTGCCCTCAGGCGTTTTCACCGCCAACGCCGCCTGGCTGGTCCTGGCCGTCATGGCGTTCAACCTCACCCGCGTCGCCGCGACGATCGCCGGAAACGGTCTCGCTCGAGCGACCACCGCAACGATCCGCCGGAAACTCGTCAGCGTCCCCGCGCGCATTTCATCCTCCGCACGGCGCATCACCTTGCACCTGCCTGAATACTGGCCCTGGGAGAAACCCTGGACGGCCCTGTTCAACCAGAACTTCCGCTCGAGACAACCCGCCCCCACCTGACCAACCAGCCGACATCGGCCTCAACAGGAACACCAGTGGAACACCCCGGGCAGCGAGACCCGGACCTCATCCGCGCCTGAAACACCGAAAGTCAATCAGCGCCAAAATCAGGAATCGCTCAGAGGCCGACCGGTGGATTCAGGCTAAGACGCTACTGCCTCCTGCTGAGCCAAACTGGGAACACGCTGCGCCGCTTGCTCGCAATGCCAGCCACGAGGAGAGGGCCGAGAAACTCGATTGCTACGGCGGTTCCGAGAGGAATGCGCTCAATGGCACCGAGGAAGCAGGTGGTCATGAACCCCGTGACCAGACCGAGCATGAGCAGGATCGGGAGATCTTTGCGGCGAATCGACCGGATACGGGGGCGGGCGATCGGCCAGAGGAACAGTGCGCCACAGCACATTCTTAGCCAGGCCGTTCCTGCGGGTCCCACCTGGTCGACCACGGTGACTGAGAGTGCGTTCGCGAGCTGGATGAGTAGCATCGCGGCCACGGACAATGACCACGGCGGGAACCCCACAGTCGTCCGTTGCCACGTCATGTAGTAATCACCGCTTCAGGGAAGTGTTGCGAGTGCGCCTCAAACGCCCGATAGGCTGTTCGCCCCACTTCAGCTGAGGGTAATTCGTGGGTAGCCGAGGACTCAGCCATCCGGGTTCTCCGTATGGCGTGACGTCCCGACTCCGGGTTCGAAGACGGTGAGCGAGAACCTGGCCAGCTCATTGTTCGGGTTGGTATAAGTGTGTGCGGTGTCACCCACGAAAGTCAGGGCATCGCCGGTATGGAGCTCGTGCGACTGTCCATCGACCTCGACCGATATCGCGCCCTCCTGAACGTGCAGCAGTTCTCGGGTGCCGGCGGCGTGGGCCTCGCTCTCGTGCCGCTCGCCCTGAGCCGGACTCCAGTCCCACAGCTCGACCACGTCAGGCGGTTCCGTGCCCGCCACCAGAATGCCCTGCCCGCCTTGCTCGCCGTGCCACAGCACTGCACCCGTGCCCCTGCGGGTCACCTTCGCTACTCGCGGGAAAGGAGGCTCGACCAGAGCGGGAAGGCCCACGCCGAGCGCGTCGGACAGCGGCAGCAGCGTGCCTATGCTCGGATTTACCAAACCGTGCTCGACACTCACCACCATGCGCCGACTCACACCCGCCGCCGCGGCAAGCTGGTCGAGAGTCCAGTCCAGTCCCGGCCCTTGCGCTCATGCCTCACCCGCGCGCCGATCGCACGTGCCAACGGCTCTGCACCAACATCCATTAGTGCAGCATGCTGCACTTTCAGGGAAATGCGCATCCGGGGATCCTGGACCCGGTCAGCGATCCTCGCTGCCCGAGTCAATGCGTGCCGCATTCTCGGAGACGTCGTCAAGGCGCCCGGAAGCAACGTCCATGATGAATTCATAGGCCTCATCATTGGACCGGGTCAGCCGTCTTCCATTCATACCGAGGAAGGCGATCAGCGCAGCGAGACTCAGCCGCTTATTGCCGTCAATCAAGCCGTGGCTGTGGGTCAAGGAGTGCGTCAGCGCCGCGGCCTTCTCGTGGAGACTTCCATAGGCATCCCTTCCTACTCAGCAGATCCTGTCGGCCGTGGTTCTGGACGTATTCACGCAGCGCCTGCTTGGCGATGTCCCGCATAGACCGCCCCTCGGACACGGCACGGCGACGCAGAGCGTCCGCCTCGTCATCGGTCAGGCGAAGGGGCATCGGCATGGACGCACGGGATCCCTAATGACACCGGTGTCAACAGTGTCCCGCTAAACATTCTCGACGTCCGGGTGCGCAACCTGCCATCGGTGGGCCGAGGCCTTGAGGTCGGTGTTTCCCCGCGCAATAGAATCGGGAAGACGCTGCGACGAAGGAGACGAATGAACGAGCTGGAGCATCGCGTTCGGGCACTGTGGACGTTGTTCGAGCCGATCCACGCGGTGACGTATTTCTCGCCGGCGGCGAGGGAGGCGTTCGCCGATATCGGACTCACCCGTTACTGGGACGGATACTTCGCCGGTCGCGCCGCCCCGCTCGGGGCCGTGACCGCCGCGCCGGTCGTTGCTATCTTCAGTGGGTTCGCTCCGTTCTTGGTCGAACGGGTGCTGCCGGCCGTGTGGTCGACGGTGACGGTGGACCGAGTCCTTGACGCGCGGTCCCGGGGTGCAGCGGAGACGTTGCGAAACCTCGTGCCCGACGAGCTATCTGTCACCGAAGCGGCTGACGTACTGGCCCAGGCTGCGGCTCGTGCCGACACCGTGGGCCGACCGCTCGCGGCGGCGAACAGCGCGCTGCCCGTGGATTCGGATCCGTATCGCCGCCTCTGGCAAGCCGCGGCCACTCTCCGCGAGCATCGCGGAGACGGTCATGTGATCGCACTGGTCGAGGGAGGGATCGCGGGTATCAGCACCATCGTATTGCGCAGCGCGATGGACCTCGACGCGACGAGCGTGCGAAAAGCGCGTGGCTGGACGGAGGAACAGTGGGCATCCGAGGTTCAAGAGTTGTCCACCCGCGGGCTACTGACCGGCCAAGGCCAAATCACCGAGAAGGGCACAGCAGCACTCGATCGCGCCGAGCAGGTGACCAACCGATTGGCCGTCCGTCCGTGGCGCGGAGTGACCGACGACGAGATCACGGATGTCGCCCGAACGCTTGCGCCCATCGCACGAGCGTGCCATACGGTCTTGCCATTTCCGAACCCGATCGGCATGCCCCAGCCGTGGGACCCGGATCTCGATCCGAACGCGTCCTCCATCCCGACGTCGCCGCGCGCGAACTGAAAAGGGTCACCGACGGGGACGGATCTTGATTCGTGTGGGGGCGGGGAAAGGATGAGCATTCGCAGACTGGTTATCGCCGCGGGGAGACGGTTCTCCGAACGTGGGTCAGCCTTCCGGATAGGCAGCTAGGCGGTCGTATTGATGCACAGGGCGAGGGCCTGTCGATTGCTCTAAACTGCGCGGGGGATGGGACACGCCCCAACTCAATGCAGGTCCGGGTCTGGACGCTCGTGACGATTTTCGTACCGGTGGTCGGGCCGTTGGCATGGCTCGCGATTGGCCGTCGATCCGCTCGTGCAGCAAAGCAACGACTTTTACCCGTTCCTCCGGGGAGGAATTTCGCCTCCGTGACGCCTTGGTCGCGCTGCGCGGCATCGTCGATCCGTATCAATAATCTGTGGCGCGCGCAGGTCATACTGTGCCGCGGTAAGGCAGCGGTTTGCTACCGGGCACTGCCCAAGGGCGCCCCTGTGTGCACGCGCGTTGAAAGAGGTCCGCTGGCGCTGACACTTCATCGGCAGAGAGGAGCAGAATGTGCGTAGTTCAGTTTCAACGTCGAGCAGGAGGACGAATGAGCGACGTAGAAGTGCGAGAATTTTTTCTGCGGGCTATCACGGACAACGATGCGGCAGCCATGCGCGAGGGCCTCGAGCGTTTGTTCGGTCTCACCGGGGAGGGGCTTTCACCTGGCGCTGAGTATCGGCTTCGTGACGACAGCTACGTGATGGAGATGCCGCAGTCGGGGGAGCGCATCCGTGGACGTGAGGCTATGCGTGCAATGCAGGTGGCTTTTCCTGAACCCCCCTCGATCACCCTGCGCCGAGTCGTGGGGTCGGGGCAAATCTGGGTCGTCGAGGGCATAAATGACTATGCCGGGGACGTGTGGCACGTGGTGGCGATCCTCGAGTTCGGTACGGACGGGTCGATCATTCGCGATACACGCTATTACACGCAAAAGTCGGAGGCTCCGGGCTGGCGGGCCGCATGGGTGGAGTCCCTCGACTAGAGGCTCTTCCCACCGTGGTCGTGAACGCGGTCCATAGGTGATTTGATTTTCCGGTTTGTTTGTGGCCGGTAATTCACTGTGCCTCCGGCAGCGAGGAGGATGACCTCGGGACTTTCGGCCCTGTGAACCGGGAAGTCCGTGATTCAGACTGGTTTCAGCGAATCGTGTCCAATTCACGGGAGCTGGGCGGTTTCTCGAGTGCCGCGGGTATCGGTATTCGCACAGCACCCAGGAGAGTCAGGAAGGAGCGTTCATGATAAACGGATGGTACGGCGCAGGATGGGGTGTCGGTTCCTGGATCGCCATGGTGCTGATGATGTTGGTTTTTTGGGGCGCAGTGGTCACGGCTGGGCTGCTCTTGTTTCGCCGTCGACACTTGGACGACGGGCCAGCTGGGTCGCGTCGCCCGTCCCGCAGTAGTGCTGAGGACATTCTGGATGAACGATTCGCTCGTGGAGAAATCGATGCGGATGAATACACTGCTCGTCGGGACGTGCTGAGGCGCGCGGAATGACCCGCGTCTTTTCACGGGCACAGGTTGCGCTGGGGATCGGGGCGACCCTTGTACTGACCGGCTTATCAGTCGTCGTAGTGGGAGCCCTGGGCGGTGGAATCGGTCCAGGTGGGGCGGGATTTCGCTCCGGTTCCTCGTGCACGGCACCAGAGCTTTCGGGAGAGGTCATTAATGTCGCCCTCACGAACAGTGGTGGGCCGATAATGAACGGATCTGGTGGGATGCCGCACGGTGGGGCGATGCGCTTGATCGCGGAGCACGCCACTGCGAAGCACGGCACGGTCTCCTTTTTCGTGACCAACGGTGGCAGCGTGAACCACGAAATGGTTATCCTTGCCCTTCAGGACTCCCAGATTGTCGGCACACGCGCACTGGGTGGTGACGCCCAGGTCGACGAGACGAGCAACCTCGGCGAAGCGTCAAACACGTGCGGAGTGGGCTCAGGCGCGGGAATTCTGCCGGGTGCGTCGGGCTGGGTGACCGTCTCGTTGGCGCCCGGTCGATATGAATTGGTCTGTAATCTTCCGGGTCATTACGCTGCCGGTATGTACACGCAGATCACGATCACCTAGCCAGGATGACTGCGAGCCAACACCCCCCGCCGGCCCGCGGCTGCTGACCCCGTCAGCAGGCTTGCCGGAATGCGCTACGACGGGGACAATGTGGCCGTGCGCTCGCAGTTGCGCTGCTCGGAATCGGCGGCCTGCATATCGTGGCGCGGTACACCGCCGTCGCCGGGGCGCGAGCTCGACGCGGTGTACGGCCCCCGGGCCCGAGCAACGGTGCTCACTGCAGCCGGCGACTGGCTCACTGACGGCACGGGAGGATGGTGCGTTGGCGACGGCGGATGTCGACCATCATCGGCCGTCGCCGAGCACCCGTATCTGTTCGCGGTACTGTTCCGCCGAGATCTCCCCGCGAGCAAACCGCTCGTCGAGAATTTTCCGCGCACTGGTCACTTCAGCCGGCATTCTCGCGGATGCTGACGAGGCGCTGTTATCGCTGCCGCCATTCTTGGAAAGAAGACGAATAACGACATAGACGACGATCGCGACGCCGACCAATGCCAGAAGGCCGAAGCCCCAAGACCACCCCATAGTTCCGTTGTCCCACATCATGATGCGATTCCCTTCGTTGTTCCTCGATGCTCCAATATACCCTTAGGGGTATGCTTCGCGGCTGAATGCCAGCCACACGCAGTATTTGGATCGGATAGGTGACCGAGATTGTCAAGCGGTACCTCAACGCACATAGGAGAACAAACCCATCATGCCTTGCTCAGCGTGGTACGCATTGTGACAGTGGGTTATCCATTGTCCGGGGTTATCGGCGTCGAATTCGAACGTGACCGTCTCTTTGGGGCGCACGATGACGGTGTCTTTGCGTGCACCGTTCCCATTCAGCTGAAAACTGTGTCCGTGCAGGTGCATGGGGTGCCACATGGCTGTGTCATTGACGATCTTGACCTGAACGCGTTCGTCCAAACGGATGTTGAAGGCGCCCGCAAAGGGCTTTTTCATGTTGAAGCGGCGCCTATTGATGCTCCAGTCGTACTTTGCCATGCTGCCGGTCAGGCGCATGGTGTGGAGGCGGTCGGGCTTCGTAGCGGTCAGGAGAACGGATTCGGCGGCTTTGAGACGTCCTCCGTCGGTGACGACGCCGTCGAGGGTGCTCGGAAGTGTCGCGGTGTCGCCAGCGGTGTTGATGATGCGCAGGCGAATACGGTTGCCCGGTTTGCTCTGGAGCACCTCGGCATCCTGAGCGGCCCGGCCATTGAAGAGGTGGGCGGGCGTCTTCGTATTGTGAAACGAGCTGGTCTGTTGGCAGGATGCGACTGACCGTTTCCGCTCCGGGCGAGGTCGATGGCGCGCAGGATGCCAGTGCTGCGGTTGCTGTTGTGGCGAGGGACGCGCCGAGAAATGTGCGGCGCGTAAGGGATGAATTCATCAAGTTTCCTTTGAATCAAAAAAATAGACTGTGCCTGGGTTCGTGCGTGGGCTAACTGGCGACTGAGACCACGGCTGTCCAGCACCGTGAAGGCTTCGGGGGTGCGACCGGTCGTCCCGGATCGGGGTGGCCCGATGCCAACAATTGGCCTGGCGCGGCCACGGTGAATGCCATCGTGTCCTGTGCCCGCCCCGCGATTTGCTCCGGCTGTGCCCTGTCGGACCGTGCCCCATCGCCCAGATAGGTGTCGGGCAGAGCCCCAGTCGGGATGAGCCAAACCCCCTGGTGGGTTGCGGCATACGTATTTCCCGTCAGGGGATCGGCGCCGAGGCCGTGCACGTGTTCAAAGGCACTCGCGACCGGGGCGGCGACTGGCGATCGTGCGCCAGAGTCCGGACTGTCGGTCGAACACCCCGTGAGGGCAATAATGCCTACGAGCGGCACGGACAGTGCAAGAATTCGGCGTCGTGACCGATCTAATCTAACCAAGAGTGACTCCTCGGGCGCTCATGAATGCTTGCGGATCAACGCGGGCACCGTTGACTCGCGTTTCAAAGTGCACGTGACAGCCGCTGGAGGCGCCCGTCGTACCCACGAGAGCGATGGTGGCTCCCGCGGATACCTGTTGCCCGGGGCTGACCAGAAGGGAACTGTTGTGTGCGTAGCCGGTTTGGGTGCCGTCACCGTGGTCGATCAGGACCCAATTGCCGTAGGATCCGAGCCAGCCGGCATAGACGACGGTGCCAGCGGATGCGGCGTACACATTCCGCCCGCAGCCGGCAGCGATGTCGGTGCCATAGTGAAACGCACCGACCCCGGCCACTGGTTTGTTGGGCCGAGCCCCGTATGCCGAGCTGATCCAGCCCGATACGGGCAAAACCCAGCCCTGTCCGCTGCTGCTGCTGCTCGCGGGAGGGCTCGCTGCGGCTGCGGCTGCGGCAGCGGCAGCGGCGGCGGCCTGGGCGGCGCGCGCTGTCGCGGCTGCAGCTTCGGCTGCCCGTCGAATGTCTTCCCCTGCGGCGTAGTCGGCTTCCGTCGCAGCCCGATCCTCGGTCAGGACCGCCAGCTGTGCCTGCAACGTTCCGGCAATTTGCTGCTGGTCGGCCAGTGCCGTCTCAACCCGGAGGCTGGCGGCCATCGCCTCGGCCAAAGCCGTCTCGGCCGTCTCGGCCAACGCGCCGAGGGTCTGTTGTGCAACCTGGGCCTGGTCGGTGAGTGATCTGGCGGAGTTTCGGTCGGCCGCTGCGGACTCATAGATCAGATTCATCCGCTCTGTCAGCTTGCTCACGGAACCAAGTTGATTCAGAAGATCGCTGGCACCGGGCCCATCCAGGAACAGGGATAACGACACGTCGCTACTCCCGGAGCGGGCCAGCATGGCTGCCAATCGACCGGCCTGCTCGCCGGAGTCGGCGGCAGCGACCGTGGCTTCATCGGCCTGGTCCTGCAGGTTGGTTGCGCGCAGGGTTGTGCCGTCGTATGCGTTTTGGGCGTTCTCATAGTCGGTCGCACGCCGAGCTGCGTCGGCACGAGCAGCATCCACTTCGCTCGTGAGGTCTGTGATCAGCGCGGTCAACTCCGTGACCTGCGCTTGTTTGCCCGCCTCGGATGATCGGGCGCTTTCCACATCAGACCAGGAGGGGTACTCGACCGCCTCCGCCGGCGCCGCGACAACGAGCAAGAGCAGAAGTGTCGCTGCCCCGAGGGCAACGTGTGTGCGCCCTGCGCGCTTAGCCAAGATTGACTCCTTGTGAGTTCATGAATGGTTCGGCGTTGACGTAGTCACCGTCGACGCGGGTTTCGAAGTGCACGTGGCAGCCGCTGGAGGCACCCGTTGTGCCGACGAGGGCGATGATCTCACCGGCGACGACGAGCTGTCCGGGGTCGACGAGAAGTTGGCTGTTGTGGGCGTAGCCGGTCTCGATGCCGTTGCCGTGGTCGATGAGAATCCAGTTGCCGTAGGAGCCTTGGTAGCCCGCGTCCATGACTTTTCCGCCGGTTGCAGCGAACACGGGCTGGCCGCAGGGTGCGGCGATGTCGGTGCCGTTGTGGAAGTCGCCGACACCGCCGACGGGCTTGTTCGGGCGGGAGCCGAAGGGGCTGGATATTCGTCCCAGAACGGGCAGTGCCCAGCCGCGATCGCTGAGCTGGCCCGGGCTGAGGCTGGCCCACGTGCCGTTGCTGGCGACGTCGGTGTAGGACGCGGGTTCGGGTGCTTCCGTGATCGCGTATCCGTCGCGTTGGAAGGGAACGGATGTTGTGCTCGCGGCCGTGACACTTTGCAGGTCGTCAGTCGTTGCTGTTGCTGTTGCTGGCGGCGCTTCCGGGGCGACCGCGAGCGCCGGCAAGGATGTGCTGATCGCGAAGAGGGCGGTCATAGCCATGGCGCTGACGGCGGCGGCGCGCTGCCGCAGCGAAACCGGCCGGGGAACGGATCGTGCCGGTGGCGCGGCAGGTTCAGCCGGTGCGGAACGGTTTGCGCGCAAGCGAGCCTCCAATGCACGCATATCGCGTCGAGACAGTGGGGGCAGCGCGCCCGAGACGTGCGGTGCCGTGGCGACGTGCCCCGTATTATCCACAGCGCACCGCCCTGAGCGCATACGTTGGTTGAGCAATGTAACGGCAATGCATAAATTGTCCTTGCAGGTGAGTCAGAAAACGAAAAAGGTTCGCCCGGGGCCGGCCTTCGGCAGAAGGACCCGCCCCGAACGTGTCGCTCTAGAGGGCGGCGAGCAGATCTGCCATGACGGCGATTTCGGCGGTTTGAGACGCGATGATGCTGGCGGCCATCGCCTGCGCATCCGCGTTCTCGCCGTCATCCAACTCGAGCTGTGCCATCGCGACCGCGCCTTCATGGTGCACCGTCATCTGTTCCAGGAACAATTTGGTAGCGTCGGTGCCCGCGGCATCCTGGAGTGCCATCATGTCGTCGTCCGACATCAACCCGTCGGAGCCGCTGCCCATTCCTGGCATGCCGGACATGCTGTTCTCGTCTTCGCCCCACGCCGACAACCAATTTTTCAACTGGGTAATCTCCGGTTCCTGGGCGGCCTTGATCTCGGTGGCGAGGTCGATGATGCTCTGATCGACACCGTCTTTCGCGAGGAGGTCATCGCTCATTTCGACGGCTTGCTCGTGGTGGGGAATCATCATCTGGGCAAAGGTCACATCGGCGGCATTGAACACGGCTGTGGAGTCCGCGGAGGATTCGGCCGCGGGGGCAGTCGTCGCCTCGGTGGCGGGACTACCGCCTGCGCACGAGCTGAGAGTGAGAGTCGCCGCCAGGGCAAGCGCAGCATAGAAAAAGGTACGTGGTTTGAGCATCGTTCATCCATTCATCGTCAAAAGTAGAAACCGAGGGGCCGAGGGCACGGCAAAGTTCCGAAGCCAGATACTGGCCACGGAACGGCATCACGGTCTAAACGCGACTAATGGAGAGAAGGGTGAGGCTGGGGCGATGAATCGGTAACGCACTGGTGCGCCATAAGCCCAGCGTGACGCCACCGGCATCGAGGAGGCGCCGATATATGGCCGGCAGTCGGGTCAGGAAAACCATCGCGACGAGAATGAGCAGCAGAAGGCACGTCATGGCGAGCAGCGCGCAATCGAGCATTCCGTTAAAACCGCCAGCCGACATCGCCGTGACGACAGGGTCGGTCATGACAGCTGCCATTCCCACAATGTCTACCGACTGGTCAGAGGCCGTTGCCGATGCCGGAACGGGCGTCGGCATGGCATGCCCGGTGACCTCGGAATGCATGGCGAAAACCGCAAAAAGCAGCGCTGCGAGAGCAAGCAGGGAAATAAATGGAGACACCGAGACAGATGAAATCATCCGTCGTACCGCGCGATCCGGCCCCATGTCACCTCCCTCTCTGCATGCAGCCCAGTAACGGACCGCTCACGTCATTCTCTGTAGGCTAGCCTACGGCCCATAGGTGACCGTGAACGCCCGGCCTGTTAACGTCTTCGCGGAGGTTCGAGGTCATAGGCCAGGAGTAAACCGGTAAGTTCGCACCTGCTCGGTCACCTATCTGGACAGCGACAGGCGGGCCGAGCGGTTCTTTGCTGACACTGCCGGTGTGGCCGAAATCGTCACCCACCATAACGGCCCGGCCAATCCTGACCTCAGGTTCATCCACGCTGACTACACGAGCAGCCTCGACCTGCCCGATCAGAACTTCGACCTGCTCGTCTCCCTTTTTGCCGGATTCGTCTCCGAGCATTGCACCCGGCACCTCAAAGTCGGCGGTTCCCTGCTGGTGAACCCGAGCCATGGCGACGCCGCCACTGCCTCCGCCGACGTCCGCTACCAGCTGACGGGCGTCGTCATTTCCCGGTCCGGAAACTACCGCGTCAAGACCACCGGGCTGGACTCGTACCTTATCGCCAAGAAACCGCAGGCCATCACGACCGATATCCTCCACCACTCCGGTCGTGGCGTCGGATACACGAAATCGCCCTTTGCCTACCTCTTCACCAGAATGACCTAACGCCCAGCCGTCGGTTCTGACCGATCAGCGTGAGCACGAGCTTCGCCATTCAGGCGACCGGACGCCAGTCCGCTGCACCGGCCGGAGGTCCGGGATGACGTGGGAACAGCGTTGCGTTCCGCGGCGTGCGGCGTATTCTCGAACGCGTTACCGAGGAGGTTTCTGATGCGCAAAGTGACCTATTCCATGAGTATGTCCCTGGACGGCTACATTGTCGGGCCGGATGGCAGCTTTAACTGGGGGACGCCCGACGCGGAGGTCTTTCGCTTCTGGATCGACGACATTCGACAGGTAGCTGTGCACCTGTTGGGGCGACGGCTGTACGAGACGATGCTGTATTGGGAGACGGCCGACCGGGAGCAAACGCTCGACGAGGCCGACCTCGAGTGGACAGCGCTGTGGAACCCGCTCCCGAAGGTAGTGTTCTCCCGCACGCTGTCCGCCGTGCAGGGCAATGCCCGCCTGGCCTCCGGTGGGCTCGCGGAGGAGATCGAGCGGTTGCGCGCTGAGCCGGGGGAGGGCGATATCGCTATTGGCGGCGCGACGATCGCGGCCGAGGCATCCGCTCTGGGGTTGATCGACGAGTTTCAGGTGATGGTATTCCCGGTGCTGGTCGGCGGTGGTACTCCGTTCTTTCCCAGAGGTGACCGCCGGGTCGATCTCGAACTCGTCGACACCCGCACCTTCGACTCGGGAGTGGTCTACCTTCGGCACCGCGTAGTGCGATAACCGCAGTTCTTCAAATTCAGCTCATCCGGATGCACCTGATGCTGCACAACGAAGCTGCGAACCTTCACCCGCAGGAATACCGGTGCCTGTCAAAACTTGTGGTCGCGAGCGCTAATGTGTCTTGGATTACTGACCCGCAAGTGGATGGCCCGTAGGTTTACGCTGACCGAGCGTGCGGCTGCACACCCGGGAATCTACGGAGGAGAGCCCCCATGCCTTTCGATAAACCCACCACAGCTTTAGCGCGAGCCCATACTCAGAACGATTTCCGAAGCCCCGAGGGCGCCGCCCGGGCCGGGTTCGGTCAGACCGACCCGGCGGGGCGCAGGCTTGAATTGACCACATCCGTGGGTGCCCTGTGAACGGCGGGCCCGCCTCTTATGGCGACCTGCGAGCAGTGTTCATCAATTGCACGCTGAAAAAGAGTCCAGCTCTCAGCCACACCCAGGGGCTGATGGACAAGAGCATCGCGCTCATGCGGTCTGAGGGAGTGACGGTTGACAACATCCGCTTCATCGACCACGACATCGCCACCGGTGTGTACCCGGACATGCGGGAGCACGGATGGAAGGACGACGCCTGGCCCGATGACGTGTGGCCACTCGTTCAGGCCGCTGACATCCTCGTCATCGGCGGCCCGATCTGGCTCGGCGACAACTCGTCGATCACTCGGCAACTCATCGAGCGCCTCTACGCCATGAGCGGTCTCTACAACGCGAAGGGTCAATATATCTATTACGGGAAGACGGCAGGGGCCCTGATCACCGGAAATGAGGACGGTGTCAAACACTCCGCCATGTCGATTCTCTATAGCCTCCAGCACATTGGCTATAGCATTCCACCGGCTGCTGACGCAGGGTGGATCGGCGAAGTCGGACCAGGAGTTATCTGGATCCCGGATCGGGCGGTCCCGAAAACGACTTCACCAACCGCAACACGACGTTCATGACCTGGAACCTTCTTCACACGGCCAGAATGCTCAAGGACGCCGGCGGCATCCCCGCCTACGGCAACCTCCGGCAGGCGTGGAACGAGGGGGAACGCTTCGGATTCGACGCCAACCCGGAATACCGCTGACGAACACCTGGCACCTCATCGATCGACACTCTAATGAATGGACGGCTTAGAACCGCCGGTACCTCCGCCGAGCGGCGAGTTCTACAGGTAACTGCAGATCTCATCGGGTTCGCAGCGAGCCGGGTCTGCCGCGGAGACGCTTTGATGGAGGCCGGCGACTGTTGCGCGCAGTGCTGTCATTTCTATGATCCGCGTGTCCAGCTCGGCGAGCCGCTCCGCGAGAAGCTCGCGCACATGGGTGCAGGGTGCGTCGCCGGAGTCGCGCACCTTCAGGATGTCCTGAATGTGGGCCAGCGTCAGACCGGCGCCCCGGGCACGGCGAATGAAGTCCAGCCGGCTGAGAGAATCCTGCCCGTACTCCCGGTACCCATTGGCGGCGCGCTCTGCAGCCGGAAGCAATCCGCGGTCCTCGTAGAACCGCAGGGTCTTCGCCGTCATCCCGGCCGCCTCGGCCGTTTCACCTATCCGCATGCCGTGCTCCCACCGTGACCAAATCTGTAATCCGCCTTGACCTTCCAGCGTAGGGGAAGGTGGATGCTGGGCTGAGCGCTTGCAGGTACTGCCCGGTGACGACCCGATCAATATTTGTGTACCTGGAGGATTCATGTCTGACGTAATACCGGCCAACTATGACATGGCGATCATCGGCTCCGGTGGGGGTGCGTTCGCCGCCGCCATCCGGGCGACCGCGCTCGGCAAGCGGGTGCTGATGATCGAACGGGGCACCGTCGGAGGCACTTGCGTCAATACCGGGTGTATTCCGTCGAAGGCCTTGCTGGCGGCCTCCGAGGCACGCCACATTGCTCTGGATGCGAGCCGGTTCCCCGGCATCGACGCCTCGGCCGGGCCGGTCGATATGGAAGCGTTGATCGGCGGGAAGCGTGACCTGGTCGCCGCGATGCGAACGGGCAAATATGTGGACTTGATCACCGACTACGACTGGGATCTCCGCAACGGCGACGCGACATTTGCGGGGACGGCGGAAGATCCGCTGCTGAGCATCTCAGCGCCTGACGGCTCGGTCGAAACCGTGCGCGCCGATCACTACCTCGTGGCCACCGGTTCCGCGCCGTGGGCGCCACCGATCGCGGGACTGCCCGGGGTGGGGTACCTGACGTCCACCACGCTAATGGAACTGGACGAGGTGCCCGAGTCGCTGCTGGTCTTGGGCGGTGGCTATGTCGCCTTGGAACAAGCGCAACTTTTCGCACGGCTTGGCTCCCAGGTGACGGTCCTGGTGCGTTCCCGGCTGGCGTCGCAGGAAGAGCCCGAGGCAGCCCGGGCGCTGATGGGGGTCTTCGCCGACGAGGGGATTCGGGTCATCCGCCGGTCCACCGTTTCGTCTGTGCGCCGCGATGAGAGTACCGGCGACGTGATCGCCGAGGTCACTGGCTCAGGTGGGAAAGAAAACATCCAGGCCAGCCAGCTACTTGTGGCTACCGGACGTCGACCGGTCACGGCGGGCTTGAACCTGGACGCGGTGGGAGTCCGGGTCGGCGACCGAGGCCAGATCGAGGTGTCCGACCTGCTGACCAGCACGAACCCGCGGATCTGGGCCGCCGGGGACGTGACCGGGCACCGCGCGTTCGTCTATGTGGCGGCATCCCATGGCGCCCTGGTCGTGGAGAACGCGTTCAGCGACGCCGGGCGCAGCGTGGACTACCGCCACCTTCCCCGAGTCATGTTCACCAGCCCAGCCGTCGCCGCGGTGGGCATGACGGACCAGGAAGCAAACGCCGCCGGGATATCCTGCGAGTGCCGGGTGCTGCCCTTGGAATACGTTCCCCGGGCGCTGGTCAACCGGGATACCCGCGGCTTCATCAAGGTCGTCGCGAATTCCCAGACCGGGCTGATCGTCGGCCTCACAGCCGTCGCGAAAGACGCCGGTGAAATCGCCGCGGCCGGCGTATATATTCTGGAGGCAGGGCTGACCGTGGACCAGGTCGCCGCCATGTGGAGTCCGTACCTGACCATGGCCGAAGGCATCAAGATTGCCTGCCAGTCCTACCGCACGGACGTCTCCAAGCTTTCCTGCTGCGCCATCTGACATTCGTGTCCGCAGGTACACCGTGCGACGCTCAAGGGACTGCAACCGTGCTACCGAAACGATCCGGAATAATTCGCACGGCTATGAGTGTTTCCTCCGTCACTGGGGTACACCGATTGTGCCCGCCGCCCGTGTAAGCAGAAAATGAGACTGTCATGACAGTACCTTCCACCGATGCGCCTGCTGACGACGCAGCAGCCGCATCGCTCCAGATTTGGCACGACACCCGGCGGCGCGCCGTGACCGGCGCGACGGGCAACCTCGCTCTGATCGAGACCCGCTGGTTGCCCGCCGGAACCGACCCGGACGCTGAGGTCGCGCACGCCCGCGCCGATGCGCCCGCCACTGTCACCGTGACCCGCCTCACCCGGAGTAACGCCGAGACGGGCGAGCCCGAACGCGGCCTACGCCGATGGGATGCGGCGTCACCGGCCCTCTCGGCGTTCGACAGCATATCGGCCTTCGCCTACGACCCGAACTGGGTGATCGAGGCTCAATTCACTCCAACTCGCGCCGGCCACACAGTCCCGTTCGAGCACATTCGCGACAACGGCGGCAGCCGGGAGCTCGTGGTTCCGGGCGACATCACGTTCACCCACGATGGCGTGGACTACTCGCTCAGCGCCTTCGACGACGACGGCGCCCTACTGCTCGTCTTCGCCGATGCGACCAACCGGCAAAGTGGCGAGACCTCGACCTATTCCTCCGGTCGATTTCTGTTCGTGCAGCGTGTCGGGTTACCCGCAACCGGCACCCCCAACTTTGGCGAATCGGGGCCCGTCATCCTGGACTTCAATCGTGCTTTCGTGCCCCCGTGCGGTTTCTCGGCGCAGTACAACTGCCCGCTGGCCCCTGCGCAGAACCGATTCGCTGGGCCGATCGAGGCCGGCGAACGTCAGGTGGTATTCACCGGCGACTTAGACATCTACACCCTCTAGATTTTCAAGACCAGTACCGCACACACAGCGCAGCATCCATCACAGCACCAGGAGCACTATGAAGAAAAACATGGCATTTGTCGCGCTCGGCCTAGCAACGACTCTGTTGCTTGCCGGCTGCGCCAGCGGGCAGGACTCGTCGTCGGTATCCGCGCAGGATGCGACCATCGAAATCGGCTCGCTCTACGAGCCGCAGAACCTCAGCAACTTCGGGGGCGGAGGACAGGGCGTCACCGAGGCGTTCAACGGCAACGTCTATGAGGGCCTGTACCAGCTCACCGACGATGGCAGCGTGCAACCGCTGCTCGCGAAGAGCAACACGGTGAGCGAGAACGGCCTCGTCTACACGTTCACCCTGCAGGACGGCGTGATCTTCCACTCTGGCAAAGCGCTCACCTCCACCGACGTGAAGGGCAGCATCGAGGCCGTTCTCGCCGACGACTCCCAGTCGGCCCGTAAGAGCAGCTTCGGTGCGATCACGAGCATCGAGACCCCGGATGACTCCACCGTCGTCGTCACACTCGCTGAGCGGTCAATCTCCTTCGTCTACAACCTCAGCTATATCTGGATCATCAACGCCGACGCCACCGACCTCGAGACCACCGAAGACGGCACGGGCCCATACACCCTCGACGAGTGGAAGCGCGGCAGCGCCCTGAGCCTGATCCGCTTCGACGACTACTGGGCAGACCCGGCCGCCAACGAAAAGGCTGTCTTCAACTACTTCACCGACGCCACCGCGCTCAGTAACGCGCTGCTCACCGGCGAAGTTGACATCGTCACGAGCGTGCAGAGCCCGGATGCACTCAGCCAGTTCATCGACAACGCCGACTACGTCGTGAATGACGGCGATTCGACCACCAAGGAGATTCTGGTCTTCAACGACCGGATCGCGCCCTTTGACAACGTTGACGTGCGGAAAGCCATCTACTCGGCCATTGACACGAAAAAGCTGCTGAATTCGATCTGGGGCGACTACGGCACCCTGATCGGCTCCATGGTTCCGCCGACCGACCCGTGGTACGAGGATCTCACGCAGGTGAACCCCTACGACCCGGAACTCTCCAAGACACTCCTGGCATCCGGTGGCCAGCCCAACGGCTTCGAGTTCACGCTCGACACCCCGAGCTACGATCCGCACCCGATCGTGGCCGAGTTCCTCAAGAGCGAACTCGCCAAAGTAGGCGTCACCGTGAACATCAACACGATCAGCTCAGACGAGTGGTACACCAAGGTCTACAAGACGCAGGACTTTACCGCGACCCTGCAGGAGCACGTGAACGACCGCGATGTGGTCTGGTACGGCAACCCCGACTTCTACTGGGGCTACGACAATCCGCAGGTGAGCACCTGGGTCGCCGAGGCCGAGGCCGCCATCACCACCGACGAGCAGACCGCCAAGCTCAAACAGGTCAACGAGCAGATCGCCCAGGACGCCGCAAGCGTGTGGCTCTACCTCTACCCGCAGATCGTCGTGGCATCGAGTGACGTGAAGGGCTACCCGGTGAACGGGCTCAACTCACAGTTTTTCGTCTACGACATCGTCACGAACTAATCGATGAGGCTAGCCCCGGGTCGGGGCTAGCCTTGAGGCCGTATGATTCCCTATCTTCTGCGCCGGAGCGCCTTTCTTCTGGTCTCTTTTTTCATCGCCATGGTGGCCATCTTCGTGCTGCTCCGACTCCTGCCGGGCGACCCGTCGAACGCGCTGCTGTCGGTGACGGCCACGCCCGAGCAGATCGCTGCCGCGCAGGCCCAAGTGGGTGCAGACCGGTCAGTGCTCGAGCAGTTCAGCACCTGGCTCGCTCAACTCATCCGGTTCGACCTGGGAGAGTCCTTCATCAGCTCGCTGCCGGTCTGGCCCGAGATCGCGGGTCGGCTCGCGGTCACGGTTCCCCTGACTTTGATGGCCTTCGGGTTGGCGCTGGTGATCTCGATCGTGGCCGGGCTGGTTTCCGCCATCAAATCTGACCGTTGGTACGGCATCCTGATCTCGGGGGTGTCCCAGCTCGGCGTTGCCGTCCCCGTCTTCTGGGTCGGGATCCTGCTCGTGAGTCTCTTCTCCATAGGCCTCCGCTGGTTGCCCTCCAGCGGTTTTCCGCGCGACGACTGGGCCCACCCCACCGATGCGCTTCGTTCGCTCACATTGCCCGTGATCACGGTGGCTCTCGTGATGAGTGCATCACTCACCCGCTATGTCCGCTCGGCCACACTCGATGTGCTCGGCAGCGACTACCTGCGGTCGGCCCGCGCGCAGGGCTCCGGCCACACGGAAGCGCTCTGGCGGCACGGGCTGCGCAACGGCGCCGTTCCGGTGATTGCCATTCTCGGCATCGAGCTGGCCACAACATTTCTCGGTGCCGTGGTGGTGGAGAGCGTGTTCAGTTTGCCGGGCCTCGGCAGCATGCTACTCAAAGCCATTCAACAGCATGACTATCCCAATATTCAGGGCGTACTCGTGGTGAGCACGCTGGTGGTGCTCCTGATCGGTTTCTTCGGCGACGTCGCGCAGCGTCTCGTTGATCCACGCCTCCGAGTAAGTCTGTCGGCCACTCGATGAGCGCTGCCGTGGGCACTCCGCCCGTTGTGGCACCGGTGCGCCGCTCCCGATCGGGCACCCTCATCGTCGGGCGCGTCCTGGTGGGGGTCGTCGTCGCAGTGGCTCTCCTTTCACTGGTTTGGCTGCCGTTCCCCCCGGCCGACACCACCGGTACCCGGCTGGAAGGGCCCAGCGGCACGCACTGGCTCGGCACCGATAAACTCGGCCGCGACCTCGCAACCCAGCTGATGATCGGGGCCCGTATCGCTCTGGTGGTGGGGGTCGGCGCCGTCGCGGTCGGCGCCATCCTTGGCATCAGCGTCGGTCTGATCGCTGCCTTTGCGAAGTCCTGGCTCGACGACACCCTCTCGGCCGCCCTCGACGTGGTGATCGCCTTCCCGGTCTTGCTCCTGGCGATGCTCATCGTTGCCGCTCAGGGAGCCTCACTCGTCTCGGTGATCGTCGCGATCGGACTGGCCATGTCGGCCGTCGTCGCTCGACTCACCCGGGTACTCACCAAACGGGTGCTGTCCGAGCAGTACGTCACGGCCGCCCGCACCTCGGGTACCCGCTGGCCGGGCATCGTGCTCCGGCATATCCTGCCCAATGTCTGGCCGACCCTGAGCGTGAGCCTCGCTCTGCAGTTCGGCGTGGCCGTGCTCGCCGAGGCCAGCCTCTCGTACCTGGGCTTGGGTGCCCCGCCGCCCAACGCATCGTGGGGCCGACTACTGCAGGAGGCTCAGGGCACCGTCGTAACAGCTCCACTCGGAGCTATCGCTCCGGGCATTGCCCTGATCATGCTGGTGATCGGCGTCAACTTCATCGCCGACGGCCTCCGCGATGTTGCCGACCCCGCACGAAGGGCACGCCGATGACCCTGCTCTCCGTTCAAAACCTTGGCGTGCAGACGCCGGCCGGCCGCGCCCTCGTGGCCGACCTCAGCTTCGACCTCGCCGCGGGGCAGCGACTCGGCCTCATCGGCGAGTCCGGCTCGGGCAAATCGGTGACGTCCCTCGCCGTCACCGGGCTGCTCGGCTCAGGTCTGGTGGCGAGTGGCAGTGTGCTGCTGGATGGTGTGCAGGTCGTGGGTGCTTCGGAACGACGACTCGTACCGTTGCGAGGACGGGTAGCATCCGTAGTGTTCCAAGAGCCACTCACCGCACTCGACCCGCTCATGCGCATCGGTCGGCAGCTGGCCGAACCCATTACGCGCCACCGCGGTCTGCGCGGGTCGGCGCTCCACGCCGCTGTGGCCGACGCTCTCGACGAGGTGAGTCTGGACGAGGCGCGCATCAGCCGGGCGTATCCGCACGAGATTTCGGGTGGGCAACGCCAGCGCGCGGCCATCGCGATCGCACTGGCCAGCCGCCCTCAGCTACTCATCGCCGATGAACCGACCACGGCCCTGGATGTGACCGTGCAGGCGCAGGTGTTGCGTCTGCTCGACGACCTGATCGACGCTCGCGGAATGGCGCTGTTGTTCATCAGCCACGATCTGGCCGTGGTCTCGGCCATGACCCCTGACGTGATCGTGATGTCGTCGGGCGTGGCCGTGGAGCGCGGCTCGATCGAGCGGGTGCTGTCGAAGCCTCAGCACCCATACACCGCCGAGCTCGTGCGCAGTGCGCGCGCTCTGGATGACATGTTGGGCCAGCGATGATCCTCGAACTACAGAACGTCTCGTACCGATACCGGGCGGGTGCGCTTGCTCTCGACGACGTGTCGCTCGCTGTCGGCGAGGGCGCCAGCGTGGGCCTCGTAGGGGAGTCGGGCAGCGGCAAGTCCACGATCGTGAAGCTCATGCTCGCCTTGGCCAAGCCCTCGTCTGGCTCGGTCTTGTTCGAGGGTGCGCCGATCGCGCCCGCAGTGATGCGCCGGTTTCGCGGGGCCGTGCAAACGGTATTCCAGGATCCCTACTCCTCGCTAGACCCACGGCAGAGCATCGAGAGCATCGTGGCCGAGCCGCTGCGTTCGCTCGGGATCGCGCGCGGGTCCGAAGCGCGGAGCATGGTGGCGGAGTCTTGTGCCGCCGTGGGCCTGCCCGCGGATGCGCTCGGCCGCTTCCCGCACGAATTCTCCGGTGGACAACGCCAACGCATCGCCATTGCTCGTGCAACGGTGTGCCACCCGCGCCTGTTGCTCGCCGACGAGCCGTTGAGCGCGCTCGACGTGACCACGCGTATTCAGGTGATCGACCTCCTCGCGGAGCTGCGGGCGTCGGCCGGGCTGGCGATCCTCATGGTCTCGCACGACCTCAGCGCGATCGCGGCGCTCTGCGATGAGACTGTGGTGCTCAACGCCGGCCGGGTCGTCGAGCACGGTACAACCGCCACAATTCTGAGCACCCCCAGCCAGGACTACACCCGCCGTCTCGTGGCGGCCGTGCCCCGACTGCCCCACCCCTAAAACCACACCAGTAGAACGTGATGCCGGCGTAGCGCGCATCACGCGCCGATTCCGATGAGGAGGGCGGCGCCCCAGACCACCAGACCGGCGCCCAGGATGCGCGTGATCAGTCGGCTGGGGAGGAGTTTCTCAACGAGCACGCCCGCCGCCACCAGGGCGATCCACCACAGGTTCATAACGCCGAGGACGAACAGTACGGCCATCAGCGCCCAACAGCATCCCACGCACACAACGCCGTGATGCATTCCCAAAACGAGGGCGCCTGCTCGGCCATTGCGCCAGTGGTTCATCAGAAAGCCCAGCGGCGAGCGGCATTGCCGCAGGCACGCCTGCTTGGGCGCGGTGAATTGGTAGGCCCCGGCGACCAAGAGCAGTGCTCCGCCGAGCCAACGGCTAGTGGAAACACCCATGGTGTTCACGAGTGCAGCATCGTGCAGCATCCACTGCGCGGCGGTCGCCAGCACAGCGAAGCCGCTCCAGGTCGCCAGATAGCCGGCTACAAATATTCCGGTCGATCCGTGCAAGCCACGAGCGCTGGCCTCGATCGTCCGGGAGTAAACGCTGATCATGGGAGCAGCCGAGGGCAGCATCATTCCGGCCATCATGACCGACCACATCGTCCACATGAGTACCGCCTGCTGGCCCGTCCATGCCGAGGTCATCGGCATCGCGAACGGCGATCCCATGTCGCTCATTCGAGTGCTGAGAAACGCCAGGTATGCCCAGGACAGCCCGATAATGACGACGAGAGCCGTCGTGACGGCCCGTTTGGTGCGTGCCGTCGGCTCGGAAAGCAACACGGTCATCGAGGATCACGCCTTGTACGCGAAGGGCGAGTAGAAACCATTGGTCTGCGACAGCTCCCACTCATAGCCGTGATCGGCGTAGTGCAGATGATCGGCTCGGGCAGCGACCAACTGCTGTCCCGGAGCTACAGCCAGGGGATGGTTGGCGATCGTGACCTTCTCGCCGCCCTGCCCGGCAATTGCGGTGATCTTTAGGTCAGCGGTTTCACCGACACGCAGAGCGCGGGATGCGTCCGAGCCATCGAACGTGATCGGTGCCACGGTGACCCCGATCACCTCGCCGATATGGTTGGCTAAAACGGCGGGGTGTCCTCCGGCAGCCCCGGAGAAAATGGCGCCGAGGGCCTCCTGCTGTTCAGGCGTGGCGCGGTCGTCCAAATACAGGGCCGCCCGCCACGGCGTCGTGGCCATATGTCCGGATGAATGCACGGCCAGGCTGATGTTCAGCCCGTCCAGCCGCAACCCCTCATACACGCCGTCGTCAATGTGCCAGCCGAGGAGGGCCGTGCACTCGCCGGTGGTTGGTGCGCTGAGGAACACGCAGGGGCACGCGCTCTCGCAGTTGCAGGATTCGAAATAGTTTCCCGAAATGTTCCAGGACATGATGACAACCTCCAAGGGTATCGGTACTGTCTGCGTTCGTTCGGTGAAGAAATGTTTGAGTGGGACGGTCCAGCATGCGGGTTTCAGCGTCGGTGATGTCGTCGATCAGGCCGATTCCGGCACAATGTTCTGGTTGACGTGAAACAGGTTGTCCGGGTCGTAGCGGCGTTTGATCGCCGCCAAGCGTGGGTAGTTCGCGCCATAGCTGGCGCGGACGCGCTCGGCCCCCTCCTCCATGAGGAAGTTCACGTAGGTTCCGCCAGCCGAAGTCGGGTGCAGCTCCTCCCAGTAGTCCTTCGCCCACTGCGAGATCCGGTTCGCGTTCAATGGATCCGGATCGACACCGACGATGACCGCGGCCCATCCGCCGTCCCGGTGGGCGAATGCGGTTGCGTTCGCGGGGACTCGCGAGGCGGCGCCGCCGACTGGGTACATGTGCATGGTGGAGTGTCCGGTGGGCAGCAGCGTGCCGAACTTGTGGTGAACGGTGATCGCGGCGTCGCTGATCTCGGTACAGAAGTCGGATCGCCAATACCACTGAAGACCGGCAGGATAGAGCCCGTCAAAGGCTTGCTGAAGCGTGCTGAACGGCATCTCGTGCATGCCGACCATAAGAGGGGAGCCGAATCCGCGCACGGGCGCGGTCACCTCGGCGGCTTTCGCCATCGACCCGGTGTAGCACCACACGATTCCGCACACCTTGCGTCCCCAGAGCTCGTTGGGGAAGGGGGCCACGGGTGGGACGGTGAGTAGCGCTATCCAACCGCTGAGTTCCTCGGGCAGGCTTGGGAGCAATTCTCGGTACCACTGCATGACTTCGCGGGTGTCGTCGAGGTCATAGAAGACCGGGCCGCCGAAGATAGTGCCGTGGTCACCAATCTGGTGACAGGTGAACGTGAAAGAGGTGACAACCCCGAAATTGCCGCCGCCCCCGCGAACGGCCCAGAATAGATCGGGGTGCGACCGCGCGTCAGCCTTCACGAGTGAGCCGTCCGCAAGTACGACGTCGGCGGAGAGCAAGTTGTCGACCGTGAGCCCGAATCGACGGGTGAGATAGCCGATTCCGCCGCCCAGAGTGAGCCCGCCGACACCTGTGCTGGCCAGAAAACCTGAGGGTGTGGCCATTCCGAATGCGCCGGTGGCGTGGTCGACGTCGCCCCAGGTGCAGCCGCCGTCGACGCGCACGGTCTGCGCCGCCGGGTCAACGGTCGTGCTGTGCATTGCACCGAGGTCAAGCACCAGGGCGTCATCCCAGACGCCGAGGCCGGCCGCGTTGTGTCCGCCTCCGCGGACTGCGAGTTCAACCCCGTGCTCTCTGGCGAATCGCACCCCGGCAATGACGTCGGCAACGTCGCTGCACCGCAGCACGGCGGCGGGATACCGGTCGATCATCGCGTTATACACGAAGCGAGCCTGATCGTAGTCAGCATCGCCGGGCAGCACCACGCTGCCTCGAGCGGCTGCCGCGAGTTCGCCGAACGGCGGGCCGCTGGAGCGGGTCGACCTCGTGTGCAGGGTTGTTGAATCGGACATGATGGGGTGCCTCTCGACGACAGGCCGTAAGTCGGCCTGATGCACGGGCAACGCTAAACGGATGAGCGTTCCCAAACCGTTCGGATCAGGCAATGTGCCGGGAGAACGGTTGCGCGTCAGCGTTGACTGCGCTCTTCGATATCGCCACGGCAGCGCGCCAGCAGGGCGGCGCTCGACTGCGCCCGAGCCAGTGCTGCTGCCTGTTCCAAGCGCATATTGGGACCCCGAATCGGATCGAGGGCTGCGCGTGCGCGCAGAACCTCCGGCAACCACCACCGGTCGTCGTGCTCGGTCGCGATCGCCGCGGCGGCGTCGAGAGTGGCCTTTTCGGCTGCGGTGTCGCCCTGCCGACGGTGCAGGTCGGCGACCAGGGACAGCCAATACGGCATCCGCGCGAGCGCTCCCTCGCGCGTCAGCGACTCGATCCCGCTCCGAGCATGGCGGAGCCCCGTGGCTCCGCCATCTGCCCACCCGGTCAGTACGGTCGCCCACTGGCGGTAGTACGCGAATTCATATCGTTCGCACAGCTCTGTCAACTCGTCCAGATCGCCGGCAAGCGACCGGAGATCACCGCTCACCTGATGCATGAGCGCTGCGTAGGACAGTGCCACAGTCAGGGAGTACGGGTGGTTGATGAACCGGGCGGTCTCCACCGCGGCGGCGCTCGCCGCCGACGCTCCGGCCTCGTCTCCCAACAGCCATCGAGCGTGCGCCCACCAGGCCCGAGCATGCACCTCCGTGCGAGTGCCGATCGGCAGCGAATCCGATGCACCGGCCAGATCGCAGGAGAGGTGAAAGTGCTCATCGGCCTGCCGGAGAAGTCCAAGGCTCAGCCCTGAACCCGCCAGCGCCAGGTGGGCTTGCGCGGCAAGCTCAGGACCAGTCCCGGCCAGAGCGAGCGCCTGCCTGCCCCATAGGTGTGATTCCGCGGTGTGTCCTTGAACAAAGGTGGTGCTGAAAAGAGCAATCGCCGCGGTGCAACGGACATCCTTCAATCCCAGTCGTTCGCCGAGTTCGTCCGCCCGGCGTTCGTAATCCTCAAGCTCAGCCGAGGCGTAGCCGCGCCACGCATTCAACGGTGGCAGTAGCTCCTGAAGCACTGTGAGTTCGCGGCGATCACGCTCACTATTGGCTGGAAGCTCGGCAAACAGGGCGAGGCAGCGCTGCCAGAACCGAACTGCCTCGGCATGCGCAAAAACCGTGGTGGCCTGCCGTGCAGCGCGTTCGTAGAACGGCAGAGCCCGGTCGGGACGTCCGCCCCTGTCGTACTGCTCCGCCAGCTGGGCGGCCACGTCGTCCAGGCGGTCTGACCACAGCAATTCCAATGCTTGCGCCAGACGGCGGTGCAGGAGCCAGCGCCGAGGCGGGCTCAACATGCGATAGGCCGCTTCCCGGAGGAGGTCGTGGGCGAAATCGTAACCGCGCCCGTGTTCCTCGAGGATACGTCGACGCCACAGATCGTCCACCGCGCGCACCAGAATGTTTTCTGCCAGATCGGATGCCTCGATCAGCAGATCGAGGGTAAAGTCGCGGCCCACGGTCGATGCGAGCTCGACCACCGCGCGCGCCGAGTCCGACAAACGCGAGAGCCGGTCGTCCAGCACCGCACGCAGGTCTGCGGGTTTCACCGGCCCGGGCGTGGCGGAAGAGGTGCGCAGGGCCTCCAGCAGAAAAAAAGGATTGCCCGAGGTTGCGGACATCAACAGGTTGAGATCTTGCTCGCTCACGGCGTGCCCGAGGGTTTCCTCCGCCAGCACGGCCGCGGCTTGCGCAGATAAATTATTGAGCATGATGAACTCGGTCTGGCCGGCCGCCCGCATCCTCTCTAATACAGGGGCAAAAACGCTGCCGGCGAACTCCTCATCGCGCGCCGTTGCGATCAGAAGCAGCGGCGCTGAGCCGCGGGAAGCCATCAGCAGGGACAGCCATGACATCGTCGCCTTGTCGCACCACTGCAAGTTGTCAATCGTGAGAAGGATTGGACGGTCCACGGCGAGGAAAGCACGTACAAGTCCCTCAAAGAACCGAAATCGTTGCCAGGCGTCCACCTTCGCGCGGGCACCGGTTCTCGGATCTGCGTCACTTTCACCCTCCGGAATCAGCCTGTCCACCTCGGCCCGCCACACCGGGTCGAGCCGCCGGGTTGCCATCCTCAGGAGGGGAGTACGCAACCAATCGGCCACGGGAGCGAGCGGCACCGCACTTGTCGCAGCAAAGCACCGCGTTGTCGCGACCACAGCGCCTTGCCGCCGCACCGTAGCTGCAACCTCTGCTACCAGCCTGGACTTTCCAACACCAGCCTCGCCCACCACGACCAGGAAGCGGCAGCCGGCTTGCGCCCCACGCCACGCCGACATCAACCGGTCCAGTTCTGCTTGTCGTCCGACCATTCCCGACGCCAAGGACCATGCGGGTTTGTCGATGGCCACCACCCCAGTGTCTCCAGGAGCCCGGTCGAGGTCGGACAAGACGGCATCCAGCTCGGCCTGGGTGTCTAATGAAGGTCCGACCTCGAGCTCGCGTTCCAACGCCGACGCGCATTGGTGGTAGGTGCGCATTGCACCCGGTGGGTCACCGGCCATCCGCTGAGCTTGCATGAGTGTGCGGTAGCCCTGTTCATCCAACGGATCGAGCAAGATTCGGCGTCGCGCAAAGATGGCTGCGGTCGTCGGATCGCCTGACGACATCCAATAGCCCGCCACGCTGTCGCACAAATCGACACAGGTCTGTTTCAACTCCTGCCGAACAGCCAAGGCCCAGTCGTCGTCGCAACCGGGGAGGAACGACCCTTGGTACAGGGCGAGAACGCGACCTCCATGTTCTTCGATACTCGAGCGTTCACCGGAAGCCAGTGCGGCAACGGCGCACTCGCAGGCATTGAGAAAGTCGTGCACATCGACGGCGCAGTCTGAACCACGCCGCCAGCACAAGGTACTTCCATCCACCTGCAGACACTCGTTGTCGCCGAGCATTACGCGCAAATTGTACAGTTCCCGGCGCAGGTTTGTTCGAGCCTGTGCCTCCTCGGAGTCGGGCCATAGCAAGGCCGCGAGATGGGCACGCGGCTGGGGACTCTCCGGGTGGCTCACCAAATAGGCGAGCAGCGACAGCGACCGCGGGGAACTGCGGAACTGCCCGGAAACCGCACCGGACACTTCCACCCCACCGAGCAGGTTAACGCGGATCGTTCCGGTCATCGTGGTACCTGAGATCTGGGATCGGCATCCCTTGCAGGCTTAAGATACCACCGGCATACGTGGTACCTCCTCGGATGTGATCGACACTCATCAGGCTGCAGAACTACGACATGTTGCCTGACCGACCGGTGGCTATTGGTCAGCGATCGATGTAATGTCAGTGGATGCTGACTAATACTTCGCGGGTGGACGTAATGAACCGGTTGGGTCGAGCGATGGCTGATCCCACCAGGTCGCGCATCCTGCTCTCCCTGCTCGACCGCCCGGGATATCCGGGTGCGCTGGCGCGCGAGCTGCAGTTGTCGCGGTCGAACGTGTCCAACCATCTGTCGTGCTTGCGAGGCTGCGGAATCGTGGCAGCTGTTCCGGAGGGACGCTCGACGCGCTATGAGATCGCGGATCCGCACGTGACGAAGGCGCTGGTCGCTCTGATGGATGTCGTGCTCGCCGTCGATGACGGTGTCGGCTGCGTCGATGAGACCTGCGATGTTCCGCTGTGTTGCGGGGCCGGCGTATGAGCCTCTCCGCCGACGACCGAGTTGCTGAGATGCAGCCTGACCGCACGCAGGTTCTGCGTCGCCGCATTCGGTGGATCGTCGCGGCGACCATCGCCTACAACGTCATTGAAGCGATCATTGCGATCGCGGCCGGCAGTGTGGCGTCGTCAGCGGCGCTCATCGGCTTCGGCCTGGACTCCATCGTGGAGGTCCTCTCGGCTGCTGCGGTGGCATGGCAGTTCGCCGCTCCCGATCCGGAGAAGCGGGAAAAGACGGCGCTGCGAGTCATCGCGGTGGCGTTTTTCGCTCTCGCCGCGTATGTGACCGTCGATGCCGGTCTGTCCCTGTTCGGTGTTCAGGAAGCCGAACACAGTACGGTCGGCCTCGTTCTGGCCGCGGTCAGTTTGCTGGTGATGCCCTTTCTGAGCTTCGCAGAACGTCGGGCCGGCCGGGAGTTGGGTTCTGCCTCGGCGATAGCTGACTCGAAACAGACCTTGATCTGCTCTTACCTCTCCGCAGCACTGCTGGTGGGGCTGCTGCTGAATACCCTTTTCGGTTGGGCGTGGGCGGACTCGGTCGCCGCCCTCGTGATTGTGGTCTTCGCCGTTCGGGAAGGCCTCGAGGCCTGGCGCGGCGACGCCTGCACGGTACCCGTGGCTGCTCTGACGGGAGAACGCGACGTCCAGCACGAAGATTGCCACTGAATCAACCCACCCGCCGGGAAAATAAGGCATCCGCCCGATGACCGTGAGCCACCTTAGGGACGATTCTCAATGGTGTTCATCCGACTCACGAAATCGCAGTGCGCGTCGCCCACTGCTGCGTTCGGTTTCTGGGCTCAGGCCAGCTCGAGAGCGGCGAACCGAGTAGCCGATAAACCTGACGAGCCTGTATCAACGGTCTCAGCACCTCTCTAGCAGGATCCGATGATCGTCGGATCGGGCGATGATTCAGCCAGTCCACCTGGTCGTTCCTCGTGCCATCCCGTGCCGTGCGTGGCGCTCAGTCGGTGACGTGGGCGGCGATGAACGCCGTGATGGTCTTGGCCATTGCGGGGGCCTGCGTCCACTGCAGGTAGTGGGCGCCGTCGAGCACTTCGAGCTGGTGGGTGGCAACATCGGCAAGTTCGGCCTCGTGGTTGGGCAACCAACTTGCATCCATGCTGACACTGTCGCTGGACAGAAACTCAAGCACGGGAATGTTGGCCGGGAGCGGCTTCGCGTTGGCTTTCGTCGAGTTCGCACCGATGTGAGCCCACTCATCGGAGATCGATTCGTTGCCGTAGTTCCAATTCGTCAGCGCGGCAGTTTGCTTGCGTTCGTGCGCGGTGTACGCCGTGCCGGGGGGGCTGAATGATGCTCGGCGCGATCGTACTGACCAGGCGCATCAGCCCAAGACCGTCCAACGTTCGTTCAATAGTCGACGCCTGGCCGACTGTGAGCGACGACGTCTTAGCCGTCATCGGGTCGATTCCGATGATTGCTGACACCTCACCGGGATAGGTATTGGCGTAATAGTGCGTGTATAGGGGTCAGCTCACGAAACGGAATAAATACCACGCTAAGAGTTTCCGGGCCTGTGCAGGGGGCGGAGTTTTCCGGCTTTGGGTTGGCGGGGGTTGTTCCAGGTGTAGTCGCCGGTGAGGTTTGAGCTGCTGCGGATATCTCGGACAGTGGGCCCTCTTAAAATGAGGGTTCACTGAAAGTAGAGATCAGCATGACCGCATCACGTAGGCGTTTCACCCAGGAGTTCAAAGACGAGCTGTGCCGCGAGGTGATCAACACCTCCAAGCCGATTAAGGACGTCGCCACCGCGTACGGCGTGGGCCCGGAGTCGCTCCGGAACTGGCTCAACAAATACCGCGAGGAGAACGGCGGCACTGAAGCGGATTTGACGGTGTCGGAGCGGGCTCGTTTGAAGGAGCTTGAGCGGGAAGTTCAAGAGTTGCGGGCGGAGACCGCGTTCTTGAAAAAAGCCAGCGCTTACTTCGCGCGGGAGCAGCGGTAGTGAGCAAGTATGAATACATCGACTCCCAAAAATCTGAGCCCACCAACCAGAATTCGGTCGTGAAAATGTGCCTCTGGCTGGCCGTCTCCACGTCAGGTTTCTATCACTGGGCAATCCGGCCCCAGTCCGCGACGTCGGCCCGCCGCGAGGCGCTGATCGCGCGGATTCAGCACTTCTTCGAGGAGTCCGAAGGCACCTATGGCTATCGTCGTATTCACGCCGACCTCGCCGCGGAACAGACCGAGTGCTCGCCCGAGCTGGTGCGGCAACTCATGCGCCAAATCGGCCTTGTTGCCTGCCAACCACGGCCCTTCCGCATCACGACCGAAGCCGATGCGAAGGCGGCCGCGAACATGCCCGACCTCGTCAAACGCGACTTCACCGCTGACCGCCCCGGAGTGAAATTCGTCGGCGATATTACGTACATCCACACCTGGCAAGGGTTCATTTATCTGGCCACCGTCATCGATTGCTACTCCAAGAAGGTCGTCGGCTGGTCCATCGCCGATCACATGCACCCGAGCTGGTCGCCGATGCCCTCCGCAACGCCGCCGCGACGACCCTGATCGAGCCGGACGCTATCTGGCACTCCGACCGCGGCAGCGTCTATACCTCGGCTGAGTTCCGGACTCTGGTGACCGGCCTGGGGATGCGCTCCTCGATGGGCTGCACCGGCGTGTGTTGGGACAACAGCATGGCAGAGAGCTTCTTCTCGATGCTCAAGAACGAGCGTGTTTATCGCACCGCATACGCTACGAAATCACAAGCTCGCAGCGACGTCATTCGCTATATCGAAGGGTTTTACAACAGTCGACGCCGGCACTCCGCGCTGGGTTATCGCCGGCCGAATGAAGTCCATTATGGTTATCAACAGCCAGCATTGGCAGCGTAGAAGAATCCACTAATTCCGCTGTCCGAAATGCCCGCGGCAGGTCAGTCCCTGTCGAATCACTATCGACCGATAAACCCTAACCCGAGAGTTGCTACCCCTAATAAGAACAGGACAATTCCAAATCCGCTCACAACATTAAGATTTGTCTCACGTCGTCTATGTCTACGTCCAATCAAAAACATCACGGCTCCCACAAGCATCACTACAAATCCGACACTTGAAAGTCCCAGATTCATGAGCACGTCCCATCGTAAATGTATCCCGCGATAAGCGCGCCAGCTCCAGTCGAAATTCCGACACCGACTGCCACGGCTGCGACCGGGGCTGCGCCAGTCACACCTGCTATGCCGGCGACGACGCCCGCTCCATATGTGAATCCGGCCGCTGCATTTTGAAATAGCTTCAGGTCACTGCAAGGACTTAGGCCGCTTGGGTCTTTGGCGTTGATGGGGTTGCAGCCGGCGTAACCGTAGGGGTTGGTTTCTTGTCCGGATGGGTCGTATTGGGTGAATCGGCCGATGCTGGGGTCGTAGTAGCGAGCACCGAGTTTGTAAAGTCCTGATCCGGTGTCGTAGTAGCCGCTGATGTAGCGGAGGTGGTTGGTGGTCAGCGCGCTTCCGGTGCTGACGGCTCGGGTTTCTCCGTAGGGGCTGTAGGAGTAGCCGCCGAGATACACGCCGGTTTTGTCGAACATGCCCACCACTGAGCCGAGGCTGTCTTGGGCGTAATAGTATCGGGACCCGCCACTGAGCCGGGTGCTGAGGGCTTGCCCATCCGGGGTGCGGGTGAAGGCCCGGCTGGGACCACCCAGGTTCTCACCAATTAGTCCGAGCGGTGAGTTTTGGAACGTCGTCGAGCTGTTGCTGCTGGTGAGCTGCTGTGTGTTCCCCTGCCCGTAGGCGGTGTAGCTGGTGGCACCGATGGCGGTGACGGCGCCGCGCGAGTTGTAGGCGGCAGTCTGCGCGGTTTGCCCGTTCCGGGTTTGGTTCCCGGCACCGTCATACGTCCATGTGGTGGTGTCGGTATTGGTGCTGGCGAGGCGGTTGGCCGCGTTATACGTATACGTCACCGTTCCCGCCGCCGATCCGGTACTGCCGGTGCGGGTTTGCGCGGTGCGGTTGCCGGCGGCGTCATAGGTGTAGGCCCAGGACGCACTGGCGGTCGCTCCGTTTTTCTCGATCGCGGTTTTGAGGCGGTTGAGCGAGTCGTAGGTGTAACTGGTAACAGCCCCGGCAGTGATCCCGGTCTCCAAGTAGCTGGTGCGGGTCTGGATGGTGACGCGGTCCGCGGTGGCGCCCGTGCCACCCACTGCCGTATAGGAGAAGCCGATGTCGACTTTCACGACGCCGGCGGTGTCTTTCGCTGTGATGCGGGTCGGGCGACTGGAAGCATCGTTCACGGTCGTGACGGTGGCGTTGCCGGGAAGGGTGCGCAGGGTCTCCGCGCCGTTGGCGTTGTAGCTGATCTTGATGCACCCGGAGCTGGCCGGAGATCCGGTTCCGGTGGGGCACACGCCGCCAGTTTCCAAGATTTGCACGAGCTGGTTGGCGTCGTCATAGACGTAGGAGGTGAGGTAGTTGGAGCTGTCGTCGAAGCTGGTGATGTTGCTTGCGGCATCGTAGGTGAAGTCCATTGTGCGAGTCGCCGTGACCACCTCCACCTGCTTGCGCGTGCGTCCGAGAGCGTCGAAGTAGAAATACGCCGTCGGCCCGGTGCTGTCAGTGTCCTTGGATTTGAGGCCATTCCCAAAATACTGCGTGATGAACGTCTGCCCGCCCTGGAAGGTGCTCGAGACGATTTCATCACGGACGTTATACGCATAGGTGGAAGTGGCATTGTTGCCGTCGGTGACGGTCAGGACTCGGCCGAGGGAATCATACGTATACGTCGTCCCGCCCTGCGGTGACGGCGGAGTGACCGAGGTCAAGTTTCCATCCGCGTCGTAGGCATAACTGATCGTGTTGTTATTGCCGTCCTTCGTCGTACATACCTGGCCATCGAAACCGCCACAGACACTGCCGCTATTTTCATAGGTGAACTGCTGAGGGACGGATCCGGTGCCACCGGTGGTGGTGTCGGTGACTTTGGTCGGGTTGCCCTTGGCATCGTAGGTGAAAGCTTTCCCGGCTCCGGCGGAGTCGGTGGAACACTTCGGTTGGAACGTGGTGCCGCCCGTTCCTGTGCAGCCGACCCCGGTCGCATAGGCGGCACTGGCCGCCGCGCCGGTGGGCAAGGCCACCCCGACGGCATTGTTCAACGCGTCATACGCAAACGTCGTCGTGTTGCCCGGCCCCGTGCCGAGCGCATCCGTTGATGTCGCCACGTCACTGTTGGCCGTCCACGTCTTCGACCGGCTCCGGCCGAGAGCATCGGTGGCTGTTGTGACCCTGCCCGCGGTATCAATGGTGAAGGTAGCGGTCTTACCGCGCCCGTCAGTGACGGTCGTCTGACCACTCGTGTAGGTGTAGCTGCTGGTGGAGAGGAACACTGTCGGCGTTGAATTCAGGCCGCGCTTGACCGAACTCACGCGGCTGGAGCTGTCGTACCCGAATTGCACGAGCGTGTTCGTGCTCGCACTGCCGGTCCCGATCGTGACGATGGTGGCGAGGCGGCCGACACTGTCGTAGGTGTACTGCTCAAAGAACCCCGCCGGCGCATCCACCCGGGTCAACTGGCCACTGGCATTGGCCGTATACGTGGTGACCCGACCGGCAGAGTCAGTGATCGAACTGATGACGTCGACACCACCGATGCTCTGCCACATGATCGAATAGGACCGGCCCGATGCTTCGGTCACCGTCGTGACCTGCTGGCTGGACACGTCATAGGTGAATGTGGTCCCTTTACCGTTCCGGTTCAAATTTTTCGTAATCCACCCGTTGAGGTTGAACACATACTGTTCACCGGTCTGGTTATACGTCAACGTACGCGTGTACTGCCCATCGACCAGGGTGGCGCGAAACCCAGCCGGGGCGACCCAGCTGGTGCCACTGCGGGTGAATACGGCAGTGAACCCAGTCGGGCCCGAGAACGTCGCCGTCGACGATGTGACCTTCAAGCCGACATCAGCGGCGGAAAGCGGTGAAGACCAGCCACCCCCAAACGACCCCGCCGACGGAGAGAGACCGTTGTAGAAACGGTCGTTACGAACAGCCAGAGCCGGTCCGTTCAACACCCCGTCATTCGACGTGACCAATAGATTGCCGTTGCCGAGGTTGACCTGCGCGGCGGTATCCGCTGACAGGTTGATCGTGTCGAAGCCAAAGTAGGGCAATGCTCCAATGCCCGGAGCCCCCACCACGGTCCCCGAAGATGCCCGCGACGTGGCGCTACCGGAGCTGACACTCCGATTTGCTGACGGCAGTGCCCAACCCGAGCTGGGCGGGTTCGAGGCAGCGACATCACCCGCTGCGGCACCCGCTGCTGGTGCACACGCCTTATCCAACTGAGTCGGTGGTGGTTCAACAATATTCGGATCACTCACCGCGGCCACTGGAGCTGCCGGGACGGTCAACGCGATGGCCGGGATGCTCGTGGCAGTCAGCGCGACCGCAACAGCTGTGAACAAGACAAAGAGCATGTTGCGTCGTTGCATGACACGCCGATCGATGGCGAGCACGGGACAGCTCGGTGGCCCAACTGTGGCGCAACATCAATCACGAAAACAGCCCCCGTTCGAGGGACCTTTTTTACACTGGTGTGTGGCCCCTTATGCGCATTCCCCCGATTAGGCTTGCTCGAGCTCGATGTCTTTTCGAGCTTCGCGCACATAGTGGAGCTTGCCCCATGCCGGATTGCTCTGAACGAGTATTACTTCCTCGTCCGACGCGTAGACAACTTCAAGCGACTTGTGCAGTAGGTCGTCCTGCAGGTAGACATTAAGGGGTCAGTGAGCTGCCGCGGGCATTTCGGACAGCGGAATTAGTGGATTCTTCTACGCTGCCAATGCTGGCTGTTGATAACCATAGTGGACTTCATTGGGCCTTCTGTAACCGAGCGCGGAGTGCCGGCGGCGGCTGTTGTAGAACCCTTCGATATACCGAATGACGTCGCTTCGAGCTTGTGACTTCGTCGCGTAAGCAGTGCGGTATACGCGCTCGTTTTTGAGCATCGAGAAGAAACTTTCGGCCATGCTGTTGTCCCAACACACGCCCGTACGGCCCATCGAGGACCGCATCCCCAGCCCGGCCACCAGTGCCCGAAACTCGGCCGAGGCATACACGCTGCCGCGGTCGGAGTGCCAGATCGTGTCAGGCTCGATCAGGGTCGTCGCGGCGGCGTTGCGGAGGGCATCGGCGGCGAGCTCGGTGCGCATGTGATCGGCGATGGACCAGCCGACGACCTTCTTTGAGTAGCAATCGATGACCGTGGCCAGATAAATGAACCCTTGCCAGGTGTGGATGTACGTGATGTCACCCAGTGATAGAAACCGGACGTTGACACGGCCAGCCAGAGGCACATTTTCACCACCGAATTCTTGTTGGTGGGCTCAGATTTTTGGGAGTCGATGTATTCGTACTTGCTCACTACCGCTGCTCCCGCGCGAAGTAAGCGCTGGCTTTTTTCAAGAAGGCGGTCTCCGCTCGCAGCTCCTGAACTTCCCGCTCGAGCTCCTTCAGACGAGCCCGTTCCGAGACCGTTAGATCCGCTTCCGTGCCGCCGTTCGCCTCGCGATATTTGCCCAGCCAGTTGCGGAGCGTCTCGGGGCCGACGCCATATGCGGTGGCGACGTCCTTGATCGGTTTGGAGGTGTTGATCACCTCGCGGCATAACTCGTCCTTGAACTCCTGGGTGAAACGCCTACGTGCTGCGGCCATGCTGATCTCTACTTTCAGTGAACCCTCATTTTAAGAGGGCCCACTGTCCGAGATATCCGCGGCAGCTCAGAGCTCGGGGTTCTGCATCCAGTCGAGAGTAAAGAGGGTGCGTTCGAGTCGGCCGAGCTCCCGCAGGGCTGTAGCCAGACCGTTCTGCCGCGGGTAGCTGCCCAGCTTTCGGAGCATCAGCGATGCCGTGACGGTGCCGGTCTTGATCGAGGTGTAGGAGGCCCTTCAGGTGAAGACGAAGCTCAGAACTCCATCTCAGGGAGCGGTCCACTCAAAGTCGGGCTGGTCGTTCTGCTCGCTGCCGGTCTTATCTTCATAGTCAATCCGAGAATCGCTGGCCCAACCGCTGTTGCGTTGCTTGTCCCCGCCCGTCCTAACCGGAACCACCATCCCGACATCCTCTGCCCCTTCACCGCGCCCGCCAGCCGACCGGACTGTCATTCAGACCCGCACGAGCTACCTCGAACCCAGCATCCCCGCCGCCACCAGATCGTCCGGTTTGGCGTGCTCGTAGCGGACTGCTTTGGGTTTGCGCACGGCCCTTGCACAGGCCCGGAACCTCTTAGCGTGGTATTTATTCCGTTTCGTGAGCTGGCCCCTACTCGCACGCATGGACGTCGACGAGTACGACCGGCGGATTCCTCACCCTGCACGTGCCCGAGGGCAACATCGGCTACATCACCAAAGCAACCGCCATGAACCGGGTCACCGGCACCTATGAAATTCACTTCTCCGACCGGTACTACGGCCACTACTACTGGTACACCGCCCCGGTCACGATCGAGGGCCCCGACACCACCCGACCCTCATCTGAAGTGATCCAAGGCCACAATAAGGCCATGAGCGCTGACGAGCGCGCCCAGTTCTGCGGCTAGCACGCCCCGCCCCTTCGGCCAGAAAGCCAGCTTCATAGCGGTAAATCTCTCCTCCCTCACCCGAGCATCGAGCCCACACAAACCAGGGGTGACTCGGGTGGGGGAGCGCGAGGGGTTGCCCCTCCCCGGGTCGCCTCAGAAAACGGAAAATAATCCGTGCGCTAACGGTGCCGGGTGGGCCGGAGTGGTCTGAAATTTCCTGGGCCGATTCTGGTGTTGCTGCGCCAGAGGTAGTCTCCGGACAAGCTCCCCGACTCGCACCCGACACGACGATCAGTGCGTTCACGCCCCTGTGTAGTGAACCGCATATGGGCCTCGCGGCCATTTATTTAGTTTCGATTCTCCAAAGCAGCCGCATCTCTGCGCGGAACCAATTTCCGCGCTACTCAATGTAAAGGGGCATTGACATCTCTGGCTGCGAGTGTAAAGGTTGGTTTACATCTATTCGATGCATGGAAGAAAGTGGTCCCAAATGAAGAAACAGATTGCGGGAATTCTGGTCGTGGGTATTGCCGCCATGGCTGCGCTCCTCGCCTGGGCTAATGCCGCCGGGCCAACGGGAGAGTTACTCGCTCGCATCTCGGTGGCGGTGCTGTTTGTTGGCCTGCTCGTCTGTGTGCAGCTCGTTAAACGAGCTCATCAAGAACGAACTTTGGCGTACACGGAGGGCAGCGTCGAAAAGGATGTGGCGCTGAAAGCCCAATCCGCGGCGTATATAGACGCGCTGGTAATCATGGTTCTAGCTCTTTCCGTGGTGGCGATTTCCGGCAGTTCGCCCCTCGCCCTCGTTGTCATTGTCAGCGCGATAGCGCTGCTCGTCATATCGTTCTGGGTGAGGTACTCAGTGGAGAAGAGACGGGTTCTCACGGGGGCAGGCGATGAAGAATCTCATAGCTGAATCTCGTCGTTCAGCCGGCTGGTCCCAGGAGGATTTGGCATCGAGGCTTTCGGTATCTCGGCAGACAGTTATCGCTCTGGAGCGCGGGAAATACAATCCCAGTCTCCCCGTCGCATTCCGCCTGGCGAGGATTTTTGGCACAACCATTGAGGTGTTGTTCCAGGACGATGGTTTGGGGCCGGCTGAAGCCGACCCCAAACCATCAGAATGAGCTACGCTACGCAGCCAGCAACCCTGTTGGGAAGGTAGACCTTGAGCTGCTTGTTGTTGGGGCACTTGCCGTTGTAGCTCAAGTACAGAACCCCAGCTGTGATGATCGTTCCCACAACGGCGCAGGCTACGACGCCGACGGCGGGAATCAGGCAGATGGCCGTGCCCAGAGCCAACCCGGCTCCGCTGATGATGGCATCCTGATCGAACTGGTTGAACTTGATGTACCAGCCACCGCTGTCGCTGCCGCCGGCTATCTGGGTAGTGACGACATCAGGGTCGGGCTTCGCGAATGTCATGCCGAAGTCCTCGGTGAGCTGGAATCGAGTTTGAATCGTGACACCGTCTGTCTCAGTCACCCGTGGCAGTGAGGATGCTTCCAGTTCAGCGAATGCTTCGTCGACCTGTTCCTGCGTGAGCTCGGCTGTGGCAGCAGCGGAGAAGCTGGCTGTTTGATCAGCTGGCACCGCTTCGGGCGTGGCTGCTGATGCTGCTGTGACTCCGAATGTGGCAATCAGAGCAATCGCCACAGGCAGTGCCAGCAGGTACTTTTTCACAATCTTCATTCTGTTCTCCTTGTGTTCTTGAACTTTCAAGGTGGGCATGAATTCATGACCGCCGTGATCCCCTAGCTGTTGAGAGTCCCCTCGTGATTGGTGAAGTGTCGGCCGTAGCTCGGCCGTTATCAGGGGATGTCCTGCACACCTCGGAAAGTTCAGTTTTCGATGCGACCTCGAGATGAGGTGTCTCGAATGAACCGTTCCAGCCAGCCGGACATCTCCCTGTGACGGGGAAAACCCCGATTACAGAGAGGAACCCACATGGGCAAATTGGGTAGGCAAACGACAATCGCGGTCATGGTCGCGGCAGGCATGCTGTCATTCGGGCCGGTGGCCAGCGCGCTGGCGCAACCGACCGCCCCGGCGATTGAGGTGCACTGCGCGGCAGAGGCAACACCGTTAAACGATCCGACGATGCAGAGCGAACCTGTTTGTTTCGGAACCGAGGCGGAAGCCGAAGCGTATATCGAGAGCATTCAGCAACCAGGAAATCCGGCTGCACGCAGCGCAAACGCATCTACAATCTTGGGGACCGTCTACCAGGACACCAACCGAAGCGGTTCCAGCCTCACGCTTTGGGGGTCGAATGGCTGCACCGGCTCGGTATTTGGGTTTTCATCCCTGGAGTCCGGTTGGACCAACACCATCAGCTCCGCCAGCGGGCAAAACGGCTGCTGGCTGACCCTCTACACAGCGGCGAGCTACGGCGGTTCCCGACTGAATTGCACGCCATACTGCGGAAGTCTCGGGAGCTGGAACGACGACGTAAAGTCATTGGTCTTCCGCCCGACCGGCACATTCGGATAGCGGTTACGCCACCAGGGGTGCGAGCCCGACTGTTTGGCAAATGCTGGCTGATTTGCCAGGCACAACGGCCGCACTCCCATCGCCCATCACGCACACCTGCAGTTCCGGAACCACACCCGGCTCATTAGCCGGCGTTGTGGGTTCAAACCCGGTCCCGAACACTCCCTGTTCCCACATGGCGGTACATAGCGCGAGTGCGTCCCTCGCTTGCCCGCGCCCATTGCCATCGGAGATCGCCGCCGATGATCCAGGATAGGTGCCATCAGCGTTTTGCTTTGTAGAGCTGTAGCAATGAACGATCGCTGTGTTCTCGACACTCTTCTCCTGCAGCAAGACCGTGGCACCAGTGGTGGCGACACCGGCGACGAGGACGACACTGCTCACCCAAATAAGAACGCGTCGGCGCTGACGCTGGATCCGACGAGCTGGTTCGTTCCGAAGCGTGCGCAGGAGGAGTCCACGAATAGCGTCAGTTCGTTCAGGGGTCATCTCGGGCTCAATGGAGTCCATCCTGATATCCCTTCTGTCGACAATTCTTCAGGCGTGTGTACTGATATGTCCGACTCGCCTAAATAGGTTCGAAGTTTTCGTCGCGCACTGTTCAGCCGTGACTTCACCGTGCCAGTTGGCACATCAAGCACTCCAGCGACAGCAGCCATCGAGAGCTCCTCAACGAGGCATAGATCCACGACAGTCCGTTCGACTGAGCTCAAGCGTCGCAGAGCCTGCGTGAGCTGGTTGGCGCGAACCCGCATGTCCAGCCGGTCGTCGATATCGTGGACCGGATCCACCGGGGGAGCAACGGGGAGCTTTGAGAGGAGACGCCGGTAGCGCCGTGCGGCGCGATCACTATTCAGAGTGATGTAGGTCGTAACAGACAGCAACCACGGCAGCAAGGAACCCTCGACAATCCGGACCTTCTCCCTGGATCGCCACGCTTCCAGGAACACCATTGCGACCACATCCTCCGCATCGTGCACATTGCGCACCCGGGAGTAGGCCTTACGGAAGATGCGGGCTCGATGCCGATCAAAAAGGCCAGCAAACGCGCTCTCCGTACCCGCTAGCGCTTCAAGCCACAGCGCAGCATCCGATACTTCACTACCCACTAGTCCTCCCCCCCCCTGGACGTGTCTCAGGATAGGCCGTCAGCGGCTGATGCAATCCACACCTGCTCTGGTTGCGGGGTGCAGCGACCTGGAATGTGGTGTGCCCTTCGCCCCGATATTGAACCTTTCCCACCCACCCGGACATCCCAGAGAGAATCACTCGTCCATCTCAGCTTTAGGAAGCCCTATGACAGGTTCACGAACGATCTCCGTCGATATCACCCACCTCATCCAACAGGCTCTTCTCCTGCCGGATCCCGCACGAGATACCCTGCCAGCGCAATCGCTCTACGGTGAAACGCCAGAAAGGACAAAAATGCCCAGCGAACAGCGCCGCGCAGCGGCTCCATCACGCCTGTGACGGCGTTAGCCGTGGTTTCAGAGTGAAGTCACTCTGATATCACCGGCCGCGAAGCGGTTCCACTTCGGTGAAAGGGGGACGGCGGCCGCGCCGCCGTTTCGTCGCGTCCGCGCGGGGCGTGTGCCTGGTTCCAGCAGGATTGCCGTGCCGGTGCCGGTGCCGGTGCCGGTCCGGGTGTCGGGGGAGTCGCAGTAACCCTCACCGCTCTACAGACCTAACGATTTCAGGGCCGCACCCTACGCAGCCTCGCCCAGGTACTGCCACCGGTTCTCCGGGTTGAGCAGACCAGCCCCCACCAGCTCGAGCGCGGAGCGGTGATCAGCGAGGTTCGTGCTGGCCCGCGGATACCGCGGCCACACCCGGTTCGCATCACTAAAATATACATATATGTAGGGTTTAGTCAAGAGATTGTGCAGTGAAATCGAAAGTCGATCGACGACGATATCGCGGACCGGCCGAACGGTTATGACGCTTGAGGCCCTACTTGCAGCAGGGCTCGGATCGTTTGCGGCAGTACGTGCTCTACCTCGTGCTCTGAGAGACGGCCGGTTCTCACTTCGGACGCCGCACCGTGCAGGATTGCGAAATAGCATGCAGTCTGCCAATCAAGAGAATGATCGACGCGAAACTCACCCTCCGCTCGACCGCGTGTCAGGAGTTCCTGCACGCGTGCCCTCTGCCTGTCATGACTGCCGTGCAGGTCCTGGTCCGGTAGGGCCTGCGCGACGACAGTGCGTAGTGTGCTGAGGCTCTCCACGAGCTTCCAGGATGACGCGACGAGCGCATCCATCGCCTGCCATGGCGTTCCACCCAGATCGACGCTCTGAAGCTCCGATTCCACACGTGTCATCGTGCGATCAAGGAGCGCAGCCAGAAGCGCGTTTCGGGACGAGAAATGACCATACAAGGTGACTCGCCCCACACCCGCGGCTCCTGCAATGTCAGCGATACTCGACGCTGGGTTGGTGGCCAGGCACGTGGCCGCCGCCTCCAAAATCGCGTCGCGATTGCGGATGGAGTCCGATCGCACCGCGCGCTCCCGTTGTGTCTGTGCCATTTCCAGCTCCCACCCGATTCGCTATCTCAGACACAACTGTACGTGATTGCCCGATTGACGCTGGTGGTCCGGCGGGCACGCGCGCCAATAGACAGGTACGAGTGCTCGGCGTATCGTGAAGTCGATGATGAGCGATGACGAAGAGTTGAGAAGAGAAGCACGAAGACGGCTCAAGGCGCGCGCGGGCTTTTGGACTTTTGTCGGCGTGTGGGCGGCTGTGTCGATTCTGTTGACAGTCATCTGGTTCCTCACGAGTTCCGGGGGATACTTCTGGCCGGTCTGGGTAATTTTTGGGATGGGAGTCGCGGCGTTGTTCGTGGGGTTGGATGCCTATGGACCGGGCCGGCGTTACCAAACCGAGTCCGATGTTGACGCGGAGGTTGAGCGGATGACGCGGCGCCGTGGCCCGCGCGACCCCTAAAATTGCTCCCGTAATGAAGAAGCGAACGTCGATCTGAAGGGGACCGCGGGTGCCGATAACGCGGGCTGTGCTGGCCATGGCCGAACAGCACGGCGACCAGCCGGCGATCGTCGCAACAGACGGCCAGCTAACGTACGCGCAACTCATCGACAATTCTCGGCCCATGTTCACGGTCGTGGATGCCCTGCACCGGGCACAGCCCACACCGCCGATGACCGCGCCGGCGACTCGCGGTGTCCCGATCACTGCCGTGAGCCTTGCCTCAGCCTTCCACACCGCGCGCATCATCGCGGGGCTTGCGGGATTCCGGGCCGTGTCGGCGACCATCGATCCGGAGTGGCCGCTGGAGCACCGCACCGCGGTCATCCTCGCCACGGGAATCGGTGTTGTGATCAGTGACTCGGCAGACCTCGCCGTGGCCCTCGCCGCGCGCGAGTGGACGGGCACAATCATCACGCTCACCGATTTCATGCAGCACGAGGCGGATGCCGCGCCGACAATCGACCCGGCGGTGCGGGTTGATGAAGAGCCGTTTCTCCTTCTCTTCTCGTCGGGCACCACAAACAATCCCAAGGCATTTTTGAAGACCCGGGGCCAATACCGCGCGAATTTCGCTGTCTCCAGCGCGCACCTGGAGCCTGGACCCGGCACCGCGACGCTCGCGCCCGGGCCGGTGTCGTACAGCCTCACCCTCTACGCACTCATCGAGAGCCTCGCCTCCGGCGGCAGCGCTCACCTGGCGGATGCGTTCGATCCGGTGGAGCTGGGCCGCCGCATCCACGACGAGAAGATCACCCGCGTTGTAGCAGTTCCCGCCGTGGTTCAGGCCCTGATCGATGCCGCCCGTCGCGCTACGCACCGATTCACGACGCTCGAGCTGGTCGTCACCGGCGGCGCGAATCTGCCCGCGATCCTGCGCACTGGGCTCGAGAACGTGCTGCCGAATGTGCGGCTGATCAGTTATTACGGGGCCGCCGAGATCGGGTTCATCGGCGACAGCCGCAACGGCGACGGCACCCGTATCGGTATCTACGAGAGCATCGGTGTGAGTATCCGAGACAAGGATGGCAACGAGGTGCCCGACGGTGAGCTCGGGACGCTGTGGATCCGCGCCGCCGCCTGCTCCGACGTGTACCTCCCCGGAACGACGGATGCCACGCTCAAGGGCCCCGACGGTTGGGTGACCGTGCACGACCACGGCCGACTGGTCGACGGCGTACTTGTGCTAGCGGGCCGCGCCGGAGACATCGCCGTCACGGGCGGGCACAAGGTGACGTTGCCGGAGGTGGAGCGCGCCTTCGAGGGGATGCCGCACCTCGGCGCGGTCTGTGCGATTGCGCTCCCGCACGGGCGGCTGGGTTCTGTCGTCGGTCTCGTCATCGAAGGTGCGGTGCCAGGCAAGGGCGAGCTTCTGAACCGCGCACGGGAGAAGCTGGCGCCGCAATTTGTGCCGCGCCGGTGGTACCGAGTCGAGCGGTTACCGCGCACCGTCGGCGGCAAGATACGTCGCACCGCCGCCGCCGAGCTTGTCGCGCGGGGAGAGGCGGAACGGCTGTGAAGGATCGGCGCCGCGCGGTCATCACTGGGCTCGGGGCGATCACCCCGAGCGGCCTGAACGTGCCAACGATGTGGGATGCCGTTGTCCACGGCCGCAGCGCCATCACGACGCTGGACGGTGCCGAGTTCGCGAACCTGGCCGTGCGCATCGGCGGACAGGTGCGCGGATTCGAGCCGGCCACGGTTCTGGAGGCGAGCCTCGTCCGCCGGCTCAGCCGCAGCCAGCATTGGGCGGTCGCAGCCGCCGACCAGGCCATGACACAATCGGGATGGACGCCCGGCGTGACCGCCCTCCCGTGGGATCCGCACCGGTTCGCGGTGATCGCCGCCACGGGAGCTGGGCCGGTCGATGCCATGCAGCGGGCCACCCGCGCCCTTGACCAGCGCGGTCCGCGGGCGGTGCCACTGACGCTTGCGATCTACGGCGCGCCCGACGCGGCCGCCTCCGTACTCAGCCAGCGATACCTGGCGTTCGGTCCCGCCCAGGGCGTGTCGGCGACGTGCGCCAGCGGGGCGATCGGTCTCGGCGAGGCGATGCGTCGCATCCGTCACGGCTACGCCGACGCGGTGCTCGTGGTCGGTGTGGAGGACTGCCTGAACCCGGTGAATCTCTCATCGAACGCGAACATGCGCGCACTGGCACGCGGGTATGAGCACGATCCCGCCGCCGCCTCCCGGCCCTTCGACCGGGCGCGCTCCGGCTTCGTGATGTCGGCGGGGGCCGGCGCCGTCCTGCTCGAGTCCGAGGAGACCGCCCACGCCCGAGGTGCCGTCGCACTGGCCGAGCTGGCCGGATTCGGAGCCGCCAGCGACGCTTACCACGCCACCGCCCCGCATCCGCAGGGCCGGGGAGCGGCGCGGGCCGTTCGCGACTGCCTCGCCGACGCGGGCATCGCACCGGATGCCGTCGACCACATCAATGCCCACGGCACCGGGACTCCGGCCGGCGACGCCGCCGAGTTGAACGCTCTGGAATCCGCACTCGGCAACCGTGCCCACCGCATCCCGATCAGTGCGACCAAGTCCAGCATGGGGCATCTGCTCGGGGCATCCGGGGTTATCGAGGCGATCATCGCCGTGCAGTCGTTGCGCGACGGGATACTGCCACCCACAGGCAACCTGGACGACCCCGAGTTCGAGGGCTGGGACTTCGTGGCCGGCGAGGCTCGCAGCCAGAGTGTCAATACCGTGCTGTCGACCTCATTCGGATTCGGCGGGCACAACGGCGCACTCGTGGTCACGCGGGGCCCGACGTAGACCCACCACATCCGGAATTCCTGAAGCGGTGGGTCGGCCACCCCGCTTGCTGACTTCCGCGGCTTCGGCTGGCTGGTCCAGAGGGCCGGCCAGCCGGTTCGGGGCCGCGTGCCCTGGTCACGCCGCAGCCGACTATGCGAGTGTCGGCTGCACCAGCCCGTCCAGACGCCGGTAGCTCGCTTCCATGCCGTCCGTCATGCCGGTCGCAAGCACAGCGTCGCGCTGCTCGAGATTCGCATAGGTGATGACGAGTGCGAGCAGCGTTCCTCCCTCGACAGCGGTAAGGGTCAGCTCGTTGAGCGTTGCAGGAAAATCCATCCCGATCATGGACTCGGTCGTGACGGCGCGATATGGCTCATCCGACTCCAGCAGCTCGCCGGTGAAACCGAATCGTTCGTCGCCGCCATCCCGCTGCCATTCGTAACGGTAGTGGTCGCCGACCGCGGTCGCGACCTCGCAAACGGGCATGGACCAGCCGTCCGGCCCGAGCAGCCACCGCTGCATGAGCGCGGCATCGGTATGAGCCCGCCACACCTGGTCGACGGTGCCGCGGATAACGCGAGCCACCCGCACCTGGGTGTCGCTGAGCACCTGCGCTTCCGCCCCGCGGTCGGCCGAGAATGCCGCCAGGTCGGCCAGCACCGCGTCGATCTGGACCATGGCCTCACGGGTACCTTCGAGCATGCCCATATCTAGGAGCTGTTGCATCTGCTCGAGTGAGTCGAAGTGCGCGGTCGTGCTCAGTCGGCTGCCATCGGTCGTCGCCTCGAATGCGAAATCCATTCGCGTGGCAGGGAGGTCGGGGTTGGGCTCGCCGGCTTCGTTTGCAAATCTGTCGAGCACTTCGAACGCGTTCGGGGCATCGGCCGACGTCCAATCCCAGCACCCGTAGTGCGCGTCTCCCTCGGGGCCGGTCATCACGTACACGCTGCGTCCGCCGGCCACGGCGTCGTGCCGGAGAAACTTGGCCGGATAGCTGGGCGGTCCCCAGAACCGCTCGAGCTGGCGCGGATCGGTGTACGCGTCCCATAGCCGATGGAGCGGGGCTGTGAAGTCGGCGACGATCGTGATGGTGAGCTGGTCGAGGTCCTTCTCGACGGAGGTGACGGGCATGACGTTCCTTTCGATTAGAGGGCGGATGGAGCGGGATCGCTTTTTGCGAGCAGGTTGTCCAGCCGATCCGTGCGCGCGCGCCACATGTCCTCGAACCGGTCCAGCAGTCGCTGCGCCTGGCGGATGCGATCAAGGTTTCCCCGCACCATCCGCTCGCGACCGCGTGATTCCTTGGTCACAAGCCTGGCATCCTCCAATACGGCCACGTGCTTCTGGACTGCCGCGAAGGACATCTGGTAGCAATCCGCCAACTGCGACACCGAGATAGCGGCGACGAGAGTGCGGCGCACGATGTCGCGCCGCGTCGGGTCCGCGAGGGCGCGGAAGATACGGTTGACATCCTGTTCGGAAAGCTCTGATACAACCATTTGGTTGTACGATAATCGTCCGTGGCGAATAGCGCAAGGTGAAGATGCACCGAATTGCTCCCCGTCTCGCACGACGTGCAGGGTCGCGCTCGAGTGGCCGACTCCCACCGGTTCGGTGAGCGCGTTCGCGGTCGATCTGAGCGAGTTTGGGTTTGCCGGTACAAACTCGAACGGCGAGCTTACTCAGGCGCGGTGGCGGTGAGATGCTGTTGGCATGAATCTCGGATCGATGCTGCGGCGTGGCTGGCTATTCACGATCAAACACAGCCTGAACCGGCTGACCGGCCACATGGCACGCCGCGGCCGGGGGCAGTTCTCGCTCGTGCGTACCGTGGGTCGGAAAAGCGGAAAGCTCTTTGAGACACCGATCATCGTGCAACCGATCGCCGGCGGCTTCGTCTGCGAGCTGACCTACGGTCCTACGGTCAACTGGTACCGCAATCTGGTGGCGGCGAACGGCGGCGAGATAGTGCGTGACGGGGTGACCACGAAGATCGTCGGGCTCGAACCGATGACAACCGCCCAGGGCGTTGCCGCGTTCACCCCGTTTCAGCGTCGGGTACTCAAAGTCCTCAAGCGCACCCACTTCGTGAAGCTCGTTGCCGCCGAATCGCCCACGGCCGGGCCACCGTATCATGCCCCATTTCTGGGCTGATCGGGCCCGGTCTGCTCCTCGGAGCTACGACGAACTCGACGTGCGGATGAGCTTGCGGTTGACGAACTCAGACATGCCGTATTCGCCGAGCTCACGGCCGATCCCCGACGCCTTCACTCCACCGAAAGGCAGCCCCGGTTCCGTCCTGGACGGCGCATTGATCGACACCATGCCCACATTGAGGTTGTCGACGACGCTCGCAAGCGCCTGCGGGTCAGAGCCGAAGACGACACTCCCGAGACCGTAAGGCGTGTCATTGGCCAGTTCCACGGCCTCCGCAATCGAAGCGACCCGATGCACCACCGCAACCGGACCGAAAATCTCCTCGCGGTACGCCCGCGCCCCCGGCCGCACGTCAACCAGGATGGTGGGTTCGACAAACGCACCGGCGCGCTCCGGCCGGCCGCCGCCGACCAACACGCGAGCGCCCTCATCCACTGCGGTGCGAATCTGGGCTGTAACGTTCACCGCTGCCGCCTCCGAGGCGAGCGGGCCGAATGCGACCTTCTCCCGCGGGTCACCGACGACCAGCGCGCCCACGCGCGCCACGAAGTCAGCGATAAAGCTGTCATAGACCTCGTCGAGCACAATGAATCGCTTGGACGCTGTGCAGGCCTGACCGGCGTTGCCCATGCGACCGGCGACGGCAGCGGTGACCGCGGCAGCGAGGTCAGCGTCTGCCAGCACGATGAACGGATCCGAACCGCCCAGCTCCAGCACGTATTTCTTCATTGCCCGGCCGGCAATAGCGCCGACGGCACTGCCGGCACGTTCGGAGCCGGTCAACGACACTCCCTGTACTGCCGGGTGTTCAATAATGTGGCGAACCTGGTCTTCGGTGGCTAAAACATTGAGGAAGACGCCCTCGGGTGCGTCCGCCTCAGCGAAGAGTTCGGCTGTTGCCTCGGCAGACTCCGGGCACTGCGGTGCGGGCTTGAGCAGCACGGTATTGCCGAGCATGAGGTTGGGGGCGATGAATCGCGCTAGCTGATAGTACGGGTAATTCCACGGCATCACTCCGAGAAGAACGCCCAGGGGGTCGGAACGAACTGTCGCGGTACCGCTGGCAACATCGATCGGCTTATCAGCGGAAAAGGCCGCACCGTTGACAGCGTAGTAATCGTAAATGTCAGCAACGAGATCCACCTCGCCGAGGGCCTCATCGATGGTCTTGCCCATTTCGCGAGTGATGATCGCGGCCAAGCGTTCACGGTTGCTGCGATGCAGCGCCGCAACACGCCTGAGCACCTTCGCGCGCTTCGACTTGGGAGTCTTGCGCCACGTGCTGTAGCTGGCGGAGGCGCGCTGGATTGCGGCATCCACTTCAGCATCCGTTGCGGTGGGGTAAACCCGAACCTCTATGTTGGTGACCGGATCGGTTACGGCGTAGCGGGTCATCCGTTTTCTCCATCGAGTTCGCCGGCGCCCAGGCGTCGCACGACATCGGTGAGTACCGCGGCGCCGGCGATCAGGTCTTCATCACGCGTGTATTCGCCTTCGTTGTGCGAGATTCCTTCTACGGAGGGAACGAAGAGCATGACCGTGGGAACGACCTCTTTCATATTGATCGAGTCGTGCCCGGCCACGGTCATGATTTCCGCGTGGGAATATCCGGCAGCCTCGGCACTGGATCGCGCCAGCTCGACACCGGCCGTTTGGTATGGGTTCACTCCCCAGTTGTGGGAGAGAGCGCGTTCGATGGTGACACGGGCGATGGACTCGATCTCTGAGAAACGGGCATCGAGCAGCGCGTTTGCCTCGGCGAGCACAATTTCGTCGGCACAGCGCAGGTCGAGCAGCAGCGTTGTCTCTGAGGCCACAACCACCGGAGAATTCGGATACACGTCGAGTTGCCCGACCGCCGTGTGCAGCACTCCAGGAAATCGGTCGGCGAGCTCGCGAGCGAACACGACGAGCAGCGAAGCGCCGTACAGGGCATCGTGACGGTCTTCCATCACCGTCGCACCGGAGTGGGCCTGCTCACCCCTGACGACAACACGGTATTTGCTGGCTGCCCAGCTTGCCGTGACCAAACCGATCGTGATCTGCGAGTTCTCGAGGATACGACCCTGCTCGATGTGGATCTCTGCGGAGTAGGCAGCTGTCGGACCGTCGCCGTCGCCAAGGAACCCGGTCGGTCGCATGGCCTCTTCAACCGTAACTCCGGTGTGGTCCTGGATGGCCAGTGCTTTTTCCAGCGGCATAACGCCGGTGTAGACACTGCTGCCCATCATCGAGGGGGCGAAACGCGAACCCTCTTCGTTGAACCAATTAACGACAGCCAGGTTGTAACGCAGCGTGCTGGTGCCCGACGCATGTTCGGCCGCAACGCGAAACGCAGCGTGGGCTGCGGAGAGCACGCCGTAGGCACCATCGAAGCGACCGGCGGTCGGCTGGGAATCCATGTGCGACCCCACGACGACGTAAGGTTCACCCGGGGCGACGTCGAACAGGCCGAATTGATTTCCGATCCGGTCATACTCGACGCGGAAGCCATTCGCTTCGAGCAGCCCTGCAAACCACCGACGTTGTTCGATATCAGCGCTGCTAGCTGCCTGCCGTTCGACTCCGCCTGCCGGGGTGGCACCGAAGGCGCTCATCGTCTCGAAGTCACGCAAGAAGTCTGCGACGCTCGGAGCGGGGATCATCGTGCGCGTGCCGGTCATCTTTGTCCTTCAATCGGGTTGTTGTATGCGTGCTCTTGGGCGTCGTCCGCACCGGATGGCGCGCGAACCTCGGGGTCCTGCATGATGTGCAGCACAGCAGGCAGTCCGCTGGCCCGTGCCCGACGATAGGCATCACGGAATGCGCCGATCTGGGAGACCGTTTCTCCGTGACCGCCGTAGGAACGTGCCAGAGCGGCAAAATCGGGATTGGTCAGATGCGTGCCGGAGGGCCGTCCGGGGTAGTGGCGCTCCTGGTGTTCCCGGATGGTCGCGAAGACACCGTTGTCGGCGATCACGGCGATGAACGGGGCGCCGTAGCCCACGGCGGTGGCGATCTCCTGGCCATTCATCATGAAGCAGCCATCACCGGAGATCGACACGACCTCGCGGCCGGGAAATGCCAAGGAGGCAGCGACCGCTGCCGGGATACCGACACCCATCGCACCGTTTCGGGGTGCGACCAGCGAGGCGGGAGCGTTGTGCGACAGGTAGCGGCCGGCCCACACGGCGTGGTTTCCGGCGCCGTAGGTGATGACGGCATCCGCGGTCAGTTCCTCGCGCAGCACGGCCATCACCGCGGTGAAATCCACATACGGCGACTCCGCCTCGATGGCGGCCGTGCTCGGCGTGGCGAAGCGGATGGCGGCGGCGACAGCCCGATCGAAGCGCGGGCCGTCCTGAACTCGCGGGCTCGTTTCGGCGAGAGCTTCGGCGAACGCAACGTGGTCACCCGTGATGAGTTGATCGAGTCGGCCCGAGTGGCCCACGGGCTCACCGGGAAGCACCACGACTGTTTCGGATTCCAGGCCCAGCTGGTAGCCGTCGCTCATCACGTCGGTGCGTGCGGTGCCGATCAGAACGGCCGTGTCGGCCTGGGCCAGAAGTGCCGCTGCCGCGTCGCTGCGCCCGTAGCCGAGGGACCCGGCGAAAGCGGGGGTGGCACCGCCATGTGGCACCGCGTCGTAGGCACGGAAGTCGGCAAGCACGGGGATGCGGTGCGCAGCGGCCCAGTCGATCAATGCCGATCCAGCGGATGCCGTCCAGCCTTCGCCGCCGACAACAACGACGGGTCGTTCGGCCGCATCGAGGCGTGCGACTACCTGGCCGAGCTCGATGTCGCTCGGGCGGGATACGTTCAGCGACCGTGGTTGCTGGGTTGTTGCGCCACCGGCTGACAGTCGGATCACGTCTTCGGGCAGTCCGATGACGACGGGGCCGGGTCGACCGCTGCGCGCAATGAAGATTGCCTCGGACACCACTCGCGCCGCGGCGCTGGGATCGTCCAGGGTGACGACCTGTTTGGCGGTGCTGCCGAACCAGCCGGTGAGGTCGAATTCCTGGAATGCGGCACGCCCCCGGTCGGCAACCGGAATGAGTCCGACGAAAAGCACCAGCGGCGTCGCATCCTGCCACGCGGTGTGCACGGCGATGAATGCGTTCGCTGCTCCCGGGCCGCGAGTGACGAGTGCGATTCCGGGCAGTCCGGTGAGTCGACCCTCCGCGAGCGCCATGAGCGCCGCACCGCCTTCGTGCCGAGTGATCACGGTGTTGATCGTTGAATCGTGCAGTCCGTCGAGAACGTCAAGAAAAGACTCTCCGGGAACGCCGTAGGCTCGCTGCACGCCTTCGCGCTCCAGCTGGGCGACGATGAGGTGGCCCGCCGACACCGGTGCACTGCGCGTGCCGGTGTCGATCAGCTCGGGGGAGATTGTCATATCAGTGGCCTTTCGGGGTTCCGGTGGGGGAGTGCAGCACGAGAAGCTCTTCGAGTGGTTCACCGGCAGCAATGCGTTGGAGAAGTTCGGGTTCGGCCGCATCCGAGGCTCGAGCGCGCTCATAGACGGCGGGGTCGATGTGGCCGGGACGCAGCGCAACAATGCCGTTGTCGTCACCGAGCACGACATCGCCGGGGTGGATCAGTACGTCCCCGATCATGACGGGCACATCGGCACGAGCCAAACCGGAATCGAGCAACTTGGTGGTGAGATTTGTGAATCCTCGTGCGAACACGGGCAACGGCCCGTCTTGCAGCGCCTGGCGATCCGTCACGAGACCGTCCACGACGATTCCGGCAAGTCCGCGGGCCGCGGCAGCAGCACGCGTGATGTCACCGACCGGAGCATGGCGCCCTCCGACGACCTCGATCACCAGCACGCTACCCCGAGGTGCGGCGATGATGGCGCGGTTCACGGCGACGGCGTCGGGTTCAGCGAGATGGAGGGTGTAGGCAACCCCCGCCATCCGAGCGCCGGGGACCACAGCGGCCATCTCCGGTGCGCAGAATCCCTCCTCGAGGAAATGCCCGAGTGTGGCCAGCTCGATTGACTCAAGCGCCGACAGCACGGCTTCGGCGTCGTTCATATCCGGTCGCTCACGTCGGCGTCGCTGACTACTGCGACGCACTCAAGTTCCAGCGACACGCCCCAGAGCGATACGCACACCGTGGTGCGGGCTGGCAGCAGTCCGCCGAAGTATTCGCGATACACCCTGTTGTACAGCTCGAGGTGATCCGGATCCGTCAGGTACCCGTTGAGTTTGACGACGTGCTCCAGCGACGATCCGCACTCGGTCAGGAGGGTCTGAAGGTTGTCGAGAGTGCACCGAAGCTGCGCTTCAAAGCCGTGCGGAATCGAACCATCCAACAGCATCGGGATCTGGCCTGAGGTATAGATGAGGCCCCGGGCGATCACCGCCTGCGAGAACGCTCCGACCGGCGCGCGGAGCCCCTCAACCGTCGAAACCCTCCTGATCGTCATCGAGAAGCCACCGAAACCTGCATCAGGTCGACGGAGTCGATATCCCGGTTTCGGTTGTCCGTCAGGATCAGCAGAGCGATCAGTGACAGCACGGATGCTCCGACGATGTAGAACGCAATCGATGAGCTCTGGCCGGTTGCGTTCAACAGCGCCACGGTGATGGCCGGCGTAATGGCCGAACCCAGCAGACCCGAGAGCATGTACGCCACAGAGAGTCCCGAGTACCGCACCTTGGTGCCGAACAGTTCAGCCAGGAAGGTGGCGATCGGGCCGTAGTTGGCCGAGAAGGCGAGCATCATGAGTGCGTACGCGACGAAGACCATGAAGTTGGAGCCGCTGTCCAGCATCCAGAAGAACGGGAATGCCAGAACGGCTTCTGCTGCGACACCACCGAGGATGACCTTCTTACGGCCGATCCGGTCGGACAGGCGCCCGAAGAAGGGGATGGCGAGGAACGCAACGACACAGGAGAACATGACCACTGAGAGCATGAAGCCGCTGGAATGTCCGAGGTCGGTCGTGCCGTAGCTCACGCCGGATGCGACCAGGAGCGTGAAGGTGGATCCGGTGGAAAGCGTCGCGACGCCGCCCAGAAGAACCTGCTTCCAGTAGTTCTGCATGAGGTAGGTGAACGGCAGCTTGGCTTTGGCGCCCTGCTCACGCACCTGAGTGAAGCTCGGCGTCTCTTCAATGTGCAGGCGGATGTAGATTCCGACACCGACCAGCAAAGCGGATGCCATGAACGGAATACGCCAGCCCCAGGCAATGAGATCCTCATTGCTCATCGTGGCCGCGACGATCAGGAAAGCGACGTTCGCGATAAGCGTTCCGATCGGAACGCCGACTTGCACGAGCGACCCGTACCAACCGCGGCGGTTTGCGGGAGCATGCTCAACTGTCATCAGGACGGCGCCGCCCCATTCCCCTCCGAGCGCCAGACCCTGAATCAAACGCAGGGACAGCAAGATGAAGGGTGCGGCTATTCCAATGGTTCTGGCGTCGGGGATGAGGCCGATCGCGAAGGTGGCGGCGCCCATGGTGATGAGCGAGATCAACAGCATGGATTTGCGGCCGAGGCGGTCGCCGAAGTGACCGAAGAACACGGCGCCGACTATACGTGCCGCGTAGGCCGAGGCGAAAGTGAGGAAAGCCAACAGGGTTCCGAGCGCGGGGTCGAGATCGGGAAAGAACACCTTGTTGAAGACGAGTGCCGAGGCCGTGCCGAAGAGGAACAGGTCGTACCATTCCACGGTGGTGCCGATCACGCTGGCGAGGGCGATCTTTCGCATTTTGGTTCGATCGAGTCGCGCTGAGGCGACTTCCTCGGACCCGGTCGGAGCGAGTGGCGTCGTTGTCATTGTGTCCTCCGGAAGGGCGAGTTGGTGAAGCTGTGTGAGATAACACTCTCTTTTCTCCGGTCGGGTGGCAATCGGCATTCGCACACGGATTTGATTCAAAACTGTGCGAATGCACACTCTGAACCATCGGGTCGTCTATTCATGTGTTATCTCAATCCGGTATCCGGCCCGGGACCCCGGGGGAAAATGCAGCATCGGGCCGTGTAAAAGGCCCGGGGAAGACCTCGAGCCTCGTGTTTCGTTCGTGTTTCGGGAGGGTAAACATCTCGGCACTCGGGCGACCGGTAGATTGGACAGACGCCCAATCCGGGCAGACGCCGCCTTGGTCGGTGCAGCCATGCAGCGCCACCCATCCGCATTAATGAGCCGACACCACGTCAGGAGTCACAGCGTGACCACAGCACCGGAATCACCGCCCTCGGATGCCGCGGCATGGGCTCGATTGGTTGAACGCCTCGAATCACAACGCGACCTACTCGTGGATGATTTTCTCGAACGCGTCGCCCAGCTCGGGGCATACGGCGACCATATTGTTCCCTCCGATGACCTGCGTGCCACTGCGATCGAAACGCTGGACATGCTGATCCGAAAGATTGCCGGCGTGCCACTGACCGCGAAACAGATTGAGCTTCCCCGGCGATTGGGAGTGCGACGAGCGCGCCAAGGCATTGCCCGCGAAAGCCTGCTCGAAGCAGTGCGACTTGATTTTCGCGTTCTGTGGTCGGGTCTGGTGCGCGCCAACGACGGCAAGTCCGGCGAGCTCATCGTTCTGCACGCGGAAGAGCTGCTGACAATCGTCGAGCAGTACATTGGCGATGTTCAAGTCGCCTTCCTCGATGAGCAGGCCGCCCTGGCTCATGACTCTCAAATCGAAGTTTCGCGAGCCTTTGCACGGCTGCTCAACGCGCAGGGGGATGTCGAAGACATTGCCGTGTCCGTCGCGGGACGTCTCGGCGTTGCGGTGAACGCGGTGTTTGAGATTGCTGTGATTCCCGCTGCCCTCTTCGCCGGCGCGCGCGATGAGCTGGAACTTCGTGAGCGAGGTCGTCTCCTGCTGTCGTCGGAATTCGATGACGCTGTCGTCCTCGTGCGGGAACAGCGCCAGGACTCGTCCTGGTCGCAGTCTCTGCCCGCGATTCGGGGGGGTCTCGTGCGAGGTGTCGTCGGGCTCGGCAGCGTGCCCCACGGCGTGCGCGCCGCCCGATCCATTGCGCAGCACAGCACCGGGAGCCAGGACACTCTGCGCACCGAAGAGGACGTGTGGCCGGTCCTTGCCCACGACGCTGTCTCTGGCACCATGCCTGAGCTGGTGCGCATCGCCACCGCCCTTGATCATATTCTCGACGGCGAACGAGCCCGACTGCTGGAAACCTTCGCCGACTTCACCCGCACCGGCTCCTTGAAGCAGACGGCCCTCAACCTGTTTTGCCACCGCAACACCGTGGTGAACCGGCTCAACGCCTTCGAACGCGCAACCGGCCTTGACCCGACACGGCCCGCCGATGCCGCCAGAGGCCTCATCGCGTTCGGCCCAGAGGTTGCGCGGGCCTGGGCTAGGGGCAACCTATCCGGGCGGTGAGAAGCCGGGTGACCGTGGCCGCAGCCCTTTCCAGGTTAACGCTGCCGTCGCGTAGCGCGGACGGCAGGTCTGTAGCCTGGCGTAGGATCGGCACGACGGCGACGACGGCATCACCGATCAGCTCGTAGGCACCGTCGCTGATCCGTCCGCCGAAGAGGATGGCGGGAACGCCTTCCGCCTTGGCCGCCTGCGCCACGCCCCACGGTGTTTTTCCCGACGCCGTCTGCCGGTCGATACCCCCTTCCCCGGAGAAAACCCAGTCGGCTCCGGCGATCCGCTGCCGCAGCCCGACCGCGTCTCTGACCAGTTCGACGCCGCTTTCCAAGGAGGCGTGGGTGGCCGCGGCGAATGCGGCACCCAGTCCTCCCGCGCTGCCAGCGCCGGGAATGTCACGTACGTGCCGATCGAAGGCTGCTTCCGCGATATCCGCCCAGCGTTCCAGAGCGGCATCGAGCCCAGGAACATCCTGCGGGCTCGCACCCTTCTGCAGACCGTAAATTGCTGAGGCGCCCCGGTCGCCGAGCAAGGGATTCGTGACATCTGAGGCGAGGCGGAACTTCACCGTGCGCAACCGGTTGTCAAGGGAACCGAGGTCCGCTGAAACGAGCGAAGTCAGGCCACGGGCACCATCGGCGACGGCGATGCCATTGGCGTCGAGAAAATGGGCGCCCAGAGCCGTGAGCATACCGGCGCCCGCATCATTCGTCGCAGTTCCTCCCAAACCGATGATAAATTCGATCGCCCCATGATCCAGCGCTGACAGAATCAATTCACCGACGCCACGGGATGTGGCCACCCACGGGTCCCGATCACCGGGAGTGATCTGGGCGAGTCCGGCGGCTTCAGCCACCTCGATGACAGCCAAGCGGCTGACGGGCACGAATCCGTAACGGCCCGTGATCGGTCGATCGAGAGCATCGTGACAGTCGGCCTCAACCCACTCGCCCTGCAGCGCGGTCACGAGCGCCTCCGTGGTCCCCTCGCCGCCGTCGGCCATCGGTACCAGCTCGCACACAATGCTCGGGTCGACCCCCTTGATGCCCCTGGCCATCGCTTCCGCGGCCTCAACTGAGGTCATGGACTCCTTGAACGAGTCCGGGGCGCACACGATCCTCACGACGCGCCGTTCGACGACGCGGATGCGCCGGGTGCGGAAGCGGTCAGGTGTACGAACGGGGCGGCGGTGGGGGTCATGGCATCTCTTCTCGGTGCGGGACAGGCAATCCGAAAGCGGTCATCTCGGCCACGTCGGCGCCCTTGCCACCGCGGAGGTGCTGCTGGCGCATAGTGCCGCCGGCGAAGTCGAAGACGAAGGCATCTCCACCTTCATCATGCACCCAACATCACGTGCTGCACGAGAAAAATCTCGTTTTGTGTTTGGTACCGATACGAGCCCGGTGCCGACGGGAACGTTAGGCAGCGCCGCCTAGAGCAGGTGCCCCCCTTCGTGCCATTCGTACTTGCGGAAGGGGGATCGACTGGCGTTTGGGCGAAGAACTACGGCGGGCTCGACGGTGCCACCTTTGTGCGCGACACAATGGCGGTGTGCACGGAGCGCAACCCCTAAACGACACGTCGGTGCTCGATCACTGCGGGCATCTCCTGTCGGTGGTCACAGATTGAAAATACCTCCGAGCATGCAATGAGCCGTGCCTGACAGGGCTAACTCATTTTCTCAGGGCACGTTCACGTTCGGTGTTGCCATCTAATGAAAAGAGTGTTTTACTCATTGCAAGTGTGAACCTGACGAAAGCGCGAGGATCGTGGCATGAGTGCAGTACCCATCAAGCCCGATACGACTACTCGCACGGCCGAACGAGCCCTGGCCCTGCTCAGCATTGTCTGCGAGCAAGGCCCGGTCACCCTCGGTGACGCTGCCAAGGCTGTCGACCTCTCGGCCAGTACCGCCCTGCGTCTGCTGCGCACGCTGGAGGCCACAACCTTTATTCGCCGCGACGACGAGGGTAACTTTCACCCGGGTGCAGCCATTGTGCAGCTGGGTGTTCTCGCCCTGAGTCAAGAATCGCTCGTGGCCCTGTGCCGCGATCCGATGACACGCATCGTGGAGCAAACCGGTGAGTCCGCCTACCTGAGCATTCCCGCACCAGGCCGGCAGGGACTGTATGTGGCCATCGTAGAAGGAACGCACTCTGTTCGGCACGCGAATTGGGTCGGCCGCAAATTTCCCCTTGACTCAAGCGCCGCGGGCACAGCGTTGCAGGGCCGCACCGGTGATATCGGCTATTGCGTGGTCAGTGACGGCGTGGAGCGCGACGTCACGGCTGTGGCGGTACCGATATATGTCAGCGACCGCGTCGTAGGCGCTCTCAGTGTTGTCGTTCCGAGCTACCGCATTACTTCCTCGAGTATCGAGCGCATCGGCCAGGCTCTGCTCGGTGAATCTCGCCAGCTGTACGCCACATGATGGATCTGCAGCATTCCCGACAAATCCTCTGCCCAAACCAAGGTTAGGAAAACCCGACTGTGACTTCAGACACCACGCATACGGCACGCCCGGTTCGCGCCGCCCGCGGCACCGAGCTGACCGCGAAGAGTTGGCAGACCGAGGGGCCGCTGCGGATGCTCATGAATAATCTCGACCCCGAGGTTGCCGAGCGCCCCGACGACCTCGTCGTGTATGGCGGTACGGGCAAGGCCGCCCGCAATTGGGAGTGCTACGACGCGATCGTGCGGACCCTGGAAACGCTGGAAAAAGATGAAACCCTGCTGGTGCAGTCGGGCAAGCCGGTCGGCGTCTTTCGCACGAATGAGTGGGCACCCCGCGTGCTCATTGCCAACTCCAACCTCGTGGGGGACTGGGCCACGTGGCCCGAGTTTCGCCGGCTCGAGCACCTCGGACTCACCATGTATGGGCAGATGACCGCCGGATCCTGGATCTACATCGGCACGCAGGGCATTTTGCAGGGCACGTACGAAACCTTCGGCGCTGTGGCCGCAAAGAGGTTCAACGGAACCCTGGCCGGCACCCTCACGTTGACCGGTGGGGCTGGTGGCATGGGCGGCGCGCAGCCGCTCGCCGTCACCATGAACGACGGTGTCGTACTCATCGTTGACGTCGACCCGGCTCGATTGCAACGCCGCGTTGATCACGGCTACCTCGATGAGATGACCGACGATATCGACGATGCAATCGCCCGCGTGCTCGCGGCTAAAACTGAACGCCGGGCTCTGTCGGTGGGTCTGGTCGGCAATGCCGCAACGGTGTTTGCGGAGCTGCTGGACCGGAAGGTGCCGATCGATATTGTCACCGATCAGACCAGTGCCCACGACCCGCTTTCCTATCTGCCTGAGGGGGTCACCGTCGAAGAATGGCACCACTACGCCGCTGCGAGCCCGGAGGAGTTCACCGCTCGTGCCCGTGCCGCGATGGCCAAGCAGGTACACGCCATGGTCGAGTTTCAGGATGCCGGCGCTGAGGTCTTCGATTACGGCAACTCCATTCGCGCCGAAGCCGAACTCGGCGGCTACGAGCGAGCCTTCGAATTCCCTGGCTTTGTACCGGCCTATATCCGCCCGCTCTTCGCCGAGGGGAAGGGCCCATTCCGCTGGGTGGCACTCTCCGGTGACCCGGCCGACATCCTGGCCACCGACAAGGCTATCCTGGATCTGTTTCCGAACGACATGCAGCTGCACCGCTGGATCACCCAGGCCGAAGAAAAGGTGCAGTTTGAAGGGCTGCCGGCTCGAATCTGCTGGCTCGGTTACCAGGAACGCCACCGGGCCGGGCTCAAGTTCAATGAGATGGTTGCCTCCGGCGAACTGGCAGCACCGATCGTGATTGGCCGCGATCACCTCGACTCCGGTTCGGTCGCCTCGCCCTACCGCGAGACCGAAGATATGAAGGATGGTTCCGATGCGATCGCCGACTGGCCGCTCCTGAACGCCCTGCTCAACACCGCCTCCGGCGCGACTTGGGTATCGATCCACCACGGTGGCGGCGTGGGAATCGGCCGCAGCATCCACGCCGGGCAGGTTATCGTCGCCGACGGCACCGCGCTGGCCGCCGAGAAGATTGAGCGGGTGCTCACCAACGACCCCGGTACCGGCGTCATGCGGCACGTCGACGCCGGCTACGAGCGGGCCGAAGAAGTCGCGCGCGAGCGCGGCCTGCGCGTGCCCATGTGGGAAAGCTAGCCTTGCCCGGACAGCTCGGCGGCCTGGCCGAGATTGCTACAGCTACCAGCTTCTGGTGCGAATCCTTGCTCGTCGAGGGGATCGCCGTCGCCAGTGTACGGCTCGAAGTGGATGCGGGCGGGCGCATCTCGCGCGTGCAGCCCGGAGTGGCTCCCGAGACAACGGACACCCGCCTCGGCACCGTACTGCCAGGGTTCGGCAACGCGCATTCGCACGCGTTCCATCGGGCGCTGCGTGGCCGGACCCACGGCGAGGGTGGCGACTTTTGGCTCTGGCGCGAGAGCATGTACCGCATTGCCGCTCAGCTCGATCCCGAAAGTTACCAGGCGCTGGCCACCGCCGTTTTCGCCGAAATGCTGGCCAGCGGCTATACCGCGGTCGGCGAGTTTCATTACCTGCACCACCACCGGGATGGCGAGCCGTATGTACCGGCGCACGCCATGGAGCTCGCGCTGGCCTCGGCGGCGCGAGCGGTCGGCATCCGTTTGGTCTTGCTCGACACGGTTTATCTCCAGGGCGCGATCGGGCGGGAGCTCGCGCCGAACCAGCGTGCGTTCGGCGACGAAGGCGTGGCCGGCTGGCTGGCGCGCTGGAAGTCGCTGCGTTCCCGGCTCGCGGACAACGATCTGGTCACCCTCGGGGCCGCCGTGCACTCGGTTCGCGCGGTCACACCCGATGCGATGCGGAACGTATTCGCCGGTCTGCCTCCGGAAATCCCCGTGCACATCCATCTGTCGGAGCAGCCGCAAGAAAATGCAGACTGCGAAATCGAATACGGCCTCACTCCGGCCGGTTTGCTCGATTCGATCGATGCGCTCACGCCGCGACTCAGCGTCGTACACGCGACGCACCTGAGCGACGATGATCGGGCACTGCTGGGTTTTGCGCGCGTGACCGTGGTGATGTGTCCGACGACCGAGGCCGACCTCGGCGACGGTATCGGACCGGCCCTCGCGCTCGCGCATTCTGGCTCGCCCATTGCGTTGGGTTCCGATCAGAACGCTGTGATCGACCCGTTTCTGGAAATGCGCGGCCTGGAGATGGGGGAGCGACTCGCCTCGCAGAAGCGCGGTCGTTTCGCCCCCGCCGAGTTGCTGACCGCGGCGTCCACCGCCGGATATTCCGCGCTGGGACTCGGCCGCCACCGGCTGCAGCCCGGTGACCCCTGCGACCTCGTCGAGATCAGCACGACAAGCGTGCGTACCTCGGGGTCGCTGCCTGAACAGCTGGCGTTGACGGCGTCAGCCTCCGATGTCATGCGCGTCTTCGTGGGCGGACGCCTCGTGGCCGACAGTGGCCAGCTCATCGGTGGGATCCGGCCGGCAGCGCTCATGACGGATGCACTACAGCGACTCGCGCTCAGACAGGCCGACTAATGACCGCGACCGAGCTCATTACCGGCATTCGCGAACTCACCACGAACGCCGAGCCGAGCGCTCCCGACGCGCGCCACCACGATGCTGCGCTCGTGATCGGTGGCGGCCGAATACTCTGGATCGGCCCGGCCGATCAGGCTCCCGCGGCCGATCAGCGAACGGATGTTGGTGGTCGGGCCGTTCTGCCCGGCTGGGTCGATTCGCACACGCACCTGGTCTTCGGCGGTGACCGTTCGGCGGAATTCGAGGCCCGTATGGCCGGGCAGGCCTATGCGGCCGGTGGCATCAACACGACCGTGGCGGCGACCCGCACCGCCACGGAGGAGCAGTTGGTGGCCACGGCCAGAGCACTGCGTTACGAGGCGGCATTGCAGGGCACCACGTTTCTCGAAACCAAGACCGGGTACGGACTCGATATCGCGAGCGAGGGGCGCTCGGCCCGCGTCGCCGCTCAGGTGGCCGATGTTGTGTCTTATCTCGGCGCCCATGTGGTGCCCACTGGGGTGGACCGGCGTGACTACCTCGACTTGGTGACCGGCCCCATGCTCGCGGCGGTGCGACCGTACGTGCAGTTCATCGACGCCTTTTGCGAGCAGGGAGCGTTCGATGTTGAGGAGACTCGAGAAGTTCTTTTGGCTGGCCGAGCGGCCGGGCTTGGATTGCGCGTACACGGCAATCAGCTCGGATTCAGCGGCGGCGTGCGACTCGCCGCTGAACTGGGCGCCTCCAGCGTCGACCACTGCAACTTCCTGGAAGCGACCGATATCGACGCCCTGGCTGCGGGCAGCACGGTGGCCACCCTGCTGCCCGCGTGTGACCTATCCACCCGACAGCCTTTTCCGCCGGCACGGCGGTTGTTGAACTCCGGTGTCACGATCGCCCTGGCGACAAACTGTAATCCCGGTACCTCGTACACCACCTCGATGCCGTTTTGCGTGGCGACGGCGGTGCTGCAGATGGGCCTCACCGTCACCGAGGCGGTTTGGGCCGCAACTCGGGGCGCGGCGCAGTCGCTCGGCCGCGATCAGGGCACGGATGCCGTCGGTTCGATCGTCGTCGGCGGTCGAGCCGACCTGCAGGTTTTGAACGCGCCCTCGATCTCGCACCTCGCTTATCGCCCCGGAGTGCCGCTGCGCGCAGCGGTCTGGCGCGAGGGTTTGCGGGTCCGCGAATCTGCAGGCCAGATGTGAATTCGTTCTCCGTGTAGTTGCGCAGTGGCGCGCGATGGAGCTTAAATATATGGGTGACGTATACGGGTGACGACATCTGCGGCATCCACATTCTCAACGAGAGCCTCAAATGAATCTTCTTGACGAACAGGGCCTAAAGACGGGCCAGTGGGAGGAACCCGACCCGCACGGCGGCGTCGTTACTGGAAGCTACGTCGCCGGCGAACGGCATGGTCCGTGGCTGCACCACGTTGCCGACGGGCGACTGCGTGCCGAGTTCAACTACGACTCTGGCACGCTCACCGGACCGTCCACCTGGTACCGCGCAACCGGCGGCCTCCTGCAGAAAGGTGCCTTTATCGACGAAAAGAAGCATGGGCTGTGGCAGCGGTGGACCGCCGCAGGCGACCTCCTCGACGAGGGGAAATATAACCGTGGTACCAAGGTCGGGGAGTGGATCGTGTACAACCCGGACGGAAGCGTGAAAAAGCGCACCACCTACCGCACTTCGGTTCCAGCACCCGCAGAGTGATCCACTGCACCATTCGCTCCGGTGAAGTGGCCGAGGCACTGGTCTGGACATCGAGCAGGGTTAGCGCAGCGTCCGGGGCGATCAATGGCCGAATTGATTGAGCGAACCTCGCGTTTAAAGCCAGCGTGGGGCCGAAGATCCCCTCCTGGTCTCGGTTCGGTCGGGCGCGAAGTTTTCCTTGCCAGGAATGATGGAAACGGTGTTCATCGTCGGTCTCAACGACCTATGCGCACCCTCGAAGACCACTGTCACGACATGTGTGACATCGAGTTCACCATCGAGCGTGGCAAACTCTGGATGCTGCAGACCCGAGTTGGAAAGCGCACCCCTGAGGCCGCGTTCCGCATTGCGGTGCACATGGCTGACGAGGGCCTGATCGACCTCGACGATCTCACCAGTCGGGGCGGTAAGTGTCCCCATTCGAGTCCCTCGACACCGAGGGTGTCGGTGAGTTGGTGCGCACGGCGGTCGAACGAGGCCGAAGCAGCCGTCCCGACCTGCACCTCGGCGTCTGTGGCGAGCACGGTGGCGATCCCGCCTCGATCCACTTCTTTGACGATGTCGGACTCGACTACGTCTCGTGCTCACCGTTCCGAGTGCCGGTGGCCCGGTTGGAAGCCGGAAGGTCGGCCCTCGGCGCCGCCTGACGCGGCCTGACCTAGGTGGATGGCGTGCCGGTAAGGCAGCAACCACTCTCTGGGAACGAGGTGGAGAACCCGAATGCGGATGCACCGTGCTTGGCCGCGACCGTGGCTCCGGACGGGACCGACAGCAGAGCCAATGTTTGCGCCCGCTCGGCTACGTGCATCCGTTAACTGCAGCGGTGACATACGGGAGCACGACCCCACCGCTGATCGAAGCCAGGACGGCCAGCTGCACAACCGTAGCGATTGCCGGACCTGCGCCGCCGCGCGCGGAAACAGGTGCGACGAGGTGACGAATTCGCTGGGGACCGGCTGCGTGCAGCAGGAATCCCGCATTGGATGGCAGGTTCTTCTGTGCGTCTGACGTGAGCGGATCGCCGAGTTTGAGCAGGGCACCGGCCACCGCGGTCGTTCCGGTACGACGGCGGGCAGCATCATCCGCGGCTATCTCGAGATAGTGGGGCAGCGCATCGGCGGCGGCCGCGACGAGGGGCACCCACCGCAGGGAGTGCGCGAGGGATTCAATGCACCCGATGATCCCGTGATGGTGCTGGCGCAGGTGTGCGCGTTCGTGGGCCAGCACCGCAACTCGTTTTTCGGGTGTGAGCAACGCGAGCGCCCCGGTCGAGATCACGATGCCGCCCCATTTTCGGGGGAGAGCGAACGCTGTCGGCTCCAGACCATTCGTCAGGAGCACGGGATAGCCAGCCATCGTGCCACGCGTACTTATCGCGCTGATCTCGTTAAACAGACCTCGTAAAATGCGTCGCCGGCGCCGTAAATGCTGCATAGCGCGGGCGACCACGGTTAGCGCCGCGAGAGCGGGCAGCGCGAGAAGCAGCACGGCTGGTACGCCCGTTTGAACGAATGTCCCTCCAAGCGGGTTGGCCGAAACGAGGCAGCGCTGGCAGATCTCAGCGGCTTGACCGGGAAGAACGGCGGGTCCCGAGATGATCCAGGCCGTCATCGGGCCCAGGGCCAGAACGGCCAGCAGCCAGAGGACGACGCTCGTGGTCAGAATGAGAGCGGCCAGCCGGGGAATGTGCACGAGCGCGGGTGCGGAGTGTCGAAGTAGCCACGGGCCCGCAACGGCAGAGGTCAGGATGCCGATCGTAACGAGCAGGGCCAGGACGACGGCATTCACTACGCGTGCCGAGCGTTTCGGTCGCCAAGATAGGTGCGCAGCAATTCGATATCGCTGGGTGAGATGGCGTCGATGAAGTGCAGCATGGATGCGGCGTGGTCACTACTGCCGGCCAGCGCGTGCGTCATGAGTAGAGCCGCGTGTTCTTCGCGCGTGTGCCGGGAGGCGTAGCGCACGGATCGTTGATCCCGTTTGGGTGTCACGAGTTCTTTGCGTTCCAGATTGCCCAGCACGGTCGCAATGGTGGTGTAGGCCGGGTCACTGGGCAAATTCTCGATGATGGAACGAATGGTTGATGGGCCCTGATCCCACAGTACGTCCATGACCTGTTTTTCGAGCGCCCCCAGACGCAGCGGCTCGAACGCCTTCGGTATTCCAGATGCACTCATACGTGAACCGCTTCGCGTGGTTTCGTGGCGGGGCAGGCGACTTGTCCGCGCAGACGCCAGAGCAAAGCAAGCCCGGACAGAATGATCGCCAGGAGAGCCAGATAGGGCTGAATCGGGGCGAACCACGTGATGGCGCCCGTATATCCGAGCGCGAGCAAGGCCAGCTTGTTGCAGACCGGGCAGCCCACCGCGAACCAGGCCAAAAACCCCCCGGCAATTCCCATTCGGCTGCTCCGCCGCTCCTCGGCTTCGAGGGGCTCCGGCAGGAGAATTTCGTCCGTTTGGGGTGCTGCGTCGTCACCGGATGCCGGAGGGTTCGGGCGCACGTACGTGGCGAAGAGCAGCCCTGTCAAAACGGAGGCCAGGATCCAAGCCGGGTAATTCCACGGCACGGGCGGAATCTCACGCGCGAAGACCGGGTTCGGGATCAGGACCGTGGCGAAGCCCATGAGCAGGCCGACCACAATGGTGGCGGCAATCGCCGTCAATATCTGCCGGGCACGCCAGGCCCGAAGCGCTTGACCAGCGAGCACTACGCTCTGCCGCAGGGACACCATCGAGCGAGTCAGAATCGTCATGGTTCAACTATGCCTGATTATTACTATGCAACATAGTCGACTATGTTGCATAGTAGATGGTCTGCCCTAGCTCGGAGCATCGACTGAGGAGAAATGAGAGAGTTGATGCCCGGAACCGAACGCACTCGACCAACGATTGGTCGTGCACGGTCGCGACGGTTGATCTGGGGCATAGCCGGAGTCGCAATAGTCATTCTGCTACTCGTCGTCGCTCTGTGGGACACGATGACCGACGCCGATACGACGTCGACGCCCGGCTCAACCGATTCCTCCACGGCGGAGGAATCGGCACCATCCGTAGATGATCTTGGCCTCGCGCGTCGCCTCGAGGGCGACGTGACCGCGATTGGCGCTGTGGACGCTCCTGTGGTGATGATCGAATACGCGGACTATCGTTGCCCCTTTTGCGGTATTTTCGCCCGGGACACGATGCCCGACCTGATGACGGAGTACGTCGACTCCGGCCTGCTGCGCTACGAGTGGCGCGATCTGCCGGTGTTCGGTGACGAGTCCGTGCAAGCCGCAGTTGCCGCCCGGGCGGCCGGCGCACAGGGGCGCTTCTGGCAATACCATTCCGCGGTGTTCGCCGCCGCACCCGAGCGCGGACACCTCGCCATCGATCGCGCGACGCTGATGGAATTTGCTGAGCAAGCCAAGGTTCCCGATCTGGCGGCCTTCGAACGCGATCTGGATGATCCGGTGCATCGTGCAGCCGTGCAGGTGGATGCCAGCCAGGCACAACAGATCGGCGCCACATCTACGCCGATCTTCATGATCGGTACCACTCCGGTGCTCGGCGCGCAGCCGCTCGAGGCGTTCCGCCAGGTTATCGACGACGAGATCGCCCTGGCCGCGGGGCACTGATCGTGGATCTCGGTTTCACCGGCGCGCTGCTCGGCGGCGTCATTTCCCTACTGAGCCCGTGCTCGGTAATGCTCCTGCCGGCCTTTTTCTCGTATGCATTCGGTTCTCCCGCAAAGCTCATCGGCCGCACCGGAATCTTCTACCTGGGCTTGATCACCGCCCTGGTACCACTCGGGGTGTTCTCCGGAGCGCTCGGATCACTGGTCAGTGAGCATCGCGGTGTACTGGTCACCACTGCAGCTCTCGTGGTGATCCTCGCCGGCCTTGTTCAGCTGCTCGGCGTGCCTATTCCCGGCCTGTCACGCACCGAGAGCGCCGCCGACCGAACCTCGGCCGTGTCGGTCTTCGTGCTGGGGACCGTGTACGCGGTAGCCGGAGTTTGCGCCGGACCGGTTCTCGGGTCGGTTTTGATGGTGGCAGCCCTTGGCGGTAGTCCCGTCTACGGCGGAATCATGCTCGCGCTGTACGGCGTGGGAATGGTTATTCCACTCTTCGTACTGGCCGCACTTTGGCAGCGAACGGGCGGTCGTTGGCGCGCGTTGGCACGTCCACGTGCAGTGCAGATCGGTCGCTACCGGAACACGTGGGTGATGATCGTCTCGGGCCTGTTGTCCGTCGGCGTGGGCATTTTATTGCTGGCCAGTGACGGTACGGCGTCCCTGGGCGGTTTCTTCACGATCGGCGCGCAGTATCGCGCCGAATCGTGGGTGACCACTCAGACGTCCGCGATCAGCGATCTCTGGTTCGTTCTCGCCGCAGCGCTTGCCCTGGCGCTGCTGTTCGGCCTTCATTCTCTGCGAAACCGCAAGCGCGTCGCGGCCAGTGCGCGGTAGCTCCTCGGCGTCGTCACGCGGAATGCGGTCGTCCACCGCAAAAGAGCGCCGGTTTCAACGGCACTAGGTTGCGCACAACTAAATTGCGTGCAATCATTCTCTTATGTCCGTAACCGATGAAATGGTTTGTTTCTCCCTGTACGCCGCTGCTCGCGCCACGACACAGGCGTACCGTTCCCTGCTCGAACCATGGAAGCTGACGTATCCGCAATACCTCGTGCTGGTGACGCTGTGGATCGAGGGAGACCAGACGGTTTCCTCGCTGGGCGAGCATCTGCAACTGGATTCTGGCACTCTCTCACCGTTGCTTCGCCGGATGGAGCATGCGGGCTTGGTCCGTCGCGAACGCCGTCACACCGACGAGCGCGTCGTAACCGTGACAATCGATGATCGCGGTCGTGAGCTCCGCACCGAACTGGCCCACATCCCGTCCACGATCGCCGCCGGCACGGGGCTGCCCGACAGCCAAGCCGCCGCCGCGCTCATCAAAACACTCCAGCACCTCACCGAAACGATGCATGCCGTGAGCACACAGCACACGGTCCACGACACCGAAACGAAAGCAGAAACACACTGATGACAGCTCTCTACACCGCAGAAGCACTCTCAACGGGCGCTGGCCGGGATGGGCGGGTCGCCACCAGTGACGACTCGTTCGCTCTCGACCTGGCCGTCCCAAAAGAGATGGGAGGCTCAGGCATCGGCACGAATCCTGAACAGCTCTTCGCTGCCGGGTACGCCGCGTGCTTCCACTCGGCTCTGCAATCCGTTGCCCGCAGCCAGAAAGTGAAGCTCTCAGACTCCTCGGTCGGCAGCCAGGTGCAGATCAGTTCGAACGGCGAGGGCGGCTATCAGCTCTCCGTACTGCTGGAAGTCGTATTGCCCGGGATCGAGCCAGACCAGGCGCAGTCGCTCGCGGATGCGGCCCACCAAGTGTGCCCGTACTCCAACGCGACTCGCGGCAACATCGATGTCATCATCACGGTTTCGGGGGATTAGGCAATGACGAACGATACGATGCGTGCCCTCGTCCATCATGAATTCGGCGACCCTCGAGTCGTTCTCAGGGTCGAGGAACGTCCCCTCCCGCAGCCCGGCCCCGGCCAGGTTCGCGTGCGCATGCTCCTCTCCGCCATTCACAACCATGATCTGTGGACTATTCGTGGCACCTACGGTTTCAAACCCGACCTGCCGGCCTTGGCCGGAACCGAGGCCGTCGGTATCGTCGATGCGCTCGGCAACGGCGTCGATCAGCTCAAGGTCGGCCAACGGGTCGCCACGGGCGGAACGTTCGGTGTTTGGGCCGAGTACTTTGTGGCCGACGCGGCGGGCCTGATCCCGGTGCCGGATGCGCTGACCGACGAATCAGCCGCGCAGCTGGTGTCCATGCCGTTCAGCGCCATCAGCCTCCTGCACTCACTCAACCTCCACGAGGGTGACTGGCTAATCCAGAACGCGGCCAACGGCGCTGTAGGCCGGATGGTCGCCCAGCTGGGCGCGGCACGTGGCATCAATGTCGTCGGGCTGGTCCGTCGAACGGCGGGTGTCGAAGAACTCCGCGCTCAGGGCGTTGAACGCGTCGTCGCCACCGATACCGACGACTGGCGCGGCAAGGTCGCCGAGATCACCGGCGGCGCGCCCATCCACGTGGGCATCGATTCCGTCGGCGGAACCTCAGCGGGTGACGTGCTAGCCACTCTGGCGACAAACGGCACCCTCGTAGTCTTCGGTGCGATGGCATCACCCACTCTCCAGCTCGCCTCCGGCGACGTCATTTTCAAGCAGGCCACGGTCAGGGGCTTCTGGGGCAGCGTCGTCAGCCGCGAGATGCCCGCAAATCTCAAGGGGCAGCTTTTCCAGGAGCTGATGGGCCGCGTTCTTGATGGAACGCTGACCTTGCCGGTCGCGGCAACTCTCAACCTTGATGACATCAGCACAGCGGTTACGGCCAGCGATACGGCCGGGCGGGTGGGCAAGGTCCTGCTCCGGGCCTGAATCTTCGGCAGAATACGCTGGCGCCTGTTCGATTGTTTTTTTGCAATCGGCAGGCGCCCGCTGGCCGTGTCAGGAGATCCGCGAGCGACGTCGAAACGTTGGAACGGCGTCGAGCACCGCAAGTCGGGTGCATTCGCGAGGCGCTCGCCGTCTCCATGGCGGGTGACGACGTCGTTTAGGGTGGACTCATGGATGCCGACATCAACTTCTACTTCGACCCGGTCTGCCCTTTCGCCTGGATGACGAGTAAATGGGTGCGGCAGGTGCAAGCGCAGCGCGAATATACCGTGGACTGGCGGTTCATCTCGCTGCGATTGATCAACGCCGAGGTCGATTACGACGCACATTTTCCGCCTGAGTACGAGGCCGGACACACTGCCGGGCTTCGGCTTCTGCGCGTGGCTGCCCGGGCCCGTGCGGAGCATGGCCGGGCGTCGATAGCCCGGTTGTACGCGGCGTTCGGAGCACACATTTTCGAGGTCGCGCCGGATCAGGCCGGCACCGAGACCATGCTGCGCGAGCGACGCGGAACGCGTGAGTTCGTCGAGCCGATCCTCGCCGAGGCCGGCCTGCCCCTCTCGCTGGCCGACGCTCTCGACGACGAGTCCTGGGACCGTGAAATTCAGCAGGAGACTGATGAAGCGCTCGCGCTGACGGGTAAGGACGTAGGTACACCTATCATCCATTTCGAACCACCGGCCGGTGTGGCCTTCTTCGGGCCTGTCATCACCCGGCTGCCACGCGACGACGAGGCCGCAGAGCTGTGGGACCACGTGGTCGGGCTCGCGCGCTTCCCCGGTTTCGCCGAGCTCAAACGGAGCTTGCGGGAGCAGCCTCAACTCGCAGCCTTCGGTATCGACGCCGACACCGTCGGTGTTCAGGAAGACTGGCATGGCGGCAGCCGACGCCAGAAAAATGACCGATCCGTGAGCACAAAAATGAGTGAGCTGAACAGTCGCAGCCACCAGGAGTCCGTCACGGTCGCGGCGTCAGCCGAAACGCTCTACGACATGGTCTCCGATATCACCCGAACCGGCGAGTGGAGTCCCGTCTGTACGACCTGCTGGTGGGACGACGAAGCCACAGCTGGTCAGGTCGGTGCGTGGTTTACCGGGCGCAACGAACTCCCGCACCGCACCTGGGAGACCCGGTCGCAGGTTGAGGTGGCCGACGGCCGCCAGTTCGGCTGGGTGGTCGGAGGAGATCTGGTTCGTTGGGGTTTCACCCTCAGCCCTGCAGATACCGGGACTGTCCTCAGTGAGTACTGGGAATTTCTCCCGGGCGGAATAGCCATGTTTGAAGAGAAATTCGGTGACCAGGCAAGGGTTCAAATCACTGATCGCACCCGGCAGGCGCACGACGGCATTCCCAAAACGCTCGCCGCAATCAAGCAGATCGCCGAGTCCAAGTAAGCTGCGCGATCGGCACGGAGGCCTCGGGGTGATTCAGGTCGAATGCCGGACGCTCAGAATGGATGCGCGGTATGGATGTGAAATTGTGGCGCGGCGGCGGGCACGACGTGGCCCATTCGAGTGAAGAACCATAACCCCACGGGTCATCGACGGTGACCTTTGGTGCTGTGCGCGCCGTGATGTAGACGTTGAGGAAGAACGGAATCATGGACACACCGAGGATCATGGCGCCGACGGTCGACACCTGATTCATCCAGGTGAAGCCGTCTTCCGGTGAGTAGGTGGCGTACCGACGCGGCATGCCCATGACGCCCAGCCAGTGCTGAATGAGGAAGGTGGTGTGGAAGCCGATGAAGAGTAACCAGAAGTGCCACTTGCCGAGGCTCTCGTTGAGCATCTTTCCGGTCCACTTGGGCCACCAGAAGTAGAAACCACTGAACATGGCGAAGACCACGGTACCGAACACGACGTAGTGGAAGTGGGCCACCACGAAGTAGGTGTCAGTGACGTGAAAGTCAAGTGGGGGCGAGGCGAGGATAACCCCGGTCAGACCACCAAAGGTGAACGTGATCAGAAAGCCGATGGCCCAGATCATGGGGGTTTCGAAGGTGACGGACCCTCGCCACATGGTGCCGATCCAGTTGAAGATCTTCACGCCCGTCGGCACGGCGATGAGCATGCTCATCAGCGAGAAGAACGGCAGCAGCACAGAACCCGTGGCATACATATGGTGCGCCCAGACGGACACGGAGAGAGCGGCGATTGAAATGGTTGCGTAGATAAGCGTCTTGTACCCAAAGAGTGGTTTGCGGCTGAAGACGGGAAACACTTCCGAAACGATGCCGAAGAACGGCAACGCAATGATGTATACCTCGGGGTGCCCGAAGAACCAGAACAAGTGCTCCCAAAGTATGGCGCCACCGGTGGCGGCGTCGTAGATGTGCGAACCGAAGATTCGGTCAGACGCAGCTGCCAGCATGGCTGCGGCGAGAACCGGGAACACCATCAGAGCCAGCAAAGCGGTGAGAAGCGAGTTCCAGGTGAAAATGGGCATCCGCCACATCGTCATGCCCGGGGCGCGCATGGTGATGATGGTCGTGATGAAGTTGACGGAACCGAGAATGGTGCCGAACCCGGAGAGACCGAGCCCCACCATCCACAAGTTTCCACCGACCCCCGGCGAGAAGGTCGTGCTCGCGAGCGGCTGGTAAGCGAACCAGCCAAAGGATGCTGCCCCCTGCGGGGTCAGGAAGCCCGCCACGGCGATGAGGCTGCCGAAGTTGAAGAACCAGTAGGCCAAAGCGTTGAGACGAGGGAACGCCACGTCGGGTGCACCGATCTGGAGCGGAACCAGAAAATTCGCGAACCCGAAAAATAATGGCGTGGCGAACATGAGCAACATTATCGTGCCGTGCATCGTGAACAGCTGGTTGTATTGCTCTTTGGTGCCCACCACCTCCAGGCCCGGAGCAAACAGCTGCGCGCGCATGATGAGCGCCATGATCCCGCCCAGGCAGAAGTACAAAAATGAGGTGATCAGGTACATATAGCCGATCACCTTATGGTCAGTTGACGTGATCGTCATGACCAGGAGGTTGCCCTTGCGACGGGCGGAAGGGGCGACGGCCGGGTCGGATCCCGGAAGAGTCGGTGGCGTATGGGGGAGCGTCTCGGTCACGTTAGGGCCCCTCTCCTTCTGGAATCGACGATGTAGCGCGGTGGTAGTGCAGCCGCGCAACTGTTTGATATTGAACACCCGCCGCGATGCGGTCGCAAGCGCCTGCACTGCAGAAATTGAACGCCAGTGAAACCGCAGTGATTCGCTTCGATGCACCGAGCCATCGCGCCGGAACTTTCGGGGGTAATCTGTGCTCATGACTGACCAGATCGGAACGCTCGTCATCTTCGGAGCTGGTGGGGACCTCACCCAGAGATTGCTGCTCCCGGGCTTGGGCGAGTTGCTCAGCAGCGCTCGGGGGTATGACCTGCACCTGATCGGTGTGGGATTCGAACCGATGACGCGTGCCGAGTGGCGTACCCGAGTGATCGAGTCTTTCGCAGCGGCAGAATCCACGAGCGCCCGGGCAACATCCGTCGCCAAGAAATCGGTCTACCTCCAAGCCGACGTCACGAACCCGGCCGACCTCACCCGAATTCTTGCTGCCGCCACGGGCGCCCCGGCACTCTACTTCGCGCTGCCACCGCACGTGACGATTCTCTCGATCGCCGCACTGCAAAAAGTCGATCTGCCCAAGGGCATCGTGCTGGGGCTGGAGAAACCATTCGGCACCGACCTGCGCAGTGCTCGAGCGCTCAACCGACAGCTCGTGAAGCTCCTGCCCGAAGAACACATCCATCGCGTTGACCATTTTCTCGGAAAGTCGACGGTGCTCAATCTGCTCGGTCTCCGATTCGCCAATCGCATGTTCGAGCAGGTCTGGAGCGCAGAGCACATCGAGCGAGTTGACATCGTCTTCGACGAGACCCTGGGCCTTGATGGACGCGCCGGGTATTACGACAAGGCCGGTGCCCTCGTGGACATGATCCAGAGTCACTTGCTTCTCGTGTTGGCGCTCACGGCTATGGAGCCCCCGTCCAGTCTCGACGCCGACGACCTGCGTGGTGCCATGGCCCAGGTTTTACGCGCCACGCACTCCTGGCAAGCCCACCCGGCCGCCGCCGGCCGCCGTGCTCGCTACACCGGCGGCACCATCGACGGGCGAAAACTTCCGGCCTACGTGATAGAACACGGCGTGGATCCGGATCTCGAAACCGAAACGCTCGCGGAGGTGACTGTCGGAGTTGAGAATTCGCGCTGGGCCGGAGTTCCGTTCCGACTCCGGTCGGGAAAGGCGATTGCCAAAAAGAGTCAGCAGATCGTGGTGACTTTCAAAGACGTGCTGCACCGCCCGTACGGCCTAACCGGTAATCCTGGGCCTGCCCGGCTGACCATCTCGCTCAGCCCGGATGCCATCGAACTCGACCTGAACATCAACGGCGAAGACGATCCTTTCACCCTGGAGCGTGTCAGTCTTAACGTGAACTTTGCCCAAGGAGAACTCGGTCCCTACGGCGAGGTGTTGCACGGTGTTCTCTCTGACGATCCCACCCTGTCGGTGCGCGCCGATGTGGTCGAGGAATGCTGGCGAATCGTCGCTCCAATCCTTTCTGCCTGGCGCAAAAACGCGGTGCCACTGGACAGCTACCGAGCGGGTTCTGCGGGTCCAACCACCTGGCGCTAGGTCGATGAGCGTCGATGGCACACGCTCGACCCCGACGACGCCAGCCAGCAGCGCCGGGTCAACTCTCTCGCCGCGCCGCAGCACGCGGATCTGACCGGTGGGTGCGGTTTAGGAGCCGGCCAGGACCGCAAAATACCCCGGAACCTGCTGTGAGCGACCGGTTCGATCCATCGGGACCACTTCGATGTCTACCGGGCCTTCCGTGATTAACCGCCAATCCGCATCGGAAAATGTTCTGTGCCGTTCGTCGGCGCCGAAATGTCCGGGGCGGGGCAGATTTTCCAAGGCGCTCTGCAGCTGCCGAGGCATGGACTGTCGAGTGGCGCCCAGCTGCTGCATATAGGCGAGGCTGGTACCTCGAAAGTTGGTTTCAGTGAGAAACACTCGGCCGCTATCTCCGACGATTGTTCGCAGGTTGGTAGCCAGGTGAGCTTGCTTGTCGGGTTTCAGAACATGAAAGACTCCACGCACGAAGACGTTGGCGGGCCCCATCCGCTCCCAGAGGCGCTCTCCCGCGCCAGCTTCGGCCGCATTGATCGCAAGAAAATCGATGTTGTCGATACCTTCAGCTTCGCTGCGGGCCAATTCGACGGCGCCGGCAGAAACGTCGATGCCGAGCACGCGTGGAAATAAGCCAGCGAGCCAGCGGGTATAGGTTCCGTTGCCGCACCCCACGTCAATCGCAGGAAGGGCCGGATCAAAGTGAGTTCCGAGCATGTCGGAATACTGTGCGAATTCGGTTCGGGATCCGGAATCCCACAGCACGTCTCCCGAGTAGCCGGTGGCGTGGATTCCCCGCCAATACCCTTCCCACCCGGCTAGGGGGTCCTTAGGTGCGCGGGAAGCGAAGCGAACTACCGACGGGACAAGCAGTATCCGCCCCCAAAGCTTAGACATGGTCCAATTCTAGTGGCGCGGGTCAAGACCCCGAATACGATCCAATACCTCCGCGGGCGGTAGCGGGCGGCCATAGAAATAGCCTTGGCCGTAGAGGCAACCCATGGCCTGCAGTTGGGCCGACTGTTCCGAGTTTTCGATGCCTTCCACGATTGCTTTTAGGCCCGCAGCAGAGATCAATTGAAGTACTGCAGCAACGAATTTCTGTTGCTGCGGGTCCGTGACGATGTCCTGAATCAAGGTACGGTCGACCTTTGCGGTGTCGGCAGGAAGCGAACGGAGATAGCTGATCGACGAATATCCGGTACCGAAGTCATCAATTTGCACCTCGACGCCCATGTCGCGCAGTCCGCTCAGAACGTGCTCTTCGGTTGTTCCCCTAGACATCAACAGGGTCTCGGTGATCTCTAAAACCAAACGCCGCGGAGCCACCTGGTGCCTTTCCAGAGTAATCCGGACATCCTCCAGGAGATCGCTGCGAAGAAGTTCGGCGGCGGAAAGATTGATGTGCAGTACAAAGTCCGTCAGGTCGGCTGCGGTTTCGTGCCAGCGCTGGATCTGGGCAATTCCTTCATGAAGCACCCACCGCCCGATCTCCATAATCAGACCAGATTCTTCCGCGATGTGAATGAAGCTGTCCGGCAGAACGGTTCCGCGCACGGGGTGATGCCACCGAAGGAGCGCTTCGACGCCGATAACCGTGCCCGAGGCTAGTTCGACCACCGGCTGGTAGTGCAGTGCCAGTTCGCCGCCGGCAACAGCGTTCCGCAGATCCGCAACTATGCGTGATCGATCCCGAATAGCGTCGAGCATGTCGGGGCGGAAGAGCTGGACATTATTGCGACCCTGCGCTTTCGCCTGATACATGGCGATGTCAGCATCGCGCAATAACGTTTCGGCCGGTTGCCCCGATTCGCCAATGCAAACCCCGATGCTGGACATCGCCCAGACCGTTTCGGCTCCGACATCCACGCTGTCCTGCAACTGCTCGGAAACCCGTTGCGCAATTTGCAAGATCTCGTCCTTCGTGGACTCGGTGATGACGAGGGCAAATTCATCCCCGCCCAAACGTGCAACGGTATCGCCAGAGCGCACAGCGCACCGGAGACGCTTGGCAACTTCGACTAACACGACGTCACCGGCACCATGGCCGAGAGTGTCATTGATGGCCTTGAAAGAATCCAGATCCAATACCAGCACAGCCGGGGCTTTTCCATGTTCGGTGCTGTCCCGGATTGCCTCCTGGATTCGCTCACCGAGCAGGGTTCTATTTGCCAAACCTGTGAGGGAATCCGTCTTGGCCATCTGTTCCAGCTCAGCCTGCGTTTGCCGCAGCATGGCGGTACGGTCGGCAACTTGCTGTTCGAAGTTCGAGTACACGTACTCAAGTTCCTCCGCAAGCAGGTTGACTCCTGTGATGACAGCATCAATGTCATCCCTCCGCTCCGACGGTTCCATGCGTGCGTCGAGCTCGCCGGCAGCCAACCTGACGATGCCCTCGACGAGCTGCTCCAGGCGAGGGTCTCTGACGTCACCGACCGAAGTCATAAAATCCATTTCGGTAACCCACAGAAAGTCCGCCCCGTGCCTGACCCGGCTGAATTCTGGGCTCAGCGCCCAAGGTGGCAGGCACTGCTTTCGGGCGCTCAGGCACCGGCGCTCAGCCAGTCCATGGCCTCAGTGCGCGACGTGAAAAAGCGTGTGGGACACGGCGGGACATGCACACCGAGGAAGAAATTAGCCAGGACCCGGTCAACTGGAGACTTGCCCAACAGAGCAATACGCGAGGCGCTGCACGGGATGGACCAAACGGCCCTGGCCTCTCGGCTGACCGAATCAACTGTTGCCATGTCGACGAGCATGGGATACCGCTCTTGCTGGCAGAGGTCATTGACTTCAGCCATGGCGGCTCGGGCGTCGTCGACCAGAATGTCGACTCCGTGGAACCAACGCAGGTGGAGAAGCCCGCCACTCGTTAGTTCCAGAGTCATCTTTGCATCGTTCGAAGCGAGTGGATCCACAACCACGTCCTCCCCCTGAGCACGCCGCCGAACCATTCAGCCGCTCCTCAAAGGTACCGGGGTTCATCGACTTCTCAAACCGGCGGTAGAGCGCCATCTCGGAGGTAGCAGGTGCCGTCGTGGCACGTTCGCGACGGCCAGCGGTCGGTTAGTCTCGGGGCGACCATGCGAACCATGCTGCGCGGCGGATTCAACCCATTCACGTGGGGCGCGGGACAGGTGTACGGGCCTGCACTGCACGGTTGCCGGCCCGTACACCGTCGTCGTCAGCGTCGGCCGTGACCTCCGTCACGGGAACCGATAACGTGGGTATCGATGGCCGTTTGCACGGCAGCTGCCTCCGCCTGGGTCAGGGTCCCGTCCGTGACGGCTTGGTCACGGGTGGCGATAATGTGGGCATCCATGGCCTTTTGCACAGCGTCAGCCTCTGCTTGGGTCAGGGTCTCGTCGGTGACGGCCTGGGCGAGCGCGGCCTTTCTCTCGGCGGCTTCTTCTGCCCGGTTCTCGATCTGGATTTCAGTCATCGCCGAGGTTACCGTGGCTGCGTCAACGTGCAGCTCAGCGGCCAGCGCCGTGGCAAGCGCTGCTTGGCGGGCATCCTTCGCGGCGTCTCGCTCCGCCTGCGTGGCGTCGGCGGCAGGACGGGTGATGGATTTCTTTTGATCACGCACTGCGGTTAAGGCATCGGAGAGGGTGGCCTCGGGCAGTCGCAGCGCGGTGGCCAGCGCTGCGGCGCCTGATCCCATACCGCGAGGACCATGACCTCGGCCCTCGTGACGACCCGTGCTTGTGGTCTCGTCGCCGGACGTACCGGATGCACTGGCGCTAACGGTGGGAGTTTGCTCCTGAGCGGCTTGGGCGGTCTGGGCCACACCCAGTCCGAGGCCGGAGACTAAAGCCACGCCCGCTGCTCCGGCGATCAGTTTCTTCTTCATGGTGGTACCTTCCGTCTTATGCGCAATGTGCGCCGTGTTTTCACAAGCATGCGGGGCATCCTTATCAGGATGCTGTCGTCAGGCTGAGAGAAGGGTGGGGCCTGATTCGGGCGGCCCGCGTTCGTTTCGGATAACCGGCGCATGCCGAGCGTCGGGTATAAATATTGCAATCGACCCAGTTCCTCATGATCGATGGCCACGGCGACCCCAACACGTCCCAGGTGTACAAGGCGGCACTGGAGACGATTTATCCCATCGCCTACGGGCTGAAGTTCTTCAGTAAAAGTGAACTCGACCGCGACTACACCGTGATGCCACTCGAAGCGCTGCGGTTTGAGACACTCGACGAGGGCCTTGCCGTGCAGACTCTCCACATCGGTCCGTACGATGACGAAGGCCCAGTTCTTGCCGCGATGCACACTGACTTCATCCCGGCCCACTCGCTGAACATGGCCGGCAAACACCACGAGATCTACCTCAGCGATCCACGACGCACCGCGCCGGAGAAGCTGAAAATTATTCTGCGGCAACCCGTCGTCCGTGCGTATTCCTCGCTGTCGGATGGCGACGCCGCCTGATCGAGTCGTCGCCATGCGGCGGATTGATCCAGCGGGATTCGTACGTGTGGCCGAAGCGCGCCCGGATTGTTAACGCTGCGTAAAAAAATCGTTCAGCTTTGGGCGTCAGCCTTCCCTTTGCCGCACCGATACCCCATTCTTATTTCTACGCCCGTATAAAAAAGATCAGCCTCTGGAGATAATCATGACATCGCTCGCAGATACAGCAATCGGAACGGCTAGCGCCAAGATCGACTTCATTTACCTGTCCGAACCCGACATGATTCGAGCGGGAGTGACCGACATGGGTGCCTGTGTCGATGCGATGGAGGATATGTTCGCACTGCTGTACGCGGGCGACTACCGCATGGCCGGGTCCAACAGCGACTCCCACGGGGCTATGATCACGTTTCCTGAATCCTCACCGTTCCCCGGGATGCCGCTGCCCACAACCGATCGCCGGTTCATGGCGATGCCGGCATACCTGGGCGGTCGTTTCGGCACGACCGGCATGAAATGGTACGGGTCGAATATCGCCAACCGTGACCGTGGTCTGCCGCGATCGATCCTTATGTTCATCCTGAACGACACCGAGACCGGCGCGCCGCTCGCGCTCATGTCGGCTAATCTCCTCTCTGCCTACCGCACCGGATCTGTTCCCGGAGTGGGCGCCCGACACCTCGCTCGAGCGGATGCCCGCGTTGTCGGCATCGTCGGTCCCGGCGTCATGGCTCGTACCTCACTGTCGGCGTTTCTCGTGGCGCGGCCGGGCATTGACACCGTGAAGGTCAAAGGCCGCAGCCGGGCCAGCCTGGACCAGTTTCTGGAGTGGCTGCGGAATGCGCATCCCTCGATCACCACGGTCATCGAGGTGGATACGGTCGAAGAGGCCGTGCGTGGCAGTGATATTGTGACCATTTGCTCCTCGAGTGAGGTGGGAGACCCCGCGACGTACCCCACTGTGCAGCGAGACTGGGTCAAACCCGGAGCGTTCCTGAGTATGCCGGCGGCCTGCAACACCGATGACGGTATGGACGCCCCCGATGTGCGCAAGGTACTCGACAGTCCCGGACTTTACGAGGCCTGGGCTTCCGAAGTGCCGGTACCCGCCCACGCAGCCATCCCGATTATCGGCTGCAAGTACATGGATCTGGTAGCCGAGGGCCGGTTGCGCGCTGAGGATCTGGAAGATCTCGGCGCGATCGTGACCGGCGCAACTCCCGGCCGCCGCACGGACGACGAGATCATCGTGCTGTCGGTCGGCGGCCTACCCGTCGAAGACGTCGCCTGGGGAACCACTGTCTACCGCAATGCCATTGCAAACGGCATCGGGGTGACGCTCAATCTCTGGGACTCACCGGCACTGGCATGACGAATATGAGAGAAGACGCTGAAATGATCGACATCGTTGTGATCGGTTTGGGCACGATGGGTTCCATGGCACTCTGGCAGGCCGCGGAGGCCGACGGTCAGAGCGTGCTCGGCATCGAGCAGTTCGGCCCGGTGCACGCCAACGGCGCATATGCGGGGGAGTCGCGGCTATTCCGGGTTGCAGCCAAAGAAGGGCAGCTGTACACACCGGCCCTGCTTGAAGCGCGGCGGATGTGGAAAGCGCTCGGGCAGGCGAGCGGCCGTGAGTTGCTCCTGGAGACCGGCGCCTTGAGCGTCGGCCCCGACGACCACCCCGATCTGGCTGCGACCCTCACCGCGATGCAGGATTTCGACCTTCCGCACGATCGCCTCGACGCTGAAGAATTGCGGTCCCGTTTTCCACAGTTCGCCGTGGAGGACAACGACATCGGCGTTCTTGACCAGCTCGGCGGCGCACTGCGCCCCGAAGCGGCAGTCTTAGCCGCCACGGAGCGTGCAGTAAAGCTCGGCGCCCAAGTGTCGTACAACACCGAAGTCACCGGCATCGACGTCGTGGACGGAGGCGTGCGCATCCACACGTCACGGGGCGAGGTTCACGCCAAGCGAGTCATCATCACGGCCGGCCCGTGGACCACCCGGGTTCTACCGGAACTTCGCGATCTTGTGACCGTGAGCACTTACGCGCTCACCTGGCTCATGCCGCGGCACATCGAAATGTTCACCCCCGACAAGCTTCCCGGCTTCATGCGAGACCTGGGAGACCTGCACGCCTTCGGTGTACCGACTCTGGACGGGTACAGCATCAAGATCTGCCCGCACCTCGTCTTCGATGAAGTCGCCGACTATGCCCAACGCGCATCCACCCTGTCGCGGGAACAGCTGCGTTGGGTAGGCGCCCAGGCGGCGCGGCTCATGCCCGATCTCGTTCCGGAGCCGGTGCGCTGGTCTCTGCACGCTGATTCGCAGACCGCGTCGAAAATGCCGATCATCGACACCGTCGCAGACGGACTGATCACGGTGGCCACGGGCATGAGCGGAAACGGGTTCAAGTTCGCTCCCGTCTACGGGCGAGCTGTCGCCGAACTCGCCATGCACGGCGCGAGTGAGTGGCGGCATCCGCTTTTCACTGTGGCCGCACATCGCGAACGCCTCGGTGCGGCGTCGGCAACGAGCACGCCCACCGGGTAAGAGACAAGATCGGGGGACGCCACGAGCGTCGGGAGCGGTTGCGATTGCGCTCCCGACGGTGTTCGTGGGGGAGCGCGATTATGCCGTCGACTCGGCCGCCGCGATGTGCCGCACGGTCTTCATGAAGCTGTCGGGGTTGAGGGAAATGGAATCGATCCCTTCTCCGACGAGGAAGGCGGCGAAATCGGGGTAGTTGCTGGGGCCCTGACCGCAGATACCGATCTTGATGTTGGCGGCGTGCGCCTTCTGGATGGCTTCGCTGATCATGAGCTTGACCGCGTCATCGCGCTCGTCAAAGAGCGCCGCCAGGTCCTCGGAGTCACGATCGACGCCGAGCACGAGCTGGGTCAGGTCGTTGGAACCAATCGAGAAGCCGTCAAACCTGGTCGCGAACTCCTTGGCAAGAATCACATTGGAGGGGATCTCGCACATCATGTACACCTCAAGCCCGTTTTCGCCGCGTACCAATCCGTTTTCGGCCATCACGGCCAAGACGAGGTCGGCCTCGGCCGGTGTGCGGCAGAAGGGCACCATGATGATGATGTTGGTGAAACCGATCTGTTCGCGCACCCGTTTGAGCGCCCGGCATTCGAGCTCGAATCCTTCGCGATATCGCGGGCTGTAATAGCGGGACGCTCCCCGGAACCCCAGCATGGGATTCTCCTCCGAGTGCTCAAAAGCACTGCCGCCGAGCAGGTGCGCATATTCATTGGTCTTGAAGTCGCTCAGCCGTACGATTACCGGATGCGGGTGGTACGGCGCAGCCAGCTTGGCGATCCCCAGCGCCAGAGTATCGACGAAGAAGTCTTTTGGATCGTCATAGCCACGTGTGAGAGTGCGGATCTGCCGCAGCTCCTTCTTACTGGTTACCCGTTCGGGATGCACCAACGCCATCGGGTGAATCTGGATCAGGTTATTGATGATGAACTCCATGCGGGCGAGGCCGACGCCGGCAGCGGGCAACCGCCACCACTGAAAAGCCGCCGCGGGACTCGCGATGTTCACCATGACTGCCGTACGCGTTTCCGGCAGCGTTCCCAGGTCGGTCTCCTCGGTCTCGAAAGTGAGGGTGCCATCGTAGATATGGCCCTGGTCACCCTCCGCGCACGACAAAGTGATCTCTTGCCCCTCTTTCAACACCTCGGTCGCGGTGCTGGTACCGACGACTGCCGGAATGCCGAGTTCGCGGCTGACGATGGCGGCGTGGCTGGTGGGGCCGCCGTGGTCGGTGACGATTCCCGCGGCGCGCGTCATGATCGGTACCCAGTCCGGGTCGGTCATTTCGGTAACCAGGATCGCTCCGTCTCGAAAGCTCTCGATGTCGGCCGGATCGCGGATCACGCACGCGGAGCCGGTGGCAATCGCGTCACCGATGGCAGCGCCGGAGAGCAATACAGTTCCCTGCTGGGTGAGGTGGTGAGTGACGAACCGTGTACCAGTCTTTCGGGCCTGCACGGTTTCGGGGCGAGCCTGAACCATGAAGAGTTCACCGCTCAATCCGTCTTTGGCCCACTCCATATCCATCGGGCGACCGTAGTGCGCCTCGACGATGACTGCCCACCGTGCCAACTGAAGAATCTCAGGGTCCGTCAGAACAAAGGATTGCTGTTCGCGCACGGAGGTGTCCATCATGTGCGTGCGTGCGCTGCCGCCCTTGCTGTAGATCATCTTGCGTGACTTGGCACCCAGTGTCTTTTCAATGATTGGTGAGTACTCGGGCATCTCCAGTAGTGGTTTGAAGACGAGGTACTTATCGGGGTTCACTGTTCCCTGCACAACGGTTTCGCCCAGTCCCCAGGCCGCACTGATCACGGCTACACGGGGAAACCCGCTATCGGTATCGATGGAGAACATCACGCCAGAACCGCCGACATCGGATCGCACCATGCGCTGGATCCCGATCGACAGCGCCGCATCCAGGTGGTCGAAGCCCTTCACTTCCCGATAGCTGATTGCGCGGTCGGTGAAGAGCGAGGCGTAGCAGCGGCGGCAGGCATCCAGCAGGTCCCGTTCGCCCACAACGTTCAGGAAGGTCTCCTGTTGTCCCGCAAAACTCGCATCCGGCAAGTCCTCGGCGGTGGCACTGCTACGCACCGCCACCGCAGGGTTCTTCTCGCCCGACCTCTCGCCGAGGCTCCGATACGACGAGCGGATGGCCTCGGCAATGTCTTCGGGAAATTGGCTGCCGAGAAACAACTCGCGGATCGCATCCCCCGTCTCGCGCAAGCTCGCTTGCCCCGCGTGGAAACGCTCAAGCCACTCGCGGGCGGCCGGAGCGATCCGGTTCGCATCAACGAATGACCGATAGGCATCAGCCGTGGTGGCGAAGCCCGGTGGAACCCGCACGCCCTGGCTGTCGAGGGTGCGAACCATTTCCCCCAACGACGCATTTTTACCACCAACGATGGGAACGTCCCCCATGCCGACGTTCTCGAACCACACCACGTGATGCTGATCCATACCGCTACCTCCACACCGTTGTTGGAACTGTCGCTCTCGTTCCTTCAACGCTATGGGCCTGCCGGCCACCCGGCTAGGGACCAATGGCACTACTGCGGCGAACCGTCCGGCGCTGTTTCCGGTCGATGCTCCGCACCGGGTTCAGTAGCGCGTGGCCGCGGGGAGAAGACGTTCGAGCGCCTCGACGTCGGCGCGGGTGCACATGTCGGTGGCGGGTTTGGCAGCCGTTGCACTACCGGCCGCGACGGCGGAACGAAACGCCACCTCCGGTCTCTGGCCCTGCGACAGGCGCCAGACGAACGCACCAAGAAAACCATCACCCGCACCGACCACGCTCTGCACGCGCACCCTGGGCACCGGCAAGCGGATGGCCCCGGAGGCAGACGCGAGCACGGCGCCCGCTTGGCCGAGAGTCAAGGCCACGAGCTCCGCGGCCCCACGGGCAACCAACTCGGTTGCCGCGTCTACCTCTTTCTGTTCGTTGGCCAATTCCCTGCCGGTGAACTCGCTCAGCTCGCGTCGGCTCGCCTTGACCAGATACACACCCTCGGCGAGCGCCGCCTGGAGCGCTTCGCCCGAGGCATCCACGATCGAACGTGCACCGTGCTGGTGCGCCAACCGTGCCACCCGCGCGTAGAAATCCGTCGGCACCCCGGGAGGCAGGCTGCCACTGGCCACGACGTACCCTCCCGGTGCAATAGCCGCTTCCACCGTCGTGAGGCACCTCGTCCACTCGGCCTCCGAAAGCTCCGGACCCTGAAGCACGAAACGAAATTGTTCACCGGAATCTGTCTCGTCAATGGTGAAGCTCTCCCGTGTCGTTCCCGCGATGGGAATGGCGAGGGTCGGCACACCCTCCGCCTCGAGCAACTGGCGATAGGTGGCACCGGTGAGCCCGCCCGCGGCGTAGATGGCCAGCACGTCCCCGCCGAGGCGATGGATGGTACGCGCCACGTTCACGCCGCCGCCGCCCGGATCGATCCGGCTCGGACCGCAGCGCAGCTTGTGTTCGCTCATCACTCGGGACGTCGACGTGCTGATGTCGAGGGCCGGGTTGACCGTGAGAGTCACGATCGACCGGGCACTATTCGATGACGCGCGAGCGACGAATGTCATGCCAACAACTTTATGACTTTGTCATCACGGTAGGCCGACCTGGCACCGCCTACTGCGGTTCCTCACCCAAATCGCCTGCCCGATTGCCATCATTTAGCTTTCCCGATCGGACGAACGCATTTAAAAGCAGCTGTATCCTCTAATATAAATCTATAGTGCCATTCGAACCAAGCACCGAGGAGAGAACCATGACCGCCGAACCGATCACCATATCGCCCAGCCGTCCCGGTGCTGTAGACGCCGGAACCCCCGTCGAAGCACCCACCGGTGAGCCTTCCAATCCGCACGCTTGTGCGTGTGGCCACGAGGACACCGAGAACATCGTCCTCGACTCACGCCCCATTCCGCATGCAATCCGGCACGCCACGATTTTCGGGGCGCTCAGCGCCATTCAGCCCGGTTTCGCCCTCGATCTCATCGCTTCGCACAACCCGCTGCCGCTGCTGGCGCAGCTCGAAAGCAGCCGTCCCGGCGACTTTGTCATCTCCTACCGCGAGAACGGGCCCGAAACCTGGACTATCCGCCTTACCCGCGCAAACTAGCCGACACGCACGTTATCTGAGGGCCACCCGCGATGTCTACGCTGAGTCCCATCCGCCGCACCGGCCGCGCCGCGCGAGGCGGCAGTCCTGTCGCCAAGCCCCAGGTCACGGGGCGAATAGTTTTTCTGCTGCTGGCAGGCTTCGCCCTCCTCGCCGGGCTCGACGGTGCCCTAGCGCTGCTCGGCCTGGGCGCACCGGTCGACAGCAGCAGACTGACCGCCGTGCACGGCCCACTCATGGTGTTCGGTTTCGTGGGCACCGTGGTTGTTCTCGAGCGCGCTGTGGCCGTGCGTCGACGTTGGGCGTATCTGGCGCCCGGATTGCTCGGCGGTGGCGCTCTCGCGCTCATCTCGCCGCTGCCGGTAGTCGTTGGCCAGGCCGCTTTTGTTGCCGGCAGCCTGGTGCTGCTGATCATCTACGCGGAAATCTGGCGCAAACAGGCCGCGGTATCCATCGCGGTCCAGGTGCTCGGAGCCCTGCTTGGGCTGATGTCCACGGTGTTCTGGTTGCGCGGTATCGGCATCCCACAGCTGGCCCCGCTCCTCATCCTTGTTCTGGTGCTCACGATCGCCGGCGAACGCCTCGAACTGTCGCGTATCTCGCCAACCGTCGACCCGCGCGCCGAACAATGGATGCTGGCCATCAGCCTGGCCCTCGGCTTCGGCTCAGTCGCGGCTCTGGTCTGGCCGGTGGTCGGCTATCGCGTGTTGGGCGTCGGCATACTGGCGCTGGTGGCGTGGTTGTTCCGGCATGACATCGCAACACGCACGGTTCGTTCTGCCGGCCTGCCCCGCTACATGGCATGGTGCCTGCTGGCCGGCTACGGTTGGCTCGTTGTGGTCGGCGGTATCTGGCTGCTCAGGGGTCCCGTCTATTCCGGCCCTGCCTATGACGCCATGATGCATGCGGCATTTCTCGGATTCGTGATTTCGATGATCATGGCACATGCCCCCACCATCCTGCCGGCCGTACTGCGCCGGCCGCTGCCTTACCGACCGGTCATGTATGTGCCCGCGGCCTTGCTGCACGTTTCACTCCTCGCGCGGGTACTTGTCGGTGACGCTTATGGCTGGCCGGCCATCGTGCAATGGGGCGGAGTGTTCAACATCGTCGCGGTCCTGCTATTCATGGTGATCGCGGTCATGTCGGTGCTGCTCGCAACCGCGGTGCCGGTGTTACAACGTGCGCGCACATGAAAGACCGGCTCTGGCACATTACGTCTGGAATCCTGGTGCCCGCGTGGCTGGCCGCCGCGTTGATCTTCACACTCCTGCACCGCTTCATTCCGTCGTCGGGCTGGCTCTTGGTACACCTGTTGCTGCTCGGAGCGGTGAGTACCGCCATCCTGATTTGGAGCCAGCACTTCGCCGACACGCTGCTGCGACGGAAGGCACTCGGCCACCGCCTATCGCTGGGGTTGCGCCTGAGCGTGCACACTCTGGGTGCCGCGCTGGTGATGACCGGAATGGTCATCGACGCGTATCAGCTGGTACTCGTCGGCGGCATTCTGGTGGGACTGAACGCCCTGGCCCACGCTATCGTGATCGTCGGCCAGTCCCGCGGCGCGCTGCCCGGCCGGTTCGCCCCGCTCGTACGCTACTACGTGGCCAGCGCCCTGACGCTCGTGGTCGGGGTAACCCTGGGCATACTGATGGCTGGGCTTAGCGGCGGCGGCGAAGGTTACGAACGCCTATTTATCGGGCACCTCGGTCTCAACCTGCTCGGTTGGGTGGGGCTGACCGTGATCGGCACCGTCGCACTGCTCTGGCCCACTGTTCTGCACACCCAGGCGCAGGGTCGAACGAAGGCGGCCGGGCATACCCTTACCGTGCTCGTGGGCGGACTTGGCCTGCTCTCGCTTGGCTGCCTGGTCGATCTGCGATTGATTGCAGCTCTGGGCGTACTCACCTACCTGGTAGGCCTCGGTCTGGTGTTGGGGGAGGCGGTCGCCCATCTGCGTCGCGCGCCCGCCGTCAGCTTTCCGGCCTGGAGCCTGGGTGCGGCGCTTGTCTGGTTCGCCACCTGCACCCTCGGCTTTGGCCTGCAGGTGGCCTTTGCTCCGAGCTGGACCGCCGCGGCCGCGGCCGTTGAGATGCTCGTGCCGTACTTCGCTATCGGGTTCGCCGCGCAAATTCTCCTCGGAGCCCTGAGCCACCTCGTGCCCGTGGTGCTTGGCGGCGGCCCGGCTGCACTCAAAGCAACCGCGAATGAACTAGACCGCGGCGGCCTGTTCCGGGTGGCGGTCGTCAATGGCGCACTCGTCCTGACGTTGCTGCCGGTCTCCAGCAGCCTGACCGTGGTGCTCTCGGCGCTGATTGTGGGCACACTGGCCAGCTTCCTAGTGTTCTTTATCCGGGCCCTGCGCGAAAACCGGCGGGTGCGGGCACTGCCAATCGTGCGCATCACCCCGGGGGAGCGAGCGGCTCCGACAACCTCGCCCCGCCAGACCGGGCGCATGCTCGTGGCCGCGGCCGCACTGCTGCTCACGGTAACCGTGGGGATTGTCGCCGACCCTGCCTCGGTTGGCCTTGGCACGGTGTCAGCCCAGGCCGGTGCATCCGCTGAAGGCGCGGTAGCGACCGGACACACCACTTCGGTGGCGGTGACCATGGTGAATATGCGGTTCGTTCCGGACCGCATAGAGGTTCCGGTGGGTGACACGCTCGTGATCGCCCTCACTAACGGCGATGACATGGTGCATAATCTGGTTTTTGAGAGTGGCATGATGTCGGGATCGCTCGAACCGGGCGCGTCCGAAACCGTGCCACTCGGCATGATCGACGCCGACCTGAATGGCTGGTGCTCCATTGCCGGGCACCGGCTGCTCGGCATGACGATCAGCATCATCGCGGTCGGCACCGCTGCCGATTCCGCTCACGCCGATCAGTCTGAGACTGGAATACGCTCAGCCGCCGATGACTTCGACCCGATGGCCGAGCCCGATTCTGCCTTCACGGCTCGAGATGCGGCCTTGCCCGCCGCGACATCCGCCACGGTACATCGCAGCACCCTGGTCGTGCGTAATGTCGAGACCGAGGTAGCACCTGGAGTCGTGCAAATGTTGTGGACCTTCAACGGCACCGCGCCCGGTCCCACCCTGCGCGGCTCGGTAGGCGACGTCTTCGAGATCACCCTCGTGAACGAGGGCACGATGGGTCATTCCGTTGATTTCCACGCCGGCGACGTGAGCCCGGACGATGTGATGCGCACGATTCAGCCTGGCGAGAGTCTCATCTACACGTTTACCGCCACACGATCCGGCATTTGGCTCTACCACTGCTCGACTATGCCGATGTCGGTGCATATTGCCAATGGCATGTTCGGTGCCGTCATCATCGACCCGCCAGGTCTTGCAACGGTGGACCGGGAGTACCTCGTGGTGCAGTCCGAGCTTTATCTCGGTGCGCAGGGTGGTGAGGTCGACGACCTCAAGGTGGCGACGCAGACCCCCGATCTGGTCATCTTCAACGGGTACGCCAACCAGTACGCCGCTCGTCCGCTCGCGGCAACGGTGGGCGAGACCGTGCGTGTCTGGGTGCTGGATGCCGGACCCAACGTGGCCAGTGCCTTCCATATTGTCGGAGGCCAATTTCACACCGTCTTCAAAGAGGGTGACTACTCGCTCAAAGACGGCGGCAGCACGTCAACTGGCGGGTCCCAGGTACTCGATCTGGCCGTCGCCCAGGGTGGTTTCGTTGAGCTCACCTTCACCGAAGCCGGCCATTATCCCTTCGTTAGCCACATCATGTCGGATGCCGAGAAGGGCGCCCGCGGCATTTTTGCGGTACTCCCATAAGAGCACTCGACGTGCTGTGGTCGCGAGCCCGATCGGCGGTCAGAATCACTATCCACCGGTCTCGAAAGATGGGAGAGCCACTGAAGTCTGGGCTCGATCCTGCTTGAGATTTCGGTCATTCGTGCAGCGACACGGTTCTGTCTGAAACGCATGGTGCGCTAGCGTAGTATCGCTCAGTTTTGGTGACGTGCAGACGCTGCGGCACGCGGCGTGACTCCAACAACGGTGGCGATACAACGAGCGATTCCCGTCGGGCTCGACGAGCAAATTGGAAGTCAATGACAAGCATCTTCCTCACACCGGTGAAAAGAACCGCGTGGCGAATGAAATCGCAGATCACCCGGGCGCGCAGCCTCCAGGCGGCCAAAGCCGCCGTCGCCGTCGGCATCGCCTGGTCCGTCGCGCCGTATCTGCCGGGGGTGGCCGACAACTACCCTTACTATGCACCGCTCGGCGCCCTCGTGAGCATGTACCCCACACTCATGGGCTCGGTGAGGAATGCCCTGCAGACCCTCGGAAGTCTTGCGATCGGCATTCTCCTCGCGGCGGCAGTGCTCCTACTCAGCGACCCCAATGTATGGACCATCTCACTCGCCGTCGGCGTCGGTGCGCTCATCGCTGCCACCGGGTGGTTTGGCGCGAACCGCGAATTCATTCCGGTCACGGCCCTGTTCGTGCTCATCGTCGGTGGCCCGAATGCCGACTCCTATTCGATCGGGTACCTAGAGCAAATCAGCCTCGGTATCGTGATCGGGCTTTTAATCAACATGCTGGTTTTTCCCACGCTCAGCTTCGACGCAGTGGGCCGGCAACTCTCGAACTATCGCTCGGTATTGGCAGATCATCTGCTCGAGATCGCTGAAGCTCTGGCCGAGAGCTGGCCGCCGGAGCGGGATGGATGGGCATCCCGCAATGACGCCCTCGTCGGTGTTTCCCGCGACGTGCGCGCCGCGTTGCATCACGCCGACGACAGTCGTAAAGTCAATCCGCGCGCCCGAATCCATCGCCGAGACCTGAATGCTGATTACGCAGACTTGGCTGCCCTCGAAACCGTCACCTTTCATGTGCGGGATCTCACGGATGTACTCGCCGGTGCGGTGTGGGGAACCCCGATCAACGTCGAGCTGAGACCGGAGTTGCGTCCGTCGTTGAGCGTTGCCCTCGACGCGGTGGCGGTCCTGCTCCGCGAGTGGGATGCGGAGACGCAGCAACCGTCGGCGTATTCCGCTGCCGTCGATGCGTCGGCGTCGCTGATGACCGAGCTGGACGAACGACGGGACTCTGCGCCTGCGACGGCGATGGGTGCCGCGGCCGCCATCGCCATGGATGTCGCACGCATCCTCGCTGCTCTGGGTACCCGGCTCGACGGGCCCGCCGATCCTGCGGGTGATGCCTCAACAAGGCTGACATCATCGTGAGCGCCACCGGGCTCAATATTCTCGCTATCGGTGGCGTGGCTCTCATCGTGGACGGGACTCCGATCGTCTTGGAGGATACCCTCACATATACGAGCATGATGCTCGACGGGGTGCCGAACTTCGCCATGACCATCGCGAAGGCTCCGTGTTGAGTATCATTACCACGAGCAGTAGCACAGCGCGCACGGAGGTCAGGATCCATGGCTAACCGCACCGACAAGATCACATTAGCCGGCTCGATATCGCTCGGCACCGGAGTGATGATTGGCGCGGGGATCTTCGCTCTCGTCGGTCAGGTAGCAGGGTTTGCCGGCGATTGGTTCCCGATTGCTTTCCTTTTGGGCGCGATCGTGGCCGGCGTCAGCTCGTACTCGTACGTTCGTTACTCCAGCGTGAACCCCTCTTCCGGTGGTATCGCGATGCTCTTGAAAGACGCCTACGGTCCGGGCGTGGCTGCGGGCTCATTCTCGCTCTTCATGTATGTGTCGATGGTCATCGCCGAGAGCCTCCTGGCACGCACCTTCGGCACCTACCTGATGCGTCCATTCGGCCTGCAAAACTCCGTCATTCTCGTTCCTGTCCTGGGTGTCGCCGCGATCGTCTTAGCGGCCGTGGTGAACCTTCTCGGCAACAAACTCGTCGAAAGCTCGGCAACCACGACAGCGGTGCTGAAGATTCTCGGTATCGGTGTCCTCGCGATCGCCGGACTACTCGGAACCGCCGTATCCGGCAACGGGTTCTTCGCCAAAGCCTCGGGTGACTCGTTGGATGTCGTCGGCCTACTGGCCGGGACGACGCTGTGCGTACTCGCCTACAAGGGCTTCACGACGATCACCAACCAGGGTGATGACATCCAAGACCCGAAAAAGAACATCGCGCGGTCAATCGTCATTTCTCTTCTCATCTGCACGGTGCTGTACCTATTGATTACGGTGTCAGTTGAGTCCAGTATCGGCGCGAAAGGCGCCGTTGGCGCCCGCGACTACGCACTCGCTCAAGCAGCCGAGCCGCTTTTCGGCGCTTGGGGTGTCGGGATCACCGTCGCGATCGCCGTTGTCGCCACACTTTCCGGTCTTCTCGCGAGCCTGTACTCCGTGTCACGTCTCTACGCGATGTTGCAGGACATGCGGCAGGCGCCGTCGCTGCCGGACCGGGTTACACATCAGCCGATGATCATCACCGCTGGCCTCGCCATCGTCGCCACAGCGTTTTTGGATCTCAGCCAAATTGCCTCGATGGGGGCGTTCCTCTACCTCGCCATGGACATGGCCGCGCAGTGGGGCGTAATCCGGCACCTACGCACAAAAATCGATGCGAATCCCTGGATCCCGACCCTCACGATAGCCCTCGACCTCGCGATCCTCATTCCTTTCACCGTCCTGAAAGTACAAAACGACCTCCTCACCGTCATCGTCGCCACAGCGGTCGCCGCAGCGATCGTGCTAGCGCAGGTTCTGACTGTCCGTGCCCGGACTCACGCGGCGTAGGGACGTTCCGGGTTGCGGGCTCCACCGACAGTGGAGACACCGAGTTCGCCTAGCCCAGCGAAACGCCCCGAGCGTTCATGAAGGGTTCTGCATCGACAATTTCACCGTCGACGCGGGCTTCAAAATGCACGTGGCAGCCAGTCGACGAACCCGTTGTACCCACGACGGCAATGACTTCGCCCGCTGTGACGACCTGACCAACGTCAACGAGGAGCTGGCTGCTGTGGGCATAACCGGTCTCGACACCGTTCCCGTGGTCGATAAGAATCCAATTGCCATACGAGCCCTGGTATCCCGAGTCGATGACCTTTCCCCCGTTTGCGGCGAACACGGGCTGGCCGCAGGGCGCGGCGATGTCGGTGCCGTTGTGGAAATCGCCCACACCGCCAACGGGCTTGTCCGGGCGAGAACCGAACGGGCTCGATATCCGTCCCAAAACAGGGAGCGCCCAGCCTTGGTCGCTGAGCTGGCCGGCACTGAGGCTGGCCCATTTACCGTTGCTGGCAGTTTCGGTGTACGACGCCGGCTCGGGTGCCTCCGTGATGGCGTATCCGTCGCGCTGAAAGGGAACGGATGTTGTGCTGGCGGCCGTCACGCTTTGTGAGTGGTCCACCTCGGCGGCGGCGACGGTTGCGTCAGCTTCTGGCGTTTCGGACACGATGGCCAGTGCGGGCACAGACGTGCTGACCGCGAAGAGGGCGATCATGGCCATGGCGCCAACGCCCCCTGCGCGTTTGCGTACTGAAACCGGTCGGGTGACCGTGCGCGCCGGCGGTGCAGCGGATTCAGTCTTGGCGGATCGTGTCGTGCGCAGCCTGTTTTCCAACGCGCGCATATCGCGCCGCGATAGTGGTGGCAGCGCCCCGGACGCGTCTGGCGCGGTGGCGACGTGTCCGGTGTTATCCACAGAGCACCGCCCCGAAAGCACACGTTGGTCGAGAAATGTCACGGTAATGCATAAATATGTCCTTGCAGGTGATTCAGCTATCGAAAAATGGTCGCGTTGGGGCTTCCGAGTACAAACTGGGCGGCCGAGGGCACAGCGTCGCTCCCAAGCCAGGTACTGGCCTCGAAACTGCCCCGGTCTAAACGCGACTGATGGAGAGAAGAGTGAGGCTGGGCCGGTGGATCGGTATGGCGTGGGTCTGCCACAGGCGAACGGGGCCGCCACCGGCATCGAGCAGGCGCCGATACCTGGCCGGTAGCCGGGTCAAATAGACGCGCGCAACGAGGGTGAGCAGCAGAACGCACGCTATGGCAAGGAGCGCGCAGTCGAGCGGTCCGTTGCGGCTGCCGGAAGAGATTGCGGCGACGACGGGGGCATCTGCGACAGCAGCCACACCCAGGTCCGTCTGTTGACCGGCTACCGTGGACCCAGCGGGGACGAGCGTGTGCAGGTCACGCCCGGTTGCCTCGGAGTGCAGGGCGAAGACCGCAAACAGCAACGCTGCGAGAGCTAGCACGGAGACAAATGGCGACAGCGAAACGGGCGAAACCACCCGTCGGATTGCATGCCCCAGCCCCATGTCACCTCCGTTTACGCCTTCAGCCCAGGACGGGGCTGTTCACGGCAATCTTCGAAGACTACCGCACGGGCATAAGCGATTCCTGAGTGCCTGTGGCCTCCCGGTCTGTGCTGCGCTAGTCTTCGCATCCCTAGTGGGTCGGGTCGCAGAAGCCAGCCTTTCGCCTCGTTTCACCGCTGACGTTGTCAGATTGGCGGTCTCGCTGCTCGCGCAGACGGCGGAGACTAAGAGGTGGGGACGGTCAAAATGCCGTTGACCCGGCGGGGCATGCTCCACGGATTCTCCGGTGCGAGTGCGCCGGGCAGCATAGCCGGGGCGGCATTCTGAATGGCAACGGGGCGAACGAACCGGGACAACGCGCCGGCACCGACACTCGTAGCGTCGGGACGTGATGTCGCCGGCCACGGACCACCATGCTGCTGGGACCACGTGTTGGCAACACCGGTGGGCCAAGCGTTGACGGCCACACGACCGACCTTGGTGAGCAGCTGAGAAACCACCTCATTCGCCTCAACGTCGCACGGGCCGCCGGTGAAGACGGATGCCGCGAGTGAGTTTTGAAGGCGACCCAAAGCATTCACGGCCGCTGCCGAGTCGGTATATTCGCAGACCAGCGCGACGGGTCCAAAGCATTCTTCGAGAAGGCGTGAGCCCGGCTGCAGGTCATCGAGGGTGACGGCGAACACCCTGGCGGCGCTGAGACTGTCGCGACGTGCCTCGGCGGGAGCGGGCGAGCCCGTCGCGTGAGCGAGCGAGCCCGTCGCGTGAGCGAGCGAGCCCGTCGCGTGAGCGAGCTCCGCGACACCGGCATCGAAGCTGGCAGCGATACCCGCCGTAAGCAGAGGTGCGGGCGCGACCTGAGCCACAATGTCCGTGATCGCGGCGAACATGCCAGAACCAGCGGGGGCAAAGATCAGGCCCGGTTTCGTGCAGAATTGGCCAGCACCCATGGTGAACGATTCGACAAATCCGGCAGCGATGGTCTCGGTGGGATTGAACGCGGTAATCGCCGTGGCGGTCACGAAAACAGGGTTGACCGTGCCCATTTCAGCAAATACCGGTACGCCCCGTGCAGCGGCGCGATCGCGCAGGGCCATTCCTCCGCCCTGACTGCCTGTGAACGCGACGGCCATAATCACAGGCGAGTCAACGAGCTGCAACCCGGCCTCGAAACCGACGACCAGGTCGTAAACGCCTGCGGGCGCCCCGGCTGAGTCCAGGGCGTCACGGGTTAGCTGCGCCATACGAACGCTCAGCCGCGGATGGGCCGGGTGAGCCTTCACAACTACGGGGCAGCCGGCCGCAAGGGCAGAGGCCACGTCGTGCCCACAAACGCCGAAGCCAAATGGAAAGTTGCTGGCGCCGAAAATGGCGATGGGGCCAATCGGAACGTTCCAGCGAGCGAGAGTTGTAGTGTCGTTCACGATTTCAGTGCTGGCATTCAGATAATGGCCGTCGACGGCCACGCTGGCGTAAAATTGGGCGCTTTTGGCCGCCCCAGCGATTTCTCCGCGGAGACGCGGGAGACCCAGCGCAGTCTCCTCATCGGCCAGTAGTGCGAGCTCGTCACTATGGCAAAGTAGCGTCGCAGCGACAGCATTCAGCCAGCGCTGTCGATCGAACGGCGACGATGCGGCCAGCTCCGCCGCCGCGAATTGTGCGGCCTGCAGAATCGCCTCGACGGCGGTCGGTGTCGTGTGCTGAACACCACCGACGCTCTCGGCGGTGCGCGGGTTGTGACTCACGTCCGTGGTCGAAGCCGAGGCGATCACGTCGCCACGGTTTCGAGCTGTTCGATGTCGACCGCTTCGCTGACTTGCGAAATTACGTCTCGAAGAAGTATCAAACCATCCTCAAGCAGGTCCTGGTCAATCACCAGCGGCGGGAGAAGGCGAAGCACGTTCGAGAATGTGCCGCAGACCAATACGAGAAGGCCACTGCGGTGACAGAGATCAGCGATCGCTTTGGCGAGATCGGCTCGTGGCACCAGCGTTCCGGCATCGGCGAATTCGACGGCAAGCATGGCCCCCCGACCGCGCACGTCGGCCACGATGCCTGTCGTGGAACGCAACGGCTCCAGGATGCCGCGGGCTGTCGTCTCGATACGCAGAGCGTTTTCGATCAGGCTGCCGTCTTCGAATGCCTCGAAAACACCGAGAGCGGCGGCACAGGCGAGCGGGTTGCCCGCATAGGTGCCGCCGAGACCGCCGGCATGCACAGCGTTCATCAACTCGATTCGCCCGGTGATAGCGCTCAGGGGCAATCCGCCCGCGAGGGCCTTTGCCGTAACCGTGATGTCGCCGGCGATATTCTCATCGTTGCTCGCGAAAAGTGCCCCGGTCCGGCCCATGCCGGCCTGGATCTCATCGAGCACCAATACGATGCCGTATTTTGTTGCAATGTCGCGCAGGCCGGGAAGAAATCCGGGGGAGGGAACGATGAACCCGCCTTCACCTTGAATAGGCTCAACGACCATCGCCGCAAAAGTTTCCGGCCCGTTCTCCTCGAGAATACGCTCGAGCGCTGCCAGCGCGTCGGCGGTGGCATTGTGGGCGCCGGTCGGCCAGCGCAAGGGGGCAGCAAATGGCGCGCGAATTACCTCAGCGGGAAAGGGACCAAAATTGAGCTTGTAGGGGTTCTCTTTCGCCGTCATCGCCATGGTGAGAAGCGAACGGCCGTGGTAGGCGTCGTCGAATACGAGCACGCGCTGCCGTCCGGTCGCCGAACGGGCAACCTTCACGGCATTCTCGATGGCTTCAGCACCGGTTGAGAACAGCGCTGTGCGCTTCTCGAAATCGCCGGGAGTATGTTCATTGAGCCAGCGGCAGACAGCGGTGAAAGAGTCGTATTCGGTCACCATGAAACAGGTGTGGGTGAACCTGGCCAGCTGTTCACTGACGTGAGCCTGCACCTTGGGGTTGCTCGCGCCAACGCTAGTTACCGCAATGCCTGAAGCGAAATCGATAATTCGGTTTCCGTCGACATCCTCCAGGATTGCGCCCTCAGCGCGGTCGATGAAGATGGGAAGGGCAACGCCAAAACCACTTGTGACCTGCTTTTCGCGCTCTGCGTGCAGCGCAATCGAGCGAGGGCCGGGGATGGCCGTGGTTAGCAGCCGAGATTGTGTAAGGGACGCCAGTGTCATGGCCTCAAGTTAGCAACGCGACCCCGCCCCTCACATTGGATGTATTATCCCATTTGGAGCATTTCTAGATTGAATATCCAATTCAATGAGAGTGGATGGGGTGCGCGTGATCGGTCTGATCGAGCTCTGCGAAAGACTGGGGGCCGGCCTGCACCCGGTGGGTCACGCGGGTGTCGCAAAGGTTCAACTCACCGGTGTGCATATCTCCGAATTGGACGATCCCACCCCGTATCTGGAGGGCGGTGAATTGCTGCTCACCACCGGGATACCTCTGGGCGGGAAAACTGGAACCAACCGCGAAGCCATTATTCGGGCCTACGTCGATCGGCTAGCCCTGCACGGTGTTGCCGCGCTCGGACTGGGGCTCGGTGCCGGCACAGATTCGGTGCCGGTGGAACTTCAGCGCGCCTGCGTTGCCGCCGAGATCCAGCTGCTCATCGTGCCGGACGGGACCCCCTTTATGCAGGTGGCTCGGGCCTACTGGGACTTGGTCGGCAAAACGGCCCGCGCCGACTTGGCGGCCAGTCTGAGTCTGCAAACATCCCTCGCCCAAGCGGCGACTCGGCCGGAAGCGGTGGCTGCGGTCGTGAAGGTACTCGGGACGGCTCTGGCCGGGTGGGCTGTCTACCTGCCAGCAGACCTGTCGGATGAAACCTGCTGGCCACCCACGCACCGCCACATCCTCCCTCAGCTCAGACTGGAAACGCAGCGATTCAATCTGGCGGGGACCCGCTCGGCTGCAAGCTTCGCCATGCTCGGAGAAGACGTTCTGGAATACTCCATCATCGATGGCTCACGCACCGCCGGTTTTTTGGCAGTCTGCGCCGGGCGCCCATTGCGCGCTGCCGAGCGACAGCTCGTTCTCACCGGCTGCATGGTGCTGGCACTAACTGCACAGCGTGAATGGCAGCTCACTCGCGCAAACTCAATTATGAGCAGCACCGCTGCCACCCTGCTCGTGAACGGCTTTGCGGATGCAGCCCGGCTCGTCGTGGTGGATCTGGCCGGGGGACCACTGGCGGAACGGGTGCAGCTGCTCGCGATTCGAGGGGACGATGCCGTCGCGCTGTCGACTGCCGAACTCTCGGAACAGCTCGGTTCCATGGTGATCGCCACGGGCGAGAATCGACTTCGCGAGAGCATTCGTCGCTCGCGACTGCGATGCACCACCGACGGCCTCACCTACCTTGTACTTGAATCGCCGGTGACTCCGAGCTCATTCGGGCAAACCGCGGCTCCGCTTCGTGGCGCCGACTATGCGGGGGTGCTCAGCCGACCGATGCTACTTCGCGACCTGCCGGGCAGCGTGCAAGATCTGCGCCGAGCCTGCCGGATCGCTCCCGTTGGTCGTCTCTCCACCATCCCAAACCTTTCGGGTTCGTCAGCCGCGGGATGGGTGACAGCGCTCGTTGACTACCACCGGGCCGATCTAGTGGTCACGGTGAAAAGCTATCTTCGGCATCGCGGTCAGTGGGAGGCCGTGGCGCGTGAACTCGGCCTGCACCGCAATTCTGTGCGGCATCGCATCGGTATCGCGACCAAGCTCATGGAAGTAGATCTTGACGACCCTGACGTGTCGGCCGAACTGTGGCTGGCGTTGCGTGGGAGCGCATCGGACTAGCGCGTATTTCGTCACGGATGCGTAACGAATTGCCAATTTGCGCGAAGCCCACCGCGAATCAATCAAATTTTCGCGTGATATTCGCTGAAATTTGAAGAATTAGTCGCACTTCCGGATCGAAGTTGCTACGTTGAGGCTACCGATTCCTGGAGAGTGCAGTGCAGCAGGTTTGCGTGTTCTGGCCTCGGGGGTTCACAACGGCGTGAAGGAAGAAGGATCACCATGCGAAATCAGAAACTGAAGCGGCAGCTGTGTGTAATCGCTTTGGGCGGAGTAGCCACCCTGCTCATGGCTGGCTGCGCCGGGGGAAATGAAGCTGCCCCCGCGCCCGATCGCGACCTGGGCACCCCGGTAGCGGGCGTGGTTGCCGAGGGAGTCTTTGACGGCGTGACGCTGACCTATGCTGCCTCCGGCGGGATTTTTCAGGACGGTCAACGAGACGCGGCGTGGGATCCGTTCGCGAAAATCTCGGGCGCGACTTTCTTGCAGGACGCATTCGACGCCGGCAAGCTCAAGGCAATGGTCGACAGCGGAAACGTCACCTGGGACATTACCAACGCGACACAGTTCGATACGGCCCGTGGCTGCGGAACGTTGTACGAAGAGTATGACTACTCTCAGGTAGACATTTCGAAGGTTCCTGAGGGAACGATCACTGACAAGTGCATGGTGCCGAATATTCTCTACGGCCTCGTCGTGGCCTACAACACTGATGCGTTCGGTGACAACCCACCGACCAGTGCCGCTGACTTCTTCGATACCGATAAATTCCCGGGCAAGCGCACGGTCAGTCAATCTCCGTACGTTGATCCTCAGACAGTTGAGTTCGCCCTGGCGGCCGAGGGCAAAGATATCAATAATGTGAACGTCTCCGATATCGATACCGCCTTCGACAAGTACCGTGCCCTCGGCGACGACGTGATCGGCTGGACTTCCGGCGCACAAGCGCAGCAGCAGCTCGAATCGGGCGAGGCCGTCATGGGGCTGGTTTGGTCTGGCCGCGGATACGGTGCGGCGGCAGCTGGAGCACCGATCGCCCCCATGTGGGATGAGTGGATGATCATGGTCGATTCGACGGCCATTCCCAAGGGAGTGAAGGATCCGCAGGCAGCTTTCGCCGCGGTGAACTTCTACCTCGGCGCCGAACAGCAGGCACGCATGACAGAGCTGACCTCGTACGGGCCGGTCAACGTCGACGCAAAGCCAAAGGTTGACGCCACGTTGGAGACGTGGCTCACCACGGAACACCTCAAGACCGGGCACGCCCCGAACATTGACTTCTGGGTGGAAAACTACGACGCTCTGTCGGCGGCATGGGCCGGCTGGGTTACCGGTAGCTAACCCGCATGGCTGATATAGCTTCTACTCGCGATCGGGGCAACCGCTCCACTGACGACGGCGGGACGACGAAACAGGGTCGAGAGCCCAAGAACTGGCGCCCGTTTCTGCTCCTGATACCCGCCTTCGTCATCGTCTCGTTCTTCTTTCTCGCGCCGCTCATCGATGTCTTCGTCCGAAGCATCACGGATCCGACGCTGGGAATCCAGAACTATGTGTGGCTGTTCACCACCCCCACCAACATGGTGGTGGCACTGCGCACATTCGGAACTTCCTTCCTCGTCACGATCGTCTGCCTGCTTATTGCGTACCCCTACGCATATTTGATGACGATCGTGAGTGATCGCACTCGCAACATGTTGCAGCTGTTCATCATGCTGCCGTTGTGGACGAGCATCCTCGTGCGCACACTCGCGTGGTTGGTTCTTTTGCAGGACACCGGACCGATCAATGGGCTTCTCGAATCGTTGTTCGGAATCGGCCCGCTGCCGTTGATTCGGAGCACCTTCGGCGTCGCTCTTGGTATGTCCCAAGTGCTATTGCCGTTCATGGTCCTGCCGATCTACTCAGCACTGGCGAAAATCGACAAGCGACTTCTACCCGCGGCGGCAAATCTGGGCGCAAGACCAGTTACGGCATTCTTCACGGTCTATTTGCCGCTGTCCCGACCAGGGATTTTTGCCGGTTCGGTCACGGTCTTCATTCTGGGATTGGGCTTCTACATCATCCCCGCACTGCTGGGCTCGTCAAAGGAAATCATGATGTCTGCACTTATGTACCAGCAGATCAGTGGTTTCCTAATGTGGGGCCACGGAACGGCGCTCGGTATCTTCATGCTCACCACAACCATCGTGGTGCTTGCGCTCGTGGGCCGTTTGTCCAAGGGTACGAGTCTGTTTGCGGGGCGGGTGAAATGACGCTTAAGCGCGCACTGGGTGCCTTGGCAGTTCTCATCGTTCTCTGGTTGTTGCTACCGACCCTGGTCATCATTCCTATGTCGTTCAACTCGGCGGCGTCGTTCAACTTTCCACCCAAAGGGTTCTCCCTGCAGTGGTACGAGAACTTCTTCACTGACCCTTCGTGGTTGCGAGCCCTGGGCTCATCGCTGCAGGTCGCGCTCGTCACCATGGTCGTCGCAACATCGCTGGGGATCATGGCGGCGATCGGGCTGTCCAAAGTCAAATTCCGCGGAAAGGCCTTGCTAGAGAGCTACTTCCTCACACCGCTGATCGTCCCGGGCATTGTTATCGCAATTGGGCTCTACTCGCTCTTCCTGCGGTTCAACCTGCTCGGCACACTGCCGGGATTTGTGCTGGCGCACACCGTCGTGGCCCTGCCCCTCGTCATTATTAACGTGACAGCCTCGCTGCAGGGCGTGGACCCGCGATTGGAGCAAGCCTCGGCAACTCTGGGGGCTGGACGGCTACGCACATTCTTCAGCATCACGCTCCCGCTGATCATGCCCGGGGTCACGGCGGGAGCTCTTTTCGCCTTCGTCACGTCCTTTGACGAAATCATTCTGTCGCTCTTTATTCAGAGTCCGCAGTTACAGACGCTGCCAGTGAAGATCTACAACAGTGTGACGCAAGCGAGTGACCCAACCGTTGCCGCCGTTGCCGTCATTGCGATGTTGACTTCTGTACTGGTTATGCTCACCGCACAATTTGCTACCCGAAAGAGAAAGCGAGTTTCGGCATGAGACCGGAAACCAGCCCGTCCGCACTGGATCAAAACGAACGAGAACTTCGCCAGTTGCACCTGAATACTGAGATCATCAGTGTGATCAACGACGCGGGAATCAGCCTCCGCGATGTCACAAAACGCTACGGCAAGAAGGCGGTTGTCGACGCCATCAATCTCGTTATCGAACCGGGCGAATTCATGACTTTTCTCGGCCCGTCCGGGTCGGGCAAAACCACGACTCTGAACATGATCGCCGGTTTCGTGTCCGCCACAGAAGGTTTACTCCACATCTATGGCAAGCCCGTTGCCAAACTGCCCGCACACAAACGCGACATCGGCATGGTGTTTCAGAACTATGCCCTGTTCCCGCACAAAACCGTGGCCGAAAACATCGCGTATCCCTTGGATCGGCGCAAGATCGCGAAGGCCGAACAAAAGACGATGATCGCCGGCGCCCTCGACATGGTGCGCATGGGCGAATTCGGCGATCGCTATCCGGCGGAACTTTCGGGCGGTCAGCAACAGCGCGTGGCGCTCGCGCGCGCACTCGTCTACAAGCCTCGGGTGTTGCTCATGGATGAGCCGCTCGGCGCGCTCGACAAGAAATTGCGCGAATGGCTGCAGAAAGAGATCAAGCGAATCCATCGCGAGGTGGGATCAACCTTCGTGTACGTGACACACGACCAGGAGGAGGCGCTGTCGCTTTCCGACCGGATTGCGGTATTCAATAATGGTCGGATCGAGCAGGTCGGCAGTCCGGCTGAGCTCTATCAACGACCGGAGACACTCTTCGTGGGACGGTTTCTCGGGGAATCCACTGTCCTGTCCGGCTCGCTGGTCAATACGGTTGGCGGCACATCTACTTTGGATGTTTCCGGACATGCAATCCGTGTTCCCGGTGAGAAGAATTCGACGTCTCTGGCGATTCTTATTCGTCCAGAGAACATCACTCTCTGTGCGGAAGGTACCGAGTCAGAGTCCTCAGACGTGAACACGCTGCCGGTAACTGTGTTGGATGCGAACTATCTTGGCTCAGCGTGGCGATGTGAGGTACAACTGCCGGATGGCAGCACTGGCACCGTTCGTGAGGCGCACTCTGCCGGGGTGCGCGAGCCCGGCACTCGTGCCGTTATGAGGTGGAATGTCGATTCCGGCGTACTCCTCGAAGACACCGGCGAAGAAGGCGTATCGCTCACCTAGCGCTTCGCTGACTATCGGAAAGACATAGTCACAGTCGATGCTGCCAGGGCCCGAGAGGGACCTGGCAGCATTATCGTGTCAGCGCGTTCGACACCAGGCGGGCCTCGCGCAGCCCGCTCTCGACGGCGCCGTCGATGAACCCGCCCCACAGATCAGCGGTATCGCAGCCGGCAAAGTGCAGCACGCCATCCGCCAGCTGCAAGCGCGAGAGATCGCGCGTCAACTGCCCCGGTCGGTGGGTCATCCACGTATTCTTCGACAGGGGATCCTTCATCCAATCATGTGCAGCAACGCCGATCACTTCCAGGTCGTCACGCCACACTCCGACGGCAGCCTGAACCTGTTCGATACTGGTCACATCGATGGCTGTGTGATCCGGGCCAAAGCCGACGAGGATCGAATGATCATCCTCGATGAACTCGCTTTTGAGTACCGAGATCGGGTGGTGCTGAGAAGCGTAAGCAAAGAAACGCGGCAGGCGCCCGCGAACCTTTATCCATACCTTGATTCCCTGGGAGGCCACGCGCTCTTCATTGGCGCGCCGCCACACCTCGGGTAGGGACGGTGTCACCGTGATCGTGTCGATGGCGTTGATGGGCAGAGTCATGATCACGCGCTGCGCCCGCAACTTTTGACCGTCGAAGAGAGTGACGGTGGCCCTATTCTCGCTGTGGTCGATGGCGGTGACCGTCGAGTTGAGGCGGATATCGCCGACCACATCGGCGGCGATGGCAGCGCTGAAGGCGGACATACCTCCCACGACGCGATAGGTTGCCGAGGCTTCGTGCATCAGAGGCCAATGGCCGCCCGTCGCGCTCGCCCAACGCAGTGCACTAGACAGTCCTACTTCGTGCAATGGGGCGTTGACGTGCCCGACCCACACCGACTCATTCGCGGAACGGGCCTCATCGTCGAGGTGCAGATCGTCTATGCGCTGCTGAAGCGACTGCTCGTCCAGGTCAGTGATTCTGCCGACGGTTGGAGCTATCGCTTGCGGAATTGCCGAGAGCGCATCCGCAACTATTTGTTGTTGCCCGTCGTGGATGAGAGCCGAAAAATCCGCCAGCGAGCCCTTCCGTGGTGCAGCACCGGCGCCGAGCCAGTAGGCCTCCTCAGCGATCGGGCTGCGAACAGTTTGTCGGCCGTACCGGGTCATTTCTGCCCAGACGTGGGGTTGCACCCAGTGCACCCAGGTGCCACCGAGCTCGAGGTCATGACCAAGAGCCTGCTCGGTCCAGGTACGACCGCCCACTCGGGCGCGCGCCTCGAGCACGATCACTTTGTGTCCGGAGCGGCCGAGTTCGCGCGCGGCGACAAGGCCGGCGAATCCGGCGCCGATGACGATCACGTCTGTGGTTTCCACTGTGTTGTTCCTGATGTGTTCCGTTGATTTTCAGGCTAGCGCCGAGATGGCTTTCGCCGCTCGAAAGCCGGACACGACCGCACCGTTGAGGGACTGCTGGAGACCGGTGTGCTCGCCGGCTATCGCTACGAGCCCGGCAGCAGAGTCGAAGGCGGAGGTGTCCTCCGGCCTCCAATCGAGGGAGGGTGCCGAGTATGACCCCATCGTCCATTCGTCGTGCGTCCAGTCGGTAAAGAGCACGTCTCCGTCGATAACCAGGTCTGGGCGCATCCGTTTCAGCTCGGCAACCCAACGTTGGGGCCCGCTCGCGGTCTCGAGTGCGGCCAGCGTGCGGGATCCGCCGGCGAAGCACGACAGTGCCGGAACGCGATTCTCGCCGTCGACCGATAGGGAACGCCACGACCACCATGCATGATCCGCATTCTGAAGTGCGACGTCACCGTCGACAGCCAGCAGTGGAACACCCAGCTTTGCGGCCGTGCCCATCGAACGGTGTTCGAGCGCTGCGCGCTGCGGAGCGGGAAGTACGAAACCGAGATCGAGCCCGCGCAAAATGGGAAGCGGGACGGCGAGTATTGCCGCCTCGCCATCGACATGGCTGCCATCGCGGAGGGTCACCTGAACGCCCGAGCGAGACTGATCGACAGCGGCGATGGGGGACTCCAACCGTATGGCCGTGCCAAGCAAACGAGCGAGTTCAATGGCGAGCGACTGGTTGCCCATCAGGAATCGCCCCCCGTCCTCGACATAGCCTCCGTCGGCCGAAGACTCATGCAGCAGTGCGGCCTCGGCGCTGATGAATTCAGGATCGCCAGCCAACGACGTCGCAATTCGCCGATATGCCGGGTGGCTAGGAAATTCCACGCCAATGGTCACCCGGAACACCTCGTCAACCGAGATCCGGTCCATACCGTCTGCGAGCATCCGGTTCAGTGTGGTGCGCAGTCGTGCACCGACTGCATTGAGCTCGCTGAGACTCAAGTGCGAACCGTTCACCGTTCTTCGTGCGTAGCGAACGTTGTGGGTGAGGATCGGTACCTCAAGCTGCGCTGACAAGCGACGAATCGCGAATTCGGTCGGGAATACGTACTCACCGCCGCGCTCGGTGACCTGGCCATTGGCGAGCGTTTCTGACCATGTGCGCCCACCGACCCGGTTGCGGGCTTCGAGAACAACCGGATCATGTCCGAGTTGGCGCAGTTTCCATGCGGCGGTGAGGCCCGCGAGCCCAGCGCCGATAATAATAACCTTCACGATTCCCCATCAGTTTGTGGCACGAGGCCCAGGTTCTGCCCTGAGCAACGCTCAACTTCATTGTTGATGCTGTTTACGCCGAAACGGCGGTAATTATGAAAAAGAGTATCTGAAAAGCGGAAAAGTGTGTGCATATTCCCAATATCCACTCGCTCTAATGCGAATTTGCGCTTCCATGTGGCAGTATTCGATGGACCAGATCTTGAGACGAAGTGACAATGCCAAACAGCTACGGGCCATCCATTGAAGAGGATCGCGTCATCGATTGCCTGCGCCGGGACGGGCGTGCGTCGTACTCGTCCATCGCCGAGGAACTTGGGCTCACCCGCAATCGTGTTTCTGAAATCGTGAAGTCGGTCGTTGACCGTGGACAACTGCGATTCACCGCGAGCGCTAATCCACGCATGTTTGGATTTCGAGTTGAGGGTCACCTGCACGTTTCGTTCCGGGGAGACCCGACCTTGCTCTACGAAGAAATGATTGGGTCGTCACTGACGACGTATGTCTCTACAACAACCGGAGACGCCGGGTTGTGCGTTCAGGTGCGGTGTCGCGTTGACACGGAGCTCGTCGAGTTGCTCGCAGCGATTCGCGAACATCCTGAGGTGCTCTCAATCCAGGTGCACCATTATCAAGCGATCTCCCACAATGTCTACGCACCCACGCTCCAGGCTGAGGAGGAATACGCGCTCGACGAGACTGACATGCGGTTGGTGGAGACGCTCGAACGAGACGGCCGAGCTCCCGTTCGGGTGCTCGCCGCGGCCCTCGGTCTTCCCGAAAGTTCCGTGCGTCACCGGATGACACGCCTCATGGACGGTGAGATCATTCGTGTCGTCGCAGTGCCGCGGCGGGAGTTTGGCCGTGCGCACACGCTCGCACTCGGTTTGGGCATACGGCACACGGGCGGTTCCAGCATCGGTCTGAACGCATTGAGCCGGCTCGGCGTGGAATTCATGACGGCTACGACCGGGGATTTTGGCATCATCGCCACAGCAGTTTTCAGTACGTTGCGTGAAGCGAACGACTTTGTCGAAGTACTTCGTCGCGAGCCGTGGGTCACGTCCCTATCGACCTGGCTCCACATGCAAATTCTGAAAGAGGACTACAGTATCGCTGCGTATCGACACTCGCGAGAACACTGACCACAAATCGATACCCGCTCCACCAACTCGGACGGCTGCGAGACGCACGGGCGCTGAGGGTCATTCGACCAACGACCGCGCATCCATGTTCGGCGCGATAATCGTGACGTGCAATAAAACCGAGCGTCGGGTGGTTATTGCTCACGACCCGTTTTGGGCTGAAACCGTGTTGGGACAAAATCATGACGCACCGCATCGACAACGAAATCGATACCTCCGGGCCGACCCGCGATGACTCCGGGCCCGAGGCGCTCGTCAACGCAGCGCGGCGTCAGCGCGCGCAGGTCGTTGTGGCGCCGCAAGGAAACCTGGCGCTCATGAACACCCAATGGATCACCGGTGACGTTGGAGTGAGTCAGCCCATCTGGGGAGCTTCTGGACTGTGGTCGCCACTACCGATGGGGGTGTCCGGATTATTGTTGAGCGCCTCCGCGTCCGACGGAATACTCGTGGACGGTGTACTTGTTGACGGCGATGTGGTCGTGGCGGGTCTGGACGCGGTGTCCCCGTCCCGCATCCGGTTCAGCGAGACCGTCACCGGAACCGTCATTGCCAGCGAGGAGGGCGACTATGCCCTGCGGGTGTGGAATGCCGACTCGGAGGGCATCCGTAATTTCGGTTCGATCGATGCATTCCGGTACAACCCTGAGTGGGTCGTAGAGGCACAATTCATACCGGATGCCGACACGAGTGAAGTCAGCATCGCTCATCTCAAGGAAGAGGGAAAGACCAGCGAGAAGGCCCGATCGCGCCAGATCAGCTTCACCCTCGACGGTCAGACATTCGCGCCTGTGGTGTACGAAGATGGTCCGAGCTGGCTGCTCGTCTTTACCGATGCCACCTCCGGAGAGACGAGCTACAGCGTTGGCCGGTTCCTTCGTGTGGCGCCCAGCGACTCAGGCACTCTCGTCGTGGATTTCAATTTTGCCTACCTGCCGCCCTGCGCCTTCAGCTACAACTTCAGTTGCCCCATCCCGCCGACACAAAATCGGTTGCAAATCGCCGTCACGGCGGGCGAGCGAAACGTATTGACGCACGACGGCGATCTGCTCCACTGACGGCTGGCACGCGAACCCGCTTGTGTATGCCAAGTCACAGAATTTCCGATAGTAGCCCTCTACGCTCGTAGAGGTCACTGGATGTCCCCCCAACGAAAGGTCCAACCCCATGAAGGCAGTACTCAACGGCGTCGTGATCGCCGAAGCACCACAGGATGAACTGGTCAAGATTGAAGGCAACTGGTACTTTCCGCCCGACAGCGTCAATTCTGAGCTTTTGGTCGCCAGCACAACGCCGTACACCTGCGCGTGGAAAGGCGAATGCCAATACTTCAACGTGAAAGACGGCGACACCATTCTTCAGGATCGCGCGTTCAGCTATCCCGATCCCTACCCCGCTTCCTTCGAACGAGTCGGCCGCGACTACAGCAACTTCGTCACATTCTGGAAAGAGGTACAGGTCACCGCATAGCCGGAGCCGCCGTCCTGCCACCACCCGAGGAGAACAGCATGATCACCGCCAGTTACCACCGCACCGTCCTGGCCCGATCGAGGGCCGCGAATGAGTAACCTTCCGATTGCTGACCATGCGCTGCTATCAGATCGGCACTCCGCCGCCCTGGTAACCCGGGATGGTTCGATCTCCTGGCTGTGCTTTCCTCGGTTCGACAGCGAATCCGTGTTTGCATCCATCCTGGACGACGATGCCGGGCACTGGTCGTTCCGAGCCCCCACGCCAACCACGTCGACCCGGTCGTATGTGGAAGGGAGCATGGCGCTGCAGACCATCTGCCAGTCCGATGAGGGTACCTTCGAACTGCTCGACGCGCTGGAACTCGGGGATTCTAGCGATCCACACCGTCTCGGCGAGAATGCCCCGCACACCCTGCTGCGCGGTATTTCCTGCACCAGCGGTCCGGTCACCATCGAGATGGTCTGCCGGCCTCGTCCCGAATACGGGCTGGTCGTTCCGGTTCTCGCTGAAATCGATTCCGGTATCGTCGCCACGGGCGGTTCTGGCCGCCTCACCGTATCGCTTCCGGCACCGGCGATCAGGCGCGACGGAGAGATTAGGATGCAGTTCACGCTCGAGGCAGGACAACAGCAGTACTTCGCCCTGCAACGCACACGCCTCGGCGAGCCACTTCCCGGTGCCTACAGCCAGGAGGCGATCGAGGCCGCTCTAGCCGCCACGATCGCCAGGTGGCAGGAATGGTCGAACATTCACCAGAGCTACGACGGGCCGTGGCGGGAGTTGGTTCATCATTCCGGACGGGTGCTCCAGGCGCTGAGCTACCAGCCCACCGGCGCGATCGTGGCCGCCGCCACGACGTCCTTGCCCGAGCAAATCGGCGGTGAGCGCAATTGGGACTACCGGTATTCCTGGGTGCGCGATGCCAGCTTCACCATGAAGGCACTCTGGGTTGCTGCGTGCCCCGACGAAGCCCACGAATTCTTCGGCTTTATGACGGCCGCCGCCGCGCATTCCAACCCCGACCGACATCTGCAGATCATGTTCGGCATCGGCGGCGAACATGATTTGTCGGAACGCCTTCTCCCGCAACTGTCCGGATGGCGGGGCAGCAGCCCCGTGCGAGTCGGAAACGGCGCGTGGGACCAACCGCAACTCGATGTGTACGGCGAGCTCCTCGACGCGGCGTTCCGGCTGCGTGAGCAGCTTGGCGAGATCGAACCGGCCACACGCATCTTCCTGATCGCCCTTGCCGATGCAGCTGCAGGCCAATGGCAGCAGCCGGACAACGGCATCTGGGAAGTGCGCGGCGCCCCGCGCCACTTCCTGTACTCGAAACTTATGTGCTGGGTGGCCCTCGACCGGGCAATCGCCATGGCCGACCAGCTGCACGCCGTCGACCGTGTCGCCGAGTGGTCAGCGATGGCTGCCCAGATCCGAGCAACCATTCTTGAGAAGGGTTGGAACGACGAGGCAGGTGCGTTCACCCAGGCCTTTGATTCGCCCGACCTGGATGCGGCGGCACTGATGCTATCGATCGTGGGGTTCCTGCCGGCTTCCGATCCACGCGTGCTCGCCACTGCGGACGCCATCATGGATCGGCTCACGGATGCCCGTGGGCTGGTGTATCGGTATCAGACTGACAGTGGCGTCGACGGCTTGACGGGTAACGAGGGCACCTTCCTGCTGTGCACATTTTGGCTCGCTCAGGTGCTCGCCACCGGCGGCCGCACCGAGGAAGCCCGCGTGATATTTGAGAGAGCCGTGAGTCACGTCAACGATGTCGGCCTGCTCGCCGAGGAGATCGACTCCGATACCGGCGAACAACTGGGGAATTTTCCCCAAGCGTTCAGTCATGTCGGTTTGGTCAACGCCGCCTGGGCCATCGACCAGGCCGAGAATCACCAACACAAAATCTAGCCGGCAGGTGTGAACACCAGGCAAGTGGCGCCGCGTTCACAGGCCGGCCATCGCCCGTCTACAGCGCTTCAAGCACACTGGCATAGTTTGCGACCGCAAGCCCGCCCATGTTGTGCAGGGCCGCTCGGCGAGCATTGGGCAGCTGCATTCTTCCTGCGGTGCCGGTGAGTTGCATAGCCGCGATCACGTGTTGGGAAACGCCGGTTGCCCCGACGGGGTGTCCTTTCGATTTGAGGCCGCCCGACACGTTCACCGGCAGTTTGCCGTCACGATAGACGGTCCCGTCGTCCAATGCCCGTCGCCCGTCGCCGCGCTCCGTGAAGCCGAGGGCTTCGTAGAGGATCAGTTCCGCGATGGTGAAGCAATCGTGAACCTCGGCGAACGACAAGTCCTTGAGGCCGCATCCGGCCATCGCCAGCGCTCGTTGCCACGCGGCCGTACTGCCGGCGAAGGCGATCGGGTCACGTTTTGCGCTCGGCAGAAAATCGTTCGCGTGGCCGAATCCGGTCAACCGCACGCCTGGCGTCGCCGCATCACGAGAGCGAATATCGCTGGTGCTGATCACCACGGCCGCTGCCCCGTCTGAAACCGGTGAGCAGTCGCTTCGGCGCAGCTGGCCGGCAACGATCGGGTTTTGCTCCGAGACGGTCTGGCAGAACTCTTCACTCAGATCTTTGTGCAGGTGGGCATACGGGTTCGACATCCCGTTGTGATGGTTCTTCGCGGCGATTGTGCCCATCGAGTCGCCGACGTCGCCGTAACGCTCCGCATACGCATCGGCAACCGTGGCGAAGAGTCCGGCGAAACCAGTTCGGGAGAGCTTGCCGGCCATCTCGTAGTCAGCCCCGAGCAGCGCCGCGCCGACCGTATCGGCTCCTGCTGCAGTCATCTTCTCGGCTCCGACCACGAGCACGGTGTTCGCGGTGCCGGCGAGCAGGGCCTTCACCCCTTGCTGGAACGCCGCTGAGCCGGATGCACAAGCATTCTCAACCCTCGTGGCCGGCACGTTGGCGAGGCGCGGCGAGACCTGAAGCACGAGCGAGGACGGGAACGCCAACGGCACCATTCCGGCGTTGAATTGTCCCAGGTAAATCTCGTCGATGTCCTTGGCGTCAATGCCGGCGTTCTCGATGGCGTCTGTGGCCACCCCGACGATCAGCGACTCGAGTGTTTCGTCGGTGCGCTTGCCGAAGCGGGAATGTCCCCAACCGGTCAAGAGAATATCGGTGCCGAATTGGTCTGCAAGGCTCATGCTCGTGCTCTTTCCTGTGTGGGGACGCGCCCCAATTGGTAGCCGGTGAACGTGCCACGGAACACCTGGCGACGATGATTCGAAACCGTGAAAGCTGAAAGCTGATAGAGATGGAGCCAGGGTGTCAGTTCTGAGTCCGTAGGGCGTTGATTCGCAGCGCGAGTTGGCGTTGCAACGCAACGTCGGTGTCGCGCCAGCTGACTTCGGTGATCTGATCGATCCGGGCCAGCCTCTGATGAACTGTGTTTGCGTGCAGGTACAGCGACTCGGCTGCTGCAACAACGTTGGCTGAGTTGAGGTACACCGCTGCCAATGTGGGCAATAGCGCGGTGTGCTGCTCCTTGTCATAGTCGATCAGCTGTCCGAGTACATCTCTGATGAACTGGTCGATTTCCTCATTTGAGGAATTGGCGAGAATAGTGGGAAACGGGGCGACGCCCGAGCTATCAGTTCCCTGACCGACGCGCCCGAGGGCAACGAGGGCGCTAACTGTGTTCTTGGCCTCAGCCACGGCCTTGCCGAGAGTCCGGGAAGTTACCGTCATTCGGCTGGCCCCCACCGTGACGGCATCACTCACCGTAGATGAGAGCGAAGTCGCGGCCTCCCGGGCGGTTTGATTCGGGTTTCCCCCCGGTAACCAGAGCAACACGTCCGCCTCAAACTCACACGACAAACCGTGCCGTTGTTCGGCCAGCCGGTGGGCCGCACGAAACAGGTCGTATCGGCGGGAGATATCTGCAGGCCGTGCCAGCAAAACGACGCTGAGAGTGTCGATGCCGATCGGCACCGATCCGCGCAGCAAAGTGGCGCGATCGCTGAGTGGGTTGCTCATCAGTTCATTGATGAGGTCTGCAGCCACTTCACGTGAACTGTGCAAGCTGGCCTGCAACGACTCGAGCATGAGGGCTCCCACGGATACCGCCCGCACCAGTATCTGCCTGCCCTGGATCTCCTCGAGATCATCGTGGTCGCTTTTGGTCGCGACGTGCAGCATAAAGCCCAGAGTTGCCGTGGACGACGTCAGCGGCTGAGCATTCCACCCCTCGTCGGTCGAAGTTCGCTCGTCATCACCGGCACGAGCAAGCTCGCGTCGCCCTTCATCGCATATTACGATCGTTCCGCCGACGGCGGACTGCGTCATTGAAGCGAGGTCTTCGAGAGAACCGCGGTTCATGAGCAACGCAACGAGGCGATCTTGAAGTTCGAGAATTGCCTGCGATGTGCGCTCATCAGCCTCGAGCGCGTGCAGTGCGACTTCGAGTTGCCCAAGCGCTTTCTGGTCTTGGGCATGAACGGTGGCATTCTCGATGAGTACTCCGGCATGTTGTGCGAGAGAAAACAGTAGCTCGACATCCTGCGGTCGATAGGCATGCGCGCGGCGGTCTCCGGCGAGGAGCAGCCCGACGACCCGGCCGGCCCACAGAACGGGTACCCCGACAATAGCTCGAAGCCCCTCTTCGCTGGTGGCGGTATCAATGGTGGTGGTGTGAATGTATCTTTCGTCAGTGAGATAGTTCGAGGACCAACTGGGTCGTCGCGTCGTGGCGATATAGCCCGAGATCCCTTCGCCGGGCTCGACTCGGAGACAACTGAACGCCTCGCTGATAATTCCCTCAGACACATGCATCGACGCAATCTGCGTTGCCTCGTCGTAACTGAGGAAGTAGGCCACATCGGCCATCAGTAGTCGACGACTGCGTGAAACGATGGACTGCAACACGCCGTCAACACCGTCCAGTCCGGCGATATCGCGCACCGTCTCACCCAGTCGAACCAGGGCCCGCTCGCGGTCTTCCAGTTCGTCGATTCGGCTACGGACGCTCACGGCTGCAGCGATTAGTCTCTTGTTCTGGGGGTTTGTCTCGGTTCGGCCGAAATCGCGCAGCTGCGCAGTGGTGGAACCTGCTGCGAGGCATTCCAGGAGATCGACGTCGAGGCGACCGACGTCGCGCCCCGTATCGGCGCTCATACCGGTGCCTTCGTGTCGGTCGACGGTGCAGCCTTCAGCTGGAAGCGGCGGATCTTACCCACGCTGGTGCGGGGGAGTTCATCGATGATGGTCCACTCTCGGGGGCGGCTATGCGGGGGCAGGTTAAGCTCTGCCCACGCGGCCAACTGTTGCGGGACCGGGGGGAACTTCGGGTCGCGTGCGACCACGTAGGCCACCGGCACCTGATCGCGCAGCGGATCGGGCACCGCGAGCACTGCCGCTTCGAGCACACCCGGTGCTTGAGAAACGACGGCCTCAATTTCGGTGAGGCTGACGTTCTCTCCCGCGACTTTGATCACGTCGTCGATACGGCCCACGAATCGCAAGGTGCCATCGGCATCGGCGCGGGCAAGATCACCGGTGCTGAACCAGGTCTGTCCGTCTCGGACGGAGAACGAGCGAGCAGTTGTCGTGGGATCGTCAAGATATCCCTCGAACAGGTCGACGCCAGGTTCACCCTGCACGGTCATCACTCCCGGTGCCCCCTGAGCGACCGGTTGGCCAGTGGCGGGGTCCCGCAATTCAAGACAGCGACCGGGAATCGGCGTTCCGATAACGTCAGGTCGCGGTTTCACGCCGAAGTCTCCCGTAACAATCGCCGTCGTTTCCGTCATGCCGTAGATCTGCCGGGGCTGACAGCCGACGTACTCAGCGAATTCACGGTAGTGGTCCTCACCGAGACTCTGTGCAAACCAGACGTGCTCGAGTCGCACTGGCGGTGCATCCTCACGGCGGCGCGCGAGGATCATTCGGATCGGAGCGGCGAAGAGACTCGCGTGCGTGGCTTTCAACTCTGCCGCCTGAGTGAACCAGCCGGAAGCGGAGAACGCCGACGTGAGAGCGACGCTGGCACCGGTGGCGATGGCGGAACTAAAGCAGTAGAACTGTGCGTTTGCGTGGAACATCGGCAGCGTGACCAACCAGCGATGCTCCGGCCGAAGTCCGATAATGTCGGCCATCGAGTGCGCCAGCCGGAAGTAGTTCTGCTGGGTGAGCATCACGCCCTTGGGCTCCGATGTCGTTCCCGACGTGAACATTACAGCCAACCGGTCCCTCGGTAAGACCCGGGACGGTTCCAAACTGTTTGATGCGGGGATATCACCGTCTGTGGACAGAAGCGCCGATCCCGGACGGGCATCAGCAACGGACTCGGTGAGCGCAACTGCACGATGCAGCTGTCCTGCGGCGCCGGTGCGGTAGACGTCTTCTCGACTCCCGGCATAGAACCCGAGCGTCGGGCGTGCCCGGCGAATTTGTGCGGCGATGTCCCTCGCCGTGGCTGCCGGGTCGGCGGGCACAATCCACGCACCGAGTCGGGCTGCGGCCAGCCAGATGAGCACGAAGGCGGGAGAATTTTTGAGGGCCAAATGCACAGCATCTCCGGGGGAGAGCCCCCAGTCAGTCATTTGGTGCGCCGTCTGAGCGACGAGTCGGTCAAACTCGAGATACGTCCAGGACACGGAGGCGTCCGGCTCAGAAAACACCAGAAACGTGCTGTCGCCGTGCGCTTTCACCGCGTCTACCCACAGCTGCTCGAACGTTTCGGGTGTTTCATCATGCATAACAGGCGCCTTTGCTCTGAATCCAGCGGAACTTCTTTGAAATGAATTACTCGAAGACTAGGGCAGATCTAAGCGTGGCATTATGTGATCTCGTCACTGAGTTCGCCCGACGAGATGTGTGGTCGTCACAGCAGGCCGCACACTGCATACCGGGCAGCGATAGATTGAATACCGGGTTCGCCACGAAGGTACACGCTGGCCGTGAGGACAGTGGCGGAGGCTGGGCTCCGCGAAAGTTGATCGGAGCCCCCGCCTGGCCCCTAGTCGCAGGCACCGTTGCACGGGAGAATGATGCCGTGACTTTTCCGACACAGGCGTCCCGCTCGACCTTCGGCATTCGTCAGAATCTCCTCCGGCCCGACGACTCGGAGCGCGCTCACAATGTCACGTACATCGAGCTGTTCTTTGATCTGATTTTCATCTTCGCGCTCACACAGCTTTCCCGGTACCTCTTCGACAACCAGTCACTGACCGGTGCGCTGGAATCCACCGTGCTGGTGCTCGCCTTTTGGTGGATTTGGATCTATACAACTTGGGCCACCAACTGGCTCGATCCCGTGCGTCTGCCGGTACGGGGCGCAATCATCGTGCTCTCGCTGATTGGGCTGGTGCTGAGCACGTCCATCTATGAGTCGTTCGGTGATCGGGGAGTCGTCTTCGCGATTACCTATGTGTCCCTGCAACTGGGGCGCACGGTATTCATGTTGGCCGCTGTCGCCCGCCATGACCGGGACTTGTTCCGCACCCACCTACGAATACTGGTTTGGCTCTCCGTTGCCGGGATTTTCTGGATTCTCGGTGGCTTTCTGGCCATCGAGTGGCGGCTGCCGTTCTGGGCGCTCGCTCTGGCCATCGAGTATCTCTCGGCCGGATTTGGATTTCGGGTGCCGGGCCTGGGCCGCGCCGCGGCCGACGACTGGGATATCTCCGGTCCGCATATCGCCGAACGCGGCGCGCTCTTCGTTATCGTCGCGCTCGGGGAATCGTTTCTCGTCACCGGGTTTGCGTTCGTGGAACAGGACATCTCCGTCGAGGGCGTGCTCGGTCTGCTCGTGGCGTTTGTCGCCGCCGTCGCCATGTGGTGGCTCTACTTCGACCATGGAGAGCGTGTGGGTAGCAAGGCCATTGCATCATCGTCCACCCCCGGCCGGATCGCGCGCCTCGCCTACACCTATGTGCACGCGATCATCATCGCGGGGATCGTGCTGAGCTCCGTCGCTGACAAGGAGATGCTGAAACATCCGGATACCCGCGTGCATCTGGCGACGGCCGTCACTCTCGTGGGCGGGCCAGTGCTCTATCTCGTCGGGGTCGTGCTGTTTCGTTGGGTCGTTGCCCGCGCTCTGCCCATTCCGCATGTGGCCGGCGGCGGCGTGCTCCTGGTGCTATTCGGCCTGGCATTTTTACTCCCACCGCTCGCGGTAGCGGCCCTGACCACAACGGTTCTCATCGGCGTCGCCGGGTGGGAAACGATCCGGCGTGTACGCTCAGGCACTGACGAGCCAGACGCCGGCTGAATACCGAATGGTCCCCACACCGAAGTGCTGGGCGGTCGCCCGGAGAACAGCGGTGGCCGAATCGACGCAACGAAAAGTCCCTGCTCAGACGGTCTCGACGCAGCAGGGGAAACCAGGGGAGGAGACGCGGTGCGCGAGCGAATATTGCACACCACCCTGCTTGACCGGGTTTTCCGGGTGAGCTTGGTCATGAAGGGGCTTGACGGAGTCCTCGAGCTGATCGGCGGTATTTTACTGCTGGTGGTCCCGCCGAATCAGATCGGCGCGATCACCCGTTTGCTCACCCAGCATGAACTCTCCGAAGACCCCGGCGACTTCATCGCGAATGGGTTGTTACAGCTCACCGGCGACCTCAGCGTGTCTGCGTCACTGTTCGGGGCGGCCTACCTCCTGCTCCACGGTCTCGTCAAGATTGTGCTCGTGTGGGCGGTTCTGAGAAACCACTTGTGGGCATACCCGTGGATGATTGCCTTCCTTCTGGTCTTCATCGGCTACCAGGGCTACCAAATGCTCTTGGGCCCTTCGTGGGGTCTCGCCCTACTGACAACATTTGACATCCTGATCGTGTACCTTACACGGCGGGAATACGGCATTCATCGCAGAGAAAAAGAGTCCTGATCCACGAGGGCAAACGGCGACCTAGAGCCCTCGAGCCGTCCTCGGTTCGGAGGATGTCCCGCACGGCAAACCGGCCCATCGGATTCACGTCGCAGGCATTTGGTCACAAGATACCCTAGGGGGTATTATGACCATGACGACACGACAAACCGAGAAAGGCACCCGAAATGGAGCTCACCACCAAACAGGTTTTTAAGCGGTTGACCATCGACCAAATCGTCGATGTGCGCGAAACCGAAGAACTCGCAGAGGGAATGATTCCCGGTGCCCGGCACATTCCGCTGAGCGAAATACCCCTCAGCTACGGCAGCCTCGACACAGCCAGACCAGTGATCGCAGTGTGCCGGAGTGGCCGCCGCAGCGCCGCTGCCGCCGAAAATTTGACCGCCGCGGGCTTCACGGCCCACACCATGACTGGTGGCATGCTCGAGTGGACGGCCGAGGCACTGCCGACCGTCGCCCCGCACGCTTCGTGATCATCGCGGCCCTGGCCTTGGGGCTCATCGTCGGAGCATTGCTCGGTCTGGTCGGTGGTGGCGGGTCGATCCTCGCCGTGCCCGCGTTGGTTTACGGTGTCGGCCTACCCTTGTCCGAGGCGATTCCGAGCTCACTCATTGTTGTTGGCGCGGCCTCGGCGGTGGCAGTAATCCCGAGACTGCGCCGGGGTGTGAACTGGCAGTTGGCAGCGATTATCGGTGCCGCCGGCGTGGCCACCGCATACCTCGGCGCCATGGTCAATCGCTTGATTGACCCTCGCGTCCTGCTCGGGGCGTTCGCCGTCATTATGGTCATCGCGGGCGTGCGGATGTTCTTTCCGACCAGATCCGTCGGCGGGCCCTGCGCGTTGCCGGGCGGTGGGGTGAAGTGGCGCAGTTGCCTCCCTCGGGCGCTGGCTACCGGCGCGGTGGTGGGGTTTTTGACCGGGCTGCTCGGAGTCGGTGGCGGCTTCCTGATCGTGCCGGCTCTCACCCTGGTTTTAGGCCTGTCCATGAGCGTGACGATCGGTACCTCATTGGTCATTATCGTCATTAACGCCGCCGCGGGATTCACCGCGTATCTGGGGGACGTGCAGATCGACTGGGCCGTGACCGGTGCGTTCGCCGCGACAGCCATGGTGGCATCCCTGGCCGCCGGCCGGTTCGGGCGCGGCTTACCGGACGTTGTCCTGAAGCGTGGTTTCGCCGTTCTGGTTCTGATCATTGCGGCTTACGTCGCGGTGAGGACCGTCGTCAGCTGACCCTTCATGCTGCACCATTGCGTATTCGACAGCGCCGTCGAATACGCGGTTGAGTGCGCTACTCCAATACGAAAGCTTGCTGTGGCTTCAGGAGAGGGATAAGAACAGCTTCTCGAGTTCGTTGACATCGAGTTGCTTCTTCTCGCCCGTCGAGTTCGTCTCGATGAGACATTCCTTCATTGCCGAGGAAATAATCGTGAAGCCAGCGCGATCAATCGCGCTAGACACCGCCGCCAGCTGCGTGACAACAGGCCGACAGTCTGCACCGGATTCAACCGCCGCAATCACCGCAGCGAGCTGCCCCTGCGCGCGCTTGAGTCGGTTTACGATCTTGCGCAGGTCATCTGATTTCGCTGGTTCCGAAGCCATAATCAGGGCACCTTTTCTTCTCGGCCATAGGTATATTTTGAGGGCCTCCTGCAGGCGCTCCCAGACGGGTGTCGGCGATCAATCGGTGGGGAGCCGATAGAACGTGACCAAAAAATATCCCGCATGGTTAAGGATACCCTGCCGGGTATCCTTTGTGGTGCGGATCGGGTCAGAAATTGGGGGAATCACAGGATTCACCAAATGCTGCACGAGCGCAGCGGCACAACCCGACGTTTGCCATACGGCAATGGCGGCGAACCGGTGTCCCGGTTCGCCGCCATTGCCCTGAATAGATCATTTCATCGGTGTGACCCGAATCAGTTGCTGGAAACAGTCTCCCGCGTCTGCTGCCAGGCTGCCCATGCGGCGTAGCTGCCATCAAGTTCAACGACGTCATAGCCGGCACGGCGCAGGGCGCTGGATGCGACGGAATTTCTTACGCCGCTCTGGCAGTAGGTCACTATGGTCCCTTCGGCGGGAAGCTGATCCAAATTCCACATGACGCGGCCTCCGCTCAGCTGGTGCGACCCGGGGACGTGACCGGCCGCGTGCTCCGTGCGATTGCGAACATCCAGCACCATAGCGGCGTTGAAGCCCACGAGCTCTTCGGGCTGGATCAGCTTGGGCGTGCTGGCCGGCAGACCATCGATCGTGGTGACGAAACCGGCGATCGTGTCGATGCCAACCCGCACCAAGTGGTCCCACATATCCTGCGCGGACTTCTGGTCCGAGGCCAGGAGTACGAGCGGGTTCGTGTCCGTTTCCGGGTTCACAACCCACGCGCCGTAGCTGGCGGTGGACTTGCCAGCCGGAATGTTCAGGGAGCCAGCGACGGTTCCCTCGTGGACCTCGGTGTTAGACCGAGTATCCACGAACGTCATCGAGTTCGCAGCGAGGCTCCGGGCGACTTCGGTGGTGTCCAACTCCTCCAACGGAGCACGCGCGCCCATAACGGCCGGACCCTGCCGATTTTCGCGCTTCATTCGACCGAAGTAGGCGTGGGCGTCAGGCTGGCCGTCGAGCAGTTCGGCAATGAAGCCTTCCTCATCGTTAGCCGCCAGGTAGGGACCCCACCACGCATAGAGCCGCTCGTAGCCGACGGTGGAGGAAGGGATGGCGCCAAGCGCCTTGCCGCACGCGCTGCCGGCGCCGTGACCCGGGTGAACCTGAACGTGATCAGGAAGGATCAGGAACTTGTTCCGCAGGCTACTGAAGAGTTGCTTAGCTCCGGCAAAACGGGTATCCACGCCGCCGGCGACCGCGTCGAGCAGGTCAGGGCGGCCCAGGTCACCGGAGAAGACGAAGTCTCCGGAGAGAAGATATCCAGGAGTGTCGGCGAATGCTCCGTCCGTAATCAGGAAGGACAAGTGCTCGGGGGTGTGGCCAGGGGTATGTACGGCCTTGACGGTGATGTTTCCGAGCGCGATTTCGTCGTTATCGTGGAGTCGTTCCGCCTCGAACTCATACTGCCAGTCAGCCCCGCCTTCGCCGGAGACGTAGGCGGTGGCACCGGTGGCGGCGGCCAGCTCGCGGGTGCCGGAGAGGAAGTCCGCGTGAATGTGTGTCTCGGCGACGGCCACGATCTTCATCCCGTTTGCTGCCGCCATGGCCTGATAGACGGCAATGTCACGTCGGGGGTCGACAACGATGGCTTCGCCCTTGGCCTGACAGCCGATGAAGTAGCCAGCCTGGGCCAGATCGTCGTCGTAGATGCGTTCAATAAGCATGGGGCTCTCCTTCGTTGGATGGTGGGGGAGTTTTCGGGATGAGAATTCCGTACCTCCTTCCACTACGATAATACCCTCGGGGGTATATTGCAAGCCTTGAGACTTCGCCGATCTCCAGCCCGACGCGCCGTGATCTGGCGGTATTGCTACGTCGACAAGGATGGAAAAACGGAGGTATTGCTCCACACCTCGGCAATCGGGATCGCACGATGCAGGACGTTCGATGCCGCTCGGTGGCCGGAGTGCAGCGCCGCGGTGACCGTTGCGGGGTCGTCCGTCCAGGTCGCCTCGCCGGCGATGTGGAGAACCCCGCCGATCGGCGTCGCGAGGTCGTCGTGGTCCGCCGTCGTGGAGCCGCGCGTCATGTACGCGTACGATCCGCGAGCGTAGGGATCGTCTTGCCATTTGGTGATGTGAACACGGGTTGGCTGCTCAACTCGGTCGCCGTAGAGGCGCCGCAGTTGTTCAAGCACCGAATCAACAACCTGCTCCTCGTTCCACTGGCGAATCTCCCGAGCCGTAGGACCGGCGGCAAAGGTCAACAGGGTCGGCGTCCCGTGCAGGGGCGTGAAGTCATACCAGGAATGCCATCTGCCACCCTCGGGTCCCTGCTGCCGGATCGCATAGACCCCGTCGTCCCAAAATTTGGTCGGGAACCGCAGGAAGACCTTCTCGAAAGCGTTCATCGCGAGGCGCCCCATGGCACCCGCGTTCGGTTCGGGCAGCGTCGGCTCGATGATGAAATCCGTCGACTGAAGCACCCCGATCGGCACCGTCACGATGGCGGTGTCCGCCGTCACGGTGCCGTGATTCACCGTGACGGTGACGCCGTCCGTCGACCACCGAACGTGGGTGACCTCATGGTCAAGGCGGACATCGAGTCCAGCGGCGAGATACCCGGGAAGCTGGTCATAGCCCTGGGGGAACACCACCTCATTGCCCTCGATGACGTCGTCATCGAGTCCGTGCGCGGCAAGTTCTTCGATCCCAGCGCCGTACTGCTCTTCGGAGCGGTGTTGCATGAACTCGCGAACACGTTCGGTGCGATCACGGTCCCAGCCCTGTTCAGAAATGGCCACTTCCGTCACGTCCCGGTAAGACGCGTGTGGCTCCGATGCCGCGACCGCGATCACGAGCGCGGCATCGACGGCGCGGATGTCATCCGCGAAGGATCGAGCGGCATCATCGGAAAGTCGCTCGCCGTTCGCACCATAGTATGCAATCGGGCGGCTGTCCGGTTGGTAGCCGCCCACCGTAAACTCCACGGTTCGCATCCCGATAGCCTCGGCGGCGGCGGCGACGGGGTTGGCGGTGATTCCGTGAATCCAGGATGCGCCCAGATCGGTGGTGAGTCCGTCGGTACGGTCGGTCCATACCCGGCCGCCCACACGATCGCGGGCCTCGAGCACGACGACGCGTCGGCCGGCGTTCGCCAACAACCGGGCGGCGGTCAAACCCGCCACTCCCGCACCGACCACGATCACGTCGAATTGGTTCATTTTGGGCCTTCCGTCATAGCGCGCCACATTGGCACTCCTGTGACGTTACTGACCCCGTCAGCCCAGCACAAAACGGCGCGTGCTGCGCCAGATCGTGCCTGCACCGCACGATCTGGCGTCGCGATCGCGTTCGCCAACATTCCAGCAGGAATTACCTAGACAGCTCCCAGCTTCGGGGATACGGTTTCTTCGTCGACATCTGGATGCGTCGGCTCGGAACAGCACGACCCCGGTCGCAATGGTGTGACGCCCGCACGTGGTGCCGGCGGTCACCCCTCCCGGAACACCGTTCTCTCGCGACCTGTCGTGGTTCTCGTTCATCCCTGAAAGCCACATCGAGTCAAGGAGCACGTTGTGAAAAAGATGGTCTTTACCGCCGTTGCCTGCGTCACCGCCATCGCGTCAGCGATGGTCGCAGCTCCGGCATCCGCTGTGGAACTGCCGACCCTCGGCGGGCCAACGGTGTTGGCGAGCGGTCTTTTCTTACCGCTGAGTCTGGGCATCGGTTCGGGCGGAACCGCATATGTATCGCAGAACGCCCTGGGCGTGCTGACCAAGGTCAGCCCCGACGGCGCGAACAGCGTCGTCGCCAGCGCCAGTCCCGGCGATGAGCTGGGCGCCGTGTCCGTGCGTAAAGGTACCGTGTACTACGCCACGAACACTCAGGATCACACGGCGTCCGCACTCTACGCGATGCGCGCCGGTGCCGTACCGACCCGCCTCGCGGACCTGTACGGCTATGAGAACACGGCAAACCCCGACCAGATCAATAGCTACGGGTTCGTTGATTTGCCGCAGTCCTGCCTTGACCAATTCGATCCTGCAGCGCCCACCGGCCCAGCCAGCTACACCGGAATTGTCGATACTCACCCCTACGCCAGCCTTCCGTTGAAGGACGCCGTCTACATAGCGGATGCCGGTGCGAACGCCATACTCAAGGTCGGATATGACGGCACGGTCAGCACGGCAGCCGTGCTGCCCGCCAGCGATCCGATCGTGGTCACTCCCGAGATCGCTGCCGGCGTCGGGTTTCCGGCGTGCACCGCGGGATTTGGCTACCGGTTTGAACCGGTGCCAACCGACGTCGAACAGGGCGGGGATGGCTGGCTGTACGTGACGAGCCTGCCCGGCGGTCCCGAGGACGCGAGCCTCGGCGCCCGCGGCGCGGTCTATCGGGTCAACCCGGCCACCGGTGAGGTGCGGTTCGTGGCCGGCGGATTCGTCGGGGCAACCGACTTGGCTGTGTCGCAGAGCACCGGTGTGATCGCCGTCACTGAATTGTTTGGCGGCCCGAAAGGAACCGGCCAGGTTTCTGTGTTCCACCCGACGCGGAGTGAACGCGTACTCAGGATTCCGGTGACATCACCGTCTGCGATCGAACTCGCCGGTAACAGCGTCTATGTCACGACGAACTCCTTCGTGGCCGATGCGACCGGGGCTCCTCAACCGATCGGGAAGGTCGTGAAGCTTTCGGTCAGGCTCGGCGACGACTAGGCTCCAATGATCTGGGCTGAGGACGTGTTGGGTGCGAGTGGGACCTCGGGCTGATCGAGTTCCCACTCGGGTCTCGGTATCGAGTCGAGCAGTAACTGGGTATACGGATGCTGGGGATTCTCCAGCAGATTCTTCGTCTGGCCGTGCTCAACGATGTCGCCGCGACGCATCACCATGGTGGTCTCGCAGACCTTGCGCACAACCGCGAGGTCGTGGCTGATGAAGAGAAGTGTAAGTCCCCGTTTTCGGCGAATTTCCTGGACGACTTCGAGCACCTGCGCTTGCACTGACACGTCGAGCGCACTCGTTGCCTCGTCTAGCACGAGCACTTCGGGACCAACGGCGAGCGCGCGAGCGATAGCGACCCGCTGTCGTTGCCCGCCTGAGAGTGTGCGCGGGCGCGCGTTGGCGTGCTTCTCGCCGAGGCCGACCTGATCGAACAGGGCAAGTACCTGGGAACGCGACTGAGCATGGCTGAGCTTGTTGTGCAGTCGCAGCGCGTCTTCGACAGCGGCACCGGCGATGATGCGAGGATCCAGAGACAGGTACGGATCCTGGAATACTATCTGCACCGTGCGGGCACGATCCAACCGTTCCGCTCTGGTGCGGCTGTGTGCGGCGCGCGAAACACCAGCCACCAGGATATCGCCGGCGTCGGCCTGCTCAAGTCCGACGATCATTCGTGCCAGAGTCGATTTGCCGGAGCCTGACTCTCCGACCACCGCGAGAGCATCGCCGCGTGGCACCGCCAGGGTCACGTTGTTGACGGCGACAAGCGGTGGATTCCCCTTCACGTAGTACGTCTTTGAGAGCGAGCGTGCCTCAAGCATCACGGCGGGCCGCGCCGATTCCGGCTCGGGTGCAGGCCGCAGCGCGGCAGCCGAACGCGTCGGGTTGATCACAGACACGGTGCGTGTGAAGACGCTCGGCGTGGCTGCGACGAGCTGCTGCGTATAGGCGGATTGCGGGTTCGTGAAGACTTCCTGCACCCCGCCGTGTTCGACGACAGTGCCGGCATTGAGCACATATATTCTGTCGCACAGGGCCGAGGCGAGATTGAGATCGTGCGTGATGAAGAGCATCCCCATGCCGTGCTGAGCTTGCTGCTCGGTCAGCACGCCAATAATTTCGGCCTGCGTCGTCACGTCGAGCGACGTGGTCGGCTCGTCGCAGATCAGCAGCCGAGGGGAGGTCGACAGAGCACCGGCAATCATCACGCGTTGAAGCATTCCGCCGGAGAGTTCGTGGGGGAATTGCGCAAGGTGGGCCTCTGGCCTCGGCAGACCGACGGAGCGCAGAAGTTCAAGCGCCCGCTGGGACGCATCCGCTTTCGACCACTTATTGCAGAGGATCAGCGACTCTGTGAGGTAATCGCCAATGCTGCGCATCGGATTAATGCCCGACCGCGGGTCTTGGAAGACCATCGACGCCGTGCTGCGACGCAGGGCCAGCACCTGGGACGGACCGGCCGAGAAGACATCGGTGCCATCGAGTACGACGGATCCGCTGATCCGAGTACGACCGGGCAGCAGGCCGAGCGCGGCGCGGGCGGTCAACGACTTACCCGAGCCCGACTCGCCGACCAGGCCGACGGTCTCGCCCTCTTCGACAGACAGTGAGACGGCGTCGAGGAGGCACGCCTGCGAACCGGTCGTCAGCTCGAGGGAAAAATCGGAGATTTTCAGGATGCTCATAACGGGATCTGTCCTCCGAGTCGGTCGGAGAATTCTTCTCCGATGATATTTATGGCGATCACGACGAGGACAACGGCAATCGTCGGCGCCATAGCGGGAAGAATCTGCCCGCTCATGAGAGCTCCCCGACTTTCATTGATCATTGCGCCCCAGTCGGCGGTGGGGGCTTGAACGCCCAGGCCGATGAACGATAGGGCTGCGAGGTCGGCGAGTACATATCCGAAGTTCAACGTGGACTGGGCGCCGACGGTGGGCATCACGTTGGGCAGAACACGGCGAAGGGCGATCCAGCCGCCCGAGAACCCCTGCACGCGGTAGGCCGCGACATATGGTCGCGTGCGCTCGGTGACCACGAGTGATCGCACCAGCCGTGCCACAAACGGCGCGTAGGCGATGCTCATGGCGATGACCGGAGCTGCCAAACCCTTGCCGAAAAGTGCGACGGCGAGAATTGCCAGCAAGAGAGCCGGGAACGCGAACAAGAGGTCGAAGATGCGTGCGAGGAGGGCATCGAGCCAGCCGCCGCGCCACGCTGCGATCAGCCCGAGCAGAATGCCGATTGCCGTCGACAGCACGACAACGAGCAGGGGGCCAAGTAATGAGGACCGTGCCCCGAACATCATGCGGCTCAGAGTGTCGCGACCGAGTGCATCCGTTCCAAGCCAGTGAGCACTGGTCGGCCCCGACAGCACGTTGGCGAGGTCGACAATGTTGGGATTGTACGGTGCCAGAATCGGTGCGGCGATGGCCGAGACCACCATGATCGCCGCAACGATCAGACTGGTCAGAAACAATCCACTGGCCCGGGGGAGCCGCAGCGATTTGACCACCGACGGGGGCGCTGCCAGTGCCCTCATCGTGCCGCCGCCCCTGCTGCAACGCGCGGATCGATCAGCGGCGCGAGAAGGTCGACGATGGTGTTGACCAACACGAAGATGATCACGATGAGGAGCACGATTGCCTGCACCACGGGAAAGTCGAGTCGGTCGACGGACTGCACCAGAAGGGAGCCGATACCCGCGAGACCGAATGCCTGCTCGACGATTGAACTGGCGACCAGAAGACCGGCAACAAGTACACCACTGACCGTTAGGATCGGACCGGTTGCATTGCGTAAAACATGTCGAAGGACGACCCGGGACCGCGGCAGTCCTCGGCTGGTTGCGACTTCCACGTGCTCCCTTTCAAGCTGATCAAGCATTGACGAACGGGTGACTCGAGCCACCAGGGCTACGAATGTGAGCGCGAGGGCAATTGACGGAAGGATGAGGTGGAAGATACCGTCGGCAAAACCGTCTCCGCTTCCGTACGACGGAAACCAACCCAGCTGAACGGCGAACACAGCGATCAGAACGATGGCTCCGACGAACGAGGGAATTGCGCCGAGACCGGTCATCGCGATCAGAATTGCCCGGTCCGCGGTTCTGCCGCGGTTGAGAGCAGCGATAATTCCGGCGGCCAGACCCAGTATCGCAATCAACACGCCGGCCAGCACGACCAGGCCCAACGTGACGGGTAGCCGGTCGGCCAGCACCGTCGTCACGTCTTGCCTGAACTGCAGCGAACGGCCGAGGTCACCGTGGAACAGGTTGCCGAGCCAGTCGATGTACTGCTGCCACATCGGCTTATCGAGACCGAATTGCTTGGTGACCTCGGCGATAGCTTCCGGGCTGGGTTTGCGTCCGCGGAGGAGGAAAGCGACAGGATCACCCGGTACGAGTGCGCGAGAGAAAAACACGAGCAGTGAGGCGGCAAAGACCGTCACCAGCAGCGTTCCGAGCTTCCGGGCCACGAGCTTGAAAATATTCACTGGGCAACCGAACTTTCCGAACGCGAAAACCGGCTAGCGTGCACCAATTGTCGCCGCCCAGGGGTAATAGAGAAAGTTGATGGATGGTGCAACACCGGTGATCTTCTTGCCCAGCCAAAGAACGGTCGGCGACTCATAGAGCGGCAGCCACGGAAGTTGCTCGTTGACGATGACCTGCGCCCTGGCCGCTTCGGCCGCGCGTTCCGCAGGGTCGGAGATGCCGACCGCGTCGGTGACGATCTGGTCAAACTGAGGGTCAGACCAGTTTCCGTAGTTACTGAATTCGCCGGTGCGCAAAATAGCGAGGCTTTCAAGCGGGTCGGTAATCGACTGGTACCAGAGCGTATAGAACAGGTCGATACCCTCGCGAGCCGCCGGGTCAGAGTACATCGTCGTCCACTTATTCGGAGTGATGGTCTCAATTGTCGACTTCAGACCGATCGAGCTCGCTGCGGCCGCTGTCGCTTGGGCGATCACGTCGAAAGCGGCATTGATCGGGGAGGTGGCGATGACGATCTCTTGACCGGTGACTCCCGCTTCTTCAATCAGCTTCTTGGCGGCTTTTAGATCGTACGGGTACTTTTTCAGATCGCCGAAGGCAGCCGTGACAGTGGCCGTGGCGGCACCATTCCAAACCGACTTCGCGGTGATCGCATCGGTGACCGTGCCATAGCCCTGTTCCGCGGCCTTCAAAAGACCATCGCGGTCGATGGCCATCGTCAAGGCCTGCCGTACCCGCACATCGCCAAGTGGCCCCGCCAGGTTGCTCACGATCATGCTGGCGACGGCGGTATTGGTGCCGAAATAGATCTGGCCCTCTGCGGATGACCTCAACTGGTCGATGCCGTTGGACGGTACCATCCAACCGCCGTCGACCTCGCCGGCCTTGAACGCGTTCACGCGAGCGTTCGGATCATTCTGAAAGACGAACTTCACCTGCTTCGACTTGGCTATCAGACTCTTGTCCCAGTACCCGTCGAAGCGCTCAAGCGTAATGCTCTCTCCACTGGTCCAGGTGCCGAAGGTAAAGGGGCCGGTGCAGTTGACTCCCTTCGAGGAATTGCCGTAATCTTTACCGTCCTTGGCCAGGGTGGCCGCCGATTCGATAACACCGGGTGCGCCGGTCAGCCCTTGGTTGAACTGCGAGTCGGGAACCGTTGTCGTGACGGTGACCTGCATATCGCCGCTCTGCTCGATCGACGCGACGTTTTGGTAGGCACTGAACCAGGACGACCCGACCTGTGGATCAAGGTGACGATTCATGGAGGCAACCGCGTCGGCTGCAGTCAGGGGGGTACCGTCGTGAAATTTCACACCCGGGCGGAGTGTGTACACCCATGTCGTCGGGGTCGGATTCTCGAAGGACTCCGCGAGTCCCGGGGCAATGGTGAGGTCGCTGTTCCACCGCAGAAGCGACTCGCAGACGTTGGCGAGCACTTGGTTGTCGGGGTAATCGAAGGCGTAGGCGTAGTCGAGTGAGTAGGGCTCGGCGTGAACTGACCAGGTGAAGGAATCAAGATTGCCCGTGGGCGCGGGGGTCACGGCGGTCAGTGTGAACTCCGAAGCGCCGTCGCTGGGCTGCGAATTCGGCGTGGAACACGCGCTGAGCGACAATGCGGCAACGATGACGACTGATGACGAACGGAGAATGCGGTGCGACGTGCGGTGTATTCGGGGAGATGATTGTGGGGCGAACATGAGTGCCTCCTAAGCGGTGCCTGCTAGTTGCTGCGCGGGTAAACTTGGGCGCCACGAATCCAGGTGGACGTGACGGTTGAGGTGTAAATCTCGCTCGGATCGAGTTCGAACGGGTTGGGCTCGAGCACGACGAGATTGGCCAGGTACCCGGGAACGATCGCTCCGGTGTCATGGTCGCGATGGTTCACGTAAGCGGATCCCGCGGTGTAGGCGGTCAGCGACGTGGCCAGATCAAGCTTCTGAGCCGGCCGTCCGAGGGGCCTGTCCGTCGAGCCGGGGGAGACGCGGTTGACGGCAACGTGGATGGCATCGATCGGGTTCGCACTGGAGACTGGCCAGTCGCTGCCCGCCGCGAGGCGCGCACCGTTGGAATGCAGTTCACCGAACGGATAGTGGTGATCTTCCGAGTCATCGGCGAGAAACGGCAGCGTCAGTTCGTCGAGCTGCGCCTCATGGCAGCCCCAGAGCGACTGGATGTTTGCGATCGCGTCGAGTTGGGCGAAGCGGAGGGTGTCAGCCGCGTCCACGACCTGCAGGTGCGCCAAGTGGTGCCGGTTGGAACTCGGGCCGTTCGCCGATCGAGCAACCTCTACGGCGTCCAGGGTTTCGCGCACTGCGCGGTCGCCCAGCGCGTGGAAGTGCACCTGAAAGCCGGCGGCATCCAGTGCCGTGACGTAAGTCTTCAACAGCGCAGGGTCGATGAATGAGAGACCGGAATTGTCGGTGTGGTGGCCGTGGGCATCGCGATACGGCTCGTTCATGGCGGCTGTCTGGTTCTCGGCCACACCATCGATCATGATCTTGACTGTGCTGAGGTCCAGGGTCTCAGCGGGGTGCCGAGCGGCGATATCGTCGCGGCGCTCGATCATCTGGTAAATCTGCTCGATTCCGGCGTTGCGTTCCCACCACTGTGAGCCGACCACGTGAGCGAGCAGGGTGCCCTCGGCGATGGCACGTTCGTAGGCAAGCAGCGAGTCGGACAGGCCCAGACCTGAACCGACGAGAGCGTCCTGCCAGCCGGTGACACCGAGCGAGAAGAGTTCGGCCTGGGCGGCTAGGAGTCCGCGGTAGGCGAGGTCATCGCTCGCCTCTGGGCGAAAGCCATTAAAAAGTTCCGACGCGCCCTCTTGAAGTGCACCGGCTGGAGTTCCGTCGGCCTCCCTCTCGATGCGACCATCATCGGGGTCGGCGGTCGCCGCGGTGATGCCGGCACGTTCGAAGGCCTGGGTATTCGCCCAGGTGCTGTGATGGTCTCGACTGGACAGCAGCACTGGACGGTCAGCGACGATGGCATCGAGCAAGTCTCGGGTGGGGTTTCCGCCTGGAAAGTGGTCCATCGACCAGCCACCGCCCTGAATCCATTCGAGTTCAGGATTGGACGCCGCATATGCGGCGATCATGGCGACGGTTTCCTCGGCATTGGTCGCCTCGGTGAGATTGCATTGCAACAGCTCGACACCGCCGGACACCGGATGGATATGAGCATCCTGAAACCCCGGAATGAGAAGTCCACCGTTCAGGTCGACGATCTGGCGTGCCTCCGCGGCGAGCTCCGCAGCCTCGTTCTCGGGAACGACGGCGGTGATGACACCGTCTGTCACCGCCACGGCCATCCGCTCCGGAATATCGGATCGGGTGGTGAAGATCCATCCACCCGTATAAATCAGATCTGCTGGTACAGCCACGGAAAAAACTCCTCACATTCGAACGGCGCCATTGTCGACCGGTTTTCAGGAGGCTAGCTGGCATTGGCGCGTATTGTCAACAGCGTTCACAACACTGTTCACAACGGTGTTCACTTCGGCTATCGTGTGGGATACTGCAAACAGGAACAATGCTTGTGCGCGCCCCGGGAAGAATCCACCAGTGCGTGCCGGCACCATCCATTGGCTGACGCCACATTCAGAGAGGCTCACGGGGATGGAAAATCTCGAGGAGACACACCCGATCGCAACGAGGGAACGGGCCCGCCTCGATGCGGAATCGATCATCGAAGCCGGACTCCGAATTGCGTCGAAACCCGGTACAGCGGCTGTCTCGGTGCGAGATCTCGGCGCCATGCTTGATGCGGCGCCGACGGCCGTCTACCGCCACTTTCGCAGCAAGGAAGGCCTGATGCAGGCCCTGCTCGACCGTCTACTGGCGATGTCCACGGCTCAGGTGACGGCCCCGACCGAGGCGTGGCGTGAGCGAATCACCCAGCTCTGCACCGCCACGCTCAACGTCTTCATCGCGTATCCAGCCATTGCGGTTGAAGCGATCGTGCTCAGCACCGAAGGACCCGCGGAACTTGACGGCGTCGAGATCATGCTCGGTGCCTACGCTCAGACCGGCCTTGAGGGCACCGAACTCGTGCGGCACTACGCCGCGCTGTCGACCTATATGCTCTCCTACGCCTCAGGTATCGCCCGCGCGCACAGCATCTCGAACACGTTGACCGCCGAAGACTCTACGCCGTGGTGGGGACGAACGTATCCGGTGACGGCGTCGTCGCATCCGTATATCGCAGCCCTGCGCGATGAGCTCACCGCTCTTTCTGATCGAGAAATTTACTTTTTGGGCATCAATGAGCTGATGGACTCCGCCGAACGCGCGGGCGCCCAAGCGCGTGAGCGCGCAGCATCAGCGGAAGTCTGACCCCTGACCCCTTGAGCCCGACAGTTCAGGCGAAGTAGACCTTACGCAGCGTCTGTGTGATCGTCCAGATCGTGCGCTGGCCCTCGCGCAGGCGCATCACGTCGCCGGGCGCCAGCGGCACTGTCAGACCGGTTTCTTCGAATTGGACCGTGCCAGTGCCCACGAGCACGATGAAGATTTCATTGGCTTCAACATCGCTCATGGCGCCCGGGGTCATTTCCCACACCCCGATCTCAGTGCCGCCGAACTCTCCGAGCGTGGCCGACCCAGTGTGCGGCTGACCAGCCACAGCTTGCTCGGCCGAAACGGCCTCAAGCTGGATGTTCAGTGCGATCGCTGCAATTTTCACGGTGGTGTCAAGCATGGGCATCCATTTCACACGAGGTCGGGGGGAGTACTGCGGCCGGGCCGGCGCCCTGGCTACTAGGAGTCGAAGCCGAGGCCGACAGCATCCAGCGTCTTCAATATGACGTTGCGCTTGCCCTTGTTGTGGTCGGCCCGGTTGAGCGACCAGCGGGTGACCTGCACGCCGGCGGACGCGACGGGTTCCGGCGGGAAGGGGAGCGGGGTTTCGCGGACCATCGCCAGACGGGTGCGCTCGGTGTTCTTGCCTTCGAGCTTGTCCAGCATTACCTCGGCCGCGAAGTGCGTAGCGGCAACGCCGAGACCGGTGAAACCCGCCGCGTAGGCGATGCGTCCGCCGCGAGCCGTGCCGAAGAAGGCACAGAACCGGGTGGATGTGTCGATGGCGCCGGCCCATCGATGACTGAACTTCAGTCCTTCCAATTGCGGGAAAGTGGTGAAAAAATGGTGGCCCAGGGTGTCGTAGGTGGCGGGACGGTCTTCGTAGCGGTCGCGCACCCGGCGGCCGTAGTTATAGATCGCGTCGTAGCCCCCGAACAGGATGCGGTTGTCTTGACTCATCCGGTAGTAGTGGAACTGGTTGGCCATATCGCCAAGCCCCTGACGATTCTGCCAGCCGATATCCGCCAGTTGGGCGGCGTCCAGGGGCTCGGTCATCAGTGCGTAGTCATAGACGGGAATAGTAGACAGGGTGTTGCGCTTGAGCAGCGACGGGAAGACATTGGTGGCCAGCGCCGTCTTCTTCGCCAGAATGCGTGCTTTGCTCGTGCGTACAGCGGTGCCCTGCGTGGGCGTCAGTCCCGACGTGTCCAGGGCGGTAACCGGAGAAGTCTCGAAAATTTCGACGCCGAGTTCGGTTGCCACACGGGCCAATTCTGCGGCGAGTTTCGCGGGGTGCACGAGCGCGGACGATCGCTTGCTCCAGACGGCGGCGAGGTAGGTGGGGGAGTTGATCTCCTTTCGCACGGCATCGGTGTCGAGATACACATCGTCGGTGTTGCCGGTCTTCGCTGAGTCGGCGGCCATGTCCTTCAGCCACTCAACCTGGTGTTCCTCAACGGCGAGAGCCAGGGCGCCGTTGCGTTCGAAGTCGCAGTTGAGGCCGAGGTCGGTGACGGCCTGTTCAATGGCGTCGAGATTCTCCATACCCATTTCGTTGAGGCGGTCTATCTCCTTCGGCCAGCGGCTTTGGCCGTTTTCCTCGCCATGGGTCAGGCTGGCTTCGCAGAAACCGCCGTTGCGACCGGATGCCGCCCAACCGATGGTCTTCGCCTCCACGAGCACCACGCGCCAGGACGGGTTACGCTGCTTGGCCAGGACGGCCGTCCACAGACCGCAATAGCCGCCGCCCACGACAGCGAGGTCGCAGTCCATGTCGGCAGTGAGCTGAGGGTAGCGCCGGGCCGGAGCAATGTCGTCAAGCCAAAAAGCTGCCAGCCGGGAGCCGCTTAGGGCATGATCGACGATGGAGGTCTTCGGGCGGGACCTCTCGAAAACTGTGCTTTCCACGGGGAAATCTCTATCTCTGTCTCAGCCTTGAGACCGTTTAGGGGGCAGGCTTAGGGCGTCTGCCCAGTGTGCCAGTTAGTGTCCGCCGCCGAGGTTGCCGGCCAGACGAGCATGCAGCTCATTGCTGGCCTCGTTGAGCCCCTCAATGACGACGTACTTGTTGTGCCGCTCGTACTTGTAGGTGATCGCGTCGAGCGTGGCGACGGTCGAGGCATCCCAGATGTGTGATGCCGACAGATCGATCACGATACGGTCGGGATCACTGGCGTACTCGAACTGCGTCAGCAGGTCGTTGCTCGAGGCGAAGAACAGGGCGCCGGTCACCGTGTAATACGCGGTCGGCACGGGCTGGTCGAGATCGACCGTGCGTTCCACGCGGGCAAGGTGGGCGACGCGGCGTGCGAAGGCGACCATCGCAACGATGACGCCGACGACAACGCCGATGGCGAGGTTGTGAGTGAGCACGATAACGATCACCGTGGCGACCATGACCGTCGTCTCACTCTTGGGCATCCGCTTGAGGGTCGAGAGACGGATACTGTGCCAGTCGAAGGTCAGGTACGACACGATGATCATCACCGCGACCAATGCCGCCATCGGCACGACGGCGAGCACATCACCAAGGCCGAGCACTAGAACGAGCAGGAAGACGCCGGCGAGGAAGGTGGAGATGCGGGTGCGGGCGCCAGAAGCCTTGACGTTGATCATGGTCTGGCCGATCATGGCGCACCCACCCATGCCGCCGAACAGGCCGCTCATGACGTTGGCGACGCCCTGACCCCAGGTTTCGCGAGTTTTGTTGGAGTGGGTGTCAGTGATTTCGTCGACGAATTTCGCGGTCATCAGGGATTCGAGGATACCGACCAGGGCCATGCCGAGGGCGTAGGGGGCGATGGTGGTGAACGTCTCCCAGCTGAGGGGGATGTTGGGGATGAACAGTTCGGGGAGGTTCTGGGGCAGTTCGCCCTGGTCGCCGATCGTGGGCACGTTGATCGCCATGAGCACGGTGACAATGGTGATGACCACGATCGCTACGAGCGGTGCGGGAATCACCTTGGTGATGCGGGGCATGACGATCATGATGACCAGCCCGGCGGCGACGAGGGGATAGACCAGAAATGGGACGCCGAGCAGTTGGGGCAGCTGTGAGGTGAAGATGAGAATGGCGAGGGCGTTCACGAAGCCGACCATGACGCTACGCGGGATGAAGCGCATGAGTTTTGCTACGCCGACCAAGCTCAGCAGGATTTGGAACACCCCGGCGAGGATGACGGTGGCAATGAAATATTCCATGCCGTAGTCGCGAGCGACGGGTGCGATCACGAGGGCGACAGCGCCGGTGGCGGCGGTGATCATGGCGGGTCGTCCGCCAACAAAAGCGATGGTCACGGCCATCACGAAGGAAGAGAACAAGCCCACCCGGGGGTCGACTCCGGCGATGATCGAGAAGGCGATCGCCTCCGGAATGAGTGCCATCGCCACGACAAGGCCGGCGAGTATCTCGCGGGTGAGCAGCCGGGGGGTGCGCAGTGCGGTGAGCACTGATGGCTCCGCCTGGTACCGGCTGGTCGTGGTGGATTTGTGAGCAATAGCCATAAGGCCTCCAGAAATGGGACCTCGGGAAGAAGCCGATTGGATGGGAGTGTGCGATCGGAGCGCCGGATTCACGCGACTCGCCTCCGGGGCTGCGGCGTGATGAGAGTCGGCGCGAAAGAACGCATTTGGCCCGTCGAACCACTCAACCATCGCAAGGCTACCTTAACGTAAGGGTTTAATGCGCTTCGCATGAGATTTGAGAGCCTCTGCCAGCTGGCCACGTCCGTCCTGGTGCAACAAAGGGCAATGGCCATGGGGCCTTTCCGAAGTTGGACACACGGGTGGTGTCGCATGAAGTGTGGGCGCTCTGTGGCGCAGTGCCACCTGTCATCAGGGACAATGGTGGGGGAGTGGCCTCGCCTAGCGCTGTCGGCCAACTTCAGCAACACTACTCTAACGTAAGGGTTGATTACCAATCCGCACGAGAACGGACTCACCCATGACTGCACCGGCCACAGCGGGCACCATGCACATTGGAGAGCTCGCCGAGAAGACCGGCCTCTCTCTGCGCACCATTCGTCACTACGACGAGATCGGCCTACTCAAGGCCTCGGGCCGTACCGAAGGGGGATTTCGTCTCTACACGCAGGAGGATCACTCTCGGCTAATCCTGATTCGCCGTATGAAACCGCTCGGGTTTTCTCTCGAGGAGATGATGGCACTGTTGAAAATCATCGACATGTTGCAGGGTGGCGTGGCCGGTTCGGACAGTCCGACGGTGCGGGCAGAGCTCGACGCGTTTATTGCACAAGCGATCGAGCGTCGGCAAAAGCTCCAGGACCAACTGGAAATGGCTGACGAGTTTTTGGAACTGTTACGTACTCAGTAGTGCGCGGCGAGCGCAGCGGTGCGCCGGCCCTGACGGTAGAGGGGGAGCGCGAACAGCAGAAGAAGGCTAGCGCCGACCCAGCCGCTGATGGCTCCAAATTGAGGAAGCCAGAACAACGCAACGGTACCGACCGCAATGAGGGCACCGGCCAGAACTGCGTAAATCCGCATCCCGTACAGGGAGATAAATACAAGAAAGTGTGCGCCAACGATGATGAGCGAAGCGGGAAAGAACAGCGTCGGCTCGTAGCTTCCGAGAGCAACTGCAACAAGAATTCCCAAAGGAACCGCGAACGCTGATTGCATAGCCAGCCCGATGGCCGGGTGCCCACGAGGCAGAGCCGACGGACCTCCCATGGCCTTGAGCACCAGAGTCGACAGCGGAAAGATCAGGGTGCCACCCACGAAGAGCACGAGCATCGCCAGGCCTGGCGAGACCAGCTGATAGACGGCGGCCGCGGCAAACCAGAGGAGTGCAGAGACGAGAGCGCCGGACGATCCGCCCCGGTAGATCCGGCGTACGTCAGCCTGTGCCTGCGCAATGTGCATGATTGATCCTCCCACGCGATTCACACACGCACGATACTGACGAGGGTGGTGAGCTGGGCCACGGTACCGACTGAGCTTTCAGTTCCGCAAAAACCGGGATCGTCGAGCGGGCAGAATAGACCTGTGTACGTACTGGTGCGGCGAGCAAACAATGGCGATCTGCTCGTTGAGCGCCTAAACGATGACGGTGCCCAGATCGAGGCAACCCGCCGTCTCACCGTGACCCAGTTTCGGTCGTTTGTCAGGTCGGTCGAACCGACGTCACTCACATCCGCGAGTGCCCCCGGGGCCACTCCGCGTTGGGTCTGGGAGGACACCGCTCGCATCTATCCGGAGCTTCTTGCCGCGGGAATCCGAGTGCAGCGTTGTCACGATCTCCGCCTCTGTCACGTAATTCTTAAGAATTCTGCCCTGTCCAAAGCCAGTGAACTCGCTCGGGCCGCGCCGGACCGCTGGGACATCGCCACTACCACCGCGAGCGATCGGGCCGACCCCCCGGCCACGCTCTTTGACTTCAACGTCACCGTCGACGACAGCGACGCTGACATCGCCCAACGCTCGGCGGATCCCCGCGCAGCGGCAGACTCCGCATCGAGTACAGCCCGGGAATTTCGCCGCCAGCTCGACGCGGTGGCCTACGCTGCAGAACCCGGGCGGCTCCGCCTGCTGCTCGCAGCAGAGTCTGCGGGGGCGCTCATCGCCGCTGAGATGCGCTACGCCGGCCTGCCCTGGCGCACCGACGTGCATGATCTCCTTCTCACCCGGGAGCTGGGGCCGCGGGCCGCACCCGGCGTTCGACCGGCACGCCTGGAAGAACTGGCCCAGCGCATTCGCTCAGCGCTGGGCGACGCCACCCTTAATCCTGACTCGGCACAGGAGTTATTCCGAGCGCTGCAACGGGCGGGACTCGCTGTCACCTCCACGCGCGGGTGGGAGCTACAGAAGCTGGAGCATCCGGCTATCGAACCTCTGTTGCAGTACAAAAAACTGTCTCGACTACTCAGCGCCAACGGCTGGACCTGGATGGAATCCTGGGTCGTCGACGGCCGCTTCCATCCCGATTACGTGCCCGGAGGAGTGGTGACCGGCCGCTGGGCCACGCGGGGTGGGGGAGCGCTCCAGTTGCCCAAACTGATTCGCGGTGCCGTTGTCGCCGATAGCGGGTGGAAACTCGTCGTCGCCGATGCCGCCCAGCTTGAGCCCCGCATCCTCGCAGCGCTGTCACAGGATACGAGTATGGCGCGCGCCGGACACGGCACCGACCTGTATGCAGGGATCGTCTCGAGCGGCATTGTCCAGACCCGTGACCATGCCAAGGTCGCCATGCTCGGCGCTATGTACGGGGCCACGAGCGGGGAGAGCGGCCGACTCATGCCGCGGCTGGCCCGGGCCTACCCCCGAGCGATCGCTTTGACCGAATCGGCGGCGCGCGCGGGTGAGCGTGGTGAGGTGGTGACAACGCAACTCGGCCGTTCGTCACCGACGCCGGGACCAGGCTGGCACGAGGCTCAGGCGCAGGCTTACGACCCAACGGCGACACCGGCCGATGAACGACGCGCCCGCAGCCAGGCCAGGGACTGGGGGCGATTCACCCGCAATTTCATCGTGCAAGGCAGCGCGGCCGAATGGGCTCTGTGCTGGATGGCCGAGATCCGCCGGGAACTTTCTACGCTTCCATCGGTCGATTATGGCGTCGGCGGCTCTACCCTTCGAGGTAGCCGCGCGCCCTTTGACGCCTCGCCGCACCTGGTCTTCTTTCTTCACGACGAAGTGATTGTGCACACGCCGGCCGTTCAGGCCGACCTCGTGGCTCGAATCATTGTTACCGCCGCGGAAACGGCGGGTCGATTGCTCTTCGGAGACTTTCCGGTCGACTTCATGCTCGCTGTGGCGACCGTCGACAACTATGCGCAGGCCAAATAGTTCGAATCCGCTGCTTGTGAATGCGCAGGTCGCTGGGGCATAATGGCGCTATCGGCTCCCTGGATCGCGGCTTGTGCGGTGCCAGAGATCGAATAATTGAACACTTGCCATCGTGCCCACAGCTATGAGTTGAAAGTGCGGTCGTTTCGAGGTCGTTGGGGAAGACGCACCTACTAGAAACGGAGAAACACGATGGATGCAACACTCAACCGTCGAGCGCCGATCGCGCGGGGGGTGCTTTTCGTGCACTCTTCTCCGCGAGCGGTCTGCCCGCACATGGAGTGGTCTGCCGGCCGAGCCCTCGGCGCAGCGGTTAACTTTGATTGGTCAGAACAGCCGGCCCTGCCAGGCTCCTATCGCGCGGAGTACTACTGGGAGGGAACCCCCGGCACCGGTGCCGCCCTCGCCTCCGCTCTGCGCGGGTGGGAGCAGGTGCGGTTCGAAGTCACCGAAGATGCCGGGTCCGGCTCGGATGGCGGTCGGTGGTTGCACACGCCCGAGCTCGGTATCTTCTACGCGCAGACCGACAGCGTGGGCAATGTCGTCGTTCCAGAAGATCGCATTCGCTCCGCGATGGAGCGTGGGGGCGCCAATGCCCTGGAATTGCACCGGCACCTACGGCTGGCCCTCGGACAGTCTTGGGACGACGAACTTGAACCCTTCCGGCAGGCGAGCGATGTAAACGCCGTGGTCTGGCTGCACCAAGTGGGCTGACTCGCGGAACTCTAAGCGTGCGATTCGCTCGTGATGGCGTGGTGTGTCGACCGGTGACCATTCCCGGCGGTAATCCCACGAAGTCACAGTCTGGGTCCGATTCGAGTCGATTGGATTTGATCAGAGTCTGCTCGAACGCGAGGGCCGGAATAGATACGGTGAATCGCCATACAGAAATGACCCCGTCCGAACCCGGACGGGGTCATTCTCTACTTCACTTTAAACCGAGCGGAACGCCACGACGGCGTTATGGCCGCCGAAACCGAAGGAGTTGCTCAGCGCGAGCAAATTGCCGGAGGGCAGTGCCCGCGGTGTAGTAACCACGTCGAGTGGAATTTCCGGATCCTGCGACGTGAGGTTGATCGTTGGCGGTGCGGTGCGTTCGGCGAGAGCCTTCACCGTGAAGAACGCTTCGAGAGCGCCAGCGCCGCCGAGCAGGTGACCGGTCGAAGCTTTCGTTGCCGACACCGGGATGCCATCGAGCAGGGCTCCGAACACACGCCTCAGAGCGTTGTACTCGGCGATATCCCCTACCGGGGTGCTCGTGGCATGAGCGTTAATGTGCGACACGTCGGAAAGGGCCGCACCGGCGTTCTCAATCGTTGACACCATTGCGCGGGCGGCGGCGGATCCCTCGGGGTCCGGCGCGGTGACATGGTAGGCGTCACTATTGACGACGCCGCCCAACAGCTCCGCGTAGATGTGCGCACCGCGTGCTTTGGCGTGCTCTTCTGTTTCGATAACGAGCGCGGCAGCGCCCTCGCCGAGAACGAATCCATCGCGAGTCACGTCATAGGGGCGGCTCGCCGTGGCCGGATCATCGTTACGAGTCGAGAGTGCGTGCATCGCGGCGAAGGAGGCGATCGGTAGTGGGTGGATCGCAGCTTCGGAACCCCCAGCGATGACAACGTCTGCCAATCCGGCCTGGAGCCGGTTGTAGGCGTTCACCAGCGCTTCGGTGCTCGAAGCACACGCGGAGACGACCGTGGTGATTCCGGCCCGGGCGTGCAGATCCATTCCGATAGCAGCTCCCGGACCGTTGGGCATGAGCATCGGAACGGTCATCGGCAGCACGCGGCGGGGCCCGCGCTCACGCAGGGTGTCCCACGCGTCGAGCAGGGTCCATACCCCGCCGATTCCGGTGGCCCAATCCACGGCGAGGCGTTCGGGCTCGACTTCGGGGGCGCCGGCATCCGCCCAGGCTTCGCGCCCGGCGATGAGCGCGAACTGACTGGAGGGGTCGAGGCGCTTGACTTCAAATCGCTGCAGCACATCAACGGTCTTCACACGCGCCTGTGCGGCAAAAGTTACGGGGATCGCCGTTTCGGCGACCCAGGATTGCTCGAGGGTGGTGGCGCCAGATTCGCCCGCGAGCAGGGCCGTCCAGGTGTCGACCGCCGTGCCGCCCAACGGCGTAGTGGCACCGATACCGGTGATAACGATTTTCTTGGTCATAAGTCAACTCTCCATGGAACGACAAACGTGTGGACCGGCGCTTCGTGGCACCAGTCCAAAGAACAGGTCGGCCGATTTCCGGCCGACCTGGTTCAGGCTTGGGCCTAGTCCTGCGCCTTCACGATGAACTCAACGGCGTCGCCGACGGTCTTGAGGTTCTTGACCTCTTCGTCGGGGATCTTCACGTCGAACTTCTCCTCTGCGTTGACGACAATGGTCATCATCGAGATGGAGTCGATGTCCAAGTCGTCGGTGAACGACTTGCCCAATTCAACCGTGTCGGTTGCAATTCCGGTCTCGTCGTTGATGAGCTCGGCCAGGCCGGTCAGAACTTCTTCGGTGGACAATGCCATGTTTTTTCTCCTTGAGGGTGTCTCGGTTGACCGAGACCTAGTTTAGGGGGTGGGTAGGTTAGGGCAGCACAACGACCTGCGCGCCGAACACAAGTCCGGCACCGAAGCCGATCTGCAGGGCAAGCCCGCCGCTGAGCTCGGGGTGTTCTTCAAGCAGGCGGTGGGTGGCAAGCGGAATGGAAGCCGACGACGTGTTCCCGGTCGTGGCAACATCACGCGCAATGACAACGGACTCCGGGAGCTTGAGCTGCTTGGCGAACTCATCGATGATGCGCATGTTGGCCTGATGCGGGATGAACGCGGCCAGGTCGGAGCTTTCGATTCCGGCGACTTCGAGGGCTTTCTTGGCCACTTTGGCCATGTCCCACACGGCCCAGCGGAAGACCGTCTGTCCTTCCTGGCGCAGGGTCGGCCATTCGACTTCACCGCGGCGATATTCCTGCAGGGTGTGGTTCATCTGGATCGCTTCGGCCTTGGAACCATCCGAGCCCCATACCGTTGTGGCAATGCCCGGGTAGTCGCTCGGGCCGATGACGACGGCGCCGGCACCGTCGCCGAGCAGGAACGAGATGCTCCGGTCGGTGGGGTCGACAAGGTCGGACAGTTTCTCAGCTCCGATGACCAGCGCGTAGTGCGCGGCACCGGTACGAATCAGTGCGTCAGCCTGCGCCACGGCGTAGGCATAGCCAGCGCAGGCAGCGTTGATGTCGTAGGCTGCCGCCGGATTGCTGCCTACCCGGTCGGCCACCACGGCGGCTATAGACGGGGTTTGGCGGCCGTTGCTGATGGTCGCGACAATCACCGCGTCGATGAGGGCGGGGTCGATACCGCTTCTGTCAATAGCCTCGCGCGCGGCATCCGTTGCGAGGTCGAGGGCGTCGACGTCCTGGCCGGACCGGGCCCGCGTGACGATACCGGTGCGCTGTTGAATCCACTCGTCCGAGGAATCGATGGCCTCGACGAGATCGTCGTTGGGGACGAGGTTCTCTCCGCGGGCAGCGCCCACAGAGAGAATGCGGGTGTACTTCGGTCCGTGGGACTGCTGGAGTGTGGGCTTAGTCATTGTCTCTCTTATCAGATTCAGGACTGCTGGTCAATCATGGCCCAGGCGGCGGGCAGGTCGTCCGGGGACTTGATGGCGACGCTGGGGACGCCTTTGAGGGCTCGCTTAGCGAGACCGACGAGGGCACCAGCGGGTGCGACCTCGATGATTCCGGTGACTCCCGCCGCAGCGAAAGCCTCCATGCACCTGTCCCACCGTACCGGTGAGGACACCTGGCCAACGAGCAGGTCCACAAAACGGATGCCGTCGCTCACCTGGCTTCCATCGCGGTTGGTCCAAATGGGAAGGGTGGGATCTATGGGGCGGAGCGAGTCGGCGACGACGGTCATCCGTTCAACGGCGGGCTGCATATACCGGGTGTGGAATGCACCGGCGACCTGAAGCGGGATGACCCTGGCACGGTGTGGGGGAGTCTCGGCCAGGGCGGCCAAGGCATCGAGAGCCCCGGCGACAACGATCTGACCCGAACCGTTGAAATTGGCCGGCTCCAGGCCCAGCTCAGCGACCCGGGCCAGTAGCTCGTCCTCATCGGCACCGATGACCGCGCTCATTCCGGTGGGCACCAGAGCGGCGGCCGCCTGCATCGCGAGGCCACGTTCCCGTACAAAACTGACCGCGTCGGCGGTGTGCAGAATACCGGCCCCGGCCGCAGCGGTCAGTTCGCCGACCGAGTGCCCGGCGATGCCGGCAATGCGGTCGCGGCGTTGCGGCGTGAGGAGTGCTTCCAGAGTGAGGATTCCGGCGGCCACGATAAGCGGCTGGGCGATCGCCGTGTCGCGAATCGTAGCCGCGTCGCTGACCGTGCCATGGGCGACGAGGTCCAGATCGAGGTTGTCGGAAATCTGCCGAAGCCCGGCTTTGAAGGCAGGCAAAGCCAACCAGGGTTCGAGGAATCCGGGAGTTTGGGAGCCCTGACCCGGGCAGACGACAACGATCATTTAGTTAGTCTTCCAATGTGACGACGCGAATGGATGTGCAAATCGCACTAAGTATCCAAGAAACCTTTGTGCGTATCCGCAGATCCGTCCGGTTTCGTCGGTACATCAACGGCGGCGGGATGAACCGTCATGATCACTGATCGAACCTATGATCAGCGCCGACTGCAGGATGAGCGCCTCCCGCGCGCCGGTGGCGTCATAGCCGATCACTTCGGAAACCCGCTTCAGGCGATAGCGCACCGTGTTGGGGTGGACGAATAATTCGCGTGCGGTGGCCTCGAGTGAGCGCCCATTGTCGAGGTAGCACCACAGGGTGGTGAGCAGCTCGGTGGAGTGTGCCTGCAGCGGTCGATAGATGCGATGAATGAGCGTGGCCCTGGCCAACGGATCACCGGCGAGGGCGCGCTCGGGCAGGAGATCGTCGGCTTGAACCGGCCGGGGAGCGTTCCGCCACGATCGAGCGACCGCGAAACCGGCCAGTGCCGCCTTCGCGCTCTTCGACGCATCGACGAGGTTGGGAACCTCGTGTCCAAGCACGAGATGCCCGGGTCCAAAGATCGGCTCAAGCTGCATGGCGATCTCCATGAAGGTCAACGCCGCTGCCGTGCCCACATCTTCGCTGTCCGCCGGGGCGGGACGGGCGCGCCCGATGACCAGCACGAGCCGGTTGCCCTGCACTCCGATGAGCACGTCGGCGGCCATGTGCCGTGCTGCCCGGCGCAGTTGATCGACATCGAGCAGCTGCGGCGTTGTGCCGACCAGAACGCAGACTTCGCCGTGGCCATGCCAGCCGAGGGCGGCGATTCGGCTGGGCAGCTCATCGTCATATTCCCCGCTAAGGATGGAATCTACGACGAGGGCTTCGAGGCGTGCGTCCCACAGTCCACGTGCCTCAGCCGCCCGAGCGTACACATCCGCTGCCCCGAACGCGATTTCTCGCGAATAGAGCAGTATCGCCTCACGCAGCACCTCGCCGCCGTCCTTGACACGTTCCTCGACCACCTCGACGACCACTCGAATGAGCTGCAGCGTCTGCTGCAGGCTCACCGAACGCAGGAGCTCGCGCGGGGCGGCACCGAAGACGTCCGCCGCAATCCACGGAGTTGACCGGGGATCGTCGAACCATGAAATGAAACTGGTTATCCCGGCCTGGGCGACCAGACCGACGGCGGACCGCCGCCCTGGTGGCATGTCGCCATACCAGGACAGCGTGTCTTCGAGTCGTTTCAACGTCTGGGTCGATAACTCGCCAGAGATGGTGCGCAGCCAGTTAAGAGTCTGCTCTTTCGTCTTGGGCGCCGGTGCCACGGTTTCTTAGCTCTCGCCCCCGGCAGACCCGGTGGTGCCGGCCCGCACATCGTGAAGCTCATACTTCGTGATGGCCTGGCCGACGAGGCTGCGGTCGATTTCCCCGCGACGAGCCAGCAACTCGAGCGTGCGCACGACCATCGAGGGGCTATCGATCTTGAAGAAGCGACGTGCCGCAGGTCGGGTATCCGAGAAACCGAAGGTGTCCGCGCCCAAGGTCGCAAAGTCGCCGGGTATGAATTGGCGAATCTGGTCTGGCACGGCGTGCATGAAGTCGGAAACGGCAACGACGGGGCCGCCGGCTCCGGCGAGCTTCTCGGCGACGTACGCGGTTCGCGGCTCCTCATCGGGGTATAGGAAGTTGTGCTCATCGGCGGCCAAGCCGTCGCGACGCAACTCGTTCCACGAGGTGACCGACCAGACATCGGCGGAGACACCCCAGTCTGCCGCGAGGAGCTTCTGGGCTTCCAAAGCCCACGGCACAGCCACACCGGAGGCGAGGAGCTGGGCCTTGGGTCCGGCAGTTACCGATTCACTGACACGGTGCAATCCGCGCAGAATACCGTCAACGTCCACGTTGTCGGGCTCGACCGGCTGCACGGCGGGCTCGTTGTACACCGTGATGTAGTACATGACGTTCGGGTCGGTGTGCGAGCCACCGTACATGCGCTCGAGGCCGGCGCGCACAATGTGCCCGATCTCATAGCCGTATGCCGGGTCGTAGGACACGACGGCCGGGTTCGTCGAGGCGAGCATCGGGGAGTGACCGTCAGCGTGCTGCAACCCCTCTCCGGTGAGAGTCGTGCGTCCGGCGGTGGCGCCGATGATGAACCCGCGGGTCATCATGTCGCCGGCCGCCCAGAACGCATCGCCCGTGCGCTGGAATCCGAACATGGAGTAGAAGACGTAGACCGGGATCAGCGGTTCACCCTGTGTGGAATACGAAGTTCCCACATTGGTGAAGGCTGCGGCGGCTCCGGCCTCATTGATGCCCACGTGCAGGATCTGGCCCTGCGGGCTTTCCTTGTACGCCAAGAGCTGCGCATGGTCGACCGAGGTGTAGTGCTGCCCATTGGGGTTGTAAATCTTCGCCGTCGGGAAGAACGCGTCAATGCCGAAGGTACGTGCCTCGTCGGGAATGATCGGCACAATGCGGTTACCGAAGTCCTTGGCGCGAACAAGCTCCTTGAGCAGCCGCACGAACGACATCGTCGTAGCGATTTCCTGCGTTCCGGAACCCTTTTTTGCCACGGCATAGGTCTTGTCGTCTGGCAGGTTGAGTTTGGTGTGCTTCGTCCGGCGCTCCGGCACGTAGCCGCCGAGCGCACGACGACGCTCGTGCATGTACTCGATGGCCTCGTCCTTCTCGCCGGGAGTGTAGTAAGGCGGCAGGTAGGGATTTTCCTCGAGCTGGGCGTCCGTGATCGGCACGTGCATGCTGTCGCGGAAGGACTTGAGGTTCTCCAGCGTCATCTTCTTCATCTGGTGGGTCGCGTTGCGTCCCTCAAAGCTCGGCCCCAAGCCGTAGCCCTTGATCGTCTTCGCTAGGATGACCGTCGGCTGGCCTTTGTGCTCAGATGCAGCCTTGAACGCCGCATACACCTTGCGGTAGTCGTGGCCACCACGCTTGAGGTTCCAGACCTCGTCGTCGGTGAGGTTTTCCACTAGCTTGAGCGCGCGCGGATCGCGACCGAAGAAGTTTTCGCGCACGTAGGCGCCGCTCTCAGCCTTGTAGGTCTGGTAGTCGCCGTCGGGGGTGACGTTCATCAAATTGATGAGGGCACCATCGGTGTCGTTCTTGAGCAGGTTGTCCCACTCGCGACCCCAAACAACCTTGATGACGTTCCAGCCGGCACCGCGGAAGAAGCTCTCGAGCTCCTGGATGATTTTGCCGTTTCCGCGAACCGGGCCGTCGAGCCGCTGGAGGTTGCAGTTGATGATGAAGTTGAGGTTGTCGAGCCCCTCGTTCGCGGCAACCTGCAGCTGGCCGCGGCTTTCCACCTCGTCCATCTCGCCGTCACCCAGGAACGCCCAGACCTGCTGGTCACTTGCGTCCTTGATGCCGCGGTTGGTCAGGTACCGGTTCAGCTGCGCCTGGTAGATCGCGTTGATCGGGCCAAGCCCCATGGACACGGTGGGGAACTGCCAGAACTCCGGCATTAGGCGCGGGTGCGGGTAGGAGGAAATTCCATCCGGGGCATGCGACTTTTCCTGCCGGAATCCGTCGAGCTGGTTCTCCGTCAGACGGCCCTCGAGGAAGGCGCGGGCATAGGTGCCGGGGGAGGCATGGCCCTGAATGAAGATTTGGTCTCCACCACCCGGGTGGTCTTGACCGCGGAAGAAGTGGTTGAAACCGACTTCGTAGAGGGCAGCGGATGAAGCGTACGTCGAGATGTGTCCACCAACGGCAATACCGGGTCGCTGGGCGCGGTGCACCAAAACGGCGGCGTTCCAGCGAATCCAGGCGCGATAGCGGCGTTCGATGTCTTCGTCACCCGGGAAATCGGGTTCATTCTCCGGTGCGATGGTATTGATGTAGTCCGTCGTGGGAACCATGGGAACACCCAGGTGTAGTTCTTTCGACCGCTTTAACAAGCTGAGCATGATCTCGCGTCCGCGTTCGTGGCCATGTTCGGCAACGAGCGAGTCGAGGGATTGCGACCACTCCGCCGTTTCCTCCGGATCGGAGTCGGCATTGTTCGTCGAGTACGGGTCCTGGTCGTTGACCGTCACAGTCGACCTCTCTCTGGGTTTTATTCAGGGATGGTGCTTCGTGATGAACGATTGCGACGCCACGGAGCACGTGCCGTAAATGAGCAGGTTGGATTGCAACCCGCGGCACAATGTAAGCCTACAGATTACGTCCGAGGTCCGCGTACGGGGCGGCGTCCGGAAAAAATTCGCCGGTCGTGCGAAACTGCGCACGTTGCCGGGCTAGAGTGTGTCACCGGCCAATCTGTGCGCTTCGGGCGCACCAGGAAAGGAGCACACATGGCTCTCGAGAACGACACCCAGGCACCCGACTTCAAGCTGATGAACCAGTTCGGTGAGAGCGTTCAGCTCAGCGAATACCGAGGTCGGAAGTCGGTCGCGTTGGTGTTTTTTCCGTTGGCATTCTCGGGTATCTGTAGTGGTGAACTGTGCGAGCTCCGTGACAACCTCGCCCTGTTTGAAGACAGCGGCGTGGAACTGATCGGCATCTCGGTTGATTCTCGACACGCCCTGCGTGCATTCGGTGAGCAGGAAAAGTACTCGTTTGATCTGGTCGCGGATTTTTGGCCGCACGGCGCGGTCGCGAAGGAATACGGCGTCTTCCTCGAGGAGAAGGGATTCTCGAATCGGGCCACGTTCCTGATCGATCCCAGCGGTATTATTCGTGCCAGCTTCATCACTGCACCGGGCGAGGCACGATCGATCGACGCCTACCGTGCTGCACTCGGACAACTCGTACCGGCTCTCTGAATCGGGTACGTCGCCAAACCAACGGCGACTCTGACCTATACTGGACAAACCCGCGATCAACGCGTCGTCGTGGGGGCCTTTAGCTCAGTTGGTAGAGCGCCACGTTTACACCGTGGATGTCATCGGTTCGAGCCCGGTAGGGCCCACAGAATAACCCCATGCCAGACAGGGTTTCAGGATCGCACTTTTTTGGTGCGCAGTCCGCTGGTCAGCGGGTAGCGGCTACGAATGCCTTCGAGAACGCCCAGCGAGCTTCGCTGACACCTGAACACATGTACGTCGCAAATTCCGCCGGCGCACGATTGATCTCGAGTCATTTCCCACCAGCCGAGACCGGCCAGATTGTTGGCCTTCGCCCACGCACCGACGGTGGTTGCGTCTGAGAGTTTGAACACTTCACCCGCAGTGTCGTTCTTGCCGATCATGGGCGTGAGGCCGATCATGGAAAGTCGCTGCGCGCTGGTCAAGTGCGCGTAAGCGGGGAGTGCGCCAAGCTGAGCCGCGGTCGCTTGAGCCGCTGAGATAGCGGCGGAACCCATGTCAGCTGTGCCGGTACCGTAATCCATCGCCATAATGTTCACGGCGCTCAGCGTCACTCCTGAGGCGGCGAATTCACTAACGGTGCGCATCCCGCTGGAGATCAGACCGTCCGGCATCACGGGGAGCGTCAGCGTCACATCAAGAACGTGCCCGGCGGCAGCGCGTTGCTTCTGAACAGCGGCGATGGCTGCGACTCGTCGCTTGTTGGAGGCGCTGTCGGACACGTCAACGCCTTCAAGGTCGAAATCGATTCTCGTGAGGTTATATCGCTCGATGACCAACGTATACGCCGCCTGCAGGGCGCTCTGGTCAGTGCACACTCGCGCAAGCTCGTCGTTGACCGCACCGCCGAATGACGCGATGAATTGCCCACCCTCGTTCTGGAACGTCGCGACAGCACTACGGAAGTCGCCGCTGGTCCCGACCGTATACGCGGTGTAGCCAGCCCAGGTCGGGCTGCACGCCTGAGACCTGTCGGCGACGATGAAAGCTCCGGTGATGGCTTTAACCCCGGATGCGGCGGAAAACGCGGAGAGGTCCGCTGACGGCCAGAGCCCCATGTCCACGTACGGCGCGACGAGGAGACTGCCGGTCGGTGTGGGTGTGGGCGTGGGTGTCGGTGTGGGTGTGGGCGTGGGTGTCGGTGTCGGTGTGGGTGTCAGTGTGGGTGTGGGTGTCGGTATCGGTATCGGTGTGGGTATCGGTGTCGGCAGGGGCGTTGTGTCTGCCGACTGGCCGTTGATGGAGCAGGGGATCGATGCAGCGCCGGTCGGCAGGCCGATAACAACGCAGGATGTCGGTAGCAGTGCGGAGGTCCCGACCGTGTATGACGTGAGACCGAACGACGTTGATTTACCGCGGGCCAAGGAGGAAGCCCACGTTGGGGCTTTCACTTCGAAGCCGGATGCCGTTTCAAGGACTGTGCCGTTCCACAACGTGTTTACGTCATGAGAGTAGGCGAAGGCGATCTGCCACGGAGCAATCACGACGCTGGAGTTATTCGTCACAGTCACCTGTGACTGGAATCCGGTTCGCCACACATTCGTGTTCGCCCAAGTGACGGCTACTTCTGTCGGAGCACCGGGTGCTGCCAGTGCGGGCAGCGCCGTGAGTGCCCCCGCCCCGAGGACAAGCGCGACGGCGGTACTGACAGCGGCACCGATCCGTTTCCGAAAAATAAAGTCTTTCACAGTGACGTCTCTCTATTGGCAAACCGAATGAAACAACCCGCTGATGCCAGTCGCTTCAATTTATCGTCCGCATAGGGGGATTCGTTAGTGCGTACGAGCAAGTTGCGCCGACTTTATGCTCTCAGAATGAACTATTCATCCGTCTCGCGTATCGGTGAGGCGTTGGTGCACAACCGCAGCTGTTGCGACGTCTGCCGAGATATCAGCAAATAGCCGCACATGGGATTCCTTGTTTGAACCGCGTAGTGTTGTGGACTGTTCGTAATTTTGAGGCAGGACGCCCGTTCACCCTGTGGATGTCATCGGTTCGACCGGCGGCATCCGCCATCAGTGTTTATACCGGGCAGTGCGAAGACCGCAGTGGCAGCCCGCCAGCAGGGAGCAACGAATCCGATTTTCCCCCCAGTGACGTGATCGTGAGGTCGTATGACAGGACGATGTGATCACGAGCCCGTGCACGGTCGCGGCGCGGTGGTGAAGGATGACTGATCGGCAAATTTTTTCCGCTGCCGTCGACGATCTGACGGTGTCGTACGAACGAAGTTCCAGCATGTGCGAGCCGTTCGTGCGCGCGCTTCCGGTCGACGCAGCGAGCTTGTGCACTCTGGGGACCCCGTTTGGATCGGAAACGATGTGTGCCAGCACATCACTCGCGGCCACCTTCGACGAGCTTCAGTTCGATCTGGGAGAAGGACCTTCTTGGGATGCAATGACGACGCGGCGCCCGGTGCTGATCGATGATTTCCAGACCGTGCAGCACTCGAACTGGCCGGCGCTGATGAAGGCAGCGCTTGCCTTTGAGGTTCGATCCGTCCTTGCCTTCCCTCTGACCATGGGATCCATCGATATCGGAGCGGTGTCGTTGTTTTCGCACGGGCCGCGAGTCCTGACCGTGGGTCAGATTCGAGATGCCGAAGTGCTCACCCAGATTGCCGCCGGCCAGGTTTTGCGCCGATCCCTCGCGTCTCACGCACAGAAGACCGATTTGGAAGATAATGAAGGATATTCGAGGCGCGTTGTGCACCAGGCGACCGGAATGGTTCTGGCCCAGCTCCATCTTTCCGCGGCCGATGCGCTCCTGATTATTCACGGCCATGCCTTTTCTCGCGGGCGGACGGTTCGCGAAGTGGCCGACGATGTAGTGACACGACGACTGGATTTTTCGTCGATGCTCGAGACTTAGGATGGAACGATGGTGACAAAAACCCGGGAAGGTCAACTCGTCGAAGCCTTCGTTACCCTGGCCGATACTCTCGTCGCCGACTATGATGTCGTCGATCTTCTGCACACGCTCGTGGAAAAGTGTGCCGCTCTTCTCGAGGCCTCGGCAGCGGGTATCATCCTGTCGGCCGGTGAGGGCGAACTCGAAGTCATGGCGTCAACCAACGAACGCAGCAGGCTCGTCGAAATACTCCAGCTGCGGGCGGGCAGCGGTCCCTGTGTGGAGAGCTTCACCACCGGCTTAGCAGTCGCCATTCCCGACATTAAGCGCACCGACAAGTGGCCGAAGTTTCGAGAAGGCGCCTTGGCGCAGGGCTTCGCTTCCATGCATGCCGTTCCGCTACGACTCCGCGCCACGACCATTGGTTCTCTCAATTTGTTCTGGGATCGAACCGGGGGCCTAAGCGCGGGGGACACCAACACGGTGCAGGCACTGGCAGATGTGGCTACGATTGGAATTCTGCAGGAACGGGCCATTCGCGAGAGCGATATCGTTCGTCAGCAGCTCCAGTATGCACTCAACAGTCGCGTCCTCATCGAACAAGCCAAGGGCGTACTCGCCTATACCCATGGCATGCACATGGGTGATGCCTTTAACAAAATTCGAGACTACGCCCGAAACAATGGTCTTCCACTGGTGAACGTGGCCGAGCGCATCGTGAATCGCGAGTTGACTCTATAGAGTCACGAACCGCCGGCTTCGCCGGAGGCCTCCAAACGGCGCAACATGCGAAACAGCCGGGAGTGCAGCGTCCCGGACCGGTGCGGGCATATAATGTGACTTGCGACCCCGGACCCTGGAAGCACGTGAATTCTTTTCCGTGAGCATTCGAGGGGCGAACATGAAGCACATATTCCATCCGGGCGGTTCGGTAATAACCGGCAGCGATATCGCCGATGCCGTCCTGCTCTATGCCGAAGCACTGTGCAACCGTCGTCAGGTTGACGTCGTGGACATTCCCGTGATGGGCGAGAACGGAAACCTGCTCCGCGCGCAATTCTTGATCGGGGCCGCGAGCCAGTTGATGAGCGTCACAGCCGAGACCCCGTCGCCGGAACTCATCGAACCGGAAACGACTGATTTTCTGCACCGAAAAGCTCAGTCCGGCGCGATGATTCCCGCCGCCTGGACCCGGGAAGAGTCGGCTGCCGCCCAGTTCGACGATTACGACTACTGATTTTTTCGACCGTTTCGCCGGGCGCGGTGCATCGGGTTGCCCGCGTTCGGCGAAGCTCTACGGCCGGGCGCCCGGTAGGCTGAACAGGTGTCATTCTCGCTAGCCGACGTTACCCAGGTCGCCCATACCCTGTGGCCGCTCAACGGCGCCGAGGAATGGGATACTCCGGGTCTGGTGAGCGGTGATCCATCCCAACCGGTGCGCAGCATCCATCTCGCCGTTGACGCCGTTGCCGACACCGTTGACGAGGCCATTTCAACGGGGGCCGACCTGCTCCTGACGCATCATCCGTTGCTCCTGCGCGGCGTCACGAGCGTTGCGGAGGATGGCTACAAGGGTGCACTGCTCAGCCGGCTGATTCGCGCCCAGTGCGCCCTTCTGGCCGCACACACCAACGCTGATGTTGTCGCTGATGGTGTGTCCGATACCATCGCCACCCGTCTCGGCTTGGTCGACGCGAGACCGATCACCGACAGTGCCGCGCCGGGTACCGGGATCGGTAGGGTCGGCCGATTGGCTACGCCGACAACCCTCGGCCACCTCGCCCACACCCTCCTGGCCCTGCTGCCGGCGACGGCCTCCGGTGTGCGTGTCGCCGGCGACTACTCTGCGCCGATCCAAACCGTCGCCCTCTGCGGTGGCGCGGGCGATTCGCTACTGCGCCAACCGGCCGTGCTCACCGCGGATGTCTATATCACGTCCGATCTGCGTCATCACCCGGCCTCCGAAGCTCGAGAGCAAGCGTTGTGCGCCGGCGGACCCGCCCTCATAGACGTTTCACACTGGGCCAGCGAGTGGCTCTGGCTCGAACCGGCGGCCGCCCAGTTACGCGCGGCTCTACCGGGCATGCTGGTCACGGTGAGCGATCTGAACACCGACCCGTGGTCCTGGGCCGTTGTGCACTAACCTCCGAACCATTCAAATTTTCCGCACCACATCTCACTTCCAGCGTTAGGTCAGGACATCGTGAAGGCATCACCACTCCAGCAGAAGGAACTTCTGCGGCTTCAGGCCCTCGACATCAAGGTTCTTCAGCTCAGCCACCAGTCAAAGTCTCTCGTGCAGCACACCGAGCTGGCGGCGCTGGGCCGTGAATCAGAAGCCAGCCGCATGAAACTGCTTGGTCGGTCGGGTGAACTCGATGACGTCCGCACCGAACTCGGGCGCATCGAGAGTGACGTCGAGGTCGTTGAAAAGCGCATCGCACGCGACACCGACCGGTTACAGCACACCTCCTCGATCAAGGACATCCAGGCTCTGGACTCCGAAATCGCCTCCCTCAAGAAACGCCTCTTCGACCTCGAGGAGATCGAAATCGCCGTTTTGGAGCGTCAGGAAGAGCACGAGGCCGCCGTGGCCGTGGTGGAAAAGGAACGGGATGCCATCGCCGAGCGCGTGAGCGTTACCGAATCCGCGCGCGACGAGGTGCTGGTCGATCTCACCCGTCAGCTTGGTGAGCTCACTCGTGACCGAGCAACGGTCGCCGCGACCCTTCCCGATGACCTCGCGGCCCTCTACGAGCGTCTGCGCATCTCCGGCCACGGAAACGCCGCGGCGCTGCTGCGCGCCCGCACCTGCAGCGGATGCACCATGACTCTAACCGGCAGTGACCTCGCGGAAGCCCGCCAGGCGCCAGCCGACGAGGTCATCTTTTGCCCAGACTGCGGCGCCGTGCTGGTGCGCACCGACGAGTCCGGAATCTAGGCCGGTTCGGCGCAGCCCCGCCCGCCCTGTAGGCTGGATTCTCGGAATGGGTCGGCAAGACGGTCGCGTCATTCGCCAGATCTTCGGATCCAACGAATGCCGAGGAACGTCCGGGCTCCACAGAGCAGGATGGTGGGTAACACCCACCCGGGGCAACCCGCGAGACAGTGCCACAGAAAGTAGACCGCCACCGTGCCTAACCTTCGGGTTGGGCGTGGTGGTAAGGGTGAAACGGTGGTGTAAGAGACCACCAGAGGCCAGGGTGACCTGGTCGGCTCGGTAAACCTCGTCCGGAGCAAGGTCAGACAGAAAGCGCTGAGGCGGCTCGCCGAGCTTTCGGGTAGACCGCTAGAGGGCTGCGGTAACGTAGTCACGAGATAGATGGCCGTCGACGGTGTGCAAACACCTGGACAGAACCCGGCGTAATAGCCGGCCCATTCCCCCACTGGTTAGCCGGCCCCGAAGTGGGCGACTGCGGAGCGGAGCTAGCTCGGGAACCGAGCTGCCAGGGCCGCAGCGCCGAGAATTCCGGCATTGTTGCGGTGCACGGCCGGAATGATCCGAGTCTTCAAATTGAGCAGGGGTAGAAAGTTCTCGTGGTGTTTCGACACACCGCCGCCGACAATAAACAGGTCGGGCGAGAACAGCAGTTCCAATGTCGAATAGTATTTTTGTAGGCGAGCGGCCCACTTGTCCCAGCTGAGTTTTTCACGCTCCTTGGCGGAATACGCGGCGCGGGTCTCGTAATCATGCCCGTCGATCTCAAGGTGACCAAGCTCGGTATTGGGCACCAGAACGCCGTCGTTCAGCAGCGCCGAACCGATGCCGGTGCCGAGCGTGGTCAGCAGCACGACACCGGCCACGCCCTTGGCCGCTCCGAATTGCGCTTCCGCGTAACCGGCAGCATCCGCGTCGTTAACGAAGTGAATGGGCAAATTCAACCCTTTTTCGAAGAGTGCCTCCGCGGCCAGCCCGATCCACTTCGACGATACGTTCGCCGCCGACATCGTGTGGCCATCCTTCACGACGGCGGGAAAACACACGCCGACGGGCAGGTCACCGACGCCTTGGGAGACGGTAGCCAGTAGTGCGCGGGTGGTCTCGACGATGTCTTGCGGGCGACCACCCTTCGGAGTGGCCAACTTCACGCGATCGGAGAGAAGTTCGCCGGTCGAGAGATCAACCACCGCTCCCTTGATTCCCGTACCGCCGATGTCGATGCCGATTGCCGTCGTTGCCGTCATGAGATGAACCTATCTGTTCGAAGAGCCGGTCAGGGCAGAGTGAGAATCTCGGCGCCGCGCTCGGTCACCACGAGGGTGTGTTCAAACTGGGCGGTCATGCTGCGGTCGCGGGTGAGCACCGTCCAGTCATCACTCCAAATATCCCAGTCGCTGCTGCCGAGGGTGAGCATCGGCTCGATGGTGAAGACCATCCCAACTTCCATGACCGTGTCGTACTGCGGCGCGTCGTAGTGCGGAATGATCAGGCCGGAGTGGAACGCCTCGCCGACTCCGTGGCCCGTGTAGTCGCGCACAACGCCGTAGTTGAATCTTTTGGCATAAGACTCGATGGTGCGTCCGATCACGTTCACCTGGCGCCCGGGAGCCACGGCCTTGATGCCGCGAGCGAGCGCCTCCCTGGTGCGTTCGACCAGCAGGGTCACTTCCTCGCTAGCCTCGCCGACGATGAATGTGACGTTGGTATCGCCGTGCACGCCATTCTTGAACGCCGTGATGTCAATATTGACGATGTCGCCGTTTTCGAGCACCGTGTTGTCGGGGATTCCGTGGCAAATGACCTCATTCACCGAGCTGCACAACGATTTCGGGTAGCCGCGGTAGCCGAGAGTTGAGGGGTACGCGTCGTTGGCCACCATGTAGTCGTGACCGATCTGGTCGAGTTCTTCGGTGGTTACCCCCGGAACTATCGCCTGCCCGACCGCGACGATCGCCCGGGCGGCGATGCGTCCGGATTCTCGAATGAGCTCGATCCGCTCGGCAGAATAGACGTCAGATCCGGTGAACGGGGCGGGGCCCTTCTTGCCGACGTACTCCGGACGAACGATATGGGACGGAACGGAACGGGTCGAGGACACCGTTCCCGGGGTGAGGTGACCGATTGAATCCTTAGGCATAGGATCAAGCTTATGGCCGAGGACAAAGAACACGCATTCTGGTACAACATGCACACCGGCGAAGTGGAGCAGGGCTTGCAATCAACGTCGCTGGATCGGGTCGGACCGTTTGCCACCCGCGATGAGGCAGCCCACGCGCTGGAGAAGCTGCGCGCCAATAGCGCCAAGTGGTCCGAGGACGACGCTCGCGACGCCCGCTGACCCACGACTAGCGTCTGGGCAGCACCAGGCCCTCAGAGTTCTGACCCTCCTGACTATCTACTCGTAGCTATGCTCGGGAGCCGGGTACACGCCCGAAGCGACGTCGGCGGTAAAGCGCTGCACAGCATCCGTCAGCACGGCACGGACGTCGGCGTATTGCCGCACGAATCTGGGCACGCGACCGCTGGTCATTCCTGCGAAGTCCGTCCACACCAGCAGCTGACCGTCAACGGACGGCCCGGCCCCAACGCCGATGGTCGGAATCGAGAGCCGTTCTGTGACGCGAGCGGCGACTGTGGCCGGCACCATCTCCAGCACCACGGCAAACGCTCCGGCATCCTGCACGGCAAGGGCGTCCGCGATGAGTTCTTCGGCGGCGTCGCCCCGGCCCTGAATTATGTGGCCGCCCAACCCGTGTTCGCTCTGCGGCGTGAAACCGATATGACCCATCACCGGGATTCCCGCCGAGACGATGCGTTTGATCTGTTTATGACTGCGCTGGCCCCCCTCGAGCTTCACAGCGTGCGCCTGAGCTTCCTTCATGAAGCGAACTGCTGTTGCCAGGGCCTGATCCGGACCGCTTTCGTACGAACCGAACGGCATGTCGGCGACCACCAGCGCGCGGGATACCGCACGCGCCACAGCACGCGTCAGGGGGATGAGCTCGTCGACCGTCACCGGGAGAGTCGTCTCATAACCGAACACGTTGTTACCGGCTGAATCACCCACAAGCAGAAAATCGATCCCGGCCTCGTCGAAGATCTGGGCGGTAAGCATGTCGTAACTGGTCAGCCCCGTAATCGGGACGCCCTGCAACTTGGCGTTTTGAAAGTGTCGGGTGCGCACTCGCTTCGGCCCGACGGCCGCACCGTAGGGGTGGCGAACCCCGGCATCGGGAGAAGAAACCGTGGGGTCGGGCTCTGGTGCTGTCAACTCTGGCATGCGACAAGTGTAGTCAGGCCAGCAATCCTGCTTGGAGCCAGTAGCCTAGACAGTAGTAGTTGGTTAGTTGGGAACATACCTGTCGGAACAAGCAGAAAGAGCGTGAATGGACAAGCAGCGCGACTTCGTTCTTCGAACCATCGAGGAGCGAGGAATCAAGTTCGTTCGACTCTGGTTCACAGATGTCGTCGGAACTCTGAAATCGGTGGCTATTGCACCCGCCGAGGTTGAGGGAGCCTTCAATGAAGGCCTCGGTTTCGACGGCTCCGCCATCGAGGGACTCACGCGCTCCTTCGAAGCGGATGTCCTGGCTCACCCGGACCCCACCACGTTCCAGATTCTGCCGTGGCGCGGAGAAGTCGATCCCACCGCCCGCATGTTCTGCGACATCACCACCCCGGACGGCCAGCCCGCTGTGGCCGACCCGCGCAACGTTCTCAAGCGAACCCTCGCCAAAGCGGCCGACCGCGGCTTCACGTTTTACACTCACCCCGAGGTGGAGTTCTACCTGCTCAAGTCGTCTAAGTACGGCAAGAACGGGCCGATTCCGGTGGACAAGGCGGGCTATTTCGACAACGTTCCCGGCGGAACCGCACACGATTTTCGGCGCCGTTCCGTGCGCATGCTCGAAGATCTCGGTATTTCCGTTGAGTTCAGCCACCACGAAGCCGGTCCCGGCCAGAACGAAATTGACCTGCGCTACGCCGACGCTCTCACCACCGCCGACAACATCATGACGTTCCGTACCGTGGTCAAGGAAGTAGCGATCGAGCAGGGCGTCTATGCGACGTTCATGCCCAAGCCCATGTCGGAGCACCCCGGATCCGGCATGCACACCCACATGTCGTTGTTTGAAGGCGACGCGAACGCCTTCTACGAGGCCGGCGCCCAATACCAACTGTCGAAAATCGGCCGCCAGTTCATTGCCGGGCTGCTGAAGCACGCCCCGGAGATCACCGCGGTGACCAACCAGTTCGTCAACTCCTACAAGCGCCTGTGGGGCGGCGACGAAGCCCCCAGCTTCGTCTGCTGGGGCCACAACAACCGCTCGGCACTGGTGCGTGTACCGCTCTACAAGCCCAACAAGGGCCAGAGCGCCCGCGTAGAGTACCGGGCGATTGACTCCGCCGCCAACCCGTATCTGGCCTATTCCCTCATGCTGGCCGCCGGACTCAAGGGCATCGAAGAAGAGTACGAATTGCCGCCCGAAGCCGAAGACAATGTCTGGAGCCTCAGCGACACCGAACGACGTGCGCTCGGATACACCCAGCTTCCGGCCAGCCTCGATCACGCCATTCGATCCATGGAAGAGTCCGAGCTCGTCGCGGAGACGCTCGGCGAACAGGTCTTCAACTACGTTCTACTCAACAAGCGGCAAGAGTGGCGAGACTACCGGTCGCAGGTCACCCCGTTCGAACTGCATAAAAACCTGGAGATGCTCTAACAGTCACTGACGTCTGCAGACCAAACGCGCGTCTGGCTGGCCCACGCGGCCTCCAGGCGTGCGGCTCTGGTGAGAACCGACTGACGTACCCACGCCACTCGTGTCACGCCAACGAACACGAGCCATCAGTGCCGACGAGTCGAAGGAATCACCCGCGATGGAGCAAATGCAGCTGACCCGGACCGAACTCGTACGGGTCGGTTTCGTTGATCTCGGAGAGGTACGTGCTCGGCTTGATGAGGTCGCGCTCCTCGGTGCAGCGAGCCCCCGGGGCCAGGCTGGTTCATCCGGGCGGTTGACCGACACACGCCTACTGCTACCCCTCCTCGCCGCAACGGCAAGCCCGGATGCCGCGCTCGTCGCGCTCGTCGAGCTACTCCGGCAGGGTTCACCCGCACTGTTCGAACTCCTCCAGTCGCCGTCGGCGACCGAGCGGCTATTGAAAGTCGTCGGGGCATCGATCGGGCTCAGCGATTTTTTTCTCCGGCATCCCGAAGAATTGTCGGTGTTGTCCGCACCGATGCTGACACTCCCGAGCGTCGACGATCTGGTGAACGATCTGCTGGACTCGGTGGCCGCGGTCGACGGATTCTCCCGCCTGACGGATGATGCAGCCTGGATCGCCCTCCGGGTGCGCTATCGGCGGCGCCTCGCCCAGCTCGCCGCTTTCGACCTGGAACAGGACGACCCCGTGGCCGGGCTCGACGCCGTGGCCCGCACCCTGTCCGACCTCGCCACCGCAGCGCTGGAGACCGCCCTCGCGGTCGCTCGCACGATGTGCAGCGGCGACGTTGCCGGTCGTGGTGTCTTTCCACACGACGAGGTGCGCGCCACCCGCCTGGCCATTATCGGCATGGGCAAGGCCGGTGCCAGCGAACTCAACTATGTCAGCGACGTTGACGTCATCTTCGTTGCTGACGGAAACGAAACGGTCGGTCTGGAAAGCTCCCGGGCCGTTGAAATCGCGACCAAGCTGGCGATGATCGTGATGCGCGGTCTCGGCGAGTCCGACGTCGAACCCGAGCTCTGGGAAGTGGACCCTAATCTGCGCCCGGAAGGCAAGAGCGGAGCGCTCGTACGATCGATCGAGTCTCACCTCGCCTACTACGACCGCTGGGCCAAGAGTTGGGAGTTCCAGGCCCTCCTCAAAGCCCGCACACTGGCTGGTGACCGAGAGCTCGGCGCCCGTTACATCGACGCCGTCACTCCAAAGGTCTGGAACAGCGCCAGCCGGGAGAATTTTGTCGAATCCGTGCAGCGGATGCGTGAGCGGGTCACCGACAATATTCCCGACGATGAGGTCGATGTGCAGCTCAAACTCGGTCCCGGTGGTTTGCGCGATATCGAATTCACGGTGCAGCTACTCCAACTCGTGCACGGTCAGGCCGACCCCGAGGTTCGTCAGGCCGGCACCCTTCCAGCGTTGACTGCGCTGGCCGGCGCCGGGTACGTGGGCCGGGCGGAAGCGACCGAATTCGCTCAGGACTACCGCATGCTGCGCCTGATGGAACATCGGCTGCAGCTGCAGAAGCTCCGCCGCACGCACCTCGTACCGCGAGACGAGGCAAATCTGCGGGTGCTCGCCCGCTCGACGGGTCTGGCCACCAGCGCGGCCGGGCTGACTCTGCGCTGGTCGGAGACCAAACAGCGGGTACGCGGGCTGCACGAACGGCTGTTCTACCGCCCGCTTCTGTCAGCTGTGGCGTCACTTCCCGCCGAGGGCCTGAACCTCACGAGTGCGCAGGCCGAAGCCCGCCTGGCGGCCATCGGATTCCTCAACACCAAAGGAGCGCTGGCCCACATCGCTGCCCTCTCCGGGGGTGTATCCCGGCGCGCGACCATCCAGCGGCATCTCCTCCCCGTCCTCCTGCAGTGGTTCTCGCAGGGTGCCGATCCGGACTACGGCTTTCTCGCCTTCCGTCGACTCAGCGACAATCTGGGTTCGACCTATTGGTTTTTGCGCATGTTGCGGGACTCCTCGGGCGCCGCCGAACGTCTCACCCGGGTGTTGTCCGGAAGTCGGTACATCGGCGAACTTTTGGAAAAAATCCCCGAAGCTGTCGCTTGGCTCGAAGATGAGGCTGACCTGCAGGCTCGACCGCTCAAGGCCCTCCAGGACGAGACCCGGGCGGTGCTGGGCCGGCATGAGAGCCCGGATGCCGCCGCAACTATCCTCCGTGTGGCCCGCCGCCGTGAGATGCTGCGTCTGGCCTTAGCCTCACTCCTCGGCCAGATCGATCTCGACCAACTCGGCCAAGGCCTCACCGACGTCAACGCCACCTTCATCCAGGGCGTGATCGCTGCTATTCGTGGGGGAGACTTCCTCACCCCGGATGGCTCCGACTCCGCCGGCAGCGGCGATGGCATCGAGTTTGGGGTCATCGGCATGGGCCGCTTCGGCGGCGCTGAGCTCGGTTTCGGTTCCGACGCCGACGTCATGTATGTCTTCCGCGCTGGGTCGCTGGAGGGCGAAGCGGCCAATGATCGTGCCCGCTTTATCGTGCGCGAACTCAACCGGCTCACTGACGACGCCCGGTTGCCGCTCGACCTGGACATTGGGCTGCGCCCGGAGGGCAGCAACGGACCGGTGGTACGCTCACTCGACTCGTACCAGGCGTACTACCGTCGCTGGTCCCTGACCTGGGAGGCTCAGGCACTCCTCCGCGGGCGCGGCGTTGCGGGCGACGCCGCACTACTGCGCGACTTTGAGGCCGTTGCCGACGAGGTGCGGTATCCCGCCGCCATCAGCGAGCAGGCCGTGCGTGAGGTTCGCCGGATCAAGGCTCGAGTGGAGAATGAGCGCCTGCCTCAGGCAGCCGATCCAAACCGCCACCTCAAATTGGGCCGCGGTTCGCTCAGCGACGTTGAATGGCTGGTCCAGCTTCTGCAGCTGCAGCACGCTGCTGCGATTCCGGCGCTGCGCACGACGTCAACCCTGGCTGCTCTGGCCGAGGCGGTCACCGCCGGTTTTATTCCGGCAGCGGATGCCGCAGTGTTGCGCAGCGCGTGGATCTTTGCCTCACGCGCCCGTTCGGCCATCACGCTGTGGACGAATCACACCTCGAACGTTTTGCCCACCGATCGTGCTGCCCTCGAGGGCATCGCCCGGGTCATGGAATACCCGCCCGGTTCGGGCAATCAGCTCGAAGACGACTATCTCGCCGTGACCCGACGGGCCCGCGCCGTGTTTGAACGCCTGTTCTATGGACCGGTCGAAGGGCCAGGAACCACCCGAGGCTGACGCTGGCTTCGGCACGGGGACCCGACCGCCGGTCGCTGGCGCCGCATGCACTGCCAGCACACAGAAGGGACCGCATCCGAAGATGCGGTCCCTTCTGTGTGCGGTCAGGGCCTACACGCCGTAGTAGAGCTCGAACTCGAACGGGTGCGGACGCTGAGCGAGCGGCTTGATCTCGTTTTCGCGCTTGTATTGGATCCAGGTTTCGATCAGTTCCGGCGTGAACACGTTTCCGGCCAGCAAGAAGTCGTGGTCGGCTTCGAGAGCCTGCAGGGCTTCCTCGAGCGATCCGGGAAGCTGGGGAATGTTCTTGGCTTCCTCGGGCGGCAGCTCGTAGAGGTCCTTGTCGACGGGCTCATGCGGCTCAATACGGTTCTTGATTCCATCCAGGCCCGCCATGAGCTGCGCGGCGAAGGCGAGGTACGGGTTACCGGAAGCGTCCGGAGCGCGGAACTCCAGGCGCTTTGCCTTCGGGTTGGTTCCGGTGATCGGGATCCGGATGGACGCGGAGCGGTTACCGGCCGAGTAGACCAGGTTGACCGGGGCTTCAAAGCCGGGAACGAGACGGTGGTATGAGTTGACCGTGGGGTTCGTGAAGGCGAGCACGGCGGGGGCGTGCTTGAGCAGGCCGCCAATGTACCAGCGAGCCAGATCGGACAGTCCGCCATAGCCGGCCTCATCGTAGAACAACGGCTTGCCGTCGGCCCAGAGGGACTGGTGGGTGTGCATTCCGGAGCCGTTGTCGCCAAAGAGCGGCTTGGGCATAAACGTTGCGGTCTTGTTCCACTCGTGCGCGGTGTTCTTGACGATGTACTTGAATTTCAGCAGGTCGTCGGCAGCGGCCACCATGGTGTCGAACTTGTAGTTGATCTCGCCCTGGCCACCGGTACCCACTTCGTGGTGGCTGCGCTCGAGCACGAGGCCCGATTCGATCAGCTTGAGGCAGATGTCGTCGCGCATGTCAACGTGCTGGTCAACCGGGCTGACCGGAAAGTAGCCGCCCTTGAACGGGGTCTTGTTGGCAAGGTTGGAACCGTCTTCGTCGCGTCCCGAGTTCCAGGCACCCTCGCTCGAGTCGACCTTGTAGTAGCTCGTGTGCTGGTTCACTTCGTAGCGCACATCATCGAAGATGTAGAACTCGGCTTCGGAACCGAAGAATGCGGTGTCGCCGATTCCCGTCGATGCGAGGTATTTCTCGGCCTTCTTGGCTACCTGACGCGGGTCCTTGGCATAAATCTCGCCGTTGCGCGGGTTGTAGATGTCGAAGAGCATGATGAGCGTCTTCTCGGCGCGGAACGGGTCGAGGTACGCCGTTGATACGTCGGGGATAAGCTGCATGTCCGATTCGTGGATCGACGCGAAGCCGCGGATCGAGGAGCCATCGAACATTTGGCCAACGGTGAAGAATTCTTCATCGACGGTGGATGCCGGAATGTTGAAGTGCTGCTGCACACCGGGCAGATCGGTAAAACGGATGTCAAGGAACTTGACGTCATTGTCTTTGATGAATTTAAGCACTTCGGACGAATCGCGGAACATGCGGTTTAACTCCAGACGACGAGGGTGTGGAAACGGCCGAATCGGACACATCGGCTTCACTGAGATTAGTAGCGCTGCGTTACCTGTCCGTGACGCTTATGTTTCGCCCATGTTACAGGGATGCCTCGTCGGTAGACTCATCGGGTGCCAGACTCCGATCCCCGCCCGAACACTTTTGGTCAGCTTCCACCCAGTAAATGGCCGGGGGAGCGGCTCGGATTACCACCAACCGGGCCCAGTTCCATTGGCCGGCCCGGGCGACGCCTACTCGGTTTCGCCATCGATTGGGCCATCGCCATCGGCGTCTCTGCGGTCTTTTTTGACTACGATCCCGCAGCCAACCTCATCATTTTTGTGATCCTGCAAATCGTCTTCATCCCCACGATCGGTGCCAGCATCGGCCACCGCGTCGTCGGGTTGCGTGTCATTTCCATCCACGGTGGCTGGGTGGGGTTGTGGCGTCCCGTGGTGCGTTCCGCACTTCTGGGAATCGCCATTCCCGCGTTGGTCTGGGACTCGGACCAGCGCGGCTTTCACGACAAGATCGCGGGAACCGCACTTATTCGCCAGTAGCAGATCGAAGGGGGACGATGAAGGGGCCTGGCTTTCGCCCGGCCCCTTCATCGTTCCCGTGTCAATATGGTCAGCCGCGCTGCGGTCGGGCCTTCATTGGGTCAACGCCCTTGGGAATGGGAAGCTTCGTTCCCATGGAGTTGAGTCGGTTGTTGACGGCGAGCACCTCGGCCTTGGTCAGGGTGGGCTTGATTCTGGTCAGACGGCGAGCCAGTTTGTGTAGCGGCACGGCGTCGAGGTCCGGTCCGACCGAGATCACCGTGACGCTGACGTTGCCGCCGATTCGAACGATCTTGCGCTTTTCTTCGTCGAGCATGCGAGCAGTGCGTGTTTTGGGTCCCTCACTGATCAGCACGACGCCGCCGCGACCGACAGCACGGTAAATCGCATCCTGGGTTTTGCCGTTCACGGCCACCGGCATCTCGCTGCCTACCCAACCGCGCTTGAGTGAGCTGCGCAGCACGGCACCGACGGCACCGGGCTGACCTTCGATCTGAGAATAGGCCGCCTTTTCAGCGCGTCGGCCCAGAATGATGAGCATCGCCAGAATTCCGGCGAGCACGCCGGCAACGATCCAGAGCACCATCGTGAAGACGTTGCTGCCCGGGATCAACAGGGCCAAAGCCAGGCTGATTAGAACGGGTATGAGGAAGGCCAAAACCAGTATCCAGACGATGTTCGAGTCGTAGCGCCTCGTCATCTGGAAAACCTGCCACATTTGCTTCAAGCGGCCGGGCTGTTTTGGTTTTTTGGGGGTCTTTTCCTTGCTGCGTGCCATGGGTATAAGACTACCTAGTCACTCCAATGCTGCGTAACCGAATTCGCTCACGAAACGGCCTGGGCAAATCCGAGCTGGGCATCCGCCAGCTGGCGCAATTCTGCGGGGATCTCCCGACCGGTCGCGACCATGGACTGGGCCCACAGTCGACCCGCACGATACGAGGATCGTACGAGCGGTCCGGATAGAACGCCAAGAAAGCCGATCTCCTTGGCTTCCTCGTTGAGTTCGACGAATTCCTCGGGCCGTACCCAGCGGGCCACAGGCAAATGCCGTGCACTCGGACGCAGGTACTGCGTGATCGTGATGATGTCGGTGCCGGCCTCGTGCAGGTCGTGCAATGCCTGGGTGATTTCGGCGCGTTCCTCACCCATACCGAGGATGAGGTTGGACTTGGTGATCATTCCGGCCGTACGACCCTGTGTGAGCACGTCGAGTGAGCGTTCATACCGAAACGCCGGGCGTATCCGCTTGAAGATGCGCGGCACGGTTTCCACGTTGTGAGCGAAAACCTCCGGCTTGGCGTCAAAGACCTGGGCGAGGTGCTCCGGATTGCCGGAGAAGTCCGGCACCAGAATTTCGACTCCGGTACCCGGGCTTTGCTGGTGAATTTGGCGGATCGTTTCGGCGTAGAGCCAGGCGCCCTCATCGGGCAGGTCGTCGCGAGCGACACCGGTCACAGTCGCGTAGCGCAGGTTCATCGTTACGACGGATTCACCGACGCGGCGCGGCTCGTCCGTGTCGTAGTCAGCCGGCTTTCCGGTGTCGATCTGGCAAAAGTCGCACCGTCTCGTGCACTGCGATCCACCGATCAGGAAGGTAGCTTCGCGATCCTCCCAACATTCAAATATATTCGGGCACCCGGCTTCCTGACACACAGTGTGCAAGTTTTCGCTCTTCACCAGACTTTGCAATTTCTGATATTCCGGCCCCATTTTGGCGACCGTCTTGATCCAGGCGGGCTTTCGTTCGATCGGAGTCTCCGCGTTTCGAATTTCCAGACGCAATAACTTGCGGCCTTCGGGTACTGCGCTCATGCGTTCGTCCTGACGGTATCGAGGCTGACGGTATCGAGGCTGACGGTGTCCAGGCTGATCGGGGTCATCTCGGTCGGGCTCGCGTTGGCTGAATTCAGGGTCGTGGCGCGCTGGAAGGCGGCCGTAATCGGGTCGATCAGGTCGCTCGGGTCGACGGTGCGTCCGAGTACGCGTGACATCGTGGTCACTCCGGCATCGCGGATTCCGCAGGCGATGATGCGGGAATAGGCCTCGAGCGAGTTGCTGCAGTTGAGCGCGAAGCCGTGCATGGTCACCCCGTGGGCAACGCGGATTCCGATGGCGGCAATCTTGTCTTCGTGACCGGCCGGACCGACCCACACACCGGATCGTCCGACGACTCGGACCGCATCGATGCCGAACTCGATCAGGACCTCGATCAGGATCTCTTCGAGTGTTCGAACGTAGCCGACGACGTCAACGGGCTCCGGCAGGTGCAGAATCGGGTACCCCACGAGTTGGCCGGGGCCGTGCCAGGTGATCTTGCCCCCTCGGTCAACGTCGATGACCGGCGTGTCGTCGACGGGACGTTCCTCGGGGAGGGTGCGTTTTCCGGCGGTGTAAACGGCCGGATGCTCCAGGAGGAGGACGGTGTCCGGTCGCTCACAGGCGACGACGGAACGATGGACTGCGCGTTGGAGCTCAAGGCCCTCAACATACGGCACGGAGTTGGCGCTTAGCCCCGCGACGACAAAGTCGAGCATCCGACTAGTCTAGGGGACCCGGTTGGTCGGGACCAGCGGGGCCCGTGGCGTTCTCCAGATCGTCTCGCGCTGATCCTCCACAGTTCCGGTGGTATCGACTTGTGCACGGATAGCGGTTGCGCAAGTCGCCTCTGGGGATTAGGTCCAATCATGGGTGTGTGAGAGCGCGCAGCAATCCTGACCCTGATGAACCGGCCGAGCCGGCCGCCGAAACCGGTGCCGTGCTGGCCGGGCACCGCGTCATCCGGTTGCTCGGCACGGGGGATCGGGCCGTGGTGTATCTGGGTCATTCCGGCACGGCAAACGCAGTTGCCCTGAAGATTTTCCACGCGGACACCCCACCAGCGAGCATTGAACTCGACATCGCCGTACTCACGTCGGCGGCTGCTCCGAGACTCGTGCGGTTACTCGATGTCGCGCAACTGGGCGACGGCCGCATCTGTCTGATTCTGGAACGGCTGTCGGGGGGATCATTGGCCAAATACCTCATCGAGCACCCTCGTCTGTCGCCCGGGGAGGCGGTGACCCTGCTCGCCCCCATCACGGTTTCCCTCGCTGCCCTGCACTCGGCCGGTTTCGCGCACGGGAGCCTCAGTCAAGCCACAATTCTGCTCGACGGAAACGGCCGACCCGTGCTGACCGGTTTCCGCGCAGCCCGGCACCTTACCGATCGGCCCCGCGAACGCGCGGGGCTGCTGCACGCCGACTATGCGCGTCTTGGACTGGTGTTGCAGACTGTCTGTGACGCACTCGATGAGACCATGGTGCAGCGCGCTACCGAGGTCGGGTTCCTGCAGCGATTCCAGAGCCGCGTGAACCCGCAACGAGGTGCCTTGACGTCCGGGCCGACAGCAGCTGAGCGGCAGGCGCTCGGTTCGGTCCTGGTGCGATTGGAGCGTGACCTCTTCGAGTGGGCCGATGCCATGCCCCTGCGCGGCTTCGACCCCGGCGAACGGCCGGAGTCCCGCCCATCCCACGCCAATGGCCGGACCGACGCTGACGCTGCGGGACGCATCGACAGTGTACGGATTCGCCGCCATATCGGCACTCCACGGGTGCCCGATGGAAGCCCTCCTCGCCGGATCGCACCGATCCTGGCAGGCAGCGACCACGACCGGCGTGGGGGTGTCGCTCACGGCCGGGCCAACGATGCGTCCAACGCCGTCGCCGACCAGATGGCGGGCCAATTCATCCTGGGCGTCGACGACAGTCTGACCGGCTGGACAGACGTATCACCCAGTGGGCGCCTCGGCCGCCATAGCAACACTGTGCGTCAGCTCTCCGGGCGGGGTGCAGCCTTGTTGCAGCGAGTGTCAGGGCGGGCAGCGCGCGGATGGGCACGGTTCGGGCAGCTGCTTCGAACCCGGGTCGATTCACACCCCGTCAAAGCCGTCGGGCATGCACTACGCAAACGACTGCACGGCCACCAGCGGCCGCTTCTGGTGGCCCTTCTGGGGGGTGCCAGCGTTCTCGTGCTGGCTCTGACACTGTTTCCGGTGTTGGGGCGTGCCGGTGACGCTGGTGTGGCCGGCGCCGTGGGGACAACGGCGAGGGAGTCCGACATACCGCCCGGTACAGCCTCAGCGACAGCTCCAGACGTTGCTGAAACGGATGCCGCGACGCACGGGATCGGCGTGCCTGACACCGCGGTTCCTGACGGCGCCGATCCCGATATCACGGGTTCCGGCGCTGACTCAGGGCCGGATACCGGCCAGAATCCCGGCCAGCCTGACCCCGGCCAGCCTGACCCCGGCCAGCCTGACCCCGGCCAGCCTGCCGCCGAGCCGCCGAACCCAGCAGCGATTACGGGCGATGACCCCGTCGCCGCCGTGCGCGCCCTGCTCGCCCGTCGTGCGATCTGTCTGGCCGCCGACTCACTTCTCTGTCTGGTCGACGTGGACCAGAGCGGTTCGGCGATGCTCGCCCTGGACAGCTACAACGTGCGCGAGCGCCAGAGCGACGCGTCGAGCCAGGACCTGCCCGACTATCTGGAGTATCGTGCCGTGCTCGCTGAACGAAACGGAGACCTGGCCGTGATCGCGTTGTCACCGGTACCCGGGCACGAAGAACGCCAGCCGGCCTCTGTCCTTGTGGTCAAGGGCGAGGGCGGCTGGCGTCTTCGTGAGATTTTCGACTCCTGAGTTGATCCACAGCCGACTCGGCAGTGCCATTCAATCAGCGCCGATCAAGCAGGGCCGATCAAGCAGGACCTTTAGATTCCGAGGTTGCCCTCGAACGCACCGGCTTCGAGCCGTGCTTTCATCGTGGTGAGGAAGCGAGCTGCATCCGCACCGTCGATGATGCGGTGGTCGTAGGACAGCGCCAGGTACACGCTCGAACGAATCGCGATCGAGTCAAGACCATCGTTGGTGACAACGAGCGGCTTCTTGTAGACGATTCCGGTGCCGAGAATCGCGCTCTGCGGCAGGAACACCACGGGCGTGTCGAACAGGGCGCCACGCGAACCCGTGTTGGTCAGCGTAAACGTTCCGCCACTGAGCTCGTCAGGCTTGAGCTTGTTGTCGCGAGTGCGGGCAGCCAGGTCAGCGATCTGGTCAGCGAAACCGGCCAGATCCAGTTCCCCGGCGTTGCGCACAACCGGCGTGAGCAGGCCACGGTCGGTCTCAACCGCGATGCTGATGTTCTCCTGGGCCGGGTAGACGATGGTGTCACCATCGATCGTGGCGTTCACGATCGGGATGGCACGCAACGCCTCAGCCGCAGCAAGAGCGAAGAAAGGCAGGAACGAGAGCTTGTTGCCGGTCTTCTCGGCAAATGCGCCCTTGACCCGGTCGCGGAGCATGGCGACGCGGGTGACGTCAACCTCAACCACTGTGGTGAGCTGGGCGGACGACTGCATGGAGATGACGGCGCGCTCAGCCACGACCTTGCGCAGACGGGACATCGGCTGGGTGGTTCCGCGAAGCGGCGACACCTCGACAACCGGGGCAGCGACGGTCGAACCGACCGCCGACGCGGCCTGCACGATGTCTTCCTTACGGATGCGTCCGCCCACGCCAGTGCCGCTGATCGTCGACAAGTCGATACCAGCTTCGTTGGCAAGCTTGCGCACGATCGGGGTGACGTAGCCACTGGTGCCGGCGTGCGAGCCACGCGCTGCGGGGGCAGCGGGCGCAGCAGCGGCCGGAACCGCAGCAGCGGCAGGGGCCGGCGTGGCGGGAGCTGCCGGAGCCGCGGGAGCTGCTGGAGCTGCCGGAGCTGCCGGAGCCGGCGCCGGCTCGGGCGCCGCAGCCGGAACAGGAGCCTCAGCTACGGGAGCCTCAGCAGCCGGTGCCTCAGCAGCGGGTGCCTCAGCTACGGGAGCCTCAGCAGCCGGTGCCTCAGCAGCGGGTGCCTCAGCAGCGGGTGCCTCAGCTACGGGAGCCTCAGCAGCAGGTACCTCAGCAGCGGGTGCGGCAGCGCCAGACCCGTCGCCAATCGTGACGAGAGGCGTGCCAACTTCGACGGTCTCGTCTTCCTGAACCAGGATGGCTTCAATGATGCCGGCGACCGGGGACGGAATTTCCGTGTCCACCTTGTCGGTCGATACCTCGAGCAACGGCTCGTCGACCTCCACGCGGTCGCCCACGTTCTTGAGCCAGCGGGTGACCGTGCCCTCAGTGACACTCTCTCCGAGTGCCGGGAGGCTGACGGATTCGCTCATGCGTATGTCTCCTTCAAAACCGTTTGCTTATCTAAAAATTGGATGAAAATAGTGGGCACCGACTACATCGCGTGAAGCGGTTTGCCGGCGAGAGCCAGGAAGGCCTCACCCATCGCTTCGTTCTGGGTCGGGTGGGCGTGCACGAACGGAGCAATGTCCTCCGGGTACGCTTCCCAGTTCACAACGAGTTGGCCTTCACCGATGAGCTCGCCAACGCGGGCACCGATCATGTGGATGCCGACGATGGGGCCGTCCTTGACCCGCACGAGCTTGACCGAACCGGCGGTGCCAAGAATGGAACTCTTGCCGTTGCCGCCGAGGTTGTACTCGTAAGTAGAAATCTGGTCGGCACCGAACTTGTCGGCCGCCTTGGCTTCGCTATAGCCGACGGAAGCAACCTCAGGGTCACAATAGGTGACCTTGGGGATGTTCACGTCCTCGACGAGGATCGGGTTGAGTCCGGCGATTTCCTCGGCGACGAAGATTCCCTGCTGGAACCCGCGATGGGCCAGCTGCAGGCCGGGAACGATATCGCCGACGGCATAGACGCCGGGGATGTTCGTAGCGAGACGCTCATCGGTGATGACGAAGCCGCGGTCCATGGTGACGCCCACCTCGTCGAAGCCGAGGCCGGCCGTGACCGGGCCGCGGCCGACGGCAACGAGCAGGAGGTCGGCTTCAACGGTTGCGCCGTTTTCCAGGGTGACGACAACGCCCGCGTCGGACTGCGTGACGCTCTGAAAGCGGATGCCGAGGGAATACTCGATTCCGCGCTTACGGAACGCGCGCTCCAACTGCTTCGAAATGGACTCTTCCTCGTTGGGAACGAGGTGCGGCAGTGCTTCAATGATCGTGACGTCGGCGCCGAAAGACTTCCATACGCTCGCGAACTCGACTCCGATGACGCCGCCGCCGAGTACGGCGACCTTCTTGGGAACATAGTCCAAGGCCAGAGCGGTCTCGCTCGTGATGACGCGTCCGCCGATTTCAAGGCCGGGCAGCGAGCGGGAATAGGAACCCGTGGCCAGAATCACGTTCTTACCGACGATCATGTCATCGCCGACCTGCACGGTCGTGGGGGAGACCAGACGGCCTTCACCCTGGATCACGGTGATGCCACGAGCCTTGATCAGGCCCTGAAGTCCCTTGTACTTGCTCGCCACGATGCCCTCGCGGAACGCGGTGACAGCGGCGATATCAATGCCTTCGAACGCGGTCTTGACGCCGTATTTAGCGGCCTCACGGCTGACGTCGGCGACCTCGGCCGAGTGCAGGAGGGCCTTGGTCGGAATGCAACCGACGTGCAGGCAGGTGCCGCCGAGTTTGCCCTTCTCGATCAGACCAACGGTGAATCCCAGCTGCACGGCGCGCAGCGCTGCTGCGTATCCACCGCTTCCGCCACCGAGAACGACAATGTCAAAATTCTGTTCCGACACTCAGCTACTCCCTCGCGCATTACGCTTTGTCACGTCGGCCAAGAATGTTGTATTGATCGGCCGCGTGGTTTGACAAGCTTTTTCTTGCCCCTACGACTGTACTACGGGCGTGAAAAGTCCTCGGCCAGTCGAAGCAGCGCTCGAACAGACACTCCGGTCGGTCCGGCGGCAGTGAATCCCCACCCGGCTCCCGAATTCTGGGCCGGCCCGGCGATGTCTAGGTGAGCCCAGGGGATCGTGGTGCCCGCGGCATCCGTTCCAATGAATTCCTGCAGAAAGACCCCCGCCAGCAGCATTCCTCCGGCCGAGCTCCCAATCTTCGCATTGGCGATGTCAGCAACGTCGGAGTTGAGTGTGGCGCGCAATTCCTCGGGGAACGGCATAGGCCAGGCCGTTTCACCGACGGCGGCGCTGGCATCGAGCACGTTCTGCACGAGAGCATCATCTCCCATTGCGCCGAAATAGCGGTTGCCCAACGCGACCACGGCCGCACCGGTGAGCGTGGCGACGTCGATGATGGCATCGGGGTGTTCTTCACCAGCAGCCACGAGGCCGTCCGCGAGCACCAGCCGACCTTCGGCATCCGTGTTGAGCACTTCGACGGTACGGCCGCCGCGCAGGCGAAGCACGTCGTTGGGACGAATGGCCGAACCCGATGGCATATTTTCGGCGATACACATCCACGCGGTGATCCGCACCGGCAGCTGCAGGCGAGCAGCAGCAATGACGACGGCGAGAACCGTTGCGGCACCCGTCATGTCGTACTTCATGCCGACCATGGATGCCGGCGGCTTGAGCGAGAGCCCGCCGGTATCAAAAGTGATGCCCTTGCCCACCAGCGCGAGGTGCTTGGTGGCGCCGTTCGGCGTGTAACTGAGCTTGACCAGGCGTGGCGGACGGGTGGATCCGGCGCCGACACCGGCGATACCACCGAACCCGTCGGCGGCGAGCTGGTGTTCGTCCCAGACGGTTACGTCCAGGGGCAGCCCAGTCGCGGCCTCAATCGCCAGCTCGGCCAGCGACGCCGGGTAGAGGTCGAGCGGCGGCATGTTCACGAGGTCCTTGACCAGGCGGATCGCCTCGGCGTTGATCAGGGCGCGCTCAACGGCGGAGGCTGCCGCCGTCTCGGTGTGGACCGCAATATTTTTTGCCGGCAGCTTGGCGGCGGCCAGTGAGCTGTGCCGGTAACTCGTATAGGAGTATGCGCCGAGTGCAGCTCCCTCGAGCACGGCCTCCACCTGATCGACGTTATGCAACGGCACAGCGAAGGCAACCGATGCCGCGCCGGTCAGCTGACGTACAGCGGAGCCAGCCGCATGCCGGAGAGAATCAACGTTGACCACGCGGCCCAGTCCGACCACGGCGATGCTGCGCGGGGTGCCGACCGCTGCGACCAGGCGCACCACCTCGTCACGAGCCCCGGTCACGTTGAGCAGCGGCAGCTGAGCCGCCACCGACGCGATGAGATCGTCCCCGAGCGTTGCATCCGCGAGCAGCTGCACGCCGTCATCCGTTTGGAGTGAGGCGAGGATGAGAATGTCGGCGGCGGAACCCCGCGCGGACTCAGTGGACAGGGACAGGGTAGGAACAGTCATACTCGATGGTAGCCGTGGGGTCGTCGACGCGAGCTCAGAGCTGCCGGCGGCTGTTCGCTGTGGGCGCGATGGTGAACGCCCCCAAACACAGCGAAAACAGGGTCCCCGGATTAGAGTTAAGGAATGTTAGACCCCGACGAGCTGTACGAACTCTCCGCAGACGCCGAAGGCGTCCCGGAGGGATTACACCTGATCGCAGGCCTGACCGGCTTCGCGGATGCCGGTGGCGCGGTAGCGCAGTTCACCGATTACCTCCTGACCACCCTGGATCACACAGTGGTGGCCTCATTCGATACCGATACCCTCCTCGACTATCGGGCCAGGCGCCCGATCATCTACTTCGATCAGGATCACCTCACGAATTACCAGCCGCCATCGCTGCGGCTGTACCTCGCCCGCGATGAGATCGGTCAACCGTTCCTGTTTCTGACCGGTTTTGAACCGGACTTCCGCTGGGAGCAGTTCACCGCCGCGGTGATTCAGCTCATCGATCGATTCCGGGTGGCGTCGACGACGTGGGTGCATGCCATCCCAATGCCCGTTCCGCACACCCGTCCGATCGGCGTCACCGTGAGCGGTACGCGCTCGGACCTCATCGAGAACCGCTCGGTCTGGCGGCCGCACACCCAGGTTGCGGCCAACGCCCTGCACCTACTCGAATTCCGTTTGCAGGAACTCGGGGCCTCGACCGTGGGGTACGTGCTACTGATCCCGCACTATCTGGGCGATACCGAGTTTCCCGCCGCGGCCCTGAGCGCGCTCGAAAGTGCGAGCGCATCGACCGGTTTGATCTTTCCCACCGATCGCCTGCGCGAAGCGAATCGCGAGTTCATCGCGCGCATCGACGATCAGGTGCAGGGCAATCCCGAGTTGGCCAAGCTCGTGGGCACCCTCGAGCAACGTTATGACGCCTACATGGAGGGCAGCCCCCTGCGCTCGCCCCTGACCGACGAAGACGGTGAGCTTCCATCCGCTGATGAAATCGCCGCGGAACTAGAGAATTTTCTTGCCCTGCGCCGCAGTCGGGATGACGGAACCGCCAACTAGGAAGCGCCGGGCGGCCCGCGGCGCGAACTCACCGGCAGAGGGAACGCGATAGATTAGATCGAGTGAACTCTCGTCGATCAACCCTTATCTTCATTATCGGGTCGTTCGCGTACCTGTCCGCCGTGTTGCAGCGAACCTCGATGGGAATCGCCGGCGTCGCCGCCACGGAGCGCTTCGGAGGCTCAGCGGCAATCCTCTCCAGCTTGGCCGTTGTGCAGCTTGTCGTCTACGCCGCCGCGCAGATTCCAGTCGGCGTTTTAATCGACCGGTTCGGGCCTCGGGTACTCATGATCACCGGTACTGCATTGATGGTCGCCGGCCAAATCACCCTGGCGTTCGCGCCGGACGTCACGGTCGCCATCATCGGGCGTATTCTCGTCGGCGCCGGCGACGCGACCATCTTCATCTCGATGATTCGCCTCATCAGCTCCTGGTTCAGCGGTCGCATGGTTCCCCTGCTCTCGCAGTGGATGGGCAATATCGGCCAGCTCGGCCAAGTGCTCTCCGCCGTGCCCCTGGCCTGGTTACTGCACACGAGCGGCTGGACCGCGGCGTTTCTCTCCGCCGCATCCGTCGCTGTGATCGCCCTCATCGTGGTCATTATCTTTGTGCAGGACCGCCCCGAGAACGTCACCGAGCACACCCGGGCCAATAGTCTCGGCATGGCGCTGACCCATCTGCGGCACAGCTTTCGGCGCCCGGGCACGCAACTCGGCTTCTGGTCGCACTACGTTTCGCAGTCCTCCGGCACGGTGTTCAGCCTGCTCTGGGGCTATCCCTTCATGGTCTTCGGTCTCGGCTACGCACCCACCTTCGCCGCTGCGATGCTCACGGTTCTGGTCGGAGCCGGGCTCGTCTTCGGCCCTATCCTTGGCCTGCTGACGGCCCGCCATCCGCTGCGTCGCAGCAATATTGTGCTGGGCATCGTGGCGTCCATCGCCTCCGCGTGGGCGCTCGTGCTGTTGTGGCCCGGCGTGCCGCCGCTGTGGACAATCGTGCTGCTGCTCGTGGTGCTTGGTATCGGCGGACCCGGCTCGCTGATCGGTTTCGACTTCGCACGAACCTTCAACCCACAGCGCAGTCTCGGCTCAGCCAACGGCGTCGTCAATGTCGGCGGTTTCACCGCCAGCTTCGTGATGATGTATCTGATTGGGCTACTGCTCGACCTGCAAAACGGATGGCGAGTGGCCGGGGGAGCCGCGAGCGATCTGTACGCACTCGACGCGTTTCGCGTGGCCTTCTCGGTGCAATACCTCGTCGTGGGCATCGGCGTGGGCTTTTTGCTTCATGCCCGAGCGCGTACGCGCCGCCAGCTATCAGTCGATGAGGGAATAGAAGTGGCACCGATTTGGGTTGCACTGTCACGGGCCTGGAAACGGCGTGATGAACGATCGTAGTACGCGTCGTGGCTTGTCGTCCAGACAAACCGTGCAATAATTATTTCTAGGACCCGTTCTGGTCCGGGGCATGCCGAAGTCACTTCGGCATGGGCATCCCGGGACTTGACATGGGTCCAAGTTCTGCCCAAAAACGCTTGTGGAGCCTTTTGCGGCTACCAGAAGCAGGTAAGACTCCGCATGAGAGGTGTTCGAATGGCAACCACCGTCAAGACCGAGGTGACCGACGAGTCCGTAGCGACTTCGGCAGAATCACCGGTCAAGAAGACCGTCACCAAGGCTGCAGCTGCGAAGCTTGCTGCCGCCGAAGCCGCAGCAACGAAGAAGGCCGCAGCCGCCGACAAGCCGGCCCCGAAAAAACGCGTCACCAAGGCAAAGGTCGTCAAGAAGGTCGCTCCGGCCGAGGCCGACGGTGCCCCGGAAGCCGACGAAGACGAGTCAGACGACGAAAGCACCAAGCGCCCGGCCTCGACGGAACCGCTTCCCAGCGGCGCCCTCGTTCTTTCGCTTGTCGACGATGACGACGAAGTTCCGGTCTACTCCAGCGCCATCACCGGCGCCACGGCCGACCCGGTCAAGGACTACCTCAAGCAAATCGGCAAGGTAGCCCTGCTGAACGCGGCCGAAGAGGTCGAACTGGCAATGCGCATCGAAGCCGGTCTGTTCGCGGAAGACAAGCTCTCCGAGATGACCGACGTCGAAAAGAAGAACTCGCTCGGACGCGAACTGCAGTGGGTTGCCAAAGACGGTGCCCGCGCCAAGAGCCACCTGCTCGGCGCCAACCTGCGTCTGGTCGTTTCGCTGGCCAAACGCTACACCGGTCGCGGCATGCAGTTTCTCGACCTGATCCAAGAGGGCAACCTCGGCCTCATTCGTGCCGTCGAGAAGTTCGACTACACCAAGGGCTTCAAGTTCAGCACCTACGCCACCTGGTGGATTCGTCAGGCCATCACCCGCGCCATGGCAGACCAGGCCCGCACCATCCGCATTCCGGTGCACATGGTCGAGGTCATCAACAAGCTCGCCCGCGTGCAACGCCAGATGCTGCAGGATCTCGGTCGCGAACCCACCCCGGAAGAGCTCAGCCGCGAACTCGACATGACGCCTGAAAAGGTCGTCGAGGTGCAGAAGTACGGTCGCGAACCGATCTCCCTGCACACCCCGCTTGGTGAAGACGGCGACAGCGAATTCGGTGACCTCATCGAAGACACCGAAGCGGTTGTTCCGGCGGATGCCGTCGGATTTACCATGCTGCAGAAGCAGTTGGAAAGTTTGCTCGATTCACTCTCCGAGCGCGAGGCGGGCGTGATCCGCATGCGCTTCGGCCTCGGTGACGGCATGCCGAAGACGCTCGACCAGATCGGTGACACCTTTGGGGTCACTCGCGAACGCATCCGCCAGATCGAGTCCAAAACAATGGCCAAACTGCGCCACCCGTCCCGGTCGCAGTCCCTGCGCGACTACCTCGAGTAAACGTGACAGTGACACGGCCTGCCCGGCTGGCGAAGCAGGTTTTGTGAGCTCCCTGCGGTATGCCCCCGCGATTCTGATCGGTCGAGTCGTTCGGGTGCTGGCCCGATGGCGCAAGCCGGGTGGTGGCTCTGCCATCCCCGGCGTCGTGGTGAACCGCATCGCCCCAGGGTTTCTCGCCACCACCCTCAATGGCTTCCCCCTTGGGCTGGTGATCGTGACGGGATCGAGCGGTAAGTCGACGACGACGAAAATGCTCGTCGGTGTGTTGCGCGCCCACGGCCTGGCCGTGTTCACCAACCAGTCGACGGCCAACATCAGCCAAGGGCTGACCAGTGCGCTTTTGGAGCAGGTCACCCTGTCCGGGCGGATCGCCGGGGACGTAGCCGTTCTCGAGATGGATGAAGGCCACGGCGCGTTCATTGCCGGGTCTTTGTCCCCGCGGGTGGTCTCCCTCACCAACGTGATGGTCGACCAAATCGACCGGTTCCACGACTCTGAAATGGTGGCGGGTCTGCTCGCGAAAATTGCCGCGCGCGCCACGGAGACCGTTGTACTCAATGCCGACGACCGCTACCTGGCCGATCTGGGCGATGCGTTGGAATCGACCGTTCAGGTCGACCGTTACGGCGTGACCGCCGATGTTCTCCGCAGGTATCCCCGCGGACTCGGTTACGCCCAGACGGCTCCGACCCGCCTGGCGACTGGTACGGGTGTGCAACTCACCAACATCGTCGGCCGAGACGCAGACGTGCAATTTGTCGGGGGCAACCACGGTATCCGGCTGCCCGCCCGCGGCATCCACTATGCCGTTGACGCTCTCACCGCTCTCAGCACAGCGCAGGCGACACTTGGAGAGCGGTTTGATCCGACCCTGGCCTGCACCGCGCTGTCGGCCATGCCGGCCGTTTTCGGCCGCGGCGAAGTCGTGACCGTGGGCGGCAAAACCATCGAATTCGTCCTCGTGCAGAACCCGTCGAGCTTTCAACTCAACGTTGACAGCCTCGAGGCCAACACCGAGCAAATTCTGGTGATCATCGGATCCGACGTGCGTGATCCCTCGTATTTCTGGCCGGTGGACACCTCCGGTCTTGGCCACGTGCTCATCGCGTCGGGGCTCAAAGCGCACGATATCGCCCTGCAGCTCGCCTATGACAACGTTCAGGTCGACCGGATCGAGCCGGATGTCCCGACCGCGCTCGACGCGTTCATGGCGCTGCCCGATCCCGCAACCGGGGTGAAAACTATCATCTTTTCCGCCGACGGCATGCGACGCACGCGCGCGCACCTCGGCCTCGTCTCCAACGCTGAGGAATCGTAAATGACCGCCACCTCGCTTCAGCGGCCCTTCACGGTCGTGTCGATCCTGCCCCGCCTGCTCGACACCAACGGTGACGCCGGCAATGCGCGGGTGCTCGCTCAACGCATTCGCTGGAGTGGCCATGATGCGCGGGTCGTCGACGTGCACTCGACGGCAGATCTTCCCGAGCACGTCGACGCCGTGGCGATCGGATCCGGAACGGATGCTGCGCTGGTGAGCGCTCGAGACGGGCTCCGCAGCCTGGTTGAGGAACTACGGATCTGGTCGAACTCCGGCGTACCCGTTCTGGCTGTCGGCACCGGTTGGGAATTGCTCAGCTGGGGCATCGATCTCGCGGACGGCACCGTCGTTGAGGGCCTCGGACTCGTCGCCGGCCACGCTGTACCACGGACGACTCGGGCCACGGACGACATCATGGTCGCTTCGAAGTATGGGCGGCTGGTCGGATTTGAGAACCATGCCCGCGACTATGTCGGCGCCGAAGCCAGTCCGCTCGGGCGCGTGCTGCACGGCACGGGGAACGGCGAACGAGAATCCGGTCCGCAGATTGAAGGACTGACCATGGGTGAAGTGTTCTGCACGCACCTGCACGGCCCGGTGCTCGCGCGCAACCCGACCTTGGCCGACCATCTTTTGGGTGCGGCCTTCACCCGCCACGGTCTGGAGTATTCGCGTGGCCCGGTGGCAGCATCCGTTGATGAGACCGCACAGGCCGCCCGCAACCTCGTGGCCGTGCGCCTGGGGCAACCTGTTGAATAGCCCGGGAGCTGCACCGCCGAAAGGCACCGTTAAATGAGAGAGCCGCGCAGGCCGCCGACCGAAGTCAACTGCCTGCGCGGCATTCGTTCGAGCTTGACTCGAACACTGCGCTAGCTAGGAACGCTGGTCTTCGAGCAACCGGCTCGATTCGTCGTGCCAGCTCTCGGCAATGCTCGCGAGCTTTTCTTGGTGCTTACGGCCGTGGTGAGCGCAGAACAGCAGTTCGCTGTTCTTGACGACAACACGAATGTAAGCCTGGGCGCCGCAAGCGTCGCAGCGGTCGGCTGCGGTGAGCTGGTGGGGGGCGCCCTGGTTGTCTGTGGCACCATTTTCGGTGGCGATCTGGGACATATTCTCCTCCTCCAGACTGAATTGCATGAACCCTTGTCACTAATGTAAGCACAGGAGCGACCGTTGACGAGGTGAACAGCCCGTATTTCGCTCACCGCGTAGCCGTGTTCGACCGGTCGGGGATCGTGACCGGAGAGTCCGAGGCAAAAGATAGCCGATCGGGGCCGGTATTCTTGGTTGTTGTGAGCTCTGACTATTCCGCGCGCCACCTGTCGGTCCTTGAGGGACTGGAGGCAGTGCGCAAACGCCCCGGCATGTATATCGGTTCCACCGACTCGCGTGGGCTGATGCACTGCCTGTGGGAAATCATCGACAACTCCGTCGATGAAGCGCTCGGCGGTTTCGGTACCTCGATCAACATTGAGCTCCACCCCGACCACAGCGTGGAGGTACGCGACACCGCCCGCGGTATCCCGGTAGACATCGAGCCCAAAACCGGTCTGACCGGTGTTGAGGTCGTGTTCACGAAGCTGCACGCCGGCGGAAAATTCGGCAGCGGCTCATACGCTGCATCGGGCGGTTTGCACGGCGTGGGAGCATCCGTCGTGAATGCTCTGTCCGAACGACTCGACGTTGAGGTTGATCGTGACGGCAAGACCTGGGCCATGTCGTTCCACCGCGGCGAGCCTGGGCTGTTTGCGGATACGGGGGAGAAGAGCCCCGATGCGCCCTTCACTCCGTTTGAGAACCAGAGCGAGCTGCGGGTGATCGGCAAGGTCAAGCGCGGTGTGACGGGAACCCGGATCCGCTATTGGGCGGACCGCCAAATCTTTACCAAGGGTGCATCGTTCCAGACGGACGAAGTGCTCGGCCGTGCCCGCCAAACTGCTTTCCTCGTTCCCGGGCTGGCGATCGAAGTGGCCGATCGACGCACGGACGAGCCGGTAACGAGCCTGTTCCAGTTCGATGGTGGAATTTCCGAATTCGTTGAGCATCTCGCCACGGATGCGCCGATCACCGACACCTGGCGGCTGACCGGCAACGGAACGTTCAGCGAGACCGTGCCGGTGCTCACCGCAACGGGCGCCATGGTGCCAACCGAGCTTGTGCGCGATTGCCAGGTCGATATCGCCCTGCGTTGGGGTACCGGCTACGACACCATCGTGCAAAGCTTCGTCAATATCATCGCCACCCCCAAAGGCGGTACCCATCAGGCCGGCTTCGACGCCGGGCTGCTCAAGTTTCTGCGCGCCCAGGTAGACCTGAACGCCCGTCGTTTGAAGGTCGGCAGCGACAAGCTCGACAAGGACGATGTGATGGCCGGTCTCACCGCCGTACTTACCGTGCGCCTGCCCGAACCACAATTCGAAGGCCAGACCAAGGAGGTGCTGGGCACCCCGGCTGTGCGAGCGATCGTGGCCAACGTCGTGGCCAAGGCGATGGCCGAACGGTATGCCTCGCCGAAGCGTGACGACAAGACACAAGCAGCGCTCCTGCTTGACAAGATCGTCGCCGAAATGAAATCGCGCATCTCGGCCCGGGCGCACAAGGAAACCCAACGACGAAAGAATGCCCTGGAGAGCTCCTCTCTGCCCGCGAAGCTCGTGGACTGCCGCAGCAACGACGTGTCGACGAGCGAATTGTTCATCGTCGAGGGGGACTCGGCCCTGGGCACCGCCAAGCTCGCACGCGACAGCGAACACCAGGCGCTCCTGCCGATTCGCGGCAAGATTCTCAACGTGCAAAAGGCATCCGTTGCCGACATGCTGTCCAATACCGAGTGCGCCTCGATCATCCAGGTGATCGGTGCCGGCTCCGGCCGCAGTTTTGACCTCTCAGCGGCGCGCTACGGCAAGGTCATCATCATGAGCGACGCCGACGTTGACGGCGCCCACATTCGCACCCTGCTCCTCACCCTCTTTTTTCGCTACATGCGACCGATGATTACCGAAGGCCGCGTCTTTGCCGCCGTTCCGCCGCTGCACCGGGTTGTTGTCATGAATCCCGGCAGCAAGCCCAACGAGACCATTTACACCTATTCGGAGACGGAACTGCACTCGGTGCTGAGCGCACTGGAGAAGAAGAACCGGCGCTACCAAGACCCGATCCAGCGGTACAAGGGCCTCGGAGAAATGGATGCTGACCAACTGGCCACGACGACGATGGAACGGGCACACCGCACGCTTCGACGGGTGCGCGTCGACGACGCCGAGTCTGCCGGTAAGGTGTTCGAACTGCTGATGGGCAATGATGTCGCCCCACGCAAAGAGTTCATCATCAGCAGTTCCGACACCCTTTCGCGCGACCGGATCGACGTCTAGCTCGGGCCTTCCCCGGCTTCCCCTCGTTGCCTCCCAAGTTGTCGGGTTAGATTTCGGTACCGATGGCGCCGATGAAAGCGTCGAGCATCACCCCGGATGCGTCCCGGCGCGACCCCGACTCCGGCAGGGGGCGCGGAGAACCATCGGGGGCAACGGCACGGGCCGGAGCACGACCCACCCAGGCCACGGCCAGGGTGTCCTCGCCCTTCAGGAAACGCTGGGCGCGCACGCCACCGGTCGCCCGCCCCTTGGCAGGGTATTCGGAGTATTCGCTCTGCTTGGCGCTGCCAGGGTCGGTTCCGGGCAGGGTCTGGCTACTCGCCGCCACCGTGGCAACAACGGCCGTCGCGGAGTCCTCGACCGAGAGGCTCGTGAAGAATACGACGGATTCGCCCGGTGTCAGCTTGATCCCGGCCATACCGCCGGCGGCTCGGCCCTGCGGGCGCACGCCCGCGGCGGAGAATCGTAGCAATTGGGCATCCGACGTGATGAAGACGAGGTCGTCATCCTCTCCGCCCTGCACCGTGCCGACCACCTCGTCCTTGGGCTTGAGTGCGATGATCTCGAAGTCAGGCTTGTTGGCCCAGTCATTCGGGGTGACCCGTTTGACGACACCCTGGCGGGTACCCAGAGCGATCGCCCGTTCGGAGTCGAGCGAGACGATCGCGAGCACGCGCTCTTTTTTGTCCGCCAGCACGAGATATTCATTGATACGCACGCCGGCCGCCAGCTGAATGGACGTCGGCGGCATCACCGGCAGATCCACGGGGGAGAAGCGGATGAGCCGGCCGCGGTTGGTCACCGCACCAACCTCGGTACGACTGGTCGTGTCGAGCGTGGAGAGCACGGCATCGTGTTTGCTGCGTCGCTGCGGTGGCTGGATGCGCGGCGGAGCGGCGTCGTCGACGGCGACCAGATCGACGCGGGCAATGCGCCCCGTAACGCTCAGAAAGACGCGGGTCGGTATATCCTGCACTTCAAGCACCGCGGCCTGGCGTTTGGCGGCAGCTGCCGACAGGCCGGCGATACTAGGTTTGGCCTCGGTGAGGACCGTGCGGCGCGGGGTACCGAACTTCTCGGCCACCGCGCCTAATTCCTCGGACACGAGCGTACGGATCGCGGCTTTCGACGACAGCAGCTTCTCCAGCTTGGCGATCTCAGCGAGGAGCTGGTCGCGTTCGGCTTCGAGTTCGATGCGGGAAAATTTGGTCAGGCGGCGTAGCCGCAGTTCGAGGATGTACTCCGCCTGGATCTGACTCAGGTCGAACACGTCGATGAGTTTGGCTCTGGCTTGCTCGGTATCGTCACTCGCCCGAATGACCTGGATGACCTCGTCGATGTCGAGAATAGCCACGAGCAGCCCGAGGACGAGGTGCAACCGTTCTTTGCGCCGGGCCAGCCGATAGGCCGAACGACGGGTGACGACCTCGATGCGGTGGTTGACGTAGACGTGAAGCAATTCGAGCAGGCCGAGTGTCTGCGGGGCGCCTTTAACGAGGGCGACAGCGTTGATATTGAAGGAGTCCTCGAGCGGGGTATATCGGAAGAGCTGTTCCAGCACAGCGTCGGGACTGAACCCGGTCTTGATGCCGATGACTAGGCGTAGGCCCTTGGTGCGGTCGGTGAGGTCGGTGACATCAGAGATGCCACTGAGCTTCTTGGAGTTGACGCCGTCCTTGATCTTTTCGATCACCTTTTCCGGGCCGACCAGATAGGGAAGTTCCGTCACGACGAGTCCGGTCTTACGGGCGCTGATGGCCTCGACCGAGACGCGAGCCCGGGTCTTGAAACTGCCGCGCCCGGTGCTGTAGGCGTCCTTGATGCCGGCCAGACCCACGATGGTGCCCCCGGTGGGCAAATCCGGGCCGGGTACGAACTCCATCAGGTCGTCGAGGCTCGCGTTCGGGTGAGCCAGCAAGTGTCGGGCGGCCCCGACGACTTCGATCAGGTTGTGCGGAGCCATATTCGTCGCCATACCGACGGCGATACCGCTCGTGCCGTTGACGAGCAAATTAGGGTACGCGGCCGGCAACACGTCCGGCTGGGTGAGCTGGTTGTCGTAATTGGGCACGAAATCGACGACGTCTTCGTCGAGATTCTCGGTCATCGCCAGAGCGGGAGCCGCCAGGCGCGCTTCGGTGTACCGGGGTGCGGCCGGCCCATCGTCGAGAGAACCGAAGTTTCCATGCCCATCGATCAGGGGCACCCGCAACGAGAACGACTGGGCCATGCGCACGAGGGCGTCATAAATCGCGGTGTCACCGTGCGGGTGGAGCTTGCCCATCACTTCACCAACAACACGGGCGCTCTTAACATGACCTTTGTCGGGGCGCAGCCCCATTTCACTCATCTGGTACAGGATGCGACGCTGCACGGGTTTCAGGCCGTCCCTGGCGTCTGGCAGGGCGCGCGAGTAAATCACCGAATAGGCGTACTCGAGAAAAGATCCCTGCATCTCCACCGACACGTCGACATCTTCGATGCGCTCGGTGTTGGCGATACTGGCGGCTGGCATGGTGCTGTCTGAGCGGCTCATTGGCGAATTCTGCTTCAAGCGTGCCACGGTGGCCGATCGAACCGACTACCGCTGCACTACGTAGGGAGCGCTCTCGGGAGCGCTGGAGGGCGCGGGTTCGTCCCTGTGAAAGAATGAGACCCGATGCCCACCATGCTACCGGCCCGCCAATTCAGTGCCCTGCGCCTTGCCGATGTTCTCACGAGTTCCCTCGATGCCGTCTGCGCCCGGCCGAATCCGCTGGGACTGCCCGCGGCGCACAAGGCGGTCGTGATTCTCGCCGACGGTCTCGGCGTCAGTTCGATTCGGGCGCGCGCCGGACATGCCCGGTTCTTGTCTACCCGCCTCAATAAGTCCAGCATCATCGACGGGGTCTTTCCGGCCACGACGGCTGCCGGGATCGCAACGCTGACCACCGGCGTCGAACCGGGCCAGCACGGCCTGGTCGGCTACCAGGTGCTCGATTCGGCTCGCGATCGGGTGGTGAACCAGCTCACCGGCTGGGATGACGGCATGCAGCCGGCCACCTGGCAACGAGCACGCACCGTGTTCGACCGGGCCGCCGACGAGCGGGTTCCGAGTTTTGCTATCGGCCCGAAACGATTCGTGGCCTCAGGTTTCACACAGGCCGTTTTGCGTGGTGCCCGGTATGTTGCCGCGGAGAAGGTCGCTGACCGATTTGATGCCGCGCGCCGCATCCTCGATGACAACCCGACCGCGCTGATTTACCTCTACGTGGCCGAGCTCGACGTCGCCGCGCACGCTCACGGATGGGAGTCCGATCGGTGGCTTGCCGAGCTCGAGAACCTCGACTCCGAGGTCTCTCGGTTTGCGGCCACGCTTCGGTCAGACGAAGGCCTGCTGCTCACTGCCGATCATGGCGTAATCGATGTTCCGAACACCAAACACGTCTTGTTCGACACCGAGCCCGCACTGGTTGCGGGCGTGCGCCACGTTGCGGGCGACCCGCGCTGCGTGCAGCTCTATCTTGAGCCGGCGCAGACCACGGTATCCGCTGACACGCTCGCGGCTGCATGGCGGGCCTCGCAGGGGGACCGAGCCTGGGTCTACACCCGCGCTGAGGCCGTTGCAGCCGGTCTGTACGGACGAGTCGCCGACGAGGTCTTACCGCGGATCGGCGATGTGATCGTGGCGGCCCGCAAATCGATCGCCTACTACGATTCCCGACCGGCGAACCAGAAGGCCCGCGGCATGATCGGCCAGCACGGCTCCCTCACCGATGAGGAGCTACGGGTTCCTCTGATCCGCGCGGGCGCGTTTGCCAGATAGCTCGCCCTAACCGACCGGCACGGCGCGGGAACACGCGCCGTGCGGCTTCGAGCGATGGATCCGAGCGATCAGACCGGGTACTGGCGGCGCTTGACCTGCGGCTTCGGCAGGCGCATGGGACGCAGCTGCAGGGCGCGCATGGCCGCATACCAGCGGATGCGCTCGGCCTTGTCGGAGCCGAACTTGGCTTCGAGCTTCTTCGTCAGAATGAAACCGAGCACGACGGAGTCGATGACGGCGAGAATAAAGAAGCCCCAGAGTCCGAAGATGGCGTACACGTCCACGCTGGGAATGGTCGTGAGCAGAATAACCAGGAACATGACCGGGATCATCAACTCGCCGACGTTGAACCGGGCATCGACGTAATCACGGGCATATCGTTTCTGCGGGCCACGTTCACGCATCGGAAGGTATTTGTCGACACCCGCGGCCATTCCGGCCCGGGCCACGTCGCGCGCTGCACTCGACTTGGCACGCGCCTGCTTCGCGGCGAGCTTGCGGTCATCGGGAACCAGCGGGCGCTTGTTCGCCGCTTCCTGCTGCTTGCGAGTGGGGGTCGCCTGACCCTTGCCCGCGTTGTGGGAAAGACCCAGGCGCGCTGCGGTCTCGTCGGAACTTTCAATCGACGGCTGTGCGTCGGGGTTTACGGGAGGCTTGGCCACATCAAATCCTTGCAATTGGGTGCCTTAAGATTACCCGTATGACTGGTAACCCACAGACAAATTCTCAGCCCCTTGGCTCGACGGCCGGCTCGGCCATGGATTCGAGCAGCGATTCAAACTCCATGGCCGCGGGCAGCGGTACGGAGTCGGTGACCCGAACCGCCATCGGCACCGCGGTCGAACGCGGCCTCCCGAGCACAATCGCGGACCTCTGCGCGCTAGTGCGCATCCCCTCCGTGTCTTGGGCCGCCTTCAATCGCGAGCAGGTCGCAGCCAGCGCCGACGCCGTCGCCCGGCTTGTTCGCGACCTGAATGTCTTTGATTCGGTGCAAGTCGTGCAGGCCGGTATTCCCGGCAGCACGGAACTGGGCCAGCCGGCCATTCTGGCATCGCGCCCCGCGCGGAACGGCCGCCCGACGGTGCTGCTGTACGCCCACCACGATGTGCAGCCGCCCGGGAAGACTGAGGATTGGGAGTCGGATCCGTTCACCCCGACCGTGCGCGGCGACCGGCTCTATGGGCGCGGGGCCGCCGATGACAAGGCGGGTGTCATGGCGCACGTCGCTTCGGTTCGCGCACTCGTGGCCGCCGTCGGGACGGACTTTGACCTGGGGCTCGCGTTCTTCATCGAGGGCGAGGAGGAATTCGGCAGCCGATCCTTCGCGACCTTCCTCGACGAGAATCGTGAGGCTCTGCGCGCTGACGTGATCGTTGTTGCCGATTCCAACAACTGGGACATTCACACGCCGGCCATCACCACGGCCCTGCGCGGAAACGTCACCCTGCGACTCACGGTTCGTACCCTAGCGCACGCCTCGCACTCCGGAATGTTCGGGGGAGCGGTACCCGATGCCATGCTCGCGACGATCAAATTGCTGGCCTCTCTTTACAACGACGATGGTTCCGTCGCCGTATCGGGCCTCACCAGCATTGACGTCCCCACTCCGGACTATTCCGAGGAACAGTTGCGCGCAGAAACGGGCCTGTTGCCGGGAGTCGCCCCAATCGGCCACGGCTCCATCCTCAGTCGTATCTGGTCGCAACCGGCACTCACCGTGACCGGTATCGACGCACCGACCGTGGACAACGCGTCAAACACCCTGACTCCGGCTGTAACCGTTCGGATCAGCACTCGCATCGCCCCCGGCCAGAGCGCGGTCCAAGCCGCCGCGGCACTCCAAACGCACCTGCGCGAGCAGGCACCGTTTGGTGCGCAGGTTGAGATCGACGATGTGGACACGGGTGAGCCGTTCCTGGTGGACACCAGCGGATGGGCCGTGACCGAAGCACGGCAAGCCATGACGGATGCTTGGGGCGTGCCACCCGTCGATATCGGTGTCGGTGGGTCGATCCCGTTCATTGCCGATCTGGTGCGCGTCTTTCCGAGCGCCCAGATTCTGGTCACCGGAGTGGAAGACCCCGATTCTCGGGCACACAGCCCGAATGAATCTCTGCACCTCGGCGTGTTCAAGCGTGCGGTTCTAAGCGAGGCGTTTCTGCTCGGCAGCCTGAACGAACGCGCGGGCTACTAAGCCCGCCGAATGCTCAGCACCGCGCACAAGAAAATATGAGAGCGTGGGAATGCGCCCGTCGACTTTCTGGTTGTCGTTGGTAGAATTTATGAGATCACAATTTTATGAGATCGCAATTGTGCGTGACAGCGTGCGTGCGTGAATCGAGGAGAAGCATGACCGACACCGTGACCGAAACCGTGACTGAACCCGTCAGTGCTGTTGACACCGCTACCGTTCCGACCGCAGCCCACGGCGTCGGACTTACCGAAGTAGCCGCGCTCAAAGTCCGCAGCTTGTTGGCGCAGGAAGGACGCGAGGACCTCCGTCTGCGGGTGGCCGTCCAGCCCGGTGGCTGCTCCGGCTTGATCTACCAGCTGTACTTCGACGAGCGAGTACTCGACGGCGACGCGCTCGTCGACTTCGATGGCGTCGCAGTAGTTGTCGACAAGATGAGCGTGCCGTACCTCGATGGCGCCTCGATCAACTTCGAGGACACCATCGAAAAGCAGGGCTTCACCATCGACAATCCCAACGCCGGCGGCAGTTGCGCCTGTGGAGATTCTTTCCACTAGTCGCTCGCGATCGGCCCAGCAACGATGTTTGTTGGGCATTGTCGGCGGGGACATCATCAGTTCGATGACGTCCCCGCCGTTTTTTTATGCTCAGATTGTTCCCGATTCGCACGGATTTGCCCCGTTAACAGGGCTGACGGCGCACAAATTGTCTGCCACGCCACCCGCAGTGCACTTCGTGCGCGCTCTCGCGGAGTAGGCTAGGAATCGATCAAAACGCTTCCTGAGAAGTGTCCTCGAATCTCCCGAAAGGTCCCCGGTGCGCAATAACCACCGCCTTCGTTGGGCTGCCATTCCGCTCGCAGCGACGTTAGCCGTTGTACTGGCCGGATGCACGCAAGCCCAGCTCCACGGTTTCCTGCCCGGCTTTGAAGAAGAGGGCGAAACGGCGGTGACAAACCAGACCGACCGTATCGCCGGACTCTGGACCACCTCCTGGATCGTCCTCCTCATCGTCGGCCTCATCACGTGGGGCCTCATCATCTGGACGATCGTCGTCTATCGACGTCGTAAGGGTCAGACCGGACTCCCCGTTCAGCTGCGGTACAACATGCCGATTGAGATCTTCTACACGGTCGTTCCGCTGATTCTGGTCATTGGCTTCTTCGCCTTCACTGTGCGCGACCAGGTCGCCTTGGAAACTCGCTATGACAATCCAGACGTGACGATCGAAGTGCAGGCCAAGCAGTGGGCGTGGGACTTCAACTATGTCGACGAAGACGTGTACTCGCCCGGAATTCAGGGACAGCCTGATCCCGATGGTGCCACCGGATCCCTCGTTGAGTCCGAAATTCCCGTTCTCGTACTTCCGGTTGACAAGACCGTTGAAATCAAACTGGAATCTCGCGACGTCATCCACTCCTTCTGGGTCATCGACTTCCTCTACAAGAAGGACGTCATCCCGGGAAAGACCAATTACATGTCGGTCACCCCGCAGCGCATCGGAACCTATGCGGGCAAGTGTGCCGAGCTCTGCGGTGAGTACCACTCGCTCATGCTGTTCAACGTCAAGGTCGTCTCTCAGGCTGACTACGAAACGTACGTACAGTCTCTGCGCACCGCGGGCAACGTCGGTCAGCTCGACAACGAGTATGACCGCAATCAGAATCAGCCGGGCACGAGTGCCCCGACGGCTCCGGAGGGCAACTAAGCCATGAGTACGACCATCGCACCCGCCCCGTCGCACCCGGTAGCACCGGTATCGACCTCGGCCGAACGCAAAGGCAATGTCCTCGTTCGGTGGATAACTTCCACCGACCACAAGGTCATCGGGTACATGTACCTGATCACCTCGTTCCTGTACTTCTGCCTCGGCGGGGTCATGGCACTGATCATTCGTGCTCAGCTGTTCGCCCCGGGCCTTGACGTCGTGTCGACGAAAGAGCAGTACAACCAGCTCTTCACGATGCACGGCACGATCATGCTCTTGATGTTCGCAACGCCGCTCTTCTTCGGCTTCGCCAACTTTCTGGTTCCGCTCCAGATTGGTGCACCCGACGTTGCCTTCCCGCGGCTGAACGCCCTCGCTTACTGGTTCTTCAACTTCGGCAGCCTCATCGCCGTTTCCGGATTCCTCACCCCGCAGGGCGCGGCATCCTTCGGATGGTTCGCCTACCAGCCGCTGGCCAGCACCACATTCTCACCGGGAATCGGTGGCAACCTGTGGATGGTTGGTCTGGGTCTGTCCGGGTTCGGGACCATTCTCGGTTCCGTCAACTTCATCACGACCATCATCACCATGCGCGCCCCGGGCATGACGATGTGGCGGATGCCCATCTTCACCTGGAACTCACTCATCACGTCGCTGCTCGCCCTCATGGTTTTTCCGGTTCTGGCCGCCGCCATGCTCGCCGCTGCTTCCGACCGCATCTTCGGCTCGCACATTTATGATCCGGCCAACGGTGGTGCCATTCTCTGGCAACACTTGTTCTGGTTCTTCGGGCACCCCGAGGTATACATCATCGCCTTGCCGTTCTTCGGCATCGTCTCCGAGGTCTTCCCGGTCTTCAGCCGGAAGCCGATGTTCGGGTACAAGACCCTGGTGTACGCGACCATCTCGATCGCCGCTCTCTCAGTATCGGTCTGGGCGCACCACATGTACGTCACCGGTTCAGTGCTGCTGCCGTTCTTCTCGCTCATGACCATGCTGATCGCGGTGCCCACCGGGGTGAAAATCTTCAACTGGATCGGCACCATGTGGCGAGGGTCCATCACCTTCGAAACCCCCATGATCTGGGCTATCGGTTTCCTCGTCACGTTCACCTTCGGTGGTCTGACCGGTGTCATCCTCGCCTCGCCGCCGCTCGACTTCCACGTATCCGACACCTACTTCGTCGTCGCGCACTTCCACTACGTCGTGTTCGGCACCGTGGTCTTCGCCATGTTCAGTGGTTTCTACTTCTGGTGGCCCAAGTGGACCGGAAAGATGCTCAACGAGAGCCTCGGCAAGTGGCACTTCTGGTTACTCTTCATCGGCTTCCACACCACCTTCCTCATTCAGCACTGGCTGGGCGTCATGGGCATGCCGCGTCGGTACGCCACCTACTCACCGGAAGACGGCTTCACCTGGATGAACCAGGTATCGACGATCGGCTCCATGATCCTCGCCGTATCGATGATTCCGTTCTTCCTCAACGTCTACATCACAGCACGCAAGGCGCCGCTGGTTACCGTGAACGACCCGTGGGGTTACGGTTCGTCGCTCGAGTGGGCGACGTCGTGCCCGCCGCCGCGACACAACTTCACTTCCATCCCGCGGATCCGCTCCGAGCGTCCGGCCTTCGACCTGAACCACCCCGAAGCCGGCCTTCCCGTTGGCATCGGCCCGGGCAAGGATGCGCCCGACGCTGCGGTCTACGACATCGATTCGAATCAGGTTAAGTAAATGAAGACCAACGTCAACATTCTCTGGGTCCTCACCGTCTTCTTCGGGATCGTAACGGTCGGTTACGTTTCGTGGAATCTACTTGACCCTGACCACGGAAAGGTGGAATGGGCTGGCACGTTCATGCTGGCTCTATCCACGCTGCTCGTGGCGTTCATCGCCTTCTACCTCGACAAGGTGCATGCCGCTCAGGGCGCAGAACTTCCCGAGGACAGCCTCGATGGCAACATCGACGACGGAGACCCGGAAATGGGCTTCTTCAGCCCGTGGAGCTGGTGGCCGATCTTTCTGGCTGCCGCGACAGCACTGCTCTTCCTCGGCCTCGCCGTGGGATTCTGGGTCTGCTTCATCGGTCTGGGACTTGGACTCGTAGCCCTCACCGGCTGGGTCTACGAGTACTATCGGGGTCTGTTCGCCCGCTAACGACCAACACCGTCGATACCGATCTTCCCCAAGGGCAGGTCGGTATCGTGCTTTAACCCGCAAAAGACGGACGAACCGGCCGATTCAGCGGGTTTCCACGCGTGACTGTAATGCTCCAGCAGGCTCGGGCGCCCCGCGGTCCAGGGCGTTGCGCAGCCCAGCGCATGCCTTGGCCACAGCCTCCGGCTGCGGACGCGCGCGCGGGTGTCAGCGGCGGCGGAACCCGAAGATATCGAAGGCGACCGTAACGGAACGATCGGCACTGACAGAGCTATCTGGTGCGGAGCCTGAATGGTGCGAGGACGGGCCCATCCCGATGAGGGACGCTACCTCAGACGGGGAGAGTAGTACCGAACGGTCGAGCTGATGATGTGACTCCAGCCGAAACCAGGCAGCGAGACTGTTGGTCAAATGGGCCGCCTTGTCGGCCTGCATTTCCACAGCCAGGCCCAATTCGCGCAGCTCGCGCAGGTGCGCCGGCTGCGGCACCACGACCACGAGGAGCCCGCCTGCCTGAAGGGCGCGGTGAAATTCGGCGGCGTTGCGTGGTGCAAAAACATTCATGATGACGTCAACGCCGCCGTCGCGGAGGGGGAGCGGTGACCAGACGTCCGCTACCAGCCCGTCAACGCGATCGTGCGAGTGGATGGTGCGCCCCACGGCATTGGGGGAGAGGTCCATGCCCAGCGCGCGCACGTCGTCTCCTGGAGGCACCGCTGCGCCAAGATAATATCCGGTACCGCAGCCGACGTCGAGAATGCGCCGCGGAGATTCACCGGCAACAACGGTGCGAATAATGCTCTGCAGGGGCTCGTACCACCCGGCATCAAGAAACCGATCGCGGGCATCGAGCATGGCAGCACTATCGCCAATAAACTTGCGCGGTCCGGTAAGCAGATTGACGAATCCGCGCTTGTTGACGTCGAAGGAATGACCGTGATCGCATCCCAGCAGCAGATCACCGCGGGGGGAGAGGGGGAGAAAACAGTTCGGGCACCGAAGCCACTCCGATAACGTCTGGAGTGACATCGATGCCCGATCTGTTGGGGTGCTGCTATTTGTCGGTGATCTCCGCGGGGTGATCGCCATGAGCGTGGTTCAGTTCGGTCTGCGTAACCGGTGTGATCCGGTCTTCGAAGAACCAGCGAGACAGACCGGCACGAATCTTCTCGCTCGCACCAATCTTGCCCTGGGCGTTGGGACGCAGCATGAGCGGCTTGAAGTCGCTGTAGCTGACCAGTTTCCAACGCTCGTACTCGTCAACGGGCTGGTGGACCTCGACGAATTCGCCACCGGGGAGGCGCACGATTCGGCCAGACTCATAACCGTGCAGCACGATCTCGCGGTCCTTCTTCTGCAGCGCCAGGCACACGCGCTTGGCGATGAAGAACGCAACGAACGGGCCGAGCAACGTGGTCGCCTGCAGGGTGTGGATGACCCCCTCCATGGTGAGGTGAAAGTGCGTCGCCATGATGTCCGACGATGCCGCTGCCCACAGGGAGGCGTAGAACGTGACACCGGCAGCGCCAATTGCGGTGCGGGTCGGTGCGTTGCGCGGGCGGTCAAGCACGTGGTGCTCACGCTTGTCGCCGGTGATCCATCCTTCGATGAACGGATAGATCATGACGGTAACGATAAACAGTCCGACCACAACCAGCACCAGGAAGATATTGAGCGAGTAGGTGTGATTCAACCAGACGAATTCCCACCCGGTCGGTATCAGACGCATCGCACCGTCGGCGAAACCGATGTACCAGTCGGGCTGGGTTCCGGCAGACACCGGTGAGGGGTCGTACGGGCCGTAATTCCAGATCGGGTTGATCGTGAAGAACGAGGCGATGAGCATGACAACACCGAAGACGATGAAGAAGAACCCACCGGCCTTGGCGGCGTAGACCGGAAGAACCGGGTAACCGACAACGTTTTGGTTGGTGTGCCCGGCGGCCGGGTACTGAGTGTGCTTGTGCACGACCACGAACAGCAGGTGCATGGCAATCAACGCAACGATGATAGCCGGCAGCAACAGGATGTGCAGTGAGTACAACCGTCCGACGATGTCGGTACCGGGGAATTCTCCACCGAAGAGGAGGAAGGAAACCCAGGTACCAGCGACGGGGATGCCCTTGATCAGACCATCGATGATGCGAAGTCCGTTGCCGGACAGCAGGTCGTCGGGGAGGGAGTAGCCGGTGAAGCCTTCGGCCATGGCCAGGATGAAGAGCACGAAGCCGATAACCCAGTTGAGCTCGCGCGGCTTGCGGAATGCACCCGTGAAGTAAATGCGCAGCATGTGGAGGCCGATGGACGCCACGAAGAGCAAGGCCGCCCAGTGGTGTACCTGACGCATGAGCAGGCCACCGCGAATGTCGAACGAGATGTCCATTGTCGAGGACATGGCCGCAGACATCGGGATGCCCTTGAGGGGCGCGTAAGAGCCGTCGTAGATGACCTCGGCCATCGACGCCTGAAAGAAGAAGGTCAGGAATGAGCCCGACAGCAGAATGATGACGAAGCTGTACAGCGCCACCTCACCGAGAAGAAACGACCAGTGGTCGGGGAAGATCTTACGGCCCAGTTCCTTGACGGCGCCCGAGATGCTCGTGCGTTCGTCAATGTAGTTGGCCGCGGCGGCTGTGAAGCCTCCGGTTTTCTTCGCCCCGACAGCTTGATCCTCAGCGGATTCGCGGGTGGTTAACGTTGTCATGCTCGCTCCCAGAAACTCGGGCCGACGGGTTCAGTGAAATCGCTCTGCGCGATCAGGTAGCCCTCAGCATCCACGGCGATCGGGAGCTGGGGTAGTGCCCGTTTGGCCGGTCCGAAGATGACCTTGCAGTGATTCTCAACATCGAACTGCGACTGGTGGCACGGGCAAAGAAGATGGTGCGTGTGCTGCTCGTAGAGAGCGACCGGGCACCCGACGTGGGTGCAAATTTTGGAATAGGCCACGATTCCGTCGTACGACCACGACTTGCGGTCCTCCTCTTCGACGAGGTCAGCGGGATCCATACGAATGAGCAGAACTGCCGCTTTCGCTTTTTCTTCCAGCCGACCGTGTTCCATCTCGGACAGGCCCTCGGGAATGACATGGAAGGAGGAACCGAGCGTGACATCCGATGCCTTGATCGGGGTCCCGCTCGGGTCCATGGTGAGGCGAACGCCCTTTTTCCACATGGTCTCGCCGAGGAGTGCGACCGGGTCCTGATCCATCGGGCCGAGGCCACGGAAGAGGACAACTGCCGGGAGGGGGAAGACGACCAGGGCGCCGATCAGGCTGTTGCGAATGAGCGTCCGGCGACCGAAGCCAGATTCCTCATTGGCCTGCTGAAAGATCTCAACCGCACGCGCACGCACGGGTTCGGTCCCGCGCACCGGGTGACGTTCGTCGACACCTTCATGATCGCTCATGAGGGCCTTGCCCCAGTGCACGGCTCCGATACCGATGGCGAGCAACGCGAGGCTGAGTCCGATCCCGATAAACAGGTTGTTCAGGCGAACGGAGCCCGGGTCTTCGGCAACGATCGGAAAAGCCATGTACGCGGCGATTGCGAAGACACTGCCAACGATGGACACGTAGAACAACGTGTACACGGTGCGCTCAGCCTTGCGCTCTTCCTTGTGGTCAAGGTCAGTGATGCGCGGACGGTGCGGCGGGAATCCTGGGTTGACCAGGGCGTCCGGTGTAACGACGGCTGTGCTTGCGGCGGATGTCGCGAGCTGCGCGCCAGGCGAGTCGGCGGCGGCGGTTACGTCCTCCGCGCCGTTATCGTCCTTGGCCATTGTTCTCCTTCGTGGGCTGTGTAAATACTCTGCGCGGGATGTGAGGCGCCGTTCAATCGGAACTGAACGGCGCGTCACACCCGAATTTTGGTGCTTAGTTTGATTTTGCGGTGATCCACACGGTGAGGGCCACGATTGCGCCCAGTCCGAAGATCCAGATGAAGAGGCCTTCAGCTACCGGCCCCAAGGAACCGAGTGCCAATCCGCCCGGAGACGGGTTGTCCTCGACGTACTTGAGGTAGGTGATGATGTCGCGCTTGTCTTCGGGGGTGATGTTCATGTCGTTGAAGACCGGCATGTTCTGCGGGCCGGTGATCATGGCCTCGTAGATGTGCTGGGCGGAAACGTTCTCGATCGCGGGGGCGAACTTACCCTCCGTGAGCGCGCCACCGGCGCCGGCCACGTTGTGGCACATGGCGCAGTTGATGCGGAACAGTTCGGCACCGGTCGCAGCGTTGCCGGCGGCGTCGAGCAGTTCAGCGGCCGGAACGGCGGGGCCAGGAGCGAGCGAGGCGACGTAAGCGGCCAGAGCGGCGGTCTGCTCGGTCGTGAACTGCACGGGCTTCTTTTGAGCCTGCGGACCCTGCATCTGCATCGGCATCCGGCCGGTTCCGACCTGAAAGTCGACCGAGGCGGCGCCCACGCCGATCAGGCTGGGTCCTTCTGACGAACCCTGGGCGCTCAGGCCGTGGCAGGTGGCGCAGTTGGCAGCGAAGAGCTTTTCGCCCTCGGCAATGGTCTGCTGTGACGAGGCATCCGTGGTGGCAACAGCGGTACTCGAGCTGAAGGCCACATAGGCGCCACCGGTGAAGAGCAGCCCGATGGCGATGAGAGCAACGCTGGCGAGCGGATGGCGCCGTCCGGTTTTACGTGTCCGGCGTGCGCGAGGAGATTTGATCGTGGTCATGCTGAAGTAGTCCGTTCCTGTTTCTATTTAAGAACGTAGATGACCAGGAAGAGCCCGATCCAGACGACGTCGACGAAGTGCCAGTAGTAAGAAACCACGATGGCGCTGGTGGCTTCCTTGTGGCCGAAGTTCTTAACCGCGAAGCCGCGACCAATAACGAGGAGAAAGGCGAGCAAGCCGGCGGTCACGTGGATGCCGTGGAAGCCGGTCGTGATGTAGAAGGCAGACCCATAAGCATTCGACGAGAGCGAGATTCCCTCCGATACCAAGGTGGCGTATTCAAACACCTGACCGGTAACGAAGATAGCGCCGAGCGCGTACGTGAGGAAGAACCACTCGACCATTCCCCACTCACTCGGCTTCCAGCCGGTCGAGCGCGCCTGCAGCCGTTCGGCGGCAAACACTCCGAACTGGCAGGTCACCGAGGACGACACCAGGATGAGCGTATTGATCAACGCGAAGGTGAAGTTGTGCTTATCGGCCTCGAAAAGCCAGAGCTCGGGGGAGGTTGAACGGAGCGTGAAGTAGATTGCGAAGAGCCCCGCGAAAAACATCACCTCGCTGCCCAACCACACAATGGTGCCCACAGCCACGCTGTTGGGCCGGTTCACGACGGGCGCACTCGCCGTCTGAGTAATTGAGGTGCTGGTCACCCCTCCATTATGGCCGATATTCCCACAGGTTTTTCTCATTCAGGCGTGCGAGTGCGAGTTTTCACCCCGTTTTGGTGGACTATTTCGGCGTGCGAAGGGCGTGAATTCGGGGGAGTTGGGCCTGTTCTTCTAAGATCGGAATCATGCTTGAATCGCAGTCTTGGCCGAACATATTAAATTCCCTTCTCGACGGACGGGACCTGAGCGTGGCGGATGCCGCCTGGAGCATGGAACGAATCATGCTCGGGGAGGCCACTCCGTCTCAACTGGGCGCTTTCCTGGTGGCACTTCGCGCCAAGGGTGAGACCGTTGACGAAATTGTTGGATTCCGCGATGCAATCCTCGATCAGGCAATTGCACTGCCCGTTGACCCCATGGCCCTGGATATCGTCGGCACCGGTGGAGACCAGTTCGGCACCGTGAATATTTCTACAATGGCGTCAATCGTGTGCGCTGCGGCCGGCGTGCCCATCGTCAAGCACGGCAACCGGGCCGCGAGCTCAGCCTCCGGGTCATCGGACGTTTTGGGTGCATTGGGCATTGATCTCTCGCACGACGCAGCGCGGGTCGCCGAAGTCTTCACGGAGACAGGAATCACCTTTGCCTTCGCAGCGGCCTTTCACCCCGGATTTCGGCACGCAGCGCTCACTCGCAAAGAACTTGGCATACCGACCGTATTCAATTACTTAGGCCCGCTGTGCAACCCGGCGAGGCCCGAGGCATCCGCCGTCGGTGTCGCGAGCCTCGATCGCGTACCGCTCTTCGTTGGCGTGTTTCAAACGCGTGGCGCGACCGCCCTGGTATTCCGGGGTGACGATGGACTCGACGAAATGACGACCACCGGTCATAGCCACGTGTGGGAAGTCTCGCGCGGACTCGTAACCGAACACGACATCGACCCGCGCGATCTCGGCATTCAGCGTGCGCAGATCAGCGATCTCATCGGCGGTTCGCCCGAGCACAACGCGCACGTCGTACAATCCGTCCTCTCGGGCGAGCCCGGGCCGATCCGCGATATCGTCCTGCTCAACGCCGCCGCTGGACTCGTTGCGTTCGATCTCGCCCAGGACGCCTCCCAGGTTCAGGTTGCCATTCTTGATCGTTTTCGCAACAAATTGGCCGTGGCCGCCGAAGCCATCGATTCCGGCGCGGCCACGGCCAAGCTGTCAGCGTGGATTGCAGCGACCCAGCTCTCACCAGCGGACCGCAGTGTAGGTGGCCGCTAACGCACGTCGTCGTCGACCCAACCGAAGGTCTTCGTAACGGCCTTCTTCCAGTTTCGCAGTTGGCGATTGCGCTCGTCTTCGTCCATGTTCGGCGTCCAGCGACTGTCTTCCTGCCAATTGGTGCGCAGTTCATCCAGTCCACTCCAGAATCCGACTGCGAGGCCGGCGGCATAAGCGGCGCCCAGTGCCGTCGTCTCCGCCACAACCGGGCGAACGACGGGAACGCCGAGAATATCGGCCTGAAATTGCATGAGTAGGTTATTGGCGATCATGCCGCCGTCAACCTTGATCTCGGTGAGGGGAACACCCGAGTCGGCATTGACCGCGTCGATGACCTCTCGGGTCTGAAATGCCGTCGCTTCGAGAGCCGCACGAGCGATGTGGCCCTTGTTCACGAATCGAGTGAGTCCCACCAGTGCGCCGCGAGCGTCGGAACGCCAGTATGGCGCGAACAAGCCCGAAAATGCCGGTACAAAATAGGCACCGCCGTTGTCATCAACCGTTTTCGCCAGGGTCTCAATTTCGGCCGCCGAACTGATCATGCCGAGATTGTCACGCATCCACTGCACGAGCGATCCGGTCACCGCGATGGATCCTTCCAAGGCATAGTGCGGGGCATCATCGCCGAGCTTGTAGCCGAGGGTGGTGAGCAGCCCGTTCTTGGAGTGCACGATCTCCGTGCCGGTGTTGAAAATGAGGAAGTTGCCGGTGCCGTAGGTGTTCTTGGCTTCGCCCTGGTCGAACGCGGCCTGACCGAACGTCGCGGCCTGCTGGTCGCCGAGGATACCTGCAACGGGAACCTCACGCAGCAGGCTTGAGCTGTGCGCCGTACCGTACACCTCCGACGATGAGCGGATGGCAGGCAGCATCGACTTGGGCACGTCGAAGATGGCCAGAATCTCCTCGTCCCACTGCAAGGTTTCCAGATCCATAAACAGGGTGCGGCTCGCGTTGGTCACGTCCGTCGCGTGCACACCGCCGTCCACTCCGCCGGTCAGGTTCCACAGCACCCAGGAATCAGTTGTGCCGAAGAGCAGGTCCCCGGCATCGGCCTTGGCCCGTGCTCCCTCGACGTTTTCGAGGATCCAGACGATTTTCGTGCCGGAGAAATAGGTGGCGAGGGGCAACCCGACCGTCTTTTTGAACCGTTCAACACCGCCGTCAGCGGCGAGGCGGTCCACGATGGGCTGAGTGCGGGTATCCTGCCAAACGATCGCGTTGTAGACGGGAACACCGGTCGTCTTGTCCCATACCACGGCCGTTTCACGCTGATTGGTGATGCCGATTGCCGCTATGGAGTGACGCGTGAGGTTGGCCTTGGACAGCGCCTGCCCGATCACTTCGCGGGTGTTGTCCCAGATTTCTTTGGGATCGTGCTCGACCCAGCCAGCCTGAGGAAATATTTGTTCGTGTTCCAGTTGCCCGGTAGACACGATCGATCCGGCCTTGTCGAAGATGATGGCCCGGGAACTCGTGGTGCCCTGGTCAATGGCGAGAATGTAGTCAGTCATTGGTAGATGTCCTCTGAGTAGATGGTTGACGGTTCCGGTGTCGTCACGCGACAACGGGCCGGTTCGACGTCGAACCGGCCCGTTCAATCAGGTCAGGTGAGTAGGGGAAGCAGAATCAGTGCGGACCAACCGGCAAGCAGTCCGCCAATGATGGGGCCGACGACGGGAACCCAGGAATAGGCCCAGTCCGAGCTGCCCTTACCCTTGATGGGCAGAATGAAGTGCGCGATCCGGGGCCCGAGGTCACGGGCCGGGTTGATCGCGTATCCGGTCGGGCCGCCGAGCGATGTACCGATGACAATAACGAGGAGGGCGACCGGTAGTGCTCCGAGCGACGCCAACCCCCCGTTGTCGCCCTGCCGGTTGCCACCGAAGGCAATGACGACGAAGACCAGCACGAAGGTACCGATGATTTCGGTGACAAGGTTCCAGCCATAGGAGCGGATGGCCGGTCCGGTGGAGAAGACGCCGAGTTTGTTGGCCGCGTCCGGTTCGGCATCGAAGTGCTGCTTGTAGGCCAGCCAGCAGGCAACGGCGCCGAGGATGGCGCCGATCATCTGACCGCCGATATAGACGAGCACCGAGACGACATTGACGGGAACGCCCATACCGAATTCAGTGGCACCGTTGGCGACGAGACCCAGGGTGACCGCCGGGTTGATGTGCGCCCCTGACCGGTAGGCGACCACAACACCCGCGAACACTGCGAAACCCCAGCCGATGGTCACCATGAGGAACCCACCGCCGACGCCCTTGTTCTTTGCTAAAGCGACGTTGGCGACGACGCCGGTTCCAAGGAGAACCAGCATGGCGGTGCCGACGACCTCCGAGATGAATACAGCTCCGATATTTTCCACGAGAACCTTTCTGGTCAGGCCGGGGATGCCGAAGCGGCCCCTCTGCGGTGAGCGGTTGGCAACAACATAGCGCGGGGTGCCATTGGGGGGAATAGGCTGGTGGAGTTCGTTCCCGCCATTTACCCAGCGCGGTCACAGCGCGTATGTTGACCGTGGGGCCGTGGCTTCGGTGGGCAATGCTGCCCGTACTCGCTGTGGCCCACCTCCCGGTAGAAATCTCGAGACGAACCCCGATACGACCCCGGCATCACCAAGTGAATGGATGGTCATGAAGAAGCTCATCAACGATCCCAAGAACGTCGTCAACGAGGCCGCCGCCGGCTTCGAAGCTGCCCATGCCGATATTGTGCGGGTGTCGCACGACCCGATCTTCATTGTGCGACACGATGCACCCGTCCAGGGCAAAGTGGGAATCGTCAGCGGCGGTGGCAGCGGTCATGAACCGCTGCACAGCGGTTTCGTCGGCTACGGCATGCTGGATGCTGCGGTACCCGGACCTGTCTTCACGTCGCCCACACCCGACCCGATCGTGGCGGCGACCCAGGCCGTCAATGGTGGCGCCGGCGTGCTGCACATCGTGAAGAATTACACCGGCGACGTGCTGAACTTTGAGACTGCCGCCGATTTGGCATCCGCTGAAGGAATCGACGTGCGGGCTGTCGTGATCAACGATGACGTCGCCGTGAAGGACTCGCTCTATACGGCCGGCCGCCGCGGCGTAGCCGGAACGGTGCTCGTCGAAAAGATTGCCGGGGCCGCCGCCGAGCGCGGCGACGATCTCGATGCCGTTGTTGCTGTGGCCGAGAAGGTGAATTCGCGCGTGCGTACGATGGGCGTCGCGCTGACCCCGTGTGTCGTGCCCCATGCGGGGGAACCGAGCTTTGTGCTCGCCGACGATGAAATTGAGATTGGAATTGGCATTCACGGTGAGCCGGGACGCGAGCGGATCAAGCTCGAGCCCGCCGATGCCATCGTTGACCGACTACTTGGCCCCATCCTCGAAGACTTGCCTTTTGACAACGGTGATGAGGTGCTGCTGCTCGTCAACGGGATGGGCGGCACACCGCAGATCGAACTGTACATCGTGTTCCGCCGGGCCGCAGAAGTGCTGAAAGAACACGGCATCACGGTCACTCGCAGTCTGGTGGGTAACTTCACGACGAGTCTCGAAATGGCGGGGGCGTCCATCTCCGTTCTTAAACTGGATGATGAACTCACGACCCTGTGGGACGCGCCGGTGCAAACAGCGGCACTACGGTGGGGACGGTAGAAGGAGAACCAGATGAGCGTGGAATCACACACCAGCCCGGATCAACCACAGTCAGCAGCGACGTTGGATACCGCGTGGACGCTCCGGTGGATTCGACAGGGTGCCGAAGTGTTGGCGGCCAACCGCCCCGCTCTGAATACCCTCGACCGGGACATCGGCGATGGTGATCACGGGGAAAACATGGATCGAGGATTTCAGGCGGTTCTGCCCAAACTCGACGCCCTGGCCGATGAAACTCTCCCCGGAGCAGTATTGAAGCTCGTCGCCACGACCCTGATCTCCACCGTCGGCGGCGCCGCCGGACCGCTGTATGGCACGGCATTTCTTAAAGCGGCCGGTGCCGTCGCTGCAGCGGATGGGATCGACGCCGCCGCGCTGGTTGCCGTGCTGACGGCGGCCCGCGACGGCATCGTGCTGCGCGGCAAAGCCGAGTCCGGCGACAAAACCATGATCGATTCCTGGACACCGGCTGTGGACGCGGCGGCCGCCGCACACGCAGCCGGTTCTGGCGTGGGCGACATCCTGCTCGCCGCCGCCGATGCTGCCGCGCAGGGCGCCGTCGACACGGAGCCGCTGGTGGCACGAAAGGGCCGAGCAAGCTACCTCGGTGAACGCGCGATCGGGCACCGCGATCCGGGTGCCCAATCGACGGCCTTGCTGCTGCGCGCTGCTGCCGACGTCGCGACGGTGACCGAATGATCGAAGCGGCATCCGCTGACCGCGTCGGCCTTGTTTTCGTGTCGCACAGCGAGAAGATCGCCAACGGACTCGTCGAACTGGCCCGTCAGATGGCACCGACCGTGCATCTCGTCGCCGCGGGTGGCACGGACTCCGGTGGGATCGGAACGAGCTTTGAGAAGATCAGTGACGGAATCACGCAGGCGAACACGGGCGGCGGCGTGGTGATCCTCTGCGACCTCGGCTCGGCCATCCTGACCGCGGAAACAGCCCGTGATTTTCTCGACGAGCCCGAGCAAAACCAGGTGCTTATCGTTGACGCTCCGCTCGTCGAGGGCGGTGTGTCCGCAGCTGTGGCTGCCGAGACCGGGGGAGACCTGAAAGCAGTGATGGCTGCCGCGCAGAGCGCGTTTCGGACGAACAGCACAACCACTAGCGCCGCCGAGCCTGATGCGTCGCCGGCGAGCGGAGATTCCACTATGGAATCAATCTCACGCACCGTGACCCTGACCAATAAGGACGGCCTGCATGCGCGGCCGGCGGCCGAATTCGTGACCTTGGCGAGTTCTTTTTCCGTTCCGATCACCGTGAATGGAACAGATGCGGACAGCCTGCTGAGCATCATGGCGCTGGGGCTATCCCGGGGGAGTACCGTGCTGCTGTCGTCACCGGACCCCTCTGCCGGGCCGGCAATCAATGCCCTGGCCGAACTGCTGGAATCCGGCTTCGGCGAAGACTAACGCTCCACCAGCTCAGTTCGACAAGTTCCCCGGGAACATGCGTGTGGTTTTGTTCAATCGGGCGTATCTTAACGGCATGAATCAGGACGGGAACACCTCGAGCAGTCCAGACACACAGCACGACAACGACATGAAATCCTGCCCGATCTGCGGTCATGCCATGCGTGAACACACGATCGATCATTCATCGCGAAATACCGTCGTTAACTGTCCGGTTCCTCACCCGGGAGCCTGGGACCGCGACGCCTTTGAACCGGTCAATGAGTTTGGCATGGTGATTCACAAGGCAGACACCTGATTTTCGTCGATCACCCCGGTCTCACGAAGCACCCGAGCCCCTATTTGTTCTCGTCAGCCGACCCGGTTCTCATGAGCCTGAATTATCTGCACGAGCTTGGCGCGAAGAATTTCCTGTTCACCGACGTCGGGAAACAGGTCAGCTTCAATCGTGCGGGTGACGCGGAAGACCGATGATCCCGCATCGGTTATGGAGACGCGTTGCCGCCGACCGTCGCCCGGGTCACGTCGGCGAGTGACATGCCCGGCACGTTCGAGACGATCGATCGTGCGCGACATGGTCTGATTTCCCACCTTAGCCAGCACCGCCAGCTCAGTTTGGCTACGCGGGCCTTCCGAGAGGAAGTGCAGGACGATCACACCGGCGTGGGTGAGCCCGTGTGCCGCGAGTGCTTCTTGCCACCCGTTCTCGACCTGGCGCGAGGCTGTCGAGAGCAATCGGCCGATCGGCCATTTTGTGATGTCGTCCGGCACGTAGCCATGCTATCTTATCGGAATGGTCAGCCAGCTTACTAATTCTTCGAAGGTCACCCATCGTCGCCGGTGGATCGGTCTCGTCTTCATCAGCATCGCCGTTGCTCTCATTATTGTTGACTCGACCATCGTCAACGTTGCGATCCCCTCGATCGTAAACGATCTCACCATTACCTCGACGCAGGTGCAGTGGGTGCAGGAAAGTTACACGCTCGTCTTCGCCGCCCTGCTGCTCGTCTTCGGCACGCTGGCCGACCGCTTCGGCCGCCGCAGGCTCCTGCTCGGAGGCGTCACGATCTTCGCCCTATCGTCAGTATTCGCGGCACTCGCGCAATCCGGCGACCTGCTGATCGGCGCCCGGGTCTTGCAGGGCGTCGGTGGCGCAATGATCCTGCCCACGACACTCTCGATCATCAACGCGACTTTCCGCGGTAAAGAACGTGGCATCGCATTCGCGATCTGGGGTTCGACAATCGGGGGCATGGCCGCTGTCGGACCGTTACTTGGCGGCTTCCTCACCACCTATTTTTCCTGGCGGTGGGCATTCGGCATCAACGTCCCCCTGGGTGTAATCATCATCGTCGGGCTGTTGGTCTACGTCACCGAATCCAGGGAAACCAACACGCAGACCATCGACCTGATCGGGGCCGTGCTTGCCATACTCACGACGGCATCCCTCGTCTTCGGCCTCATTGAAGGCCGCACCTACGGCTGGTGGGCCAGCGACACTCCACCCTCCTGGTGGAGCCTGGATGTGTCGCCCATCCCGTTCACCTTCGCCGTCACGCTTGCCTCCGGTTTCGCGTTCGTCTGGTGGGGACGACGTCGTCAGAAAGCCGGACGCAGCACCCTCATAGCATTTTCGCTGTTCAGTATCGCTTCATTTCGAAACGGCAACATCGCTGCGATGATCGTCTCGCTCGGCGAGTTCGGCATAATTTTGTCGTTGCCCCTCTGGCTGCAAAATGTGCTCGGCTATGACGCTCTGCACACCGGTTTCGTGCTGCTGGCCCTCGCCGTGGGATCCTTCGTCGCGTCAGGATTCGCGGGGGCCACGAGCAATCGTTTTTCACCCGTCATGATCGTGCGCGCAGGTATCGTCGCCGAGATTATCGGAGTCGCGGGCATCGGCCTCGCCATCGCATCAGACACCCCCTGGTACGCGATCGTGCCATTTTTGTTCGTCTATGGCTTTGGGGTCGGGCTCGCGACAGCACAGCTGACGGGTGTCATCCTCAAGGATATCCCGGTGGAGCAGAGCGGGCAGGGGTCGGGGACGCAGAGCACCGCACGCCAGGTGGGCTCGGCCCTCGGCATCGCCATTCTCGGTACGATCCTGTTCTCCAGCGTTGGCGGTATCCTCGATGCGAAACTCGACGGTGTGCCGGAATCCCAGCGAACCGCCATCGTGACCGCCGTTGTTGAGAGCGCCGGCACGGCCATCCCCTCGATTGCTGACCCGGATACCGCCCTAGCGGCAAGAGATGCCTTTAGCGAGGGTACCCGCAACGCGGCCTTTGCCGCCGCCGGTTTTCTCGCACTCGGCTTTGCAGCCACGCTCCGACTCGACGGGCGGCGAGATCCGGAGGAGGCCCAGTCCTGACGTGGCATCCAGGCTGCGGCTAATGCAGTGCGGCGGGAAGTACTGCGGCGGTAGCGCAATCGCACTGTCGAAGCACGGACGCCGGGAACGGCGTCTCCGCGGCGGTCAGCGGTGACGTAATCGGCGCCGTCGCGCGAATGGACATGGGCACGACTCCTGCCCAGACACCGTGGTCCTCGCCGTCATCGAGGCTTTCGCTCGGGGGCCCAGTTCGTACCTTCATACTCACTTCGTCGAGCGGGATCCGCAATATGACCGTCGCCGCCCGCTCCCGGCGCGTCATCGGCCGCACTTCCTGGCCACGGCCGGGCATAAGGTGCTCCGAGAGCACGAGCAGCGCCTGTTCCTTCTCCTCCTCCGGCACAGGGCGAGGAACGCCATAGATCACGGCGCTTCGATAGTTCATGCTGCTGTCAAAGAGGTTACGGGCGTAAACCAGCCCGTCGAGCGCGGCAACACTCAGTCCCAGGCCCGAACCTGCTGCCGCGTGACGCAGCAGCCCCCCTCCGCTCGAACCATGAATGAGCACACTGTCGCCGTCGCGCGCGAACGCAAGGGGAATCATAAGGGGGTCCCCGTCAACAACGAGGGAAGCGTGCGAGAGAATCTGACTGTCCAGCAGGGCGTAGAGCGCGGTGCGGTCCACAACCTGCTGAGCGGGCAGGCGGCCGACCCTCGTACGAGGCGTAATAGGCAGGGGCTCGGCTGCGCTTGAGAGTGTCATATCACTATGCTGATGCTGCAACTGGATTACCAAAAGATCCAGCTTGTCCAATATCTATTGGTCCAGTCTGTCGGGCAAGGAGCCGATCCATGCTGTATTTCCCCACAATCACCCTCGACCGTTCGGGCAGCACGTCGTTGAGCTCCCAAATTGCCGTCCGGCTGCGGAGCAGCATTTTGCTGGGGGAGGTGCGTTCGGGGGAGAGCCTTCCGTCGACCCGCGCTCTCGCCGCCGTGCTGGGCATCTCCCGGGGGAGTGTTGTCACGGCCTACGACCAGCTCAGCGGGGAAGGATACCTGGTTAGCACGCAGGGCGCACCGACGCGGGTGGCGGTCTTGTTACGCGGTGATCCCTACCAGAAGCCACCGTCATCCGTTGCGGCATCCTCCCGCGGGCAGGACACCGATCTGATTGATCTGACACCGGGGTACCCATCGACCCACCGCTTGTCCGGGCCATCCTGGAGCGCCGCATGGCGTACCGCTGCTGCGCGCCCCATTCCGCACACCGAGCCTCCGCTGCAGGGAACACGGGCCCTGCGCATCAAAATCGCTGAGCACCTCCGCCACGCCCGGGGCGTACTCTGTGCTGCCGAGGATATTGTGGTCACGGCGGGGACGAGTGAGGCACTCGCACTGGTCGCCCTGGCGCTGGGGGAGTCGCGCAGAAGCGGCGCGCAGCCCGAATCCGAACCGATCCCAGCCCCCGTCGTCGCCGTGGAAACACCGGGCTATCCCGCCGCCGCGCGGGTCCTGCGGCGGCTCGGGGCGATACTTCTGCCCATTCCGGTTGAACCCGACGGAATGCCGACAACCATCCTGGAAGATCAAGCCAGCCCGCCCGACGCCGTATTGGTTACTCCCAGCCATCAGTATCCGCTCGGCGGACGACTCCCGGTGGACGCCCGGCTTCGTCTGCTGCGCTGGGCGGGTCACCACAACGCGTGGGTGCTCGAAGATGACTATGACAGCGAGTTTCGACACGTCGGACCGCCGCTTCCGGCTCTAGCCTCACTCGATACAGATGGTCGCGTCGTACTTATTGGCAGTTTTTCTAAGATTTTGACGCCGTGGTTGCGTCTGGGCTATATCGTCATGCCGGAACGGCAGGCCGTTCGCGCCGCGCTGCTGGCAGTGCGGCGCGACCTGCCGTGCCCGGTGTCTGGAGTCTTGCAGGATGCGGCGACCGAGTTACTGGCAACGGGTGCCGTCCGCCGCCATATCGCTGCCGTGCGACGCGACTACGCGCACCGCCGGAATCTGGTACTGGACGCACTGTCGAACCATGCCGGAACCACGTTGACCGCTCTGGATGGCGGCCTGCACGCCGTACTCGAAGTGACCGACCAGGCAACGGCACGGGCGGCAGTACGTGAATTGCTCAACCGGGGGATCCGAGTCGTGAACCTGGAGACTTATTCCGCCTTGCCCGACGGTGCTGCCGTTCCTGCCGGGCTGGTCTTTGGCTACGCCGCGAGTACGGACACCGGGCTGGCACGTGCTCTCGGCCATATTCGGGAGGTCACGACACGCCGTTATTGAATCTGCGGCGGCAGGCGATTTTTGAGTGGACCTTAGGACTACTTGACATAATGTGCATTATCGGTCATGCCAGCATGCCTGGACGATGCGGCCGAGCCGCAGGGCGCACGCGCAGACGACACGTGCCTGCAACGCGGCAACTCACAGCGCTCGTCATCACTCACGCGAGGTCGCCGCGGTCACGCCCATCCCGGTCAGGCGAATGGCCAAAACTCACCGACACGACTCAGTGAATTGTAATTCACTGAATATCGAATCAATGAAGATAACTCAGTGCAGATGGCTCAGCGAGAATGGCTCGCTTCTCGGGCCGGCTGATTTCAGGCGGACGTGTGGCTGAACTCCGACGCGGGTGTTTCGGCCACCGGCACGCTCTTGCGGGACCAATAGCTGGCCAGCAGCGAACCGGACACGTTGTGCCAGACCGAGAAGATGGCTGCGGGCAGCGCGGCCACCGGGTTGAAATGTGCCACGGCCAGTGCCGCGGCAAGTCCGGAATTCTGCATGCCCACCTCGATGCTGATGGCCCGGCGGCTGGCGATAGGCAACTTGAAAATGCGGCCGATCAAGTACCCGAGGGTGTATCCGAGCGAGTTGTGCAAAACCACGGCAACCACGACCAGGATGCCGACCGACAGCAGGGTGGACGAGCTGGCAGCCACCACGGCCATGACCACGACGGTGATGCTGGCCACGGATACGAGCGGCAGCACATCCAGGAATTTCTCAACCAGGCGCGGCAGCAGCATGCGCAGGAGCAGTCCAGCAAGCACCGGGGCGAGCACAATTTTCAGGATGGAGATGAAGAGCGCTCCGGGGTCAACGGCCAAGAATTCCCCGGCCAGGACGAGCACGAGCATGGGCGTGAGAATCGGCGCGAGAAGGGTGGAGACCGTGGTCATCGCAACCGACAGCGCGGTGTCGCCCTTGGACAGGTAGACCATGACGTTGGACGAAGTTCCGCCGGGCGACGCGCCCACCAAAATCATGCCGGCCGTCAGCAGCGGCGACAGATCGAGCGCGACCGCGATGCCGAGTCCGAGCAGTGGCATCACGAGGTATTGCGCGGCCACGCCGAGCAACAGCGGCCAAGGGCGCCGGGCCACGATGGCGAAGTCCACCGGCCGAAGTGTCATCCCCATGCCGAGCATGATGATGGACAGCAGCCACGGGATGGCCACGGTCAAGCCCGAGAACGTGTCGGGAGTGACGAGTGCCAGACCACCGGCTGCCAGGACGATCAGTGCGAACCAACGCCCGATGAACGCGCTGATCGTGCGGATGCGATGCATGTGAAACCCCCATAGGTGCGGAAATACCGGTCACGCCCTGCGTGCCCGAGCATCACGCTACCAAATGTCGAGCGGCGGACGTGCCGTCAGGAACGGCTGCCCTCCGGTACGAGCACCGTCCAACGTGGACGGGTCGGGTCCGCGGGGTTGGCAGCAGCAGCCAGTACACGGGTGCTGCCCAGTCCGCGAAAGGCAGCCCGCGAGCCCACGCGTGTGGTGGCGTCGACCCAATTGGCCCGCAGCTCGCGTCCCAGCTCGCGTCCCAGCTCGCGTCCCAGCTCGCGTCGCAGTTCGCTCAGGCGCCGACGTAGGCCGCGAGATACTCGCCGGTGAGGGTCGGTCGAGCAGCCACGAGGTCGGCCGGTGTGCCTTCGAAGACGATCAGGCCGCCGTCGTGGCCGGCGCCAGGGCCGAGGTCGATGATCCAGTCGGCGTGCGCCATGACCGCCTGATGGTGCTCGATGACGATGACCGATTTCCCGGAGTCGACGAGTCGGTCGAGCAGGCCGAGAAGATTCTCCACATCGGCGAGGTGGAGTCCGGCAGTCGGCTCGTCCAGAACGTACACATCACCCCTTTCTGCCATGTGGGTCGCGAGTTTCAGCCGCTGCCGTTCGCCGCCGGACAGAGTCGGCAGCGGCTGGCCGAGGCTGAGATAGCCGAGCCCTACGTCGACGAGCCGGCCCAGGATCGCGTGGGCGGCCGGCGTGCGCCCCTCCCCCGCACCGAAGAATTCTCTGGCTTCGGACACCGACATTGCCAGCACCTCGCTGATGTCCCGCCCGGCGAGGTGAAAATCCAGAACGGAGGCCTGGAACCGCTTCCCGTCACACACCTCGCAGGGTATGGCGACACCAGCCATCATGCCCAAGTCCGTATAGGTGACGCCCGCGCCGTTGCAATTGGGGCAGGCTCCCTCGGAGTTGGAGCTGAACAGTGCAGGTTTGACGCCGTTGGCCTTGGCGAATGCCTTGCGGATCGATTCGAGCATTCCCGTGTATGTGGCGGGGTTGCTCCGCCTGGATCCCTTGATCGCGCCCTGATCAACGGTCACCACCCCGTCTCGTCCGGAAATCGACTCCCGGACCAGTGAACTCTTTCCCGAGCCGGCCACACCGGTCAGCACCGCGAGAACACCGAGCGGGATGTCCACATCGACGTTCTGCAGGTTATGCGCGCTGGCACCACGCACCTCCAGCACGCCCGAAGGCGCCCGCACCGACGATTTCAGGACGGCCCGGTCGTCTAGGTGCCGGCCGGTGAGCGTGCCGCTGTTCCGAAGCCCGGCGAGGGATCCCTCGTACACGACCTGTCCCCCGTCAGTTCCCGCGCCCGGGCCGAGGTCGACGACATGGTCGGCGATCGCGATCATCTCCGGTTTGTGCTCCACCACGAGCACCGTATTACCCTTGTCGCGCAGCTGGCGCAGCAGGGTGTTCATCCGCGCAATGTCGTGCGGGTGCAGCCCGATGGTCGGTTCATCGAAGACATAGGTGACATCGGTGAGGGAAGAACCCAGGTGGCGGATCATCTTGGTGCGCTGCGATTCTCCCCCGGACAGGGTGCCCGAGGCGCGGTCCAGGGACAGATAACCCAGCCCGATCTCAACAAATGAGTTCAGCAGATGCTGTAGCGCTACGATGAGCGGCTCGACGGACGGTTCAGTCAGACCCCGCACCCAGTCAGCCAGATCGCTGATTTGCATCGCGCAGGCTTCCGCAATGCTGACCTCGTTGATCTTCGACGATCGGGCGCCAGCGCTGAGTCGCGTGCCGCTGCAGTCTGGGCACACGGTGAACGTCACCGCCCGTTCGACGAACGCGCGGATGTGCGGCTGAAGCGAGTCGACGTCCTTTGCGAGCATGGATTTCTGGATTTTCGGGATCAGACCTTCGTAGGTGAGGTTGATGCCCTCGACTTTGATTTTGGTCGGTTCCTTGTAAAGCAGGTCGGCCCGTTCCTTTTTGGTGAATTTCGCGATCGGCTTATTCGGGTCGAAGAATCCACAACCGGTGAAGATGCGGCCGTACCAGCCATCCATGCTGTACCCCGGGATGGTCAGCGCGCCGCCGTTGAGTGACTTCGTATCGTCGTACAACGCCGTCAGGTCGATGTCGGTGACGGAACCGCGACCCTCACAGCGCGCACACATACCGCCGGTGATGCTGAAGCTGCGCCGCTCCTTGACGGTCTGCCCACCGCGCTCCATCGACACCGCCCCCGCGCCGCTGATCGAGGCCACGTTGAACGAGTAGGCCTGGGGTGAGCCGATGTGCGGCTCGCCCAGCCGACTGAACAAGATGCGCAGCAGCGCGTTGGCATCGGTGGCCGTGCCAACGGTGGAGCGTGCGTTGGCCCCCATCCGTTCCTGGTCGACAATGATCGCCGTGGTCAGCCCGTCGAGCACATCAACGTCCGGCCTGGACAGGGTCGGCATGAAACCCTGCACAAAGGTGCTGTACGTTTCGTTGATCATGCGCTGGGATTCGGCGGCGATGGTACCGAACACCAACGAGCTCTTACCCGAGCCGGATACCCCAGTGAACACGGTCAACCGGCGCTTGGGGATCGCAACGGTGACGTTCTTGAGATTGTTCTCCCGTGCGCCCTGCACGCGGATCAGATCGTGACTGTCCGCCACGGTCAGCTCAGCTGACGGGACGGACGTTTTCGCGGTCGGGCTCATCGAAGCTCCTGTGAGTCGGGTCAATGGGCAGATGGCGGGCCCACCAGTCCAGAATAATCTCGAACCGTTGCAACCGGTGCCGTGGACGACCGGTGCGGCTGAGGTCATGGTTCTCCCCCGGAAAAATCACCAGTTCAGTGGGGACTCCCCCGCGTTTGAGCGCTGCGTAGTAACGCTCCCCCTGCGACAGCGGACAGCGGAGGTCCTGCTCGGAGTGCAGCACGAGGGTCGGAGTGGTGACCCGACCAACCATGAACTGTGCACTCTGCTCCCGCAGCAGGTCGGCATCCGTGCCGACGTATTCGTCACCGAAGAAGTCACCAATATCGCTGGTACCGACGAACGCCTCGGGGTCGAGAAAACCACGCTCCACGATAGCGGCGGTGAATCGGTGATCGTGCGCCGTCGTCCACGCGGTCAGGTAGCCACCGTAGGAACCGCCCATGATGCCCAGCCGCTTGGCGTCGAGGGAAGGCTCCGATCGGAGCGCACCGTCGAGAAAATCGAGGACATCGGCGAGATCGAGGGCACCCATCCGCTGGCGGATTGCACGCCCGTGCGCCTGGCCATAGCCGGATGACCCGCGCGGGTTGCACAGGACGACCGCATAGCCCGCGTCGACGTATACCTGAGTCTCATCGAGAAGCGCGGTGGTGTACTGCGCGAACGGGCCACCGTGGATGGTCAGCAGGACCGGGTGCGGGCCGGGTCCGCGCGGGGTATGCACCCAGCCATGAACTGGGTAGCCGTCGCGCCCGGTGACTGTAAGTTCGATGCCCGATACCAGTCCGGTCGCGCGAACTGCCGCGGAAGAATCGGTCAGTTGCCGGGGTTTCCCCGCCGAAGACAACGTGCTCGGGAAGTCGAACGGAATGAGTACGAGATCGCCGGAAGTGCCGCCGGACTGCACCGCGGCGACAACCGCGGAGTCGCGAGCATCGACGGCGGTGACAACGCTCGCACCACAATCCACCGCTTCGAAGGTGCCCCACGGGTGTACCCGTACCAGCTCGACTCGACCCCGATGTGGGCGGAGCACGAGAATGGAGCCGTCCGACAACGGGGTGATACCCCCCGCGGCATCCAGATCGAGCTGAGCCTGGTCGGTGCGATCCGAGTCGGTTACACGGATAGGAGCCGAACCATCAACGAGGGTGGGCACCCGGTACAGCGCGGTATTCCGGCCCACGAAGTCCCGGCCGGTGATACCCACGTCGGTCGCGAGCATCCACAGGGCATCGTCGGCCGAGCATGCGAGAGCGGAAACACTCAGGTTGTTCGACGCGCGCACCACGGTGCGCACGGAGGCGCCGCGCGACGCGGCAGCGGCGGGATCCTCGGGCGCGGCGCCGTGCTGTACCGCGGTCGAGGACACCGCTCGGCCGTCGGCTGCGCCGCCGACATCGATGGCCAGCACCGCACTGCGCAGGTCGTCGTCACGGCCGTCGTGGCGGGCAGAGATGGTGAACAGACTCGACCCGTCGGGTGTAAAGGCCAGCCCGGAATGATCAAAGTCGCCCGTGGTCAATTGCCACGCAACCGGAAGTCCGGGTGCAGGCAGAGCGGCACCTGCACGCTCGTCGTCGCGGTGCGCCGCAAGCTCGGCGGCCGATTTGCTCGGGTTCAGATCGTGCGCCGATGGCGCTGGAGCGGGAATAGGTTCGCCCCAAACATCGGGAACGTCGGCCAGGAACACGTGCGCGCGACGGTCTGTCGTGTAGCCAACGCCGTTTGAACGGTACCGCAGCGTGACAATGTGTCGGGCCGGTTCAGACTCCGCCGAGACGTCCGCCACCGTGCCATAACGGCCGTGCTCGGGAACCCGCGTAAGGAAAGCGATCCGGTCACCGCGCGGATGCCACCGAAAGTCGGTCACGCCCAAGGCTGCGTCGGTCATCGCCAGTGGTTCGCCACCAGCCGCGTCAACGACGTACAGCTGCGCAGGCCCGTTGACGGTGGCCCGGAGAAAGCCGATCAGGTTACCGTCCGGAGAGAACCGGGGCGACGAATCACGAAAACCACGGGTCAGACGGCGCGGAGATGCTTCTCCCCCCAGCGCGACGGTAAAGAGCTGGCCAATATAGTCGTCCGCTGCAAAACTCGCGTGCACCCTGGAGAACACTGCCCGCGTCCCGTCGGGATGAATCGTCGGGCGCGACACCGACGCTAGGAGTGGCAGATCGGCGGCCTTCATGATTCGTTTTAGCTCCTCACCCGCCGCGCGCCGGTCACGCGCCGCTCACTCGCCCGAAAACCCGGTCGTGTCGCCGACGTAACGGGTATTGCCGACCGGAACCGGCTCGGTGGCCGCCGTGACAATCTCCGCTGCGAACTCGCTGACGTTGTAGAGGCGACCCGCCGCCTCCTTGCGGGCGCTGAGAGCGCCGGGGTTGGACCGTTCGAGCAGCGTCGCGGTGATCGTGCCCTCGATCATGTCGCCGGACACAACGACGAACCCGATTCCGGATTCTTCGAGCTGCGGGATAACGGCACGCAAAGCGTCTTCGCCGGCCCGCTTGCTACGGGCCACCGGCTCGTACTCCGGCATGGTCGGCGTGGTTTTAATAAAGTGCGCCTGATGGCTGGTTACGAAGACAACGCGGGATTCGTCGCCGAGCAGCGGGATGGCTTCGGTCAGCAAGTTCACCTGCGCGTCCCGGTTGAGCTTCATGGCGTAGTCCTCGGCCATGCCGCTTTCCATTCCCCCCGAGGCATTCATCACGAGAATGTCGAGGCCGCCGTACTCCGCCTGAATGGTCGCGAACATCGCGGCAACACTTGCCGGATCGGTCAGGTCAGCACCAACCGTGATCGCCTCTCCCCCGGCAGAGCGGATGGACTCAGCAAGTTTATTGGCCCGCGCCTCTTTATTGCGGTAGTTGATGACGACCCGCGCACCGGCCTCGGCGAAATACCCGACCGTGTCGGCGCCGATACCGCGCGACGAGCCGGTGACGAGTACGCGCTTGCCCTCGAGTGATCCTGCTGGCAGTGGATTGGTCACGCGTGCTCCTCTTAAATCAGTCATGTTGGTGCCGACGGACGGTGGGCACAATTTCCTCCACCGTCTTCGCTGTCGACCTTATCAATAAGCCCGGTCGCGCCCTCGGCGTGTTGTCACTGGCACCTGCTAGTTTCTAATGGAATCGGAATATGGGAGGTATCACGAATGGTCGACTTGACCGACTATCTCTGGATCTTGTGGCTCGTATTCATCCTCGTGGCAATCATCATCGAATTGCTGAGCCTGGAATTTACTTTCCTGATGATCTCTATCGGCAGTCTCGGCGGCCTGGCCGCTAATTTGCTCGGCTTGGAGTGGTGGCTGCAGATCGTGGTGGCCGCGGGCCTGTCCGTGCTGCTCCTGCTGACCATCCGTCCGTTCTTATTGCGCGTTTTACGCAAGGGCGGCGATCCGGCGCTCAGCAACATCGATGCCCTGATTGGAATGACCGGGCGGGTCGTCTCAACGGTCACCGAAACCGGTGGGCTGGTAAAACTGGCCAACGGTGAGACCTGGACGGCGCGCGTTCAGCCCGCTGCCACCGGCACCGACACCAACATCGAGCCCGGCCGACCGGTCACCGTGCATCTCATTGAAGGCTCCACCGCCGTCGTCACTATCGCCGAAAGGTCCTAATTCATGCTCGACTCCTCTGCTTTCATCGGTCAGATCTTCGTGATCGCGCTGCTCGCCGTTTTGGCGGTGTTCGTCATCGTCGTGCTGGTCCGCGCTATTCGCATCATTCCGCAGGGAAACGCGGGGGTTGTGGAACGTCTCGGCAAATACCACAAGACACTGTTGCCGGGGCTGAACCTTCTGGTACCGTTCGTCGACCGGGTGCGGCCGCTCCTCGACATTCGTGAGCAGGTCGTCTCCTTTCCCCCGCAACCGGTGATCACCGAGGACAACCTCGTCGTCTCGATCGACACCGTCGTCTACTTTCAGGTGACGGATGCCCGGGCCGCCACCTACGAGATCAACAATTACCTCGGGGCCGTCGAACAGCTCACCACGACCACCCTGCGAAATGTAGTGGGCGGGTTGAATCTGGAAGAGGCGCTCACCAGCCGTGACAACATCAACAGCCAGTTGCGCATCGTGCTCGACGAAGCGACCGGCAAATGGGGCATTCGCGTTGGCCGTGTCGAGCTCAAAGCGATCGAACCACCCCACTCCATCCAGGATTCAATGGAAAAGCAGATGCGCGCCGAACGTGACCGCCGTGCGTTGATCCTCACCGCCGAGGGCACCAAGCAATCGGCAATCCTCACCGCCGAGGGCGCACGCCAAGCGGCGATCCTCGAGGCCGAGGGTGATGCGAAAGCGGCCGTGCTGCGCGCGCAGGGCGAGGCCGAGGCCATTACCACCGTGTTCCGGGCCATTCACGACGGCGATCCCGACCCGAAGTTGCTCGCGTACCAGTACCTGCTCACCCTGCCCAAACTTGCTGAAGGCAGTTCCAACAAGCTCTGGATCGTACCGAGCGAACTGAGCGAAGCCATGAAGGGAATCGGCAGTGCGTTCGGTGCAAACGTCACGGGTGCAAACGTCACGGGTGCAAACGTCACGGGTGCAAACGTCACCGGTGCCAGTCCTGCTGCACCGACCCCCGCACCGACCCCGCCGGTAACTCCTGCACCAACTCCTCCACCTAGTCCGACTCCTGCGGCACCTTCGTCGCCGCAGGTCTAGGCGGTGCCAGCGAGCGCACAGTCGGTTTTTCTGGCCGCACCGTACCCACGGGTTTTTGCCCACCGCGGACTCGCCCTGGAGGCGCCGGAAAATACCCTGCTCGCGTTCGTGAAAGCCCTCGCCGGCGGCGCGACGCACCTCGAGACCGACGTGCACGTCTCGCTCGACGGTGTGGCCGTCATCAGCCACGACCCTGATCTTTCCTTGCTCGGACGGGACGTGCGCATTGATCAACTGACCATGGCCGAACTCAAGCGCATCGCCCTGGGGTCCGGCCAATCATTCACGTCGCTGTCCGATGCCTTCGAGGCGTTTCCGACCGCGCGGTTCAATATCGATATCAAGACGGATGCCGCGGCCGAGCCCGCCGCACGCGCGATACGCGACCAGCGAGCTGTCAGCCGGGTGCTCGTCACCTCATTCAATGAAACACGCCGCAGGCACGTGGTCGGACTGCTGCCCGGCGTGGTCTCGTCGGCTTCGTCTCCCCTCGTCGCCCGGGCGTTGGCGGCGACCGCCCTGGGACTGACCGACCTCGTTCGACGCTCGCTGCAGGGTTGCGTCGCGGTGCAGGTCCCCGAACGCGCCGGCCCCGCTCACATCGTCACCCCTCGTTTCATCGCCATGATGCACCGGCTGAACGTCGAGGTCCACGTCTGGACCGTCAACGATCCGATCGATATGATGCGGCTCCTCGATCTGGGAGTGGACGGCCTCGTCACGGATCGCACGGACCTTGCCGTAGGCGTCATTACCCGCCGAACCTGAGAATTACCTCCCAGAATGGGGGTCAGGGAAGGTTAACACCCAGCTTGATGGTTTACAACTGTGAAGGCATCGTGATCGAACCTTGATCGCGAACGAGAGGAGACCACACTATGGCTGACCGCAGTTTGCGTGGCATGAGATTAGGCGCACAAAGCCTACAGAGCGAAGAAGGCGTCACCTTCTCCCCCCGAGTCCCTCACACCTACCGGTGTGACACCTGCGGGCGAGAGACGGTAATGATTTTTTCGGCCGAAGCTGAAGCTCCGGACGAATGGGAATGCAAGTACTGCGCACGGACGGCGACTCGACTCGTCGATTCCTTGCCGGTGATCGTTGACCACTCCGACGAGAAGATTCCTCGGACCCACTGGGACATGCTGTTGGAACGCCGCACCAGGGACGAACTCGAAGAGCTGCTCGAAGAGCGCCTCTCCGTATTACGCCTCCGTCGCGGTGGCCAGCAGAAAATCGGCGCATAACGGCCGAGAGCACTCCGCACGACCCCGCACTTCGTGGCGGGGTCGTTGTTGGTTAACCAGCTATCTGGCTACCCTCGTCGTTGGCGCCGAGCAGCAGCAGCGCACAGCGCCAATCCGGCCAGACCGAGCCCCGAGACGAGCCATTCCCAGCCGCGGCCGGCCACCATCGCCGGCGTGATGGTGTTGCTCAGCGGAACCGTCTGCACCATGGCGCCCGCCGTGAACGTCGGCAGGCTATCGAGCGTCTGGCCGTCAGGCGTGATGATGGCGCTGGACCCGACCGTGGAGATGTTCACCACGGTGCGTCCCGTTTCCAGCGCGCGCAGGCGGGCGATCGCCAACTGCTGCACGCTTTCGTCGGTGTGTCCGAAATCGGCGTTGTTGGTTTGCGCGAGAATGATTTCGGCCTTATCATCGATCATTTCGTGCACGAGCTGATCGTCGGCGATGTCGAAGCAAATCGCGATCCCGGCCAGAACCCCGTTGATATCAAAGATATTATCCCGCGTGCCGATGCCGTAGTCTCGACCGATCAAGTCGATCAGCTCCGGCGCAAACGGCCGCCAGAACGCCCGGTCCGGCATATATTCCGCGAAGGGAACCGGATGGACCTTGTCGTAGACGTCAACGGCTCCCCGGCCGGCCTCCCAGAGCAGCGAACTGTTGTAGTACGTATCGCCGGGCTTGGTGATGGCACCGGTGATCAACGGGGCATCCATTTCGGTGCTGAGGTAATCGAGGACTTGCGCGGCCTGCGCTGACCGAGTCGGGTCGATGTCGCTGGCATTCTCCGGCCAGACCACAAAATCAACCTTCTCGCCGATCAGCGGCAGTGTTGCCGAGGTGTGGTCCTGCAAAATCTGGCCCGGCGAGTATTCGGCGAACAGACCCGCATCCGCATTCCCTTGCACAGCCGCCAGTCGGGCCGTACCACTCTGAATCGTCGGCCAGGCTGGTACAGCGAGCACCAGCGCGACGGCGCCGACGGCGACCCCCGCACGCAGGGTCCTGGTCAGGTTGGGTTCGCGACACAGCTGCACGCCGAGGGCGCTCAACCAGACCAGGATGAAACTCAAACCGGACAAACCGACCCAGGCCACGATCGGAGCAAACGGACTCTCCGACTGAGATAACGCGACCCGGCCCCAGGCAAAGCCACCATAGGGCCAGACGGCGCTGATGGCTTCGCGCGCCGTCCACAAACCGGCCACGATGATGGGCACGACACCGAGGCGTCCCCAAACGCTCGGCCAGACCCGCGGACCGTGCCGCAACACGAGGGCAATCAGGCCAAGACCGACAGCGAAGAACAAGCTCTCCAACCCGCCGAGCGCGAACCAGGGAACAAGCCCGAGATACAGGGTGATCCAGAAAATATGGATCAGCCAAAAGGACAATCCAGCGACCAATCCCACGAGCAGTCCGCTCAGTAGATTCCGTCCCAGTACCGCCACGAGCATGAGCGAGACGCCCACCGGCGCGAGAAACCACCAGCCACGATCCGGAAAACCGGCGTCGAGAATGGCTCCGGCTCCCGCCGCGACCAGAACGGATGCCCACAACGGCAGACTAAACGTGCGCTCACTGCCCCACATGGCTGGTTCAGGCCACCGAGGAATACGCGACGATACCGCGACGAATGGCGTCCATGGCGGCACGAGCGGTCGGCCCAACCCGACCGTCGCCGGCAATGGACAGTTGGTCAAGCAGATCAATGGTCTGTTTGGTCCAACGCACGAAATCGCCGGCCGCCATTTCCGCCTCGTACAGTACGTCGCTCAGCGAAGCGCCACGAGCCCATTTCCACATGGCGAGGCTCAGGCCGACGGCCAGCGGATTACTGCCGGGCAGCTTGTGGTCGCGTTCGAGGTCGTCGATGCGGCTCCACAGGTCCTGTGTTTCGTCCAGCGCCGCACGAAACTGTCCCTTCGGCAGGTAGCGGGCATCAATCAGGCCCTCTTCCCGGCGCGGTTCAAAGACGAGAGCGCAGGCCATCGCGGCCAGGCTCGCCGCATCGAGGTCGCTCCATAAGCCTCGGCGCAGAGATTCGGCGACGAGAAGATCACGTTCGGCGTAGATGCGGCGCAGGATTCGTCCGCTTTCACTGAGCGATATCTCACCTCCCGCATCGGATTCGAGGTACCCGTAGCCGAGCAGAACATCAGTCACCCGGTCGAAGACCCGGGCGATGGCTCCGGTACGTTGCGAGATCTGCTGGTTGAGCGCATCCGTTTGCCGTTTGAGTTTGAACCACCGTTCCGCCCACCGAGAGTGTGCTTCCCGGTCGGGGCAATGATGGCAGCCGTGGGCGCGCATGTGCTTGCGCAGGCTGGCCACCTCGCGCTGGCGTTTGTCTCGCTCGCCGCGCAGCGAATTATCGGCCTTGGTGCCCTCACGCTCCACCTCAGTCAGTCGGCGGCGAATCGACGAATACTCCTCGAAATTGCCGAGGTGACAGGTCATGCTGGTTTTGAAACCGGCCAGGGACTCTTCCTGCTGACGAACCGAACGGGCCAGATCGACAACGGCGCGATCAGCCTGAAACTGTGCAAAAGACGATTCCAATACGCCACGAGTACGAGTCACCCCGAACTGGTCGATGAGGTTGACGGCCATGTTGTAGGTGGGTTTGAAACTGGAATTCAGCGGATAAGTACGCCGGGAAGCGAGCGAGGCCACGGCCTGGGGATCCAGTCCCTGAGCCCACTGGATGACCGAGTGGCCGAGGGTATCGATTCCACGGCGACCGGCCCGGCCGGTGAGTTGGGTGTACTCCCCCGGGGTGATCGGTACGCGAGCCTCCCCGTTGAACTTTTCCAACTTATCCAAAACGACCGTGCGGGCGGGCATGTTGATGCCCAGGGCCAGCGTCTCGGTCGCGAAAACGGCCTTCACCAGTTTCTTCTGAAACAGCTCCTCAACGACCTCCTTGAACGCCGGCAGCAGACCGGCATGATGCGCGGCCACACCGCGCTCAAGCCCGTCCAACCATTCGAAGTACCCGAGCACCCCCAGATCTTCATCGAGCAGGGTTCGGCAACGGTCATCGACAATCTGACGTATCTCGTCGCGCTCGTGTTCTTGAGTCAGACGCACTCCGGAGCGAAGCACCTGGCGCACAGCCTGGTCGCAGCCGACTCGGCTGAAGATGAAGAAAATGGCCGGCAGCAGATGCTTGCCATCGAGCATGCGAACGATGTCCCCGCGGTCCATGCGGCCGGCATCGAACTGTGGACGTTGTTGCTTGTCGTGCCCACGGTAGCCCCCGGACAAGCCGCCCTGGCGACCAGAGCCGCGGCCGCGACCACCGGCGGAACGACCGCCGGCATGGGAGAGACGCACGAGTTCGGGGTTGACCCGGTGCGTGCCGATCAAACCCGTGGAATCGAACAGGTCGAGCATATTGTTCTTGACCAGCACGTGCTGCTCGAGTGGCACCGGTCGCTCTTCCGACACGATCACGTCGGTTTCACCGCGGACCGCCTGCAACCAGTCTCCGAATTCTTCCGCGTTCGACACCGTGGCGCTGAGCGACACCATACGCACCGGCTGCGGTAAATGAATGATCACTTCTTCCCAGACGGCTCCGCGAAAACGATCGGCCAGGTAGTGCACCTCATCCATCACCACAAAGGCAAGATCAGTGAGCAGATCCGAATCGGCGTAGAGCATATTGCGCAGCACTTCGGTGGTCATGACCACGATGCGTGCTCCCGGATTGACGTTGCTGTCTCCGGTGAGCAGCCCCACCTGGTCAGCACCGTATTCGGCGACGAATTCCTGGAACTTCTGATTGCTGAGCGCCTTCATCGGCGCGGTGTAGAACACTTTCGCTCGGGAGCGCTGCATGGCCAGGTAGATCGCGAACTCGGCCACGATGGTCTTGCCCGCTCCGGTGGGGGCGGCAACGAGCACACTATTGCCGGCCTCGAGGCAGGCACACGCCTCGCGTTGGAACGGATCGAGGTCGAACTTGAGGGCGTTTTCAAACGCCCGCAAAGTCGGTTGACCGGCCCGGGTGCGTGCGGCCGAATAGCGTTCGGCCGGCGATTGCGTGTGCGTCACGTGATCCTTAAGAGGTACAACATCCGGGACTTCGTACTAGAGCCCGAGTTCTTTTTCGAAGGCGAGCACTTTTCTGGCGGCTCGGCGATCGTGCAGCCAGGCGATGCCATAGGCGGCAAAATACAACATGACCATGGGAATGGCCAGCAGGAACATCGACACCACGTCGGCCGCCGGGGTGGCGATGGCCGTAAAGAGCACGATGACCAAAATGGCAACCCGCCAGGATTTGATAATCGAGGCCGCGCTGATCACGCCGGCGAAATTCAGCAGCACGATGAAGACGGGCAGCACGAATGCGATCCCGATCGCCACGACGAGTTTGAGCACAAAGTCGAAGTACCCCTGCGCGTTAATAAACGCCGAATCCTCCGTCGGGGCAAAACTCGTCATGAGTTCGACCACGTGCGGCAGCACGACCCATCCCGCGGCGCATCCGGCCAGGAACAGGGGAATGGCGGTGAGGAGGAACCCGAAGGTGTACTTCTTCTCGGTGCGAGTGAGACCGGGCACCAGGAAAGCGAAGATCTGGTAGAGCCACACCGGGCTGGAAACGATAAGGCCCACGTAGATCGAGATCTTCAGTTTCAGATCGAAGGCACTCGTAATGTCGGGGTAGTTGATTTGGGCGTTGCGGTGCTGGGCGTTGATGATGGCGTAAATCGGTTCGCGCAACTGATCCCACACGAAATCAGAGAGAAACCAGCCGGCTATTGCTCCGATGAAGAGGCCGGCAGCAGCGAGATAGAGACGCTTTCGCAGTTCAATCAGATGCTGGCCCAGCGACATCTTTCCGGCATCGGTCCCACTTCGTCGGGCGCGGACCGCCACGGGGCTAGGGCTTCGAGGCGGGATCGGCTGGGCCGGCCGCCGTCGGTCCGGACGTCTTCGATGCGTCGTCGCGACCCTGACTCGGGGCCGGAGCGTTGGGATCAGGGTCGACAGCGTCGCTCTTGATCTCGCTCTTGAAGATCTTCATCGACTGGCCGAGACTGCGAGCCAGTCCGGGAAGCTTCGGCGCGCCGAAGAGAAGCAGTATGACGACGAGGATGATCAGGAAATGCCATCCGGTCAGGTTTTGCAGCATGAGGGTTTGTCCTCTGGATTAGCGAGCATGTTGGGTCAGCGAGCGTTTCGCAACAGTTTACCCCGCCGGATCCACGCGTCGCGACGCAGCTGACGTCGGTGGGTGCTTTCCGCGCGCCGCTGCTCGACGTAGTGGCGCAGCAGGGCAGAATCGGCGAACACGGCCGGGACGACAGGAGCCGTCGGGCCCGGCCGTCCGGGATCAACCGCGGAAATCTGATCGCTGAGAGACGCTACGGCGTGCAGCGTGCCACGTGCCTTGCGATAGAGCATCACGGCACACCAAATGAGTACAGCGAACAAGCTGAGCACCAGCAGACACCAAATGAGCAACCACGACCACCAGGGCATGCGCTAGTCCAGCGTCACGGGTGGTTGTTCTGCAGCGGAGTATTGGGCCAGTCCTGCCGCCGCCCAGTCAAAAACCACCCGCCGTGATTCGGCCGGTTCCAGCACGGTTACGATTCCGGCCAGACCGGTCACGAGACGTTTGAGTGCGTGGGAGTGCGCAACGCGCAGGGTGGTGCGGGTGCGAACGCCCGAACCGACCGGTTCGGATCGTTCCGGACGGTAGTCGGCGAGCAGCGGTAGCGCCGCGGTCGCGAGTTCGAGTCGAACATCGACATCGTCGCTGGATGCCTGAAAGAGGGTATCGGGCAGCGGTAGGTCGGTCGGGTGTGTGCTGCGTGGCACGGCGGTAACGCGTGGGTCGGTCATGCGGTCCAGCCGGAACGTGCGCACGGCTTCGCGAAGATGGCACCAACCACGCAGGTACCAGTCACTGTCAACGGATTCAATGCGCAGCGGGTCGACGAGGCGGTGTTCCTGGCCCCCGCGAGCATTGAGATAGTCGAATTCGACTTGCATCCCCGCAGTGAGCGCCCTCTGAACGATGTCTCTGGTCGTTCCGGCATCGCGCTGCGCGACGGCGACCTGAATGGGCTGCGCCGAGGCGCCGCGGGTCAGCTTCGCCATCAACGATGCAATGGCGTCGAGATCAGCGTTGTCGGGCAGCGCCGACAGGTACTGCAGGCCGGCGATGAGCGCTGCAGCCTCGCGGGCGGAAAATCTCGGCGAGTCGTCTATGGCAACCTGATGGGTCAGCACGATGCGATCATTGGTCTCGAATTCGTCCCAGAGGATGTCAAACAAGTCGCCGTGCAGATACTGGCGCGTTTCCCCCGGTATGCCGGAGAGGGCAATCAGACTGACCAGCGCGCGCACCCGCGTCGGTTCCAGTCCGAAATGCTCGGCCACTTCGGTGACGGTTACTCGCCCCTGATCGATCAGGTACGGAACAAGCGAGAGTAGGAGCGTGAGCTGATCGCCGGCGACCCGTGGTTGGCTGGCAGCCTTGGTCGTCGTCGGGTGCAGCGGCGCGCGGCGGCGCGGCACGCGCCCGGGCGTGACCAGCGGCAGTGCGGCAGAATGAGCGTCTCTGGCGGCGACCAGGCGGGATTGCACGGCGGTGCGCAGCGCCAGCGGACTCTCCACGAGTACTTCCGGGCCGAAACCGGCCAATTCGTCGGCGAGGATGTTGAGGTCGGTGAAGTGCAGGGACCGCACGAGTTCCGTCGACAGGTCGACCACGGTGTCGAGTTTTTGCGCGGCCTGACGGGCGCCGAGTCGCACCGCGGCGTCGGACCCGGGTACAACGACGATGCGGGCGGTGTTGCTGGCCCACAACGCATCGAGTTCGGCGAGAGCACGGGCACCGTCGGTCGCCCCCGTGGTGGTACCGGCGTTCGCGTCCGCGGCCATTTCCACTGTGAGCGGAGCAGGAATCGCGTTGGGCAGCACCGCCACCGCGCCGACGATTCGGGACAGCAAAAAGGTTCTCGGTGCGTGAGCGACCTCATCGGTCGCGTACAAGTGCCAACGTCCTTCATGTTGCACGAGCGCGCGCGGGGCGACCACTCGACGTTTGGGTTTGGTCTCCCCCGGCTTGAGGTAGAGAAAAACCACGACCTGAGCCCGGTCGAGTGCTTTACTCAGTGGTTCGAAGCTGTGGTCTTTGGTACGCAGCAGCGGGGCATAGCCGAGAACCGGTTCGCTCGATTCGACGCCCAGAGAGTCCAATTTCATCAGGGCCCGGCGTGATTCCCCCGACAACGATCCTTCCCGCCAGACTGTGCCGGCGAGTTTGAGCAGGGAAACCTCATCAGGAGTGAAGGTCACGTCGGCGGGCAGGTCGTACAGACCCTTAGGGATTCGATACCGCAGAAAGTGATTGCTACCGGGATCGTCCGGCGGCTCGATGGTCTCGAGTGGGATCCCTAATTCACGGATGTCGTCCTTGTCGCGCTCAAACTGGCGCTCCAAGCTCTCGTTGGAGCCGCCGGACGAGTACCGCTGGCGGTACCCCTGCACGCTGGCCAGGATGTCTGCCTTGGTCAGCCCCGACTCCGTCGCCACCAGAGCCAGGACCAGGCTGAACAACCGTTCCGGAGCCGTCACCCGGGGCGGTTTGTTCTCGCTCTGGCGTTCTGACTCGGACTCGGTAGGCATGAAGCAGACCTATTTTAGTTAACGCCGAGAATGTCGACGACGAAGATGAGGGTGGAGTCGGCCGGAATCGCGGCGGTCGCCGCTGAGCCGTAACCCAACTCGGGCGGAATGACCATGACGATCTGGGATCCAACCGTCTGGCCAGTGAGTGCCGTGGCCATTCCGGCGATCACGCCGGCCTGAGTTTCGGATCCGGCGGCGACAACGAGCGGCATCGGCGATCCGTTGGCCCAGCTGGAGTCGAAGACGGTCTTTTCCTTCCACAGCACGCCGGAGTAGTTCACCGTGATGGTCGAACCCTCCACGACCTTCTCACCGGCACCCTTCTTGAGCACACCGACTTCAAGCGTGGTCGGAGCGTCACCGTTCGGCACAACAACGCCGGGAACACCGTCTGCATTGAGAACAACGGCCGGCAGACCGTTCGCAACCGTCTGATCCGCTCCGTCGGCGCGGGGCAGAAAAGCCTTCACGACATCGGCGACGACAACGAGGGAATCCGTTGGGGCGACCCCAAACTGCTCATTTCCCGCTGCGCCGAAGGCGTCGTCGGGAGCAACAACGATCGCGACTCGTTCGCCAACCTGGCTGCAGAGCAGCCCGTCGGTGATTCCCTTGATACCGACGCCGTTGAGCACGACCGGAATGAAGTTTGTGCCGTCGTAGGCGCCCTGCTGGATGAGCTGCCCGGTCGTTCCGTTGTACACATTCAGTTCAACGTTGAGTTGCTGGCCAGCGACAGACTTCGTGCCCGACCCGGAGATGATCTCGGTGGCTTGCGTTGACGTGCTCTTCAGCGGTGTCGGAAACGTCACGTCGGGTGCCGAGCCGAAGTCGCCGGAGGCGGAGACCAACTTCGAGGCTGCGCCCGAGGTGGCGCCGGTGTCGCAGGAAGCCTCGGCCGTGCCGGGGCTGGCGCACGCGGTCAGTGCCGTCATCACGAGGCCGGCGGTGACGATCAGCGCGGATGCTTTGCGCACAAGTCCTTCTTTCGGTACGGGGTTGCTGCAGCGTGAATCTGCTGCGCTGGTATGAGGGGTTTTGCGGATGCCTTAGGGGCTGCGGCTTCGGCGTACTACAACCAAAAAAGGGCCGGGCCCTATCCTAACCGGCGTCGAGGTCGCGGGCCTTGGAAAGCTCTGCGCTTGTTCCGGCCGCCCGCACCCGTTTCCGCATCACTTTGGCGCTCACGTTGCGTTCGCCGAGCGCGCCCGGGGTCCAGGCCTCGACATCCGCGTCGCTGAAATCGGTCTTGGACGGACGGCGTTTCAGTTCGGGCAGGGTCGTGTCGGGGGCCAACCGGCGTGCCGTGATCAGAAACCCGGTATGGCCGATCATGCGGTGATCGGGCCGCACAGCGAGTCCCTCCACGTGCCAGCCCCGAATCATCGTTTCGTTGGAATCAGGGTTCGTATAAAACCCGGTGCCGCGAATGGCCTCGGCTACGCGGGAGAGCTGCGTCACGGTAGCGACGTAGCAGAGCAGCACTCCACCCGGCTTGAGGGCGTCGGAGACGGCACCGAGGCATTCCCACGGCGCCAGCATGTCCAGAACCACCCGGTCGACGCTCTGCACCGGCATGGTGTCGGGCAGTGTCTCGGCGAGGTCACCGAGCGTGATGGTCCAGTTCTGCGGATCATTCCCGAGGAAGGTGGCGATATTATCGCGGGCGACATCGGCGAATTCCTCGCGTCGTTCGAAGGATGCCAGTCGGCCGGCCGGTCCGATCGCGCGCAGCAGCCAGAGCGAGAGAGCACCCGATCCGACGCCGGCTTCCACGACCGTCGCGCCGGGAAAGATATCGGCCTGAGCCAAAATTTGAGCCGCGTCCTTGGGATAGATGATGGCAGCACCGCGGGGCATGCTCATCACGAAGTCGACCAGGAGGGGCCGAAGCGCGAGGTGCTCGACGCCCACGTTATTGGTGACGACCGATCCGTCCGGCTGCCCGATGATGTCGTCGTGGGCCAAGATGCCGCGGTGGGTGTGAAAGGTCAGCCCCTCCTGAAGGGTGATGGTATTCATCCGGCCCTTGGGCCCGGTGAGTTGCACGCGGTCGCCGACGCGAAACAATCCGCTGTTTTGAATGACCTGGTTGTTGCTCATGCGTCTGGTGCGCTTTCGTTTCGGGCGGAGCCGGTGGGGGCGAGAGGATGAGGGGAAGCGGCCGAATCGGACCGCCTCGCATTGACATAGAGGGCCGTGATGTCGTGAATGGTGCGCCCCTCGAGGGTGGACCAGCGGGTGTAGGAGGCACTTTCCGGCAGGTCGATCTGGTGCGGTACGGCAATAGTGATGGTACCGGCGGCAACGGCGGACGCGACGCCCGGAACAGAATCTTCCACTGCGATGCACTGTGCCGGATTGACCCCCAGTCGATCCGCGGCGACCAGATACGGATCCGGATGGGGCTTGCTGTTGGCGACCATATCACCCGCAACGACGACATCGAAGGCGACAAAATCAATGAGGTCGACGATTTGGCGGGCCATGCGCTCAACGGACATTGTGACGAGGGCTGTAGGCACCCCGGCGGCTTTGAGTTGCTGCAGGAGCTCCCGTGATCCGGGACGCCAGGGGATACCGTGTTCGGCGAGCTGTTCCTGAACGCGGTCGGTCAGTCGCGCCACAATGGCATCCGCACTCAGATCCACGCCTCGGGATTGCAGAATGGCTGCGGAATTCCACAGTCCGGCCCCGACCATCAACATGCAGTCGTCGTGCGTCCAGACACCACCGAACTCGGCCACGAGCTCGGTTTCTGCGCGCATCCAGTACGGCTCGGTGTCGACGATGGTCCCGTCCATGTCCCACAGAACGGCGGCGGGCAGGGAAGCGGGCGCGGGAAGCGGCTCAGGAAAAACATTCACGGGGTTCAAGTGTAGGGCCACCGCCTATCCTTGACGGAGGCCCTCCACGAGGGAGGCTTCAGGAATTGAGGATATAGACGGTGACTGACGGTAATGGGTTTCTGGGCGGGCGACTTCTCGTTGTCGCTTTCGAAGGCTGGAATGATGCCGGTGAGGCTGCTACGGGAGCGGTCCGCGCGCTCAAAGACCTGCTCGACGTCGAAATACTCACCGAGGTCGATCCCGAGTTGTACTTTGACTACCAGTTCAACCGCCCGACCGTGTCGACCAATGAAGACGGCGTGCGAACCATCGGTTGGCCCGGCGCGATCATGTACGGCCCGACGACGCCCGGAGTTGTCAGTGTGCCGCTGGCAGAAGATGCACAACTACGCGTAAGCGGAACGAACGCGGCCAATATTTACCTACTGATCGGCACTGAACCGTCGCGGAGTTGGAAGAGTTTCGCGGCGGAAATCATCGATGCAGCCCTCGCCGCTGACGTGAGCGGCGTGGTGTTTCTTGGAGCGATGCTCGCTGACGTTCCGCACACCCGACCCATTTCCATCTTCGTCTCGAGCGACAACCCACAGGTGCGTGCCGAACTGCAGATCGAACGCAGCAGCTACGAAGGGCCGGTCGGCATTCTCAGCGTGTTGTCGAACGCCGCCGAAACGGTGGGCATCCCCACCCTGTCGATTTGGGCATCCGTCCCCCACTATGTGCACAATGCGCCGTCGCCCAAGGCGATGCTCGCGTTGATTGACAAGCTGGAAGAGGTCATCGACGTGGTGATCCCCCGCGGTGCGCTGGTCACCGAGGCCGCCGAGTGGGAATCCGGCATTGACGTCTTGGCTGGCGAGGACGAGGAAATGGCGGCGTATATCGCCCAGCTCGAGCAGGCCAGGGATACCGTGGACTCGCCGGAGGCCAGCGGCGAGGCGATTGCGCAGGAATTCGAGAAATACCTGCGCAAACGGGGCACCGACGGGCGCGACGGGCGCGCTGATGGTCGTCCCGACAACCCCGGTGGCAGGCCAGACGGGCCACGTCACTAGAGCAGCGCGGCGCTAAAGCAGGTGGGCGACCCGGCGCACCGGGTACTACAGGGCTACGCCCAGCAGCGCACTGACGGCGCGATTCACCAGCGCTGGGTCGTCGACCGGGCCGGCGGCCGCGTCGTCGACGAGCCGCAGGGCCTGGGGCGTATCCAGGTCGTGCCGGAGCGCCAGGCGGAGGGAATCCACGAGTGTCGCGGCGGTTCCTGTTGGCGCAGCGCTCGACGCAGTTACGGCTGCGGCGCCCAGTACGGCCGGAGCGCTGATTCCCGTAGCACCGGAGGACGCACCCTCGATGGCCGCAGCACCAAATGCCGCAGACCACGCCGTGAGGCGGGCGATGGCTTCGTCCAGGTGCGCTGCCGTCCATTCCCAATCGGTGCGGTAGTGCCGCGCCAGCAGGGCCAGTCGAATCGCTCGGGGGTCTACGTTTTGGGCTCGTAGCCTCGAGACCAGAACCAGATTGCCGAGGGATTTACTCATCTTCTCGCCCTGATACGCCACCATGCCGGTGTGGCTGTATACCCCAGCCAGCGGATGTCCGGACAGCGCCTGCGCATGGCCGGCGCTCATATCATGGTGCGGAAAGATCAGGTCTGACCCACCCCCCTGCACCGTGAAGTCGGTGCCGAGTTCCTTCAGGGCAATGACCGAACACTCAATGTGCCACCCCGGGCGTCCCGCGCCGACGGATGACTCCCAGGCGGGTTCCCCGGCACGCGCGGCCTTCCAGAGCAGCGGGTCGAGACGATCACGCTTACCCGCCCGGCCGGGGTCTCCCCCGCGCTCGGCGAAGAGACGGAGCATGCTGGCCGCGTCGAGGTTGCTCTCGTCACCGAGCGTCCAGTCGGTGCGGGTTTCGGCGGCGTGAATATCGAAGTAGAGGTCTTCGGCGATCCGGCCGTCGGCCCCGGCGATGGCACCGTCGGTGGGCACTGGATAGGCGAGTCCGGCATCCTGCAGCAACGCGACCGCAGCAGAAACCTCGTCGATGACCTCGGTCACGGCAACAAAATCGTTCGGCGGAATGATGCCGAGGGCTTCCATGTCGGTGCGAAAAAGTTCCACTTGGGACTCGGCCAGGGCTCGCCAGTCCACGCCGGTGGCGGTGGCTCGTTCCAGGAGCGGGTCATCGACATCCGTCACATTTTGGGCGTAATGCACACGAAAACCGGCGTCGATCCAGACCCGCTGCAGGGTGTCGAAGGCGAGATAGGTGTTGGCGTGCCCGATGTGCGTCGCGTCGTAGGGTGTGATGCCGCAGACGTAGAGGCGGGCAGCATCGAGCGGCTGGGCCAGTACGAGGCTGTCGGTTTTGGTGTCATGGAGCCACGGTGCACTCGACTCGCCGGGGACAGAGACAATTTCGGGTCGATTCCATGCACGCATGAAACCAGCCTAGCTTTCATCGGGCCGGCGCTTCGCGCGCCGGCAGTTCTGTGGCCGATGCTCTCGGCGCCGGCTACGCGGAGAGGACGTTCGTGCCGAGCAGCACGAACAGCACGATGCCGAGCACGATGCGATAAATCACGAACGGCAGAAAACTGCGCTTCGAAATGTAGTTCATAAAGAAGGCGATCACGCCGAGGGCAACGACGAAGGCAATAACCGTGGCCACGAGTATTTCCAGCGGGCCGAAGACTTCGGGAGTGCAGTTCGTTGCGCCGGCCAGGCAGGGATCGGCAATGGACTTGTACATCTGGTAGAAGCCGCTGCCGAGAACGGCGGGAATCGCCAAGAGAAAGGCGTAGCGGGCCGCTGCGGCACGCTCGTAGCCGAGGAACAGCCCGGCGGTGATGGTGCCACCCGACCGTGACACACCGGGGATCAGCGCCAGCGCCTGCGCGAAGCCATAAACCGTTCCGTGGCCATAGCTGATGTCGTGCAGTTTGCGCCGTTTGGCACCCACGTGGTCGGCGATGCCGAGCAGGATGCCGAAGACGATGAGCATGGTGGCGGTGATCCAGAGCGAACGCAGTACGGTTTCGATCTGGTCTTGAAACAGTAGTCCCAGAATGACGATGGGCAGCGAGCCCAAAATGATCAGCCAGCCCATACGGGCGTCGGGGTCGGTGCGGGAGACCCGGCCCGTGAGCGATTTCACCCACTGGCCGATGATGCGCACGATGTCACGCCAGAAGAAGATGACGACGGCGGCCTCGGTACCAATCTGGGTGATGGCCGTGAAACGAGCCCCTGGGTCTTCACCGGTGCCCAAGAACTGGCCCACGATGGTGATGTGGGCACTGGATGACACCGGAAGAAACTCGGTCAGTCCCTGAACCAAGCCCAGGATGATCGCATTCAGAAAGTCCACACGCTTCGCTTTCTCGCAGGGAGCCCGAACCCAGCCGGGTCGGGTGTGGTGCTCACAGCGTCAATAATTTGACAGCAAGTCAGTCAAAACCTGCCTGCCAAACACTAATGCGTCCAGCGGCACCCGTTCATCCACTCCGTGGAACATGGCCGGAAAGTCCAGGTCTGCCGGCAGTCGAAGCGGGGCAAATCCGTAACCCTTGATTCCGAGGGTGCTGAGCGCCTTGTTGTCGGTTCCCGCCGAGAGCAGGTACGGCAGCACCGGCGCTCCGGGATCGTGGCGCTCCAGGGTGCTCACAACGGCCTCGATCAGCGGACCGCTGAATTCGGTCTCCAAGCCGATATCGCGGTGCATGGTGACGATTTCAATGTCGGAACCGACAATCTCCTGAATCTGGGCGAGTACGAGGTCTTCCTCCCCCGGCAGCGAACGGATGTCGATGAGAGCTTCGGCCGTGTCCGGGATGACGTTGTGCTTATAGCCGGCGTTCAACCCCGTGGGGTTGGCCGTGGTGCGCAGGCTGGCCTGAATAAACCCGGAGGCGGTTCCGGTGGCGAGGGCGAGCTCGTCGGGGCCGACACGCTGAGGGTCCACGTCAAGAATTCGGGCGATCTCTCCGAGCAGCTGTTCGGTTGTGTCGGTGAGCCGAATCGGCCATTCGTGCCGCCCCAGCTTCGCCACGGCTTCCGCGAGCCGGGTGATGGCATTGTTCGGGTGAATGCGGGAGCCGTGCCCGGCATCACCGCGAGCGACGAGCTTGACCCAGATCAGCGCTTTCTCCCCAGTTTGCAGCAGGTAGGCGCGTTTGCCACCGAGCGTGATCGAGTACCCGCCGACCTCACTGATCGCTTCGGTCGCACCCTCGAACAGCTGAGGGTGTTCGTCGACGAGAAAGTGCGAGCCGAGCACACCGCCCGCCTCCTCGTCGGCGAAAAACGCGATGACCAGGTCACGTTCGGGCGCACCATTGGCGGTGATCACGTCTTGCAGGGAGGCCAGGATCATGGCATCCATGTTTTTCATGTCGACCGCGCCGCGCCCCCACAACAGCCCGTCCTTGATGACACCGGCAAACGGGTCGACGCTCCAGTTGGCCGGGTCGGCCGGTACAACGTCGAGGTGGCCGTGCACGACCAGCGCGTCGCGGGACGCGCTGCGACCCTTCACCCGGGCCACAACACTGGTCCGGCCCGGTTCGGAATCGAACAGTTCAGGCTTCAGCCCGAGGGCTCGCAGCTTCTCGGCGACGTACTCGGCGGCATCCGTTTCGCCGTTGGAACGGCCGGCACCGTAGTTCGTCGTGTCAAAACGGATGAGATCACGCGCGATTTCGGCGGTCAGATCGAGTTTCTGGGATGGGCCGGTGGGCGAGCCGCCCACTGATTCAGCGGAACTTGCGGCCGTGGGCGCGTTCGAGAAGGAAGCCATGATCAAACGCTACCCGTCGGTGCCGTGGGCAGTGACACAATGTGGGTTCTAATCCGTGCTAAGTTATTACCTCGGCAGCCGGTTCATCCGGAGGCCGTTTCACCCAGTCCGGGTGGCGGAATTGGTAGACGCGCTGGCTTGAGGTGCCAGTGCCCGTTAAGGGCGTGTGGGTTCAATTCCCATCTCGGACACGGAGATTTCTTTTGAGAAATCAACGAGGACTGGTTGAGACAGTTCACAAGGCCGGATCCCATGGATCCGGCCTTGTCTCGTTAACCACCGTTTGTCTGACCACCGCGATTTTCTTTCTACCGCGATCGTCGAAAAAAACTTCCGAAAAACTATCGGTTCTGAAAATCAGGACAAAATATCTTTCGTCACAAACCGGCTGTAGGCCAACGCCCCAAAAATAGCCAGATAGCACACCTGCACGATCGCATTCTGGCCAAACGAGCCGAGGTCAATCGGCTGACGCAGCAGGTCGGCGAACCCGAGCCAGTAGTGGCTGAACAGCCAGGGGTGCAACCAATCCAGTTGAGGGATCACATCGAGGATCTGCGCGACGACCGACACCACGATCGTCGCTGCCATGGCTCCCACCGGAACATCAGTGAGAGTGGAGATGAACAGGCCGATCATCGACAATCCCAGCAGCGACACGGTGACATAAGCAGCCACCAGCAGCGAGCGCAAGAGCGATTCGGTCACACTGATAGTGTCACCCGACAACAGTGTGACCGGGCCGACCGGGAACAGCGCTGCGCCAATGAGCGCGCCGGATACCGTGAGCGTCAGCGTGGCAACGAGGCAGAACAGGGCCGCCCCGGTGTACTTGACCAGGAGCAGCCGTACCCGGCCGGCTGGGGCCACGAGAAGGTACCTGAGGGTACCGAGTCCGGCCTCGCCAGCGATGGTGTCTCCGGCTACCACACCGATGGTGAGCGGCAGAAATAGCGGAATGGCGACGACCATCGCGGTGAAGCTGACAAACAGGCCGTTCTGGGCTACGCGGTCGAGAAAGGGTGGTCCCTGCCCGGGGGCGAGCGTCGATGACGACAAACGCACCGCGACGGCCAACAGGATCGGGATGAGCGCAATGGCGACCAGCATGGCCCACGTACGGCGTCGGCGAAACAATACCGAGATTTCAGAGCCGAGCAGGTCCCATCCGGCCCCGCGACGCGAAGAATCTGCGGTGGCCGTCGCCGGCGGTACAACCTCACTGGACGACATCAAAACCCTCCCCGGTCAGTGCGACGAAACGTTCTTCGAGAGTCGGCTCTTCGATGGCGAAACCACGAATTCGTACCCCGCCGGCCACGAGTGCAGTCACGATGGCCTCAGGCTGCCAGTGGGCCCCATTGAGCGGTGCGACGACAACCGGATCATTCTCATCGATCGTCGTGGGAGCTGGGTCCAGGCCGAGGTGGGTCAGTACCCGCACGGCGCCCGCGGCATCCGGTGTGCGAACGCGAACCCGGCTCTCGCCGACCTGCCGCAATGCCGCCAGGGTGCCCTGGGCGACGAGAGTGCCCGCGCTCATGACGGCAGCGTGCGTGCACATCTGCTCGACCTCGGCGAGCAGATGGCTGGAGACGAACACTGTCGTGCCCTCGGCAGCCAACGAACGTACGAGGCTGCGTACCTCTCGGGTGCCCTGAGGGTCGAGGCCGTTCGTGGGCTCATCGAGGATGAGGAGGTCCCGCGGCAGCAGTAGGGCGTTGGCGATGCCGAGGCGCTGCTTCATACCGAGGGAATACGCGTGCACTTTCTTATCGGCCGCGTGGGACAGGCCCACCCGTTCGAGGGCGAGCTGCACCCGCGCTCGGCGGGTGCCGCTCGGGGCATGCCGATCGGCGGTGTCGAGCCGGCGCAGGTTCGCTGCACCGGAGAGAAAGGGATAGAACGCCGGCCCCTCAACGAGCGCCCCCACGCGGGGCAGCACCTCGTGCAGACGGGCGGGCATGTCGTGGCCAAGCAAGGAAATCGTGCCGCTGCTCGCTTGGGTCAGCGCCAGCAGCATACGAATGGTCGTCGTCTTTCCCGAACCATTCGGCCCGAGAAAGCCGAACACCGATCCTCGCGGCACTGCGAGGTCGATACCGTTCACGGCCGTTTGGCTGCCGAAGCGTTTCGTGAGTCCCCGGGTCTCGATGGCACGGTCAGCACCAAGGCCGAGGGCCGGGGTCTGACCGATCACAGCGCGCTGTGTCTGGTGCCGAGGGAGGTCATCCCGCGGCTGCCTGAAGCACAGGCAGCGGAACCGCGCCGGCGAAGACGCGCCCGTCCTGAGCGAGGAAGACGCTCAGCAGCGATGTGGTCAGGGCCCGACCGCCGTCAACGGCCTGGGTCAGCTGTTCCAGCATGGGATTGCCGCTCAATTCGGCGGGCACCGCGGCGGCGGGGATTTCAACGATGCTCGACCAGCCGGTTCCCGTCACGGTGGGCAGGTCACCCGCTGCGGGGGCGGTAGCCTCCGCGTGGTCACGCGACGCGGCGTCGGGCATGGCAGGGAGGGCCTGCTCCGTCACCGTGGCGGTGGCCGGCGGTACAAAATTGAACAGGTCGGCGGCGGGTTGCGCGAAGTCAATGGCGGTGAAACCGACCTGTAGTGCCGGGGCAGCTTGCCCCTGCGCCAGCACGGTTACCTGCAGCGGCAGGCCGGTCTCAGCATCGACCGCGATTGAAACGGATGCGACCAGGGTGTCGGTCGCCTTGGGAGTGAGTACTAACTGGTAGACGCCGCGTCCGGCGACCCGGGTGTCGGTACCGACCGAGACGGTCGTGCTCGGATCGAGATCGCCGAGGAAGCGTTCAGCGAGTTGCGCCGGGGTCGACAGATCGGTCGGGAGTTGCGACTCCAATTCGGCGAACTTCGCCGCAGCGGTGGCGGAAAGTTGCGCCGGAACGCTCAGGTGGGTGGCCGCGTTGCTGCTGGAGTCGTACAGCCAAACGTCACTTCCGTTGCGGACTAGGTCACGCTCGGCCAGGTGGTCCATGACCTGAATTCGAGACGTGCTCGGGTCGCTGACATACACGCGAAACTCGTGCGACCCGCTCAGCAGTTCCAGTGCCGTGGTCAGGACAGCGGCAGACTCTGGCCCGGGTGCCGCCGTGCTCCCGTCGGTCGGCGCGGCCCCGGTCATGCCAGCGCCGAGGTCCAGCGACGGCAGACCAAGGTCAGAGGATTGCGCGATCGTTCCGGAGAAAGTCGACACCGTACTGTCGTTCACCAGCAGCAGAACCTGCTCGGGTGTTTTGTCGGGAAGGTCAACGGCGGCCCCAGCCTGAAGCGGTACGGCGATGATGGCACCGACCACGACGACCGGCACGACCAGGGCGGGGAGCCACTTGAGTGAATTGCGAGACACGATCATCGACCTCCGGCATTCCGATTCATACCGAGATGGTACGCCACGGCGGTGCAGACCGGCTGAGCGATCAGGGTATTTTCAGGTGCTCGGCCGCAGGTCAGGTGGGGTTGCCCTGGCTCAGCGCCTCGTCGGTGATGCCGATGAACTGGCTACCGATGCCGTCGCACTCGGTGCGACCGAACCCCGCAGCAGGCTCGGGAAGCTCATCAAAACCATGGTTCGAGCAACTGATGTAGGTGAACGTCGGCCACCATTTCTTCGGGCGCACGGCTTCGGTATAGCCACAGATCGTGCAGGTGAGCTGAACCCAGACGGGCTTCTTACCGGTGCGATTGGCGCGCGACTGCACCAGCCACGCGGGCGGTTCGGCCTCGAGTTTGGCCAGCTGAGCCTCGCTGAGGCGCGAGGGAATACCGTGGCGTGCCGCCATCTCCAGCGGAATATCCAGGCGGAGGGCTACTTCTCGTCGCGTAATCATCTCGAACAACGATAGGCGCTTGCGGGTGCGGGTGCGGCATCCGCGGTACGGGCGGCGCCGGAACATGCCGGGCAGGTACGGCAGGCACGTGCAACAATGGCGAAATGCCTACGCCTGTGTCCCCGCTGGGACTGCTCCTCGACGTCGACGGCCCGATTGCGAGCCCGATCACGCGCACCATCGCCACTTCGAGTATTCTGACCGATCTGATCACCCTCGCGACCGCTCATGTACCGATCGCCTTCATCACCGGCCGGTCAGCCGACTTCATCCGCGAGCAGGTCGTCGCCCCGCTCGTGGCCGCCGGGCTACCCGCAAACTTTCGCATGTACGGCGTCTGCGAGAAGGGCGCCGTGTGGTTTCCGATCGGCGCGGACGGTATGGGAGAGGTTGAAGTCGACCGGGCCGTCGCGCTGCCCCAGGCGGTCATCACCGAGGTGCGCGAACTGGTCACCGCGTCGTTTGCGACCGAGATGTTTTTCGATGAAACCAAGCAGGCCATGATCTCGGTCGAGCAGCGCACCGACGTGAGCCATGCCGATTTTCTTACCCGGCAGCCCGAGTTCAACGACGCGGCCTTTGCCATCATGGTCAAGCACGGTCTCGGTGTGCGTTTCAATGATCGAGAATCTGCGGATGCGTCGGGCGAGATTCCGTTTCGGCTGGATGCCACGATCATCTCCACCGACATCGAATCGGTCACGCTCGACAAGGACCACGCAGCGAAGCGCGCGCTGGCCTACTTCGCGCAGAGCGGGCCGTTGCCCCGGCTCTGGCGTTCGGTCGGCGATTCTCGCAGCGACTACCGCATGGCCGACCACCTGCACGAGGCCGGATACGACGTGTCTCACGTCGATGTGCGGCCCTCCGACGGAATTTTGGATCGACCGTACCCGGTCATCGTGATCGGCGACCAGATCCACGATGAGGCCGGGGCGACGTTTTTGCGTTACTGGGTCGACAAGCTGGCCCTGCCAGGCTGATCGCTTAGGTGTTGACGAAGCGGATGCCGTTCTGCAGCGTGCTCCGCAACTCAAAAACCTTCTCGAAACTGCCGCGCTCCATGCCGGCCAGTCCTTCGCGCAGCACGCCGACCAGACGGGACCTCGGGATGACGATGGTCATTGGCCGCCGGCCCCGTTTGGGCAGCGACAGGGGTTCCTCGAGGGCTCCGTCTGGCAGGACTACGATGAGGGCGGTGAAGCGCACCTTCAAACTCCGGGCGATCATCCGGGCTGCGGCATCAAACAGATGGATCGGGCGTTCCTGCTCGGGGATCTCGTCGCCGACCAGTTCACCGCGGCGCAGCTGCACGCTGCCGCCCCAATCCTCCGAAAGAATGCCGAACAGGCCGGCCGGGCCGAGAATGATGTGGTCGAGTTTGTCGGTCTGACCACCGGTGTCGATGTCGTGCCAGGCGGTGAAACCGATGCCGAGGTTGGCGACAAGCTGGGCGGTGGCCTCTTCGGCGAGGGCCTTGGCGAGGCAGTGGCGAACCAGGCGTGGGGCGCTGCGAATCAGGGCGGGGTCGTACGGGTCGTCGATGACCGTGCCGCGGCCAGCCCATTCGCGCACTAAATCGAGGTATCGCAGCCGCGCTTGGCCGCCGGGGTGACCGTGCATGCGGGTTTTCAGGCTGGACTTCGTGGCCGGGCCGCGCGCGGAGGGGGCGGCGTAGGAATCCGCCGTGGGGGCCTGATCGGCACTATCGAAGCGCCGACGATCGTAGGCCGCGCGGTTCTCCGGACTGCCGATGCGCTCCCAGGCAAGTTGCACGGCGTGGAATTTTGTTGCGCTGCCGCCCACGTCGGGGTGGGTTTGACGCAACAACAGCCGATAGGCGCGACGCAACTCATCGTCGGTCGCGGTCGGACTCACGCCGAGGACCTCGTAGGGGGTGGATGCGGCGGGACTGTCTTGCATCCGAGGCTGGACCTTTCGGGTTCGGGGCAATCGAGGCGAAATCGATCGGAAACTAACATTACCGCGGGATTCTGACACCGCGCCGAGGGATCCCTCTGCGGTTGACCGGCCGTTATATGCCACGATCAGCCTGTGACCATTCCATTTACACCCCTGCACCGGTCCGGTACGCGGCTGGTCGTTATGCTCGTCGTCGGAGTCGTCGTGGCGGTGGCGGTGAGCATTCGGGGAGATTGGGCCCTCGCAGTAATCCTCGGCTGGGCGGCCGCCTGCATTACCTACATCGGCTGGGTCTGGATCGTTATCGGCCGACAGGACGCTGACTTGACTGCCCGTCATGCGACCCGTGAAGATCCCTCTCGGGGTGTCTCGGAGTTTCTCATTCTCCTCGCCGGGCTGGCAAGTCTCGGTGCGATCGGGGTTTTGCTCCTGGGCACGACGGTGACCTCGGGGTCACAGCGCGGCCTGCTGGCCGGTGTGGCCATTGCCAGCGTTGCCCTGTCCTGGGTGCTGATCCACACCCTTTTCACGCTGCGCTACGCGTCGCTGTACTACAGCGGCTCCCCCGGCGGCATCAATTTTAATCAGTCCGCGGCGCCACGGTACAGCGACTTCGCCTACCTCGCGTTCACCATCGGCATGACCTACCAGGTCTCGGACACGAGCATTCAGACTCACTCGCTGAGAATGACGACGCTGCGGCACGCCCTGCTGTCATTTCCGTTCGGATCGGTGATCCTGGCCACGCTGATCAACCTCGTGGCGGCTCTGCTGCACTAGTCGCGCCGGGCACCACTCGTGCCGTGGGACGCGCCTCGCGCTATTAGTTGCGCAGCAGGTGGAACGGAATGGCCATGGCGATGGACACGCACAGGATTCCGCCGATGAAGATCGGAGCCATCAGCGAGGTAACCGTGAAGGCCAGGCCGAACAGCCAGAAACCGACAACGAAGATCGCAAACGCAACGACGAAGGCGACAATGTTCATGGGTGGTCCTTTCACGGCAGCGCCCGCGGAATTTCGTCACGTCACTGATTTGAACGTACTGGTTTGATCGTACAGATTCGAGCGTACCGGTTGGTGCCGCCCGCGATTACATCGAAACGGCGTCGACCGGCTCGATCAGTTCGGGGCCGTTGCCGGTAACGGGGGCAACCTCGTAGAAGTTGAGCGACTCCAGCACCGGGCGAGAGGACGCAACAGCGGCATCAACGAACGTCTGATCGCCGGCGGTGGCCGGATCCAACCATTGGTCCCACCACTCTTCCGGCAGAACAACGGGGGTGCGGTCGTGAAGGCGCGCGAGCGGCCCCTGGGCATCCGTCGTCAGAATAGTAGCCGACAGCACCCAACGGGTCGGATCGGTGTCGGCTGCAGCCGGATTCTTCCACCAGGAATACAAGCCGGCGAAGGCAAGCGGCATGCCGTCGTCGGAGTGAATGAAGTATGGGGTCTTCACGGTGCCCTCGGTGTGCCACTCGAAGTAGCCCGTGGCCGGAACGAGGGCACGCCGTGACCGCACCGAGGTCTTGAAGGTCGGCTTCTCGGCGGCGGTTTCGGCACGAGCGTTGAAGGTGGGAAACTTTGATCTTGATTCCGTCGCGAACGATGGAATCAATGACCAGCGAGCCGATTCCAACCTCCGCACTGCCGGATCCGTGCGCGCGGATTCGAGCACGATCGGAATCTGCTCGGTGGGCCGGATATTCCACGACGGTTCCGGCAGATTCTCCCCCTCGTGTTCGACATCGAACATGGCCGCCAGATCGGGCGCCGTATCGGTAATGATGATTCGACCACACATGCTTCCAGATTACCGGCACGGTGCTCCCCTTCCGCTAGCGTCGATGCAATGGACGATCGATACGGTGCAGACGCGCTCTCCCCCGGCTGGCGCGAAGCCGGCCGCATAATCATTCCGACACAGGAAGCCACCCGCGACCTGGTTGTCGAAGAGGTCGCCACCGGATTTTGCGGTGCCGTCATGCGTGTGGAAAAGAAAATTGTCACGCTGGAGGATCGACACGGCAAGCTGCGTTTGTTTCCGCTCGGCTCAGGGTTTCTGATCGACGGACGTCCGGTCACCCTGGTGGCTCCGACCATGGCGGCGGCTCTGGGCCGGGTGCGCACCGCATCGGGCTCGACGGCCGTGCCCGATGCGCCGGCTCGCGTTGCGCGCGCCAGCCGTATCTTTGTCGAGGGGCGTCACGATGCCGAACTGGTTGAGAAGGTCTGGGGCGCCGACTTGCGCATCGAAGGCGTCGTCGTGGAATACATCGAAGGAGTGGACAACCTCGATGAGATCCTCCGCGAGTTTCGGCCAGGACCGGGCCGTCGGATCGGGGTACTGGTGGACCATCTCGTACCGGGATCCAAGGAGAGCCGCGTTGCCGACGCGGTGGCGCGTGGTCCGTTCGCCGCCCACGTGCTCGTGGTCGGGCATCCGTTCATCGATGTCTGGCAATCGGTGAAACCGGCTCGAGTGGGCCTCACCGTGTGGCCAGATATCCCCCGGAGTATCGAGTGGAAACACGGCATCTGCGCGGCGCTGGGTTGGCCGCATGACGAGCAGGCCGATATCGCCAGGGCCTGGCAGCGAATTCTGGGCCAGGTACGCAGCTTTGCCGATCTCGAACCGCAACTTTTGGGGCGTGTGGAACACCTCATCGACTTCGTGACGGCCGAATAAGCGAGCTGAACAGTTTTTGCAAAAATCCACGGAAAGCTTCGCGGGCAGTCACAGACCCGGAGTTCAGCAATATTTCGCAGTAAACGTAACGCTTTCATGTCAAAACCTCTGGGAATTTCGACACCATCCAGACTTGTGGGCTAGGGTTGAAAACGAAGTTGTAGTGCTTGCACGTCTTAAACGCATTGATCGTGATTCATCTGGATCACAGTTAGTGCGCCACATTCCTTTCGGAAGCGGACGACGAATACCGCGACGAACGGTCCCGACAGTCGGGGCCGGTCTAACACTCCTGGAGGAGTTTTACAAATGGCAACAGGTACCGTGAAATGGTTCAACGCTGAAAAGGGCTTCGGCTTTATCGCACCCGACGACGGAAGCGCCGATGTTTTCGCGCACTACTCCGCGATCGCGTCGAATGGCTACAAGTCCCTCGATGAGAACCAGAAGGTCGAGTTCGAGGTAACCCAGGGCCCCAAGGGTCCTCAGGCCGAGAACATCCGCGCCCTCTAAATAGAGCTTGCGAAGAACGCCTCCCGCTTACGCGGGGGGCGTTCTTGTTTTAACCACCGAAGCCAACGCAGCGAGCAGGCCACCAACTGGCCGAGCGCTTCTGCCTCACTTCACCAGATCTTGCCAGCCGTCACCATCGACGTACTCAAAAATCAGGTTCGTCTCGGTGTGGGCGACGGCCGGATGCTCCGCCAGATGTTCGAGCACAAAATCACGCAGGTGCGAGGCATCCGCTGCGGCAACGTGCAGCAGGTAGTCGTCGGCACCCGCGGTGTGAAACAGGCCGATGACGCCGGGCCAGTGCGGGGCGGCATTGCGAAAGTCGTCGATCTGCACCCGCGCATGCTTGGCCAAACGCACCGAAATGAGCGCCTGCAGGCTGGCACCGAGGGCGGCCAGATCAATATTGGCCCGGTATCCCCGAATGTGGCCGAGCTGCTGCAGCCGGCGCAGGCGGAGCGAGACCGTGGACTCGGCCACGCCGATTTCGCTCGCCAGTGCGGCCCCAGAGGCCCTGGCGTTGACCGACAGGGCGCGCAGCAATGCGCGGTCGACCCGGTCGAGTTCCGGCTTCTTCGATTCCATCAGGTGACTCCCTCGTTACTAAGGAGTTTATGCGATTCAGATTGAGGTTTTGCAAGGGTCTGCAGGGTCGCTTGCACGAAGGCACAGAATCTGCTTCGGTGAGGACATGCTGCCACCGTCGTCACATATTGAAACTCTTGCCGTACATGCGGGAATGGACGGCCTCACCGAGGCCGGAGTCCACGTTCCGGGCATCGACTTGTCGACCACCAATCCCCTGCAGGGTGTGGACTCCGGCGGTGAATCCTACGAGAATCTCGCGACCGGCGGCACCCCACGGCCCGGCGATTCCGCGGTCTACCAGCGGCTGTGGCAGCCGGGGGTCGCCCGGTTCGAAACGGCCCTGGCTGCGCTGGAACAGGCCGAGGGCACGGTGGCTTTCGCCACCGGGATGGCTGCTCTCACCGCGACGCTGATCGCCACGGTCACCGCCGGGAAACCCCATATCGTGGCACTGCGACCGTTGTATGGCGGAACGGATCACGTGCTGGCGAGCGGTCTGCTCGGCACGACCGTAACCTGGACCGATCTGGCCGGCGTGACGGCGGCCATCCGCTCGGATACCGGCCTGGTCATTCTGGAGACCCCGGCCAATCCGACACTCGAGCTCACCGATATTCGCGCGGTCGTGGCTGCCGCCGGTGACGTGCCCGTGTTGGTGGACAACACCTTCGCGACCCCGGTCCTGCAGCGGCCGCTGGAATTCGGCGCCACGCTTGTGCTGCACAGCGCGACCAAATTTCTTGGCGGACACGGCGATGCCATGGGCGGAACGGTGTCGGGACCGGAGGCCTGGATGATGCGCCTGCGTCAGGTGCGCGCCCTCACCGGTGGACTGCTGCAACCCTTCAATGCGTACTTGCTGCACCGCGGCCTGCGCACCCTGCCGGTGCGGGTGCGAGCTCAACAAGCCACGGCCGGGGACATTGCGAGCCGGCTATCCGAGCACCCCGCACTGGTACGCGTGCTCTATCCCGGTCTGCCCGGCCAGGACCCGCTGGGTCTGATCGGGCGCCAGTGCGCCGGCGCTGGATCGCTCCTGGCGCTGGATCTCGGCGGCTATGCGGCGGCCGAACGCTTCACCGAGGCCCTCCGGCTGATCACGCACGCCGTATCGCTCGGTGGCGTCGATTCTTTGGTGCAGCATCCGGCTTCGCTCACGCACCGACCGGTAGCGGCCGACGCGCGCCCCGCCGCCGGCATTGTGCGCCTGTCCATCGGATTGGAACACGTTGACGATCTGATGGACGATATTCTCACCGCCCTGCTGGTCGCCCGAGTGCCGGTGAACACTGGGACCGACAGCGGGTCGGAGAAAACTCCCGTCTAGCTGCGGCCCAGGCGGCGGCGAAGCAGGTCAATGCGCATTTGCAGCTGCGTGACACTGGCCTGGGCGACGGCCGGACCGCCGCAGAGTCGTCGCAATTCGGCGTGGATCATGCCGTGCGGTTCGTTGGCCAGTTTGGACCACATCCCCACGAGGCTGGATAGCAACGTGCGCTGTTCCTTGAGAGTGCGATACAGCGGCGGCGGCTCGAGCGGGGCGACCTCACCGGTCACCGGGTCTTTGCGCTTGTCGGTGGAACGTTTGGACTGCCGAGACTGACGCTGCCGAAGCAATTCCGAGACCTGCTCCGGCTCGAGCAGGCCCGGGATACCAATGAAGTCGAATTCTTCGTCGGTTCCGGGCTCGGCGAGCTCGCCGAATTCGTCACCGTCGAACATGACCATGTCGAAGGTGGCCTGGGAGTCGAGGGCCTGCCAGGTGAAATCGTCCTGGCCGAGCTCGTCGGAGGCTTTGTCTTCTTTATTGGCCGCGGCGACCATGGCGTCTTCGGGGTTGTACATTCCGTCGTCGCCGTCTTCACGGTTGCTTCGGTCGAGGGCGTGGTCTCGTTCCAGTTCGAGGGCATTGGCGAGGCTGAGCAGCCCCGGCACGTTCGGGAGAAAAATGGATGCCGTCTCGCCGCGCCGACGGGCTCGCACGAATCGGCCGATCGCCTGGGCGAAGTAAAGCGGGGTCGCCGCGCTCGTCGCGTACACGCCCACAGCGAGACGGGGGACATCCACCCCCTCCGACACCATGCGAACTGCGACCATCCAGCGGCGAGTGTTCTTGGAGAACTCGTCGATGCGATCGCTCGCCTCCTTCTCGTCGGAGAGCACGACGGTCACCGGTTCGCCACAAATGTCTTCCAGAATGACCGCGTAAGCGCGTGCGGTGGTCTGGTCGGTGGCAATAACGAGACCACCCGCATCCGGGATGCCGTGCCGCACCTCGGTCAGTCGGGAATTCGCGGCGCGCAGCACAGAGGGTATCCACTGGCCGCTGGGCTCGAGTGCGGTGCGCCAGGCCTGGCTGGTGATGTCCTTGGTGTTACCCTCGCCGAGCTTGGCCTCCATCTCATCTCCGGCCCGGGTGCGCCACTTCATATGCCCGGCGTAGACCATGAACATCACGGGGCGAACTACGCCGTCAGCGAGCGCGCGGCCGTATCCGTAGGAGTAGTCGCTCTGCGACATGCGGATGCCGTGTTTGTCGGGCAAATAACTGACAAACGGAATGGGTGCGGTGTCGGAACGAAACGGGGTTCCGGTCAGCGACAGCCGGCGGGTGGCCGGGCCGAAAGCCTCGCGGATCGCATCGCCCCAGCTCAGGGCGTCTCCCCCGTGGTGAATCTCATCCAGGATGACGAGGGTGCGGCTCGATTCGGTGAGCTGTTTGTGCAGCGCAGCCCGGGCGGCCACCTGGGCGTAGGTCACGACAACCCCGTGGTAATGACTGCCGTAGCTGCGGTCGGCGTTCTTGAACATCGGATCGAGGCGGATACCCGCGCGCGCCGCTGCATCCGCCCACTGGTTCTTCAGATGCTCGGTGGGGGCGACGACGGTAATGCGATCGATGGTCCGGCGCGAGCGCAGCTCGGCAGCGAGCCGCAGGGCGAACGTGGTCTTGCCGGCGCCGGGGGTTGCTGCGGCCAGAAAATCGCGGGGCTCGTGCACAAAATAGGCTTCGAGCGCCTCGGCCTGCCAGGCGCGCAGCTTTCCGGCGGTGCCCCACGCCGCGCGCTCGGGAAAGGACGGCGACAGGTGTTCGGCTGCACTCGTTCCCTGAGCGGGACCGAAAACCGATGGAGTATTCACTTCTGACAAATCTACCAAAGCCCACCGACGTTCGCTCGCGCCGGGTTCGCCCCGCCCCGGGGTGTTCCGGCAGAATGGGTCGATGACGAAGCAACAACATCCATGGTCCCGCTACGTCGCACTGGGGGATTCGTTCACCGAGGGCATCGGCGATCCTGAACAGCAGAGCCCCGGCGGGCACCGGGGGTGGGCTGATCGTGTTGCCGAAATTCTGAGCGACGGCACCGAGGATTTCGCCTACGCCAACCTTGCCGTGCGCGGCAAACTAATCCGCCAGATCACCGACGAACAGATTGCACCGGCTCTCGCCCTCCGCCCGGACTTGATCACCATTTCGGCCGGCGGCAATGACGTGATCCGTCCCGGTACCGACCCGGACTTCATCGCAGCGCGCTGTGACGACGCCATTTCCCAGCTAAGCCGGGACGGCGCGACGATCGTCTTGTTTACCGGCGCCGACGTGGGCTTCTCCCCCGTCTTTCGCAGCATTCGCGGCAAAGTCGCGATCTACAACGAGAACCTGCGGGCCATCGCCACGAAGCACGACTGTATCGTGGCCGACATGTGGCAGCTGACCGAAATCCAGGACCCGCGAATGTGGTCCCCCGACCGGTTGCACCTGAACGCGCTCGGGCACCATACCGTGGCACGAATGGTGTTGCAGACGCTCAACGTGAAGAATTCCCTCGCACCGAGTGAGCCAGAACCGATGCCCGGCACCAACTGGCGTCAAGCCCGCACCGAAGACCTCGCGTGGGCGCGAGAATACCTCGTGCCCTGGGTGCTGCGCCGGGTGCGGCACCAGTCTTCCGGCGACCACGTGCTGCCCAAACGGCCCGAAGCCGGCCCCTTCACTATTCCGCCGGTCTGACCTGACGGACCAGCCGGGTGGATCAGGCGCGGATCAGCCGGCCGCGAGCTCGCCGGGGTGCCCCATGCGCCAAGCCGGCCCGGGATCGATAATGTTTTCTTGGAGCTCGAGTGGCACCGTGACGGTTGTCGGCGCTTCCGTGCCAATCGTGAAGGACACCTCCCCCACCTCGTCGCCGGCTCGGCCCAACTGCACATCGGCGGCCGTCACAGCGCCCGTGATCGGTGAGTCCGACCAGACCAGCGCGGATGCCGCCCGTTCGGCGACGATATCGCTCAGGTCGCCCCACGGCGTCGTGTAGCTGCCGAAGACGGCCCCTTCTTCGGCTAGTACTACCTCGTGAAAACCGGGCTTCACGCTGTCAATCAGGGACGCGATCGCGGCGTTGACTTCGGTGTGCGTGTCACCGCCGAGGACAACTCCGACCATGGTGACCGTGCTGGTACCAACCGTGAAATCGGTCGAGAACAGCAGGCAGGCACCGGCAACATCCGTGGTCCCGGTCTTGATCCCGTCGACACCGTCGCGGCCGAGAAGCTTATTCGTGTTGGTGACCGTTCCGATGACGGGAAGCACCGCCGACTGGAGGGCAACGATTTCGGCGAGGGCGGGGTGGCCGACGACGAGTTTGCCCAGTTCCACGAGGTTCGCCGGGCTGCTCACACTCGATGCTGACAGGCCACTCGTGTCGGCCACGGTGGTCTGGGTCAGGCCGTTGGCTGCCAGCCAGGACTGTGCTGCCGCCAGGTAGAGATCCTTGGAGCCGTACGCCCACACGGCGAGGGAGGTTGCATAGTTGTTGGCTGAGGGCAACAGCATGGCTTCGAAAGCCTCGCGTTGGGTGAGCACCATGCCGGATACCACGGGTGCGACCGAACCGTTCTCGGCGATCACGTCGTAGTAAATGTCGACATCCGCGTCGGTGAACGTGATCGACGGTCCGTCCTCTCCGGCCCCGAGTGGTTTCGCATCGAGGATGACCAGGGCGGTGACCATTTTGGTGATGCTCGCGATCGGAACGGTCTGCTGCTCGCCGCTTGAGGCCAGCACGCCGGGAAATCCGACCGCGCCAATCGCACTCTCGCCGAAGCCCGGCCAGACCGGCGCGGCGACCGGCTGGGTCAGCGCGGCGGGCTGCTCGAGGGTAGCGGCGCTCGCCGGCACGGGAGCCAGATTCGTGGCGCCGATATAGCCGACCCCAACGAGCACGATGAGCAGAATGCTGAAGACGGTGATCCGCCTTCGTCGGAGGACGACACGCCGGGAGGGAGACATTCGTTCAGCCTAACTTCATCGTCGGGCCAAACCGTGCTGGCAACACCGGATTTTTACGGACGAACGCGCAGGGCGTACAGCGCGACCGCGCTGGCGGACGCGACGTTGAGTGAGTCAACGCCGTGCAGCATCGGAATCGTCACGACCGTGTCGGCGGCCTGAAGGGCATGCTGGCTGAGCCCGTCGCCTTCGGCACCGAGAATGATGGCGAGTCGTTCGGGCGGTGCCTCAGCGAACTGGTCCAGAGAAACTGCGTTGTCCACCAACGCCAGGGCGGCCAGGTGAAAGCCCGCCGCGTGCAACAGCGGCGCAGCCACGCTCCACTCCGGCAGCCGAGTCCAGGGTACCTGCAACACGGTGCCCATGCTCACGCGCACACTGCGACGGTACAACGGGTCGGCGCAGCGCGGCGTGATCAGTACCGCGTCGGCACCGAGCCCGGCAACGGAACGAAAAATAGCGCCGACATTGGTGTGGTCAACGATGTCTTCGAGAATCACGATGCGGCGGGCACGGGCCAGGAGCGCCTCGACCGGCTCCAGTGCCGGCCGGTGCATGGCCGCGAGTGCGCCGCGGTGCATGTTGTAGCCGGTGAGCTGTTCCAGCACACCAGCATCACCGACATACACCGGAACGTCTGGCCAGTCCGCCAGCAGCCGTTCGGCGTCGAGCATCCACTGTTCCTGGATTAGCAATGATCGGGGCCGGTGCCCGGCGTTCAGCGCCCGGGCAATGACCTTGGGCGACTCAGCGATATACAGACCGCCAGCCGGTTCCACTACTCGACGGAGCGCAACGTCGGTCAAACGCGAATAGTCGGCAAGACCCGCACTGGACAGGTCGGTAATGCGGATGATCTGCACGAAAAGGTGCCTTCCAAAAGAGTGATTGAGCTCAAGCCTGACAGGTGGGTAGTCAAACCGGAAAACAGACGAGTTTAGAATCAAGGGACGAGCATCCCTTTCTGCTCGCCCCTTGCGCGAAAGGAGCGCCGATGACCGCCGACTCGACTCTGCCCAGTGACACGGTGTTTGTCGACGCGTTGGAACCGACGGACGATCCCGACGCCACCGCCGCGCTCGCCTCCGCGGTCGCCCTCGATTCCGAGCGAGCAGTGGATGCTGTCGCCACGCTGCTTCGCGATAAACGTGCCGCCGTCCTCACCGGTGCCGGCCTCAGTACCGATTCCGGCATTCCGGACTATCGCGGCGAGGGAGCACCGACACGCACCCCGATGACTTTTCAGACCTTTGTCGCCGACGAACGATCTCGCAAGCGCTATTGGGCCGGCAGCCACCTGGGCTGGCGGGTCTTCCGCAACGCGGAGCCGAACCTCGGACATCGGTCGCTGACGCAACTGGAAAACGCGGGCGCGATTGCCGGTGTGATCACCCAGAACGTCGATGGCCTGCACACCCGCGCTGGTTCCCGCCACGTGGTCGAGCTGCACGGCTCCCTCGACCGCGTGATCTGTCTAACTTGTGGTCAGGCCTTTGGCCGCGACAGCATTGCGGCACGGCTCGAAAGCGACAACCCCGTTCTTCGCTCGCCGGAGAGTATTCGGATCGCTCCCGACGGCGACGCCGACGTGGGAAATATCGATGATTTCGTGGTGCCGGCCTGCACGGTTTGTGGCGGCATGCTCAAGCCCAACGTCGTGTTCTTTGGCGAGCTGGTCCCGACCGAAATCTTTCACGAGGCATCCGCACTCGTTCAGGGCGCCGATGCACTCATCGTGGCCGGATCGTCGCTGGCGGTCAACTCCGGCATCCGCTTGGTGGAGCAGGCTCGCCGCCGAAAAATGCCGATCATCGTCATCAACCGTGGCGTGACCAAAGGCGACGGGCGGGCGTTGCACAAACTTGAAGCGGGAACATCCGAAACCCTCGCAGCGCTGACCGTACGACTGCTGGGCTGAATCGCTTGGCCGCCGTAGCGCCGATGACCGCCGAATCTCGTCTTTCAGCCACAACAACGTTCTCCATCGTGCGTCACGGCCAGACCGATTGGAACCTGCACCACCGGATCCAGGGCAGCACGGACATTCCGCTCAACGCGACGGGGCGCGCCGAAGCGGCCGCCGCGGCGGAACGCCTCCAGAGCAGGCGCTGGGACACCATAGTCACCAGTCCCCTGCTTCGCGCGGCGGAATCAGCCCGCATCATCGCGACAGAGCTCGGTTTGAATGACCCAGAGGTTGTTCCGGCGCTCACGGAACGCCACCACGGCGCCATCGAAGGACTCACGTTTACCGAGCGGCAACTCCAATTTCCCGACGGCGTGGCCGTTCCCGGGTTGGAAACTCGACGCGACGTCGTCGATCGGGTCCTGGCAGCCCTCGCGACACTGTCGGTGGGCCGGGCCGGCCAATGCGTCCTGGTGCTCAGCCACGGCGGGATCATCGGCACGCTGTTGCGCCACGTCACGGCAGGCGAACGGCCTCGTCACGGTGAATTCATCGCCAACGGGTCCGTGCATGATTTTTGTTGGAAAAACGATCAACTCCTGCTGACCCACTTCGACGCCACGACGCGCAGCCCGGGCGACCGCGGAGGCGCCCCCGGCTCCCCCCTGCTCTGAAGCCCGGCGTCTGATCTCCCGTAACGGACCTGGCGCTACTAGCCGGGCCCGGCCCTACCTGCCGGCCGGGCCCATGTTGTGCAACCGGGCCCATGATCTATCCCGGGCCCAGTTTCCGGGCCCGGGCCCGGGCAAGGAGAGAAGCGGCTACCGGGGCTGCAGGGCGGCGAGCAGGGTGCGGGCCGAGGCCGCCCAGGTGAATCGGGCGGCCTGGTCGATCGACCGGGCCGATCGGTCTGCCCACTCCCCCGGAACCGCCAGCTCACGCACGGCGTCAGCCAGAGCCTGCGCACTGTGCGGATCGAAATACAGGGCGGCGTCAGCTCCGATTTCACGAAAGATGGGGATATCGCTGACCACGACGGGGATGCCGAGGTGCATCGCCTCGACCAGGGGAATTCCAAAGCCCTCATCGAGCGAAGCGGTGACGAGCGCGGTCGCCGAGCGCAGCAGCCGGTGGTATTCGTCATCGGTGACACCGTTGTGAAAAACGAGACGAGCCTGAGGTGCCAGCCGCGCCAGCCGCGCACGTTCGGTCGCCGACACCCGGCTGAGCAAATGCAGTTCGTATTCCGGCAGGTCAGCCAGAGCCAGCACGAGCGTGTCCAGGTTCTTGTACGGCATGAAGGAACCCATGTAGATCAGCCGGGTGGTCTCTGGAATACTCCGGTGAGCGAGTGTACCCGGTACGGTATCGGCGGAATTCGGGACCACCGTGATCGGACGTCGGGTGAGGTTGTGCTCGATCAGCAGCGAACGCGTGGTTTCGGATACCGTCACGATGCCGTCAGCGCCGTTCAACAGCATCCGCTGTGGCCACCACGACAGGTGGTAAACGCGCCAAAGCAACCGGATAAACGGGGAGAGATCACGTGGGGGTGTGCGATTGCGATAGTAGATCAGGTCGTGCACGGTCAGGAACAACCGGTAGTTGCGCCCCCAGGAGCCCATCGTCTGCATCGGACTAAACACAACATCGGGCTTCAGCCGGTTGACCGACAGAGCCACCAGCGGTTCCAGCAGGCTGGTCGGGGCCCGCACCAGCTGCCAGGGCAGGGCCGGCAACATTGCGAGCTGACGATGGTCACTGATCAACATGGTGAGCGGATGCAGGCGGCCCAACTCGGTCACCAGCCCAGCCGTGTAGCGGCTGATGCCGTCGTGGTGGTCGAAACGCACGTAGCGGCAGTCGATGACGATTTTCACAGCGGTCGCTCCTCGGCGAGAAAATCCCGAATAAACCCGGCGGCCGGTTTGGGCTTTTCGTAGTGGATCAGGTGGCCGACGTTCTCGATGACCCGCAGGGTCGCGTTCGAAAAAAGCGCCTGCAAGCGATACTGCGCCGCGAGCGGCGTGATGTCATCCCTATCGGCGGCGATCAGAAGGGTGGGCTGCCGAATGCGCGCAGCGAATTCGCTGACGTCGTGACTCACCGAGGCGGTGAAGGCCGCCATCACGACCTGACGGTTGGCGAAGTCGCTGAAGTAGCGATCGTGCTGGTTATGGATCCACCGCCGCAGATCGCCATCGTGGGTCTTGGCCATGCTCACACTCATGATGCGCACGATGGCCCGGTTCTGCAGCAGGGCGTAGCCCCAGCGTTCCGGCAGGGTCGCAGCGGCCCAGTAATAGAACACGGCCAGCCTGGTCAACACGCCGCGCGGCCCGGACAGTGCGGGCGCGGCAATCGGATTGACGAGAATGACGTCGTCGGCTTCGAGGCCCTCGGCCACGGCCGCAGCGACCACGATCGAACCGAAGGAGTGACCCAGCACGACTAAACGCCCGGTCGGGGCAAGCACTCCGATGAATTCCTGAAGCCAGCGCGAGTAGCCGGCCAGAGAGTGCACACCGTCCGCCAGCGGCGCTGACTCTCCGAAACCCGGCAGATCGGGTGCCACGATACGCAAATCTGTCGGGTTTGTGTCGTCGCCGAGCAGCTCGGCCACGACCAGTTGCAGGCCGTGGTGATCGCCTCGAAAACCGTGCACGAGCACGAGGGTGGTGGCTGCGCACGGGTCGCCGTATTGCCAGTACCGCGTGTCACTGCTCGATCCGTGCAGGTCGGGAACGGTTGCGGTGAGTTCGCGTACCGGCAGACGCTCCAGGAGCTTGTCGTAGGGAGAAGAAACGATCATCGGCCCTAGTTTAGGCGCGACACGTGCGCAAGGCTGGACGTACCCCGGGGTGGTCGATCTAGACTCTAGCCACCCAATGCGTCAAGAGAGCCCTTAGCCGGGACGGAAGGAAAGCCGTGAGCTTTACCGCACCCATTCAGTTGCCCGGTTTGGCCCTTGATCCGCGGTGGTATCGCCGCGCCGTCTTCTATGAGGTGATGGTGCGCTCCTTCGTCGATAGCAATGGTGACGGCAATGGCGACCTGTCCGGCCTGGTATCCAAGCTCGACTACCTGCAATGGCTCGGCATCGATGCCCTGTGGATTCCGCCGTTCTTCAACTCGCCGCTCAAAGACGGCGGCTATGACGTGTCGGACTACCGCACGATTCTGCCAGAATTCGGCACCCTGGAGGAGTTCAAGGACCTTGTCACGAAAGCGCACGAACGCAATATGCGCATCGTGATCGATTTTCCGCTGAACCATACCTCAGACCAACACGAGTGGTTCCAGCAGTCCCGCGAAGACCCGGACGGGCCTTACGGAGACTTCTATGTCTGGAGCGATACCGACGAACGGTACCCCAACATTCGCATTATCTTCACCGACACCGAAGAATCAAACTGGGCCTTCGACCCCGTGCGTCGACAGTTCTTCTTTCACCGCTTCTTCTCCCATCAGCCCGACCTCAACTTCGAGAACCCGGCCGTACAGGAGGGCATCTTCGACGTTGTGCGGTTCTGGATGGACCTGGGCGTCGATGGCTTTCGACTCGATGCAATCCCCTATCTGTTCGAGTCAGAGGAGGGCAACGGCGAGGGTGAGCCGCTGACCCACGAGTTCGTCAAACGGCTGCGTGCCATGGTTGATCGGGAATACCCCGGACGGGTCATGATCGCGGAAGCCAACCAGTGGCCGCGCGAGGTCGCCGCCTTCTTCGGTACGGAAGAAGAACCGGAATGCCACATGGCATTCGACTTTCCAGTGATGCCGCGTATTTTCTATTCCCTGCGTTCCCAGCAAGCCAACGAGCTCGTGCGCGTGCTCTCTGAAACAACCGATATTCCCGAAGGCGCCGGCTGGGGTGTGTTTTTGCGCAACCACGACGAGCTCACCCTGGAGATGGTCAGCGAGGAATACCGCCAAGCCATGTACGGCTGGTACGCCTACGACCCGAGGATGCGCGCCAATATCGGCATCCGTCGGCGCCTGGCACCGTTGCTGGATAATTCCCGGTCCGAGTTGGAGCTGGCCCACGCTTTATTGTTCGCCCTTCCGGGCAGTCCGTTTCTGTACTACGGCGACGAGATCGGTATGGGCGATAATATTTGGCTGCCCGACCGGGACAGTTCGCGCACACCCATGCAGTGGACCCCCGACCGCAACGCCGGCTTCTCTGATGCCGATCCCGGAAAGCTGTTCCTGCCCATCGTGCAGTCCCTCGTCTACAACTTCACGCAGACCAATGTGGAATCGCAGCTGGCCCAGTCTGGTTCACTCCTCCACTGGATTCGAAACGTGATTCACGTGCGCAAGGCCCATCCGACCTTTGGGCTGGGCGCCATCCGCGTGCTGAAGACCAACCATGAATCGGTGCTCGTGTTCACGCGAAGCTATCCCGGCTCCGGCTCCATGTTCGGCGACCAGCCCGAAACCGTGCTGTGCGTCTTCAGCTTTTCGCACAACCCGGTCGCATTCACCATCGACGATGTCGAGATGGCCGGAACCCGGCTGTACGACCTGTTCGGCGGTGCCGTCTTTCCGAGTTTCGATGCGGAGGGCTCCCTCACCCTCACTCTCGGTGCTCAAAGCTTCTATTGGTTGCACTGCGGCTGATCACGTGGTGACGCCGACGCCTGATGGCCGATTCTGTGGCGGTGCCGAGAATCTTCTGCGGCGCGGCCCCGTCCACGACGTAGTCTTGGGCTAAGCAAGCAATCGCCCAGGGTCTGGAGGCCGGTCGATCGTGGCGGAATGGTCGCACTCGGATGGTGGAGTTGAAGACGGGGTGTTCTGCGCCCGTTTTCTCAGTGAGCTGCCCGTGAACGGTGCCGCAGTATCTGTTTTCGGTGGGGCGGTGCCCGAAACGATCGTATGCGCCACCGATGATCTCGCCGCTCGCCTCGATGAACTGCAGTTCGATCTCGGTGAGGGCCCGCGCTGGGATGCCGTGCGTTCCCGCCTCCCGGTGCTGGAACCTCGAGTACGCGAGGGCGCACATCCGCTCTGGCCGGTCTTTCACGCGGAGCTCATGCACACCGCGGTCGCAGCGCTCTACGTTTTTCCACTCACCCTCGGAGCGGTCGACATTGGGATCGTGGAGCTCTACAGCACGACCCCGGAAGCGCTCAATCGGAACGAACGAGCCAAAGCGCGCGTCATGGCCAACGAGACCGCGTGGAACCTCCTCGATCGGCTGCTTCGGCTGCAGGAGACGGCGAACACAGACCCACCGGACGCGGAGCCGATGGAAGCAAAAAGCGCGGGATCGCCACTGTCGCGCCGGGAGATTCATCAAGCCACCGGGATGGTGCTGGTGCAAATGAACGTCACGCCGACGAATGCACTGCTTCTGCTGCGGGCGCACGCCTTTGCACACGGGCGCACCGTTCGCGCCGTGGCCAGCGATGTCGTAGCCCGGCGTCTGGTTATCAGCTAAGAATCTGAAATATTATCGCGAATTCAATTTAGACTCTATTTATGGCCACTCAGACTCGCGCCTCAAAGGTGAGCGCCGCATTCGTGAAATTGACGGACACCCTGGTGGGCGATTACGACGTTCTCGACGTTTTGCACACCCTGGTGGAGGAATGTGTCGAATTACTCGACGCCACGGCGGCCGGTCTCCTCTTGGCCGACCCCGGTGGGGAGCTCCAGGTTGTCGCCTCCACGAGCGAGGAAAGCTATCTGGTGGAGGTTTTGCAGCAGCAGGCCGGCGCGGGTCCGTGCGTCGACTGCTATCTCAGCGGCACGGTCGTCACCCTCGGCGATATCGCCGCATACAGCGATTCCTACCCGGATTTCGCCGCCGCCGCGCTGTCGCAGGGGTTTCGTTCGGTGCACGCCATCCCGATGCGTGTGCGCCATCGCGCCATCGGGGCGCTCAACCTGTTTCGCACCGATACCGGCGACGTGAGCCCCGAAGACGCCGCCATCGGTCAGGCCATGGCCGATGTGGCGACCATCAGCATCTTGCAGGAACGCACCATTCGCGAGGACGCTGTCGTCAACGAGCAGTTGCAGCGCGCCTTGAACAGCCGGATTCTCATTGAACAGGCCAAGGGAGTGATCGCCCAGATCAGCACGGTCGACATGGACGAAGCGTTCAAACGGCTGCGTGCGGATGCCCGGGCGCACAACCGCACCATGCGGGAGAGCGCCGAGAACGTCATCAATCGTCGCATCACCCTCTGACCCGATCCGGGCCGGTGTCGCGGGGCTATGAGCCATCCGGCCGGGACCGATAGCGGCGGGGCTGGGACTGCAAAGCTCTGTCGGTGGTCGGCCCTAGGGTGGAAGTATGAGCACCTGGAGCGATCATCTCGCCGTATTCGACCTTGAAACCACTGGTATCGACGTGGAGACCTGCCGCATTGTCTCGGCCACCGTCGCCGTACTCGATGCCAGCGGCACGGCCGTGGAGCGTATCGACTGGCTCGTTGATCCAGGAGTGGATATTCCAGCCGGGGCCACCAACGTGCATGGCATCACGACACAACATGCCGTCGAGCACGGGCGGGTCGCTGCGGAGGCGGTCGCCGAAATCGTCACGGCGCTGCGCGGGCATCTGAGCGATGGCCTGCCAATCGTGGCGTACAACGCGCCGTACGACCTCACCCTGCTCGACCGTGAAGCTGTGCGCTATGGCGTCGCCCCGTTGGTCTCGCCCAGCCCGATTGTTGATCCGCTGGTGATCGACAAGGCCGTTGACAAGTATCGCAAGGGCAAACGCACCCTCGAGGTGACGAGTGCGTTCTATGGCGTCAGTCTCGACGACGCCCACGATGCCGGAGCCGACGCGATCGCGGCCGGTCGGGTGGCGCAGGCGATCCACCGCGCACACGAAGGCGCTCTGCCCGCCAGCCTCGACGAAATGCACGCCCTGCAAGTCACCTGGTATCGCCAGCAGGCCGAAAGTTTTCAGGACTACATGCGGCGCGGACGCGACCCCGAGTTCCAGGCCGATACCGCTTGGCCGCAGCGCTGACCGGTCCATTACGGGGCATCAGCCCAGCAGCGCCGCTTTCAGCAATACCAGTACCCGCAATGTGGGTACAAAAAAGGCGACCAGCCTCGGCTGGTCGCCTTTTTAGTAAATAAACCGGGTAGTAAGTACCCAGAAGTACAGAACCCGGTGCTATTTACCGAAGCCCTTGTAACGCGAGTTGAACTTCTCGACGCGTCCGGCCGAGTCCATGATGCGCTGCTTGCCCGTGTAGAACGGGTGCGACTCGGAGGAGATTTCCACGTCGATGACGGGGTACGTGGTTCCGTCCAGCTCGACGGTCTTCTTGCTGGAGACGGTCGAACGAGTCAGGAAGGTCGCGCCGGAGGCGAGGTCGCGGAACACGACGGCAGCGTACTCGGGGTGGATGTCAGACTTCATGAAAATTTCCTTTTGCACTTCTGGTGAACAGACTTGTAACTGGTCACAGTGCTGTTCGATTGTTGGGCCCCGCCGCCAGAGACGACAAGTTGAATGGCCAGAATGGCCAGCCATTTACTTTAGCAGAAAGCCACGCAGCCCGAGAGCTCGCGAACGATTCCGGTTCGTGCTGAAGTCAGAGTGCGCGAGCCGCGTACCGGCCGTCGGTCTCGGTGAGTTCAACGGTCAGGCCAAAGGTTTCGCTGAGGGCCGAGGCAGTCAATGCCTCCGCAATCGGCCCGGCGCTGACCACCTTGCCACCGGACAACAGCAAGACGTGGGTGAATCCGAGCGGAATCTCCTCGACGTGGTGGGTGACCATAATGATGGCCGGAGAATTAGGTTCCCGCGCGAATCCACTCAGTAGCTGCAGCAAAGATTCGCGGGCGCCGAGGTCAAGACTCGCAGCAGGCTCGTCGAGCAGCAGAATTTCCGGGTCGGTCATCACTGAACGCGCAATCTGCACGCGCTTCTGCTCCCCGTCACTGAGAGTTCCAAATTTGCGTTCAGCGAGGTGCTCGAGATTCCATTCCTGCAGCACACGCTGGGCACGGCGTTCGTCAATGGCCTCGTACTCTTCGTTCCACCGACCGGTGACCGAATACGCCGCCGTCATGACCACGTCGAGAACCTTCTCTTGGCCAGGCACCTTGCGGGCCATGGCGGTAGAAGCGAACCCGATGCGAGGCCGCAACTCAAAAACATCCGTTTCGCCGAGTGTCTCGTCGAGTACCTCGGCCAGACCGCTTGAGGGATGCATGAAGGCCGCCGCGATCTGCAGCAAGGTGGTTTTTCCGGCACCGTTGGGGCCAAGAATCACCCACCGTTGGTCGTCGTCGACGCTCCAATTCACTGAGTCGAGGATGGCGATGCCACCCCGGACGACGGAGACGTCGGTGAAATGCAGAACGTTGACCATACAGCCATGTTATCGAACCGGGCCGTGGTCGAAATACGCCGGACCCGTCACAGCAACAGGCCCGACGCGTTCCATGGGTCATTCAGAGCAAAGACGCATAAATCTCTCGTGTTCGGGTGGCAATCTGGCTCCAACCGAACTCCTGCTCGGCGCGCAGCCGACCAGCGCGCCCCATTTCGGCAGCGCGGTCCGGGTCACCAACGACCTCGGTGAGAATTCGCGCCAGGTCGGCGACGAATTCCTCAGGATTCAGTGGAGTTCCCGTGCCGTCGGTGAGCTGCTCGATCGGCACTAGGCGACCGGTCTCGCCGTCGGCGACCACCTCAGGAATTCCGCCGGTGGCGGTACCGACGACGGCCAAACCGCAGGCCATGGCCTCCAGATTGACGATACCGAGAGGCTCGTAAATGGACGGGCAGACGAAGACCGTGCCGTGGGTGAGCACGGCCGCCAGCTCAGGCTGTGGCAGCAGCCGGTTGATCCAGACCACTCCGGATCGCTCGCGTTGGAGGGCCTCGACTCCGCTGGCCACTTCGGCCAGGATGCCGGGAGTGTCGGGGGCGCCGGCGCACAGCACCAGTTGCACCTCGGGCGGCAGTAACGCGGCCGCCCGCAACAGGTAGGGCAGACCCTTTTGCCGCGTGATGCGGCCGACAAAGACCACGGACGGTCGGTCGGGGTCGATGCCCAGGCTCCGTACGAAGTCAGCGTCGCGGCGGGGCTTCCAACGGTCGAGGTCGATGCCGTTGTAGACCGTGTGCACCCGGCTCTCGTCGAGGGCTGGGTAACTACGCAGGATGTCGCGACGCATACCGTCACTCACGGCGATCACGGCGTCCGCGGCCTCAAAAGCCGTTTTCTCGATCCAGCTCGACACCCGGTAGCCGCCACCGAGTTGCTCAGCCTTCCACGGTCGAAGGGGTTCGAGACTGTGTGCGGTGACAACGTGCGGCATACCGTGCAGCATCTGTGCCAGATGCCCGGCCGCATTGGCGTACCAGGTGTGGGAGTGCACCAGATCGGCGCCTTTGGCGTCTTGCGCCATCTGCAGGTCCACGCCGAGGGTGCTCAGGGTGGCGTTGGCGTCCTGCAGCTGCTCGGGCACCTCGTAGGCAAACGTGTCGGTGTCTGTGCGCGGCGCGCCGAAACATCGCACCGAAACATCGATGTGTTCGCGGAGCGCTCGAACGAGCTCCGTCACGTGCACGCCCGCTCCCCCGTAGATCTCCGGCGGGTATTCCTTGGTCATCAAATCCACTCGCATGGAGCAAAGGTAGCGCAGCCCGACCCGACGCACACCCCGTGGTGCTGGTCGAGTCGGCCAGTTGGCCGTACTCTGTACACATGAAGGCCAAGAAGATCTTTGGAATAGTTCTCGCCGGCGGCGAGGGAAAACGGCTGATGCCGCTAACCGAGGACCGGGCTAAGCCCGCTGTTCCTTTTGGTGGGCATTACCGCCTCGTGGACTTTGCCCTGTCCAACCTCATCAATTCGGGCGTCACACAAATTGTGGTGTTGACCCAATACAAGTCACACAGCCTCGACCGCCACGTCTCCCAGACCTGGCATGTCACCGGAGGCCTGTTCAACTCGTACATTGCCTCGGTGCCCGCCCAACAGCGCCTCGGTAAGCGCTGGTTCAGCGGCTCAGCCGACGCAATTCTGCAAAGCCTCAACCTCATTCACGACGAAAAACCCGACATCGTTGTCGTCGTCGGTGCCGACCACGTGTACCGCATGGACTTCAGCCAAATGATCGAGGCGCACATTGCGTCGGGCCTGGCGGCCACGGTTGCCGCGATTCGCCAGCCGATCGGCCTGGCCGACCAGTTCGGCGTGATCGAAGTGGATGAAGCCACCCCGGATCGCATCTCCGACTTTCTGGAGAAGCCCAAGAATGCCGTCGGACTCGCCGACGCTCCGCACGAGGTGTTCGCCTCGATGGGTAACTACGTTTTCAACACCGATGCACTGATCGAAGCAGTGCTGCGTGATGGTGAGCGCACCGATTCCAGTCACGACATGGGCGGTGACATCATTCCTGACTTTGTCTCCCGCGGCGAAGCCGGCGTATACGACCTACAGCGCAACGAGGTACCGGGGTCCACCGACCGCGACCGCTACTACTGGCGCGATGTGGGAACGATTGATTCATTCTTCGAAGCTCACCAGGACCTCATCTCGGCGCTTCCGGTCTTCAACCTCTACAACCAGGAATGGCCTATCTTCAGCATGCAGCTGAACTCGCCGCCGGCCAAGTTCGTGCGTGATGGCCGGGGCGCTCTGGGCACGATGATCGATTCGATCGTCTCGCTCGGTTGTGTCATCTCCGGCGCCCACATCGAGCGCAGCGTACTCGGGCCATGGACATCCATCGGGTCAGCCTGCGAAGTGGTCGACTCGATTGTTTTCGACCGGGTGCAGATTCGTCCGGGAGCAATCGTACATCGCGCCATTCTCGACAAGGAAGTCATCGTTGAGGCAGGAGCCACGGTCGGTGTTGATCGTGACCGTGACCTCGAGCGAGGCTTCAGCGTGACCGAATCCGGCATCACCGTCGTCGGCAAGGGCGTGCTCGTTACTCCGTGATCCTCGCTACCGCACCACGCTTCCTGGTTGTCCTCGACGTGGACTCCACTCTGATACAAGACGAAGTGATCGAGCTGCTGGCGGATGCCGCCGGCTCGCGCGATCTCGTCGCCGACGTGACCGAACGCGCCATGCTGGGTGAACTCGACTTTGCACAAAGCCTGCGCGAGCGGGTTCTGACCCTGGCCGGACTGCCGGAGAGTATCTTCGCCGAGGTGGGGAGTCGCATCCGCCCTACCGCGGGAGTACACGAGCTGATCGCCGGGATTCATGACGGCGGCGGCGTTGTCGGTGCGGTCTCGGGCGGTTTCCACGAAATATTGGATTCGCTCGCGGCCGACCTGGGCCTGGATCATTGGCGGGCTAACCGGCTCGAAGTTGAAGCCGGTCGCCTTACCGGGCGAGTGCTCGGCCCGATCATCGATGCCGCGGCGAAAGCAGTCGCCCTCCGCGAATGGGCCGCGCAGGACCAGATCGCCCTGTCGCAGACCGTCGCGGTCGGGGACGGTGCCAACGACCTCCGGATGATGGAAGCCGCCGGACTTTCCGTCGCCTTCAACGCCAAGCCGCGCGTGAAACGGGAAGCCGACCTGGTGATCGACCACTGCAACCTGAGTCAGGTACTGCCGCTGCTCGGCCTGCGCGGCTGAGGCGGCGGCCCGCCCCGGTGCATCCGGCCATGTGGCTTCAGCAGGTGATTTCAGAGCGGTTCAGTGCCCCATGCCCAGGCCTCCGTCAACCGGAATGACCGCACCGGAGATGTACGCGGCATCGTCGCCGGCGAGCCAGGTCACCACGCGGGCAACCTCCACCGGCGTGGCAAAGCGGCCCGCTGGGATATTCCGCTTGTACTCGGCCTGCTGCGCTTCGGGCAGGGCTGCCGTCATATCGGTTTCAATGAAGCCGGGAGCGACCACGTTCGCGGTGATGCCGCGGGCGCCGAGCTCACGGGTGACCGAGCGGGCGAGACCGATCAGTCCGCTCTTCGACGCCGAATAGTTCACCTGCCCGGCGGATCCATAGAGGCCGACAACGCTGGAGATCAATACGATTCGGCCGAACCGAGCCTTGAGCATGCCCTTGCTCGCGCGCTTGACCACGCGAAATGCCCCGCTGAGGTTGGTGTCGATGACGGAGGTGAAGTCATCTTCCGACATGCGCATGAGCAGGGTGTCACGGGTGATTCCAGCATTGGCGACAACGACGTTGACCGGGCCGTAGACGGCTTCAATCTGAGTGAAGGCGGCATCAACGGATGCCATATCGGTGACGTCGGCGCGCACCGTCAGGCTGCCGGTGGGCCCGTGCCCCGACCGCGAAGTCACGGCGACGCGGTGCCCCTGAGCGAGGAATTCTTCAGCGATGGCAAATCCGATGCCGCGATTGCCGCCGGTGACGAGCACTGTTCGAGCCGTTGTCATGAAGGTCCTGTTCTGTGATTGCTGGGATGTGAGGCTGTGGAGCCGGATTTGAAAGAAATACCCGGCAGATTCAAGTTTAAGGCGTGCATCAATGCCGCCGCGCAGTCGTAGGCTTGAAGCGATGGATTTTTTGCCCACGACACTCCCAATGACGAACTCGATGGACCTATGAAGCAGCAGTCGATCACCTCGCTCCCCGCCTCTCCGGAGGACGAACGACGCAACCGGATGATCAAGTATTCGCTTGCGATGGGTGTCCGTGTCATCTGCATTGTGCTCATGCTGTTTGTGCACGGCTGGTGGCTGGTGTTGTGCGCCATCGGTGCCATCGCCCTGCCGTACTTCGCCGTTGTGGTCGCGAACGTGAAGATTGCACCGCGCGGAGCTCAGGTTCTGCGGCCAGGCAGCGTCGAGATGTATCGCAACACTGACGGAGAATCCAAATGAGTGATCGTGTGCCCGCGGCGGCGAGTCCGATGATCGGGCTGGGCGCGCCCCTGCAATCCTCCACCTGCTCACGGGCGGACTGCCGGGCTGCGGGACTGTGGCGGCTGGACTGGCGCAACCCGCGCATCCACTCGACCGATCGGGTCAAGACGTGGGTGGCCTGTGACGAGCACGTTGACTACCTGCGCGAGTTTTTGTCCGCGCGTGATTTTCCCCTGACGGTCCGCCCGCTGGATGCCCAGTCGCTGAATCAGGCCGAGGACGGGCAATGACGGGCTGGAAGTTTGCGTTCAGTCGCCGCTGGGCCGGCTATCTGGCGCTCACCATGCTGTTCGCGGCGGTGTGTTCCGGCCTCGGAGTGTGGCAACTGGCCCGACGCGATGAGGCTCTCACCGAGCTGTTCAAGATTGATGCCAACTTTGATTCGAAGCCGGTTCCCGTCGCCGAGGAACTGGCCGATCTGACCGCTTTTGATGAATCCCAGAAGTGGACCCCGGTGCAGTTGACCGGAACGTATCTCGTTGGCGATGAGATGCTCGCGCGCAACCGCCCGCTGAACGTCACGCCGGGCTTCGAGGTGCTGACCCCGTTGCAGCTGTCCGACGGCACGATCTTCATCGTCGATCGCGGTTGGCTGCCCACCGGTGAGGAGCAAGATGCACCGGACACTGTTCCGGCACCGCCGAGCGGGACGGTCACCGTCGTTGCCCGCCTAAAAGCCAGCGAGCCCGACCTGCCAGGCCGCACCGCCAGCGGCGATCAGGTTGCGACGATCAATCTCACGACCATCGCCGCGCGCCTCGACCAGCCCACCTACACCGGCGCCTACGGCCTGCTGGACACCGAGAGCCCCGCCGCCACCGAGCAGCGCCCGACCGCCGTCGAGAAACCCATTCGCGACGAGGGCCCCCACCTCTCGTACGCCTTCCAATGGTTTGTGTTCGGTCTGCTCGCCTTCATCGGCCTCGGCTGGGCACTGCGCGAGGAATATCGCAGCGTTAACGCGGAAGACCCCGACGAACGCGAACGAGCGGATGAACGTGCCCGCAAGCGCGCGGCGAAACCGCGTAACGATGCCGAGATTGAAGACGAGCTGCTCGACCGCCAGTTGCACTAGATCGTTGCACGAGACCGGTGTGAGGTCGCGCCGGCCGTAGTCGCCCGCCACAACCGGAGAGCCGGCGTATTGGAGCGTGCGGCGCAGCCGGTCTGGGTGGCGAAGCCAGCACACGCGGAATGACCGACTGCTGTCATCGCCCGGCCAGGTCGCGAGCTGCATCGTGCAGGCACTCGATGAATACCGCCGCGACCTTGCGCTCCGGGCGGGCGGCATGCACGGCGATGAGCCGGGTGGTGGGAGAACCCGCGAGGGGGATTGCCACGATCGACGGCGGAAGGAGATGTCTCACCGACTCGGGCAGGATACTGGTGCCGACGCCCGCGGCGACGAAGCCTAGCGCGGTCTCCTGATGCACGACCACCTCGACGCCCCGGACGGCGCCGGGTGCCATATCGAACACGGCGGCCACCCGGTCGACGTAGCCGGGCATGAGGGAACGTGGATAGGTGATCATCGGCACGTCAATGAGCTCCCCTGCCGTCACCTCGCTGCGCTGAGCCAGCGGATGGTCGACGGGCAGGCACGCCACAAGGAGCTCCTCGAACACGACCTCCGACGTCAGCTCAAAAGTCGAACCCGAATTCGCGGGAATCTCATCACGCACGATCCCCACGTCGAGTGTTCCCGCCCGCAGCGCCTCGAGCTGTTGGCCGGAAGTCAGAGGATGGAGCTCCAGGGTGATATTCGACCGGCACGCGCGAAATAGCTGCACGACGCCGGGGAGCACGGTGTAGTTCGCCGAGCTGACAAACCCTGCGGAAAGCCGACCGGATAGGCCGTCCGCGTAGTCGCGCATCTCCTCGCGGACCGCGTCGACTTCGTCCAGGATCGAGTGCGCCCGCGTCTGCAGGTGTTGGCCGGCCGGGGTGAGGCTCACCCGCCGGGTGGTTCGCTCGAATAGCGGCGTACCGAGCTCGTCCTCGAGCCGGCTCACCTGCACGCTCAGCGGAGGCTGCGACATGCCCAGCCGCTCCGCCGCGCGTCCGAAGTGGAGTTCATCCGCTACGGCGAGGAAATATCGCAGCTGTCGGAGGTCCATTTCGCAAATGATACGACCTCTGTATTACCGGGATATTTCGCCAATATTACGAGCGTTTCGCTATCAATTGGGGGCGCCCGGAGTATTGGACGTTCGCCCAATATGTATGGATACTTTCCCTTACACACCCCGATCTGGAGGACTATCCGTGACTGAATCATCCGCGACCAGCGAGACCACACCCAGCACCCGCATCGACATGTTGTACCTGAGCGAGCCGGAAGTCATCGCCGCTGGGGTGAAGGACATGGAGCGCTGCATCGACGTCATGGAGGAAGTGCTCATCCTCGTTGCGAAGGGCGACTACCGGATGGCCGGCAACTCCGCGAACTCCGCGAACTCACACGGTGCGCAGATCAGCTTCCCGGCATCGTCACCATTCGCCACTATGCCCACGGATGCTGCCGACCGCCGCTTCATGGCGATGCCGGCCTACCTCGGTGGCCGCTTCGACACCGCCGGAGTCAAGTGGTACGGCTCGAACATCGACAACCGCGAGCAGGGTCTGCCCCGGTCCATCCACCTCATCGTCCTCAATGACAAGGTGACCGGCGCACCGTTCGCGATCATGTCCGGCAACCTCGAGAGCGCGTATCGCACCGCGGCAGTGCCCGGCGCCGCGGCGAAGAAACTCGCCCCGATCAATGCGAAGTCGCTCGGAATCATCGGACCCGGCGCCATGAACAAAAGCGCCCTGCACGCGATGACGACGGCGCGGCCGACGCTCGACACGATTCGTATTAACGGCCGCCGCCGTTCCACCTCGGAGGCTTTCGCCGCCTACGTGTCGAAGAATTACCCGCAGTTCACGACCATCGAGATCGCAGACACGATTGAGGCCGCCGTGCGCGATTCCGACATCGTCTCGGAGGCGGTCACGGGGCTCGTCGGCTCGGAGAACTATCCCTACATCGACGGTGACTGGATCAAGCCCGGCGCCTTCCTCAGCCTGCCCGCGAACCTGAAGATGGACAAGGATTACACCCTCTCGGGCAAGGCACGCCTCATCGCGGATGCCAAGCCGATCTACCAAGCCTGGGCCGAAGAATACCCGGCACCGTCGCACGAGACCGCCTTCGGCATGATCGGGCTCTACTGGCAGGACCTCATCGAGGCGGGCGAACTCGACGAATCTCGGGTCGTCAACATCGGCGACGTCTTCGAGGGCACCGCCGCCGGGCGCGAGTTCGACGAGCAGCCCGTGCTCTTCAGCGTCGGCGGCATGGGCGTCGAGGACGTCGCATGGGCGAAGACCGTCTACGAGAACGCGGTCGAGCTGGGGATCGGCACGAAGCTCAATTTGTGGGACGCACCGAACATGTCCTAACACCACGGATGCGGGGAGCCGTACCCGGCGCTCCCCGCCCACCTGCACCACCTGCACCACCTGCACCATTCTTCTTTGGCGCGCCAACCCGGCGCGCCCCCAAACCCTGTGGAGTGAAACGTGGACTCTGGAAACGTTGCCTGGATCCTCACGAGCGCAGCACTCGTGGCACTGATGATTCCGGGCCTTGCCCTGTTCTACGGCGGGATGGTCTCCTCCCGCCGCATCCTCAACATGATGCTCATGTGCTTCGGCGGCGCAGCGCTCGTCGCGCTACTTTGGGTCGCCTTCGGCTACTCCGCGGTCTTCGGCGATTCGCTCGGCGGTCTCGGCCTGCTCGGTGATCCGCTCGCCTTCGCCGGTCTCGATGCGGCACTGACCGACGATCCGGACGCCGGCATCCCGCTCGCCCTGTTCGCCTCCTTCCAGCTGCTCTTCGCGGCGGTCACCACCGCGCTCGTCGCCGGAGCCGCTGCCGGACGGATGAAGTTCGGCGCCTGGCTCCTCTTCGCCGGGCTCTGGGCCACCTTCGTCTACTTCCCGATCGCGCACTGGGTCTTCGCGTTCGACAGCGACACCGTCGTGGGCGGCTGGATCGCCAACTCTCTGGGAGCGGTCGACTTCGCCGGCGGCACCGCCGTACACATGAACGCCGGGATCGCCGCCCTCGCGCTGGCGATCGTGCTCGGTAAGAGTAAGGACTGGGGCGGCCCCGCACGCCCGCACAACCGCCCGCTCGTCCTGGTCGGCGCCGGTCTGTTGTGGATCGGCTGGTACGGATTCAACGCAGGATCGGCGCTCGCTGCGGGCAATGCCGCGAGCGTCGTCTTCCTCAACACTACGGTCGCCGCCTGCGCCGGCCTGCTCGGCTGGGCCCTGGTCGACCGTCTCCGCCACGGAGCCGTCACCAGCCTCGGCAGCGCATCCGGACTCATCGCCGCCCTCGTCGCGATCACCCCGGCCTGCGGTGCTGTGTCGCCGCTCGGCGCTATCGCGATCGGAGCGATCGCGGGTGTCGTCTGCTGCCTGGCCATCGAGTGGAAGTTCCGCCTCGGCTTCGACGACTCCCTCGACGTTGTCGGCGTGCACCTCGTCGGCGGCATCATCGGAACGCTGCTCATCGGCCTCTTCGCCACCGCCGCCGCGCCGAACGGACGCGCCGGTCTCTTCTACGGCGGCGGATTCGAACTGCTGGGCGTGCAAACCGTCGCCACCATCGCCGTTCTCGCCTACTCCTTCGCCGTCACCTGGCTGATCGCGAAGGCGATCCAGAAGACTGTCGGACTGCGCATCCCCGAGGAACACGAAGTCACCGGCATCGACGAGCATCACCACGCGGAACGTGCCTACGAGGACGACGAGGCCGTCACACCGGCGCAGTCGGTATGAGTCCGAACACGGGCTCGGTTCGGTCGGTCAGTGAGCTGCCCGTCACACCCTGGCGCAACGGCCTCGGGATGACCCGTCCGATCTATTCGGCGTCGGACAACGAACAGCCCGACTGGCGGATCAGCATCGCCACCGTTACCGACGGCGCCGCGTTCTCCTCCTTCGCCGGATACAACCGGGCGTTCACTCCCCTCTCAAGCGAGACCCTCATCCTGCTGCAGGACGGCATCCAACTCGCCGCCGATGCGTCCGGCACCGTGCGATTCGACGGAGCAGCGCACGTCGTCGCGCGAGTTCTCGGCGCACCCGCGCTCGCGGTGAACGTGATGACCCGCGCCGGCCACCGGGTTCAGCTGCACTGGCGCACCGTGACCGGCGACTATTCCAACCACGATCCAGATACCCGCGCCGTCATCCTCGCCGACGGATCAGTCACCGCTTTCGCCGCGAAGATGTTCTCGGCACCCGCCGTGATCCGGCCCGGCACTCGGGTGCGCTGCACCCGAGCCCGCCTCCTCGAGATCCGTATCTCCTGATAATCCGCACACGCCGCTGATCCACATGCACGACAACCTGACAGGATTACCTTCATGACCAGCATCATCATCGTCGGCGCCGGCCTCGCTGGAGCCTCCGCCGCGTGGCGACTCGCGCAGCGCGGTCACGACGTAACCGTTCTCGAGCGCACCTCCCCCGCGAACGAGTTCGGCAGCTCGCATGGCTCCGCCCGCATCTTTCGGTACGCCTACCCGGAGCCCTTCTACGTCGATCTCGTGGTGAAGTCTTCGCGCGGCTGGTCCGAGTTGGCGACGGCACACGGTTCCGAACTAGTCACGCCGACCGGCGCGGTCGACTACGGCAATGCCCGTGACCCGGAACGACTCGCCGAGGTGCTCGCTGTGGCCGGCGTGGCACACGAACTGCTCACCGCCGATGCTGCGCGTATGCGCTGGGACTTCGCCTTTGACACCTCCGTGCTCTGGCAGCCGGGTGCCGGGGTCATCGACGCCGAGCGCAGTGTTGGCGCGATGATCGCTCAGGCGCAACTGCACGGCGCTCGGGTGTTGGGTGATCAGCCCGTCACTCGGGTGCAGAAGACCACGGCCGGTTACCGCGTCCTCACCGCGACGGGAGAAGCCTTCGAGGCCGAGCAGGTGGTGGTGGCGGCCGGCGGCTGGTTGCCCGACCTCCTCGGCGAGCTCGCACTGCCCAACGCCTTCGTCCAGGCGTTCCCCGCCCTTGAGGTGAGGCAGGAGCAGGCGTACCACTTTCCCTACCGCGACGCGCAGCTCGCGTGGCCGACATTCATCCACAAGACGGACCAGATCCAGGTCTACGGGCTGCCCGGCGGACGCGACGCCGAGATGCGCGGACAGAAGGTCGCCGAATTCAACGGCGGCAAGCGCATCCCCTCGGCCGCCGCGCACGACCAGATCATCGACCCCACGAATCGGCGTCGCGTCGTGGACTACGTCGAGCGTTACCTTCCGGGCCTCGTGCCCGAGCCGTATGCCGAGACGACCTGCCTGTTCACGAACACGCCAAATGAGGACTTCGTCATCGACCGCGTCGAGGGTATCACCGTGCTCTCGCCGTGCTCGGGACACGGAGCCAAGTTCGCTCCGCTGATCGGCGAACTCGCGGCAGCACTCGTCGCCGGCGAAGAAGTGCCGAGCCGATTCCGCCCCGGGCTGCTCGCCGCCCGCTAAGAGACTGGACCACGATGCAGAACACCGGCACACACCGCACCGCAACGCAGAACACCCCCCGCGTTGACACCGTCCCCGGCCTCCTGGCCGAGATCGCCGACATCGGCACCGATCCGCTGCGCGGCGGCTACTCACGCCCCGTTTTCTCCACCGCAGAACTCGACCTGCGCGAGTGGTTCATCGCACACGCCACGAAGCGCGGACTCGACGTCGAGATCGACGGCGTAGGCACCATCCGCGCCTGGTGGCACACCCCCTCGCGCACGACGACGGGCGCCGTGCTCACGGGCAGCCATCTCGACTCAGTGCCCGGTGGCGGCGCGTTCGACGGCCCGCTCGGCATTGCGTCGGCGCTCGTCGCCGTCGACCTGCTCCGCGCCCGCGGATTCACGCCGGACAAGCCGCTGGTCGTCGCGGCGTTCCCCGAGGAAGAGGGATCCCGGTTTGGTATCGCCTGCCTCGGGTCGCGCCTGCTGACCGGTGCGATCACCCCAGAGCATGCCCTCGCGCTGCAGGATCCAGACGGCGATACCTTCGCCGAGGTGCTCACCCGCAACGGCTTCGACCCCCGGGCTATCAGCGCCGACATCGAGGGCCTGGGCGCGTTCGACTCGTTCGTCGAACTCCACGTCGAACAGGGGCGCGGTCTGATCGACCTCGACGCGCCCGTCGCGATCGGCTCCAGCATCCTCGGTCACGGACGGTGGCGTGCGAGCATCCGCGGCGAGGGCAACCATGCGGGTACAACATTGATGCGCGATCGCCACGACCCAATGGTCGCTGCGGCCCGAATGATCCAAACCATCCGCGATCTCGCGCGCACGACGCCGGATGCGCGCGCGACCGTCGGGCGCCTGCAGCCGGTGCCCGGAGGAACGAACGTGATCGCCTCCCGCGTCGACTTCTGGATCGACGTCCGTCACCCCGACGACACAGTCACCCTGGCTCTCGTCGAGTCGATCCGAAGTGCACTCGAGTTGCTCGGCGCCGAGGAGGGCTGCGCGGCGCAGCTTACCGAAGAGTCCTTCAGCGCGACCACCCGGTTCGACACTCGCCTGCGCGGGCGCCTCGAGCGCATGCTCCCGCACGCGCCCGTCCTCGACACCGGAGCCGGCCACGATGCGGGCGTTCTCGCCTCGGTCATCCCGACCGCGATGCTCTTCGTGCGCAACCCGACCGGCATTTCGCACTCGCCGGAGGAACACACCACCGACCTCGATGCACAAGTCGGCGCGGAGCGGCTGGCGGACGTCCTCCAGGGACTCCTCACCGAGTGAGCGCTCGCTCGCTGCTCAGCCGCACCGGCGGGCCCGGAATCACCGACGGCCACACCGGGATCGGCGGGAGATGGCTTCAGCGTCCCCGGTCGTGGTCCCCGCGGCCGGGGACCGGGTCGAGCAGCCTCCGGTACACCTCGAGCAACGACGCGGCCGACCGCGTCCAATCGAGTTCGAGTGCGTGCTTCCGCCCCGCTGCAGACAGTCCTCGGGCACGGTGCGGATCGTTGAGAACGCGACCGAGCGCATCCGCCCAGACCACGGGATCGCGCGACTCCAGCACCAATCCCGTTAACCCGTCGATGACGGCTTCTCGCAGGCCACCGGATGCTGCGGCGATGACGGGCACGCCGCAGGCGGCCGCTTCGAGCGCGACCAGACCATAGGTTTCTGAGTGTGACGGCACGAGCACCAGGCGGGCGCCACGAAACAGGGCGGCCAAATCTACCCGAGACTGGGGTCCGACCAGGCGAAGCTCATCGGTGAGCCCAAGCCGCTGGGCGAGCGCACGTAACTCCGCCTCGTAACCGTCGTAGTCGGCCGAGGCCGCTCCCGCGATCACCAGAGCCGGTCGGATGGCGGCCGGAACGGCGGCTACGGCGGCGATGGCGAGATCCAGGCCTTTCAGGGGCTGCAGGCGCGCTGCCACGACGACGTAGCCCCGGCGATCAGCGTGCACCGTTGGGCCAGCGAGCCCCGGTTGACCGAGCACCCCGCGGGCAGCTGGCCTGACCGGACGAAACACGCTGCCGTCGACGCCGGGAAGCACGATCGTTGTGCGCTCTGCGGCTCCCCCCAACCGGCCGGTGATCGTGGCCGCTTCGGCCGCACTGATCGCAACGAGGGAATCCGACTCCCGCGCCAACCACGCTTCGCCGGACATCCGCCCCGATGATTCGGCCCGTTCGCCCGCGGAGAGCGGCGTCGAGTCGCCGGCGGCGATGCTGTGAAAGCTTTGCACGTGCGGAATCCCCCAGCGTCGTGCCACGGGGAGGGCAGCCATCCCGGACAACCAGTGGTGGGAGTGGATGATGTCAGACGGTTCGAGAGCGGCCAGCCTGGCCGAAAACTCTTCGATCCACTGTTCATGCTCGCCCTTGGGCAGAGAAACGGCCGGACCGGCGTCCAAAAAATGCAGGGAGACCCCCGGAGCGAGCGGCATTGACACCGGCTGGCTCGCCGCGGATCGGCGGGTCAGAATGCTCACCCGATGACCACGAGCCGCGAGGGCTTCAGCCTGATGGCGAACCACGACGTTCATTCCGCCGGCATCGCCGGCGCCCGGGTCCGCCCCCGGAGACGTGTGGAGGGACACCAGAGCAATGCGCATGGACTGCGTCAGCGGCAACAGGCAGGGGCTCCATTCGCGCATCGTCGGCGGTCGAGACCGACCACAAAATCGATTAGGACAGCTCGATCAGGTCGAGGTAATCCTTGTTCCAGTGGTCTTCCGTGCCTTCGGGCATGATCAACACGCGTTCCGGATTGAGAGCCTGCACGGCCCCCTCATCGTGGCTGACCAGTACCACGGCACCGGCATAGTGCGCGAGAGCGTCGAGGATCTCCTCGCGGCTGGCCGGGTCCAGGTTGTTGGTGGGCTCATCGAGCAGAAGAACGTTGGCACCCGAGACCACGATCATGGCGAGGGCGAGTCGTGTCTTCTCACCACCGGAGAGCACGCCGGCCGGCTTGTTGGAATCGTCACCGGTGAACAGGAACGAGCCCAGTACCCGACGTGCTTCCATCTCGGTAATGCTGGGCGAGGAGGAGACCATGTTCTCCAGCACGCTGCGCTTCACGTCGATGGTCTCGTGTTCCTGAGCGTAATAGCCGATGCGCAGGCCGTGGCCGGGTTCGATCGAACCGGTGTCGGATTCGTCAACGCCCGCGAGCATGCGCAGCAGGGTGGTCTTTCCGGCACCGTTGAGGCCCAGAATGACCACCTTGGATCCGCGGTCGATCGCGAGGTCGACAGCGGTGAAGATTTCCAGGGAACCGTAGCTCTTCGAGAGGTCCTTGGCCATGAGCGGCGTGCGTCCACAGGGCGAAGGCTCGGGGAAGCGCAGTTTGGCCACGCGTTCCACGGCGCGTACCGCATCGAGCCCGGAGAGCAACTTCTCGGCGCGGGCCACCATCTGGTGGGCAGCGGCGGCTTTGCTGGCCTTGGCGCCGAACTTGGCGGCCTGCAGCTGAAGGGTGGACGCTTTCTTCTCGGCGTTGGAACGTTCCTTCTTGCGTCGATCGGCATCCGCTGTGCGCTGGAGCAGGTAGTTCTTCCAGTTCATGTTGTAGATGTCGATCATCATGCGGTTCGCGTCCAGGTAGAAGACGCGGTTGACCGTTTCGCCCACGAGTTCGATGTCGTGGCTGATGATTATGACACCGCCCTTGTAGTTCTTGACGAACTCGCGCAACCAAGCCACCGAATCGGCGTCGAGGTGGTTGGTGGGCTCATCGAGAATCATCATCTCGGCGGCCGAAAACAGAATGCGGGCGAGTTCAATGCGGCGACGCTGACCACCGGAGAGCGTGCTGAGCGCCTGATCAAGAATGTGGTCGGGCAGTTTCAAGTTGCTGGCGATCGAGGCGGCTTCGGCTTCGGCGGAATACCCACCGAGCCCGTTGAACTCATCGGTCAGGCGCCCATATTTCTTCATCGCCGCCGAGCTGATCTTGGGATCGGGATCGGCCATCGCCAGACTGGACTCGTGCATGCCCAGGGCAATCGTTCCAAGGCCCCGAGCGTCCAGGATGCGCGTGCGGGCCAGCATGGTCGGGTCGCCGGCGCGCGGGTCCTGGGGCAGGTAGCCGATCTCACCCGAATGAGTAATCGAGCCCTTGGTCGGGTTCGTCTCCCCCGCGAGGGTCTTCGTCAGCGTGGTTTTCCCCGCGCCGTTACGGCCGACCAGGCCGATCTTGTCGCCGCTCGCGACGCGGAAGCTGACGCCCTCCATGAGCACGCGGGCTCCAACGCGGATTTCGAGATCTTGCACGTTGAGCACAGCAATAGTCCATTCGAAGAGTTTGTACGGGTGTGAAGTGTGGGTGGGCCAGAGCGGTCCAACTCACTAGTATATTTGCCTTCAGGCTGTGCTCGGCACACGGAGGCCCGATTGGGACTAGAGCAGGGCCGCCAGCAGTGACTTTTCCAGCCAGCTCAGGTACGCCTCCGTCGACCAGCCGAGCGACAGAACCAGCGTTCTGTAGGTGTGCGGATGGGCCAGCGCCCACATTGTCGCCGCCGCCTCGTGGTCGCTGATTCCCCCACGCAGGCCGCGCTTCTCGCGCAGCGCCACCGCCACCTCGCCAAAGCCATGCAATCGGGCCGCATCGCGCTTCTGCTCAAACTCCCCCACATCGGGATCGACGACGGCGGCTTCGCTGACAATGCGCAGGATGCCCGAGGTGCGCTCATTCACGAGCGCGCTCGACCGGGCCAAAATGCGAATAACCTCGGTCGCCGTGCGGGCCCCCGCAATGCGTTCCCGCGTTGCCCCCGACAACAGCGCCGGCGCATCCGGCTCTTCGGCAACTCGCTCGAGAACCGCAGCCAGCAGCTCGGCCTTCGAACCCACCGAGTTATAGATCGTCTGCACCACCACACCGGCTTCCGAAGCGATCGCCGCGATCGAAGTTCCCACATACCCGCGCTCGAGCATGAGCCGTCCGGCCGCCATGACGATTTCCGCTCGCGTGCTTGCCGCCTGCGCTGCTCGCCGCCGTACAGCCCCGCTCTCCCCTGTTTCCATACAACTAGCATAGCGTTCCACTGATTAGATCGAGCTACTAAGAAGCAGGCGACTCTGGCTCCAGCGCGCATCGCCGAGGCATCCGTCGGTTCTGGAGCCATCCAGGACCGAATGGTTGTCAGCCCCACAATGACCGCGACGGCCTCAAGCATCAAGGCAGCGGGGACCAGTCCCGGCGTCGGTCGGTCGAGGCCGCCGAGACTCCCACCCGATCACCGCGAACAACTCCGCGCCTCGCCGCTACCCGCAGGTCGAGCCTGTCGAGACCGCCATCGATCAACGCGGGTCGCTTCGCAAGCGCGATCCGCCGACACGAATATGTATTCGCATGGCATTCCGAATTTATCTGAGATTCCCTCGACTTCAAGGGGTTGAGTTTGGTACACTTGTTCTATGAGCCAGAGCGGCGACACCCCCCAGCAGCCGGGCAGTGTCGATCCGTTCTTCGCCGCATACGGTACGTGGCCGGTCTCGCCCGAGGAGCGCGCTGAATTTGATGCGTTCTGGGCGCAGTGCCAGGCCGACTGGCGGTTCGAGGTTGCCGAGGGCCTC
>NZ_JASISY010000029.1 GCF_030063365.1 Cryobacterium sp. PH29-G1 | reverse complement strand
ACGCCACCTTCGCCGCCCAGCAAGGCCTCGTCGCCGAAATGGCGTGCGCGCTCCGCATCCCCTACGGCACCGCGTCCGGACTGCTCCAGGAGAGTTGGACCCTGGTCGAATCCCGCCCCCACACCCTCAACGCCCTCCGCAACGGAGAAATCTCCCTCCGCCATGCACGCCGCCTACTCGACCAACTCGACTCCGTACCGGCACCCTTCCACACCGACCTCGAACAGGTCCTGCTACCCCACGCCAAACGACTCACCCCCGCACAATTCGACGGCAAAGCCCGCAAACTACGCGAATACATCCACCCCGAGTCCATCGTGGTGCGCCGCGCCAAGTGTCTGGCCGACCGCACGGTCCGGTTCTTCCCCGACAAAGACGGTATGGCCACCCTGTGGCTGCGAGCCGCGGGCGACGACCTCAGCGCCATCTTCCACCGCGTCACCGACACCGCCCTCAGCCTGCAACGCCCCGACGAACCCCGCACCCTCACCCAACTCCGCACCGACGTCGCCATCGACCTGCTCGCCCGAGGCGTCACCGACACCGGCCTCGGCGCCGGCATCGGCGCCACCGTCAACGTCACCGTCCCCGTCCTGACCCTGATGGGCAAAAGCGACGAACCCGGCGAACTCGAAGGCTACGGACCCATCGACCCCGAAACCGCCCGCAAACTCGCCGGCACCGCCACCAGCTTCCTACGCATCCTCACCCACCCCCACACCGGCATCGTGCTCGACGTCAGCGCCACCCC
>NZ_JASISY010000028.1 GCF_030063365.1 Cryobacterium sp. PH29-G1 | reverse complement strand
CCCTCTGCGTCAAGCTGGTTGTGAGTCAGTTCACGATCAGTCGGAGGCAGGGAAATGTCTATTAGTTCAGGATTCACCGCGGCGGAGATACGCGAGTTCGTGCATGAATATCAGCTGGTGCCGTTTGGCCAGAAGGGTCCGTGGTTGGCCGAGCGTGATTTCTCGACCAGGACTCTGGCGCGGTGGCGTGCTGCAGTTTACGAAGGTGATCTGGACCACGGGCTCGTTCCGCGAGAGGGTAGTCCAATGACAGTTCCCTCGGCCAAACGCACGGCACTGGAGAAGAAGCGGGCTGAAGAGCGGGCAACGCACCTGGCCGAAGTCGCCAAGCTCAGTTCGCGGGTGCGCGAGTTGGAGGAGACGAATACCGCATTGGGAAAAGCTATCGGGCTCTTGCACGCGATGAGCGAGGAAGAGCCCGCAGCTACCCCGGCACCGCCCGATCAGTCCAATTCCTGACGCTGGAGAACGACCTCGTCGCGGAGTTGACGAGCTCGACGGGATCGCAACGCCAAGCGCTGTTGATCACGGGCGTGGCTCGCTCCACCTGGCAGTACCGACAGACGCCTCGCGCCCGGGTCTCCGACCCGCTCCCGCAGAAGGATCGCGCGTATCTGTCGCGCATCTCCATGGCCGATCGGACTGTAATCCAGACGAAGATCACGGCGGGCTGGAAAGCGGGGAACGCCGTCGATCACACGTTCGCGTCCACCTGGGACGCGGGGGTCATGCTCGCCGGACGGCGGTCGTGGTGGCGGATCGCGGCCGATATCGAGGACCAAAGCGCCCGCCCCCTCGTGCCCACCCGTCGGGGATCCAAAACACCCCGCGCAAAGCCA
>NZ_JASISY010000027.1 GCF_030063365.1 Cryobacterium sp. PH29-G1 | reverse complement strand
CTCCTGCACGAAAGCCGCGTGCTGGTCGAGTCCCGCCCCCAAACCCTCGATGCCCTCCGCACCGGCGACATCTCCCTCCGCCATGCCCGCCGCCTGCTCGACCAGCTCGACTCCGTGCCCCAGCCCGCCCGCGACGCACTGGAGAGCGTGCTGCTGCCGCACGCGAAACGCCTGACCGCGACACAATTCGACGGCAAGGCCCGCAAATTGCGCGAACGGTTCCACCCGGACAGCATCACCGTGCGCCGCAGCAAGTGCCTGTCCGATCGCAAGGTGCTGTTCTTCCCCGATAAAGACGGCATGGCCACGCTCTGGCTGCGCGCAGCCGGTGACGACCTGCAGGCGGTCTACACCCGCGTCACCGACGCCGCCATCAGCCTGCAAGGCCCCGACGAAGAGCGCACCCTCAGCCAGTTGCGCGCCGATGTCGCCATCGACCTGCTCCAGCAAGGCGTCACCGGCAGCGGCCTCGGCGCCGGCCTCACCGCCAACGTCAACATCACCGTGCCGGTGCTCACCCTGATGGGCAAAAGCGAAGAACCGGCCGAACTCGAAGGCTACGGCCCGATCGACCCGGAAACCGCCCGCCGCCTGGCCGGCACGGCGACGAGCTTCCTGCGCATCCTCACCCACCCGCACACCGGCATCGTGCTCGACGTCAGCCAAGAACCCTTCCGGGTACCGGCCAGCTTGAAGAAGTACCTGCGACTGCGCGACGGAACCTGCCGGTTCCCCGGCTGCAACCGCTCCGCCGGCCACAGCGACCTCGACCACACCATCGACAAACAATTCGGCGGCCCCACCACCGCCACCAACCTGCACTTCCTCTCCCCAGCACACCACAACCTGAAACACTTCAGC
>NZ_JASISY010000026.1 GCF_030063365.1 Cryobacterium sp. PH29-G1 | reverse complement strand
CTGCGGCGGCGGAGAGGTACGCGTCGAAGACGTTGCCGATGATGGCGCGGTCCAGGGTGGTGAACCAGCCGTTGAGGCTGTAGCCGCCGTTGCTCAGGGCGCCGAAGGTGAGCCAGCTGCGCCGTTCGGGCGGGGTGTCACCGGGCGCGGTGCCGTCGGGCGCGAGTCGTGCCTTCCACTGGACGCCCTGCTGCCGCAGCAACTCGGGGGCGAAGGCGATGCCAGCGCCGGGGAGCCCCTCGGTTTCGGGCGTGATCGCGCCGGAACCGCTTGCGACGAGGGAGCGTTCGACCCGGTCGAGGTCCTCGACCACGACTTCAGAGCGGAGGCCGTCGAGCACCTGCACGATCACCCGGGCCTGCTCCACGCCGAGCGTTCCGCCCTGCAACGCTTCGCCGAGGACGGGGTAGGTAGGCACGAGGGGACGGCCGAGGAGCATCCGCTGGCCCGCTTTCTGGCCGAGCGCGGCGCGCTGGCGCACCTCGCTGCGGGACAGCCGGGCGAGGGTGCAGACCAGGTCAACCCCGCTGCGACAGCCCAGCCGACGAGCCAGCGTCGGCGCCCCCAGCGTCGCCGCGCCCAGCCCCGCCGCGCCCAGCCCCGACGCGATCGCCGTGCCCGTGGCCGCCGACGCGCTGTCCGGCGTCACGGACGCCGCACCAGCACTGCCCGCACCAGCACTGCCCGCAGCAGCACTGCCCGCAGCAGCGGCAGAAACAGCGGTAGAAGCGGCAACCTGAGCAGCGCCAGCAGCATCGAAATATTCGGACCGACGCAACACATCCGACGTGGAGAGTACCCGGGCTCCGTCGATGACCCGACCCACGCTCTCCAGCGCGAGGAGCATGGTGAGGGATTCTTCGTCGCCGAGCAACCCAAACGACACCCCACCCAACGCTTCAAGGAGAATTCCCCGCGCCTGCTCCACCGCCACAATAACGGGGTTCACGCTGGTCTCGCCGGGGCTTTCCATGAACATGGGCGTCA
>NZ_JASISY010000025.1 GCF_030063365.1 Cryobacterium sp. PH29-G1 | reverse complement strand
ATTTATTCGGGAGCTATTCAAACATTTACGGAGAGTTTGATCCTGGCTCAGGACGAACGCTGGCGGCGTGCTTAACACATGCAAGTCGAACGGTGAAGAGGAGCTTGCTCCTTGGATCAGTGGCGAACGGGTGAGTAACACGTGAGCAATCTGCCCTTGACTCTGGGATAACTGCGGGAAACTGTAGCTAATACCGGATATTACCTTGGAAGGCATCTTCTGGGGTGGAAAGAATTTTGGTCAAGGATGAGCTCGCGGCCTATCAGCTAGTTGGTGAGGTAATGGCTCACCAAGGCGACGACGGGTAGCCGGCCTGAGAGGGTGACCGGCCACACTGGGACTGAGACACGGCCCAGACTCCTACGGGAGGCAGCAGTGGGGAATATTGCACAATGGGCGCAAGCCTGATGCAGCAACGCCGCGTGAGGGACGACGGCCTTCGGGTTGTAAACCTCTTTTAGTAGGGAAGAAGCGACTGGGTTTTCCTGGAAGTGACGGTACCTGCAGAAAAAGCACCGGCTAACTACGTGCCAGCAGCCGCGGTAATACGTAGGGTGCAAGCGTTGTCCGGAATTATTGGGCGTAAAGAGCTCGTAGGCGGTTTGTCGCGTCTGCTGTGAAAACCCGAGGCTCAACCTCGGGCCTGCAGTGGGTACGGGCAGACTAGAGTGCGGTAGGGGAGATTGGAATTCCTGGTGTAGCGGTGGAATGCGCAGATATCAGGAGGAACACCAATGGCGAAGGCAGATCTCTGGGCCGTAACTGACGCTGAGGAGCGAAAGCATGGGGAGCGAACAGGATTAGATACCCTGGTAGTCCATGCCGTAAACGTTGGGAACTAGATGTGGGGACCATTCCACGGTCTCCGTGTCGCAGCTAACGCATTAAGTTCCCCGCCTGGGGAGTACGGCCGCAAGGCTAAAACTCAAAGGAATTGACGGGGGCCCGCACAAGCGGCGGAGCATGCGGATTAATTCGATGCAACGCGAAGAACCTTACCAAGGCTTGACATATACCGGAAACGGCCAGAAATGGTCGCCCCGCAAGGTCGGTATACAGGTGGTGCATGGTTGTCGTCAGCTCGTGTCGTGAGATGTTGGGTTAAGTCCCGCAACGAGCGCAACCCTCGTCCTATGTTGCCAGCACGTAATGGTGGGAACTCATGGGATACTGCCGGGGTCAACTCGGAGGAAGGTGGGGATGACGTCAAATCATCATGCCCCTTATGTCTTGGGCTTCACGCATGCTACAATGGCCGGTACAAAGGGCTGCAATACCGCAAGGTGGAGCGAATCCCAAAAAGCCGGTCTCAGTTCGGATTGAGGTCTGCAACTCGACCTCATGAAGTCGGAGTCGCTAGTAATCGCAGATCAGCAACGCTGCGGTGAATACGTTCCCGGGCCTTGTACACACCGCCCGTCAAGTCATGAAAGTCGGTAACACCCGAAGCCAGTGGCCGAACCCGTAAGGGACGGAGCTGTCGAAGGTGGGATCGGTGATTAGGACTAAGTCGTAACAAGGTAGCCGTACCGGAAGGTGCGGCTGGATCACCTCCTTTCTAAGGAGCACGTGCCGTCCCGTCTGTATACAGCGGAATATGGTGGCCAGTCATACGGAAGCGAATGTCTTCTGATGGCGCTCATGGGTGGAACATTGACATTGATGCAAGAACGGCTGAGATCTACTCGGTACGCCTGGTTCGTAAGAATGTGGGTTGGAAAAGTAGGTGTCGGAGAGACTTGTATATGCACGCTGTTGGGTCCTGAGGGACCGGAACATGGGTACTTCGGTATCGGTGATCTGATTCTTCTGGACTTTGTTGTGGTTGGCATACATCGCCGGCATGACAGGGTACCGCCCGTACTTTGAGAACTACACAGTGGACGCGAGCATCTTAAATTTGATCGGACTTCGGTCCGACAAATTACAAAGATCTATGCACTCTTTATTGAGTGCGTGATCATTGGTCAATTTCGATGTCGAATTTATTCGGCATACTTAATCGATTCAAACTCATGTGATTTCAAATTTTTAAGAGCAAACGGTGAATGCCTTGGCATGTAGAGCCGAAGAAGGACGTAGTAATCTGCGATAAGCCTCGGGGAGTTGATAAACGAACTGTGATCCGAGGATGTCCGAATGGGGAAACCCCGCCAGGCCCGTAAGGTGACCTGGTGACTCCCGCCTGAATATATAGGGCGGGTAGAGGGAACGTGGGGAAGTGAAACATCTCAGTACCCACAGGAAGAGAAAACAACAGTGATTCCGTTAGTAGTGGCGAGCGAACCCGGATGAGGCTAAACCGATCATGTGTGATAGCCGGTAGGCGTTGCATGGTCGGGGTTGCGGGACTTTTCTGCCTATTCTACCGAATGGTAAGGGTTAGAACGTTGTATAGACGAACAGGATTGAAAGCCTGGTCATAGAGGGTGCGAACCCCGTAGTCGAAATGCAGCAATCGCCCGAGAAGTATCCCAAGTAGCACGGGGCCCGAGAAATCCCGTGTGAATCAGTCAGGACCACCTGATAAGCCTAAATACTCCTACATGACCGATAGTGAACAAGTACCGTGAGGGAAAGGTGAAAAGTACCCCGGGAGGGGAGTGAAATAGTACCTGAAACCGTTTGCTTACAAACCGTTGGAGCCAGCTTTGTTCTGGTGACAGCGTGCCTTTTGAAGAATGAGCCTGCGAGTTAGTGATATGTGGCGAGCTTAACCCGAGAGGGGAATGCGTAGCGAAAGCGAGTCTGAATAGGGCGATTCAGTCGCATGTCCTAGACCCGAAGCGAAGTGATCTATCCATGGCCAGGTTGAAGCGACGGTAAGACGTCGTGGAGGACCGAACCCACTTCAGTTGAAAATGGAGGGGATGAGCTGTGGATAGGGGTGAAAGGCCAATCAAACTTCGTGATAGCTGGTTCTCTCCGAAATGCATTTAGGTGCAGCGTTGCGTGTTTCTTGCCGGAGGTAGAGCTACTGGATGGCCGATGGGGCCCAAAAGCTTACTGACGTCAGCCAAACTCCGAATGCCGGTAAGTGAGAGCGCAGCAGTGAGACGGTGGGGGATAAGCTTCATCGTCGAGAGGGAAACAACCCAGACCACCAACTAAGGTCCCAAAGCGCGTGCTAAGTGGGAAAGGATGTGGAGTTGCACAGACAACCAGGAGGTTGGCTTAGAAGCAGCCACCCTTGAAAGAGTGCGTAATAGCTCACTGGTCAAGTGATTCCGCGCCGACAATGTAACGGGGCTCAAGCACGCCACCGAAGTTGTGGCATTGATATTTTTGGTTAGCCGCACCCTTGTGGTGTTGGTTCAGCCGTGTTGATGGGTAGGAGAGCGTCGTGTGGCCAGCGAAGCGGCGGTGTAAACCAGCCGTGGAGGCCACACGAGTGAGAATGCAGGCATGAGTAGCGAAAGACGGGTGAGAAACCCGTCCTCCGAAAGATCAAGGGTTCCAGGGCCAGGCTAATCCGCCCTGGGTAAGTCGGGACCTAAGGCGAGGCCGACAGGCGTAGTCGATGGACAACGGGTTGATATTCCCGTACTGACGAAAAACCGCCCAAACTAATCCAGTAATGCTAAGCATCTGAATCCCCTAGATGGATCCCTTCGGGGTGAAGCGTGGGGCCTAGCGTGCGACCCTATGCTGGTGCGGTTAGCGTATTAACAGGTGTGACGCAGGAAGGTAGCTGAGCCGGGCGATGGTTGACCCGGTCTAAGGATGTAGGCCGAGAGATAGGCAAATCCGTCTCTCATATAAGGTTGAGACCCGATGGGTAGCCCGTAAGGGTGAAATCAGTGATCCTATGCTGCCAAGAAAAGCATCGACGCGAGGTTTTAGTCACCCGTACCCCAAACCGACTCAGGTGATCAGGTAGAGAATACTAAGGAGATCGAGAGAATCGTGGTTAAGGAACTCGGCAAAATGCCCCCGTAACTTCGGGAGAAGGGGGGCCTGAGGCGTGAACGGACTTGCTCCGGGAGCGTTCGAAGGCCGCAGAGACCAGTGGGAAGCGACTGTTTACTAAAAACACAGGTCCGTGCTAAGTCGCAAGACGATGTATACGGACTGACGCCTGCCCGGTGCTGGAAGGTTAAGAGGAACGGTTAGCCGCAAGGCGAAGCTGAGAATTTAAGCCCCAGTAAACGGCGGTGGTAACTATAACCATCCTAAGGTAGCGAAATTCCTTGTCGGGTAAGTTCCGACCTGCACGAATGGCGTAACGACTTCCCAGCTGTCTCAACCGCGAACTCGGCGAAATTGCATTACGAGTAAAGATGCTCGTTACGCGCAGCAGGACGGAAAGACCCCGTGACCTTTACTACAGCTTGGTATTGGTGTTCGGTGTGGCTTGTGTAGGATAGGTGGGAGACTGTGAAGCTTGGACGCTAGTTCAGGTGGAGTCATTGTTGAAATACCACTCTGGTCATATTGGATACCTAACTTCGAACCGTGATCCGGTTCAGGGACAGTGCCTGGTGGGTAGTTTAACTGGGGCGGTTGCCTCCTAAAAAGTAACGGAGGCGCCCAAAGGTTCCCTCAACCTGGTTGGTAATCAGGTGTCGAGTGTAAGTGCACAAGGGAGCTTGACTGTAAGACTGACAAGTCGAGCAGGGACGAAAGTCGGGACTAGTGATCCGGCAGTGGCTTGTGGAAGCGCTGTCGCTCAACGGATAAAAGGTACCTCGGGGATAACAGGCTGATCTTGCCCAAGAGTCCATATCGACGGCATGGTTTGGCACCTCGATGTCGGCTCGTCGCATCCTGGGGCTGGAGTAGGTCCCAAGGGTTGGGCTGTTCGCCCATTAAAGCGGTACGCGAGCTGGGTTTAGAACGTCGTGAGACAGTTCGGTCCCTATCCGCTGCGCGCGCAGGAAATTTGAGAAGATCTATCCCTAGTACGAGAGGACCGGGATGGACGAACCTCTGGTGTGTCAGTTGTTCCGCCAGGAGCACCGCTGATTAGCTACGTTCGGAACGGATAACCGCTGAAAGCATCTAAGCGGGAAGCCGGCTTCGAGATGAGATTTCCATCCCTTCGGGGGAGAGGCTCGCAGCTAGACTACTGCGTTGATAGGCCGGATGTGGAAGTGGGGACTAAAGACCCATGGAGCTGACCGGTACTAATAAGCCGATAATTTGATAACACTCAGTTTGAAGAAGCTGCTTTAGCGTCCACTATGTGGTTCTCGATGTACGGTCGAGAACAAC
>NZ_JASISY010000024.1:3862-5310 GCF_030063365.1 Cryobacterium sp. PH29-G1 | reverse complement strand
CCAGCAACCCGAGTGCGACGGTGAGCAGGCCGGTGCCGACCAGCGCCACGACCTGGGCGCTGAACAGTTTTCGGTAGGCGGTATTCCGCAGGACCTCAAGCATGTGCGTCCACCTCCCGCTCGGTGCCGACGGTGCCGTGCGGGTGCCGGTGGTGGGCCGGGATCCCCTCGAGGGCGTGTTCTGCTTGGAATATGGCGTCGGTGACGAGCTGGCGGGCGTGCTCGTTCGCGAGGCGATAGAACACCCGGGTGCCTTCGCGCCGGGTGGCCACGATGCGCGCCAGGCGCAGCTTTGCCAGGTGCTGCGAGACGGCGGCCTGGGACTTGTTGACGGTCTCCGCCAGCTGGTTGACCGACAGTTCCGTGTCGCGCAGCGCGAGAATGATGCGGATGCGCGTGGCGTCGGCGAGCATCGCGAACACCTCAACGGCCAACTCGACATACTCACTGTCGGTATCCAGCGTGCAACCATCCGTATCTGCATTCATACGCAGATTATTGCACACGAGGATCACGCCTCGTATGGCCAACTGTTCACCTGGCCCTTGATGCGAGCACGGTTTCCCTTGTCGGCGTGGTGCGGTGAGCGGATCAGTTGCCTGCTAGCAGCAGGTGTCCGCGTCGAGGGTTCGTTCGCCCGTGAGGGCGCTGATTGGCACCGCGCAGGTGTCGCCCTTCCAGGCTTCCAGACCTTCCTTGATGGCAAACCCAGCAATCACGAAGGCGGCGATCGAATCCGCCCACGCCCACCCCAGGAGGGAGTTGAGCAGGAGCCCGCCGAGGAGCGCCGCGGACAGGTAGCTGCAGATGAGGGTCTGTTTCGAGTCCGCCACGGCCGACGCTGATCCCAGCTCACGGCCGGTGCGACGTTCCAGCCAACTCAGCACGGGCATGATGGCGAGGCTGACGGCGGCCAGCGCGATCCCGACCGGGCTGTGTTCCGGCTCGCGAAGACCGAAGAGCGACAGACCGGTGTCGACGATCACGTAGGCGGCCAGGCCGAAGAAGGAGTACGCGACGACGCGCAGCGCGACTTTCTCGCGCTTCTCCGGGTCGGGAGCGGCGAATTGCCACGCGATCGCGGCCGCGGCGAGCACCTCGACGATGGAGTCGAGACCGAAGCCGATCAGCGCGGCGGACGATGCCACCGTGCCGGCGGCGAGGGCGATGATCGCCTCGATCACGTTGTAGGTGATGGTGATGGCGACGATGATCCGGATCCGGCGTTGCAGGACCAGTTTCCGGACGGGGTCGGCGACGCGCGCGACTCCAATCTTTGTTGCAGTCATGCTCCGGTCCCGCAACAGAAGGGCAGGTCGCAGTTTTCGTCGGAGCAGTCGACGCCGTCATCCACCGCGAGCACAACGTCGAACAGCAGCGTCAGCGCTCGGGTCAGGTGTCGGTCGGCGATTTCGTACCGTGTCTGACGGCCCTCCGGCACAGCGGCT
>NZ_JASISY010000024.1:0-3762 GCF_030063365.1 Cryobacterium sp. PH29-G1 | reverse complement strand
GGGTGAGCAGGATCCTCGAGCGGGTCGGATCGGCCATTGCGCGGCCGAGCCGGTTCATGACATCGAGGCGGGAAGCAATAGTCAGCATGCGCTGACTATACAGTCAACAGTGACGAGTGGTTGCCTGAGTTTAGAAGACGAGCACCTTGTCGGCGGCAATGGTCCAGTCAGCAAGGGCGTCCATGGTGGATCGGGTGGCACCCTCGGTCAGCATGGTGTCCGTGATGCCGCGGGCGTCCATGCAGGTGCCGCAGCATCGGATCTGGCCACCCTGCCGGATGACCGTCGAGAGCATCCGGTCCAGCTTGTAATAGCCGTCGGGCGTCTTCTGTCCGGCCATCGCCACGGTGACGCCGTCGCCCATCAGGAAGAGCTGAGTCGTGACCTCGTCTCGTTTGGACAAGGATTTCGCCAGACGAACCGCGTTGTACGTCGTGTCCTGACCGTAGGCGGCGCCATTGATGATGATGAGGATGTTCACGCTGCGGCCTCGGAGGACACCGGAAAGTTGGCCAGTCGCCATTCCAGCATGCCCTCGTTCAGCCGGGCTGCTCGGCGGCCGCTCTCGCGAAGCAGGTCGATGGCCTCGTAGGCAAGCACGCAATACGCGCCGCGGCAGTAGGCGACAATGTCACGGCTGGGCGGCAGCTCACCGAGCCGGTCACTGAGTTCCTCGAGGGGAATGGAGAAGGCGCCGGGGATGTGCGCGGCCTGGTACTCCAGCCGTGGCCGGACATCCAGCACGACGACCGTCCCCGCCGCGGCGCGGGCGAGCAGTTCGTCTCGGGTGATCTCCTCTCGCGCCTCATCGTCCGCCGAGTCAGGCCCATCGAGCCCCAGGTAGGCGATACGTTTCGGTTCCACGTCGGACACGTGCGTCTGGGCGACGGTGCGGACCAGGCTGTAGAGCCGAGCGACGTCGTCCCCGGCGAGTTGGTAATGAATCCGGGTACCCTCACGCCGGGTGGTGACCAGACCCGCATGCTTGAGGGTTTGCAGGTGAGCGGACGCGGTGGTCAGGCCCAGGCCAGCCGCGGTCGCCAGCGATTCCACCGTGCGTTCACCCTGTGCGAGCAGGTCGATCAGCTCGAGGCGCTTGCCACTGCCCAGTGCCTTGCCGACGCGTGCGAACTGCTCGAACAGCGCCGACTTCTTCTCACGATCACCCATGTGCGTCCTCCCGGTTTCCCTCATACTAGTATCTTCTAGTAATCCATGGTTCTATGGAATATCGAAGTTTCCCGTTTCCGGCGGGGTCGTGCAATCTGAGGAGTGCGTACACATGGCGACGCTGCATCTTGTTCCCGTCATTGATGAGGGGCTGGGTAACTCCACCTACCTCCTGGACATCGGCCAGGGAAGGTCACTGGTGGTGGACCCGGAACGGGACCTGCGCGAAGTTCGCGCTGAGGCGCGGCGATTGGGACTGACCATCGCGTACGCCGCGGAAACACACCTGCACGCCGACTTCATCTCCGGCGTGCGCGAACTGCAGCACGCCGAAGGAGCCACTGTTCTTGCGCCCGAGGCCGGCCCGCGCGAATTCGCCCATACCGTGCTCAACGACGGCGACACCCTGGACCTCGGCGGCTTCACCCTGCAGGCACTCGCGACACCCGGCCACTCACCCGAACACCTCTCCTACCTGCTCCTCGACAATGGACGCATCGCCGGCGTGTTCACCGGCGGGTCGCTCATGGTCGGAACCGCCGGCCGCACCGACCTGGTCAGCCCGGACATGACCGTTCCGCTGGCCCGAGCCCAGTACCACTCGCTGAACCGGCTGATGGACCTGCCCGACGACACCCCGGTCTGGCCCACCCACGGCGCCGGATCGTTCTGCTCCGCCGCAGCCGGTGGCGAACGGACAACCACAATCGGCCGCGAACGGGCGACCAACCCACTGCTCCAGGTCTCCGGCGAGGACGCCTTCGTCGATGCACTGCTCGGTTCACTCGGCACCTTCCCGGGCTACTTCCTGCGCCTCGGCGAGATCAACCGGCGGGGCCCCGTCGTGCTCGGGGCCACCCCGGCCTTGCCGGCTCTCTCCGCCGACCGGGTGAAGGAGCTTCAGGAGCAAGGCGCCCAGGTCGTGGATGCCCGGCAGCCTGCGGACTTCGCCGCCGGCCACATCCCCAGCTCACTGTCCATCGCGTTGCGCCCCGTTTTCGCGACCTGGCTCGGCTGGCTGGCCGACCCAGACCGGCCGGTCATCATCGTGCGGGGGCCCGATCAGGACCCCGAAGACATCGTCTGGGCGGCCGCGAAGGTCGGCTTCGACGTTCTCGCGGGAGAACTCGAGGGCGGCTTCCCGACGTGGCAGAAGTCCGGAGCAACGGCGACCGGGTCGCTGATCGAGGCCGGGGGCCTGGTCTCCGGGGCCGAGGCATCCGCCGCCGTGATCGATATACGTCAGGCGTCTGAGTTTGTGGCCGGCCACGTGGCCGCTGCGCGGAACGTCGAACTCGGCGGTCTCGCCGAGCGCCTCTCCGAACTGCCGGCAGGTCCTCTCGTCGTCATGTGTGGACACAGCGAGCGCGCCATGAGCGCGGCCAGCATCCTTGAGCGCGGCGGCCGAACCGAGGTCGCCGTGCTCAACGGCGGCGCCGCGGACTGGGCACGCGAAGCGGGTCGCTCGCTGGAGACCGGACTGTGAGCCGGACACCGAAAACTGCGGATGATCGGAAGGGCGCGGACCGCGGCATCATCCTGGGCCTGAGGCAGAACTTCCCCCAGTTCATGCTGCTAGTCGCGATCAACGCGCTGGTCGGCGGCACCCTCGGCCAGGAGCGCACGGTGTTGCCGCTGCTGGCGGACGAGGTCTTCCACCTCGACCGGTACACCGGCGCGTTGACCTTCATCCTCGCGTTCGGCCTTGCCAAGGCCGGCACCAACTACTTCGCCGGCACCCTCTCCGACCGCTACGGCCGGAAACCCGTGCTGATCGCCGGCTGGCTGATCGCCATACCCGTACCGCTGCTGCTGATCGTGGGCCCGAGCTGGGGCTGGATCGTCGCCGCCAACGTGATTCTCGGGATCAGCCAGGGGCTGACCTGGTCCACCACCGTGGTCATGAAAATGGACCTCGTCGGCCCGAAACAGCGGGGCCTGGCCATGGGCTTCAACGAGTCGGCCGGCTACCTGGGCGTCGCGGCCACGGCCCTGGCCACCGGATACATCGCCGCCGAGTACGGGCTGCGCCCCGGCCCGTTCCTGCTCGGCGCCGCCTTCATCGCCCTCGGCCTCGGACTGTCCGTGCTCTTCGTGCGCGAAACTCGCCACCACGCGAAGGTCGAAGCGGCCAACCATGTGTCCGTGCACGCGCACGCCGGCTCCCTCAGCGACCGGCAAGTGTTCACCCTCACCAGTTTCCGGGACAAGTCGCTGTCCTCGATCAGCCAGGCCGGGATGGTCAACAACCTCAACGACGGCCTGGCCTGGGGCCTGTTCCCCATCCTGTTCGCTGCCGCCGGGCTCAGCATCGAACGCATCGGCATCCTGGCCGCCGTCTACCCGGCCGTCTGGGGAGCCGGCCAGCTGATCACCGGCGGCCTCTCCGACCGGATCGGCCGCAAATGGCTGATCGTCGGCGGCATGCTCGTGCAGGCCGTCGCCCTGGGCATGGTCGCTGCCGGGAACAGCTTCGGGATCTGGCTGGCCGCCGCCATGCTGCTCGGCGCCGGCACCGCCATGGTCTACCCGACGTTGCTCGCCGCGATCGGCGACGTCGCGCACCCCGAATGGCGAGCCCGCTCGGTGGGC
>NZ_JASISY010000023.1 GCF_030063365.1 Cryobacterium sp. PH29-G1 | reverse complement strand
CAAACGGCACCAGCTGATATTCATGCACGAACTCGCGTATCTCCGCCGCGGTGAATCCTGAACTAATAGACATTTCCCTGCCTCCGACTGATCGTGAACTGACTCACAACCAGCTTGACGCAGAGGGTGCGCGGGACTTGCGCCGGTGCGCGGGAATTCTACCTCCCGCGCACTGGCGCATCTCCCGCGCGCTGTGAAATGGATGCCCGCCGCGCGGAGTTCCTGCGGCGGGGTGTCCCCGTGGTGTTGCCCTGCGCGGGACTTGCGCCAGTGCGCGGGACTTGTGGCTGGGCCGGCACGCGCGCGGCACGCGCCACGCGGGTGTTGCGCCGGTGCTCGGGAGTTCCTGCGGCGGGGTGTCCCCGGGGGTTTGCCCTGCGCGGGTGTTGCGCCGGTGCGCGGGAGTTCTACCTCCCGCGCACTGGCGCATCTCCCGCGCGCTGTGAAATGGATGCCCGCCGCGCGGAGTTCTTGCGGCGGGGTGTCCCCGTGGTGTTGCCTGCGCGGGACTTGCGCCAGTGCGCGGGAGTTGTGGCTGGGCCGGCACGCGCGCGGCATGCGCCACGCGGGTGTTGCGCCGGTGCGCGGGACTTCCTGCGGCGGGGTGTCCCCGGGGGTTTGCCCTGCGCGGGTGTTGCGCCAGTGCGCGGGAGTTCTACCTCCCGCGCACTGGCGCATCTCCCGCGCGCCGTGAAATGGATGCCCGCCGCGCGGGCATCCTCCACAGCCCGGTACGACGCCGGATATCCGCCAGAGTGGAGATCCTCTTCCCGCAGCGTTCGCCGTCCGGGCATTCTGGCTGCATGTCCTCGCCCAGCCTCGACCCCGTCGATAGCCCGAGCCCGACCCCGAGCCCGACCCCGACCCCGACCCCGAGCCCGACCCCGACCCCGAGCCCGACCCCGAGCCCGAGCCCGACCCCGATCTCGAGTCCGAGGCACAGCCTGAGCCCCCGAATGCGCACAAGTACCGACCCGGGCGACGGCCTCATCCTCACCTCTGATCTGGCCAGTGCTCTCGGCGCCGATTTTCGCCTGCGCCGGGAAGAAGCTCGGAGCCGACTGCAGCGGGTGAGCCGCGGCCTGTACTATTCCCGTGCGCGCTGGAACGAGTTGCGCGAGGACCAGCGCTACCTCATCCGGGTGCGGGGGGCCGCCCTCATCCGTCGTGGTCAGGTGGTGCTCAGCCATCAATCGGCGGCCGTGTTCTGGGGACTGCCGATGCTCATCGGGTGGCCGAGCGAGGTGCATCTGCTGACCGAACGAGCCACGGGCGGACGCTCGGATCCGGGCATCCGCCGCCATGCCCTCGGCGTCGACGCCCGCGACGTCACAACCGTCGACGGACTATTCGTCACGACTATCGAGCGTACGGTGGTTGATCTCGCCGCGATCCTCGATCTCAAATCTGCCGTGGCGTTGGTGGACCGTGCGCTCTATCAGGACCGGTTCGGACGCACGCCCACTCTCACCACCAAAGATGCACTCTTGGCTACCCTTGAGCGGATGCTGCCCTTCCGCGGTTCCCGCCGCGCTCGAGCGATCATCCAGTTCGGGACGCATCTCTCCGGGTCGCCGGCGGAATCGGCCAGTCGAGTGAACATTGCCCTGAGCGGATTTCCTGAGCCGGAATTGCAACATCAGTTCGTGGTCGACGGCAAGAAGTGCGAGACCGACTTCTACTGGCACGAGATCGACGGTGTGGGGGAATGCGACGGGCGCGAAAAATACTTCAACCCAGAATTTCTGTCGGGGCGCTCTCCCGAGCAGGTGCACTACGACGAGAAACTGCGTGAAGACGGTATCCGGCGGCAGGTGCACGGATTCACTCGCTGGCCGGCCTCCGTCGGGATGAGCCAGTATCCGCTGCGCCGCCGGCTGCTCGAGCTCGGATTGCAGCCAGATGCGCAGCGCGTCCTGCGCGGCCTCGAACGCCCGCAATCGTAGCCTCGGTGGGCGCGCGGCCCGTTCGGCCCATTGGCCCATTGGCCTGCGCGGGACTTGCGCTGGTGCGCGGGAGTTCTGGGTCGACCTGGATCTCCGTGGCACGAGCTGCGCGGGACTTGCGCTGGTGCGCGGGAGTTCTGGGTCGACCTGGATCTCCGTGGCACGAGCTGCGCGGGACTTGCGCTGGTGCGCGGGAGTTGCACCTCCCGCGTAGCAGCGCAGCTCCCGCGCACCGTGAAACGGATGCCCGTTGCCCGCCGGCAGCGCCGCAACCCGGCGCGGCGCGACGTGTCCGGGCGCGGCCCCGGGCAGTGGCACACTGGGAGATCGAGCAAGGAGAACCAATGGCGCTGGTGGACAACGCGGTGTACGTGGACGGGCACCGGGTGGCCACGCCGCCGAGCCTCGATGCCACCTTTGAGGCGCTGAAGCACAACACGGGCTTCGCCTGGATTGGACTGTACCGGCCGAGCGAGGCCGAAGTGCGGGCCGTGGCGAGCGAGTTCAGCCTGCACGCCCTCGCCGTCGAAGACGCCCTCAAGGGCCACCAGCGCTCGAAGATTGAGCGCTACGGTGACATTCTGTTCGTGGTGCTGCGCCCGGCCCGCTACGTGGACGACGACGAGCGCGTGGAGTTCGGCGAGCTGCACGTGTTCGTCGGTCCGGACTTTGTGGTCACCATTCGCCATGCCGAATCGCCCAACCTGGCCCAGGTACGCGAGCGGATGGAAGGCACCCCGCACCTGCTCGCCCTCGGCCCGGAAGCCGTGCTCTACGCCATTCTCGACCAGGTCGTCGACGAGTATGAGCCGGTCGTGGCCGGCCTCGAGAACGACATCGACGAGATCGAAGACCAGCTCTTCGACGGCGACCCCGAGGTGAGCCGGCGCATCTACGCCCTCTCCCGTGAGGTGATCGAATTTCAGCGGGCCACGCAGCCGCTCGTGACCATGTTTGAAGCGATGCAGCGCGGCTTCGACAAATACAACGTGGATCTCGAACTTCACCGGCACCTGCGCGACGTGCTCGACCACACCCTGCGCGTCGTCGAACGCGGCGACGCTTTTCGCCAACTGCTGCAGAACGCCCTCACCGTGCACAGCACCCTGGTGGGCCAACGCCAGAACGACGAAATGCGGCACCTGTCGGAGACGAGCCTCGCGCAGAGCGAGGAGGTGAAGAAGATCTCCAGCTGGGCGGCCATCCTCTTCGCGCCCACCCTCGTTGGCACCGTTTACGGCATGAACTTTGACCTCATGCCCGAGTTGCACTGGCCGCTCGGCTACCCATTTGCGATCGCCCTGATGCTCGCCATGGGGTTCACCCTGTACAGCGTGTTCAAACGTCGTGGCTGGCTCTGAGCCCGGCAAATTGCGCCACAAACGCGCGAAACCCCGGCGACCTCAGGGCAATTCGGTGGTTTGCCAATTAGGGTAGGCCTGTGTGGCACCTCGATAGAAAACAAGACGACGACGACGTGCTTTCCAAGTACCCGAACGTTTCTCCTGACGACCCGAAAAACGTGACCAGTCCGCACAACCTCAGTCTGGGCGACCCGGCCTTCATCGCTGGCAACATTGCTGAGCCGGTCTGGCAACGCTGGCGTGACGAACTCGCCGCCCTCGGCGGCCGATCCCCGCTGCTGCACTTCACCGACGAAGCCCGCACCCGCATCGAACTCAGCGCCACCCATCCCGGCGGCCTGCCGCAGTTCATCATCGGCAAGACCACCCTGCTGTCCAACCTCATCCGCGACGAACTCGCCCTGCGCAACGCCCGCCTGGCCGCGAACGAGATCACCCAGAAGGGCATCGAACTGCGCTCCATGCGCGGCATCGAATCGGTCAACCTCGCTATCGGCCTCGCCGAGTGGCGTTATCAGGACGTGGACTACAGCGCTCCGGTGCTGCTGCGCCCCCTCGCCATTCGCCGCTACGGTCGCGACTACGAACTCAAGCTCAAGGGCCAGCCCTTTCTCAATCCCGAGCTGGCTCGCGCCCTGAAAGACCAGTTTCAGATCGTGCTCGACGCCGACGCCTTCGTGGCGCTCGCCGTAACCAACGGTGCGTTCAAGCCGCAGCCCGTCATTGACCGGTTGCGTGGCCTCACCTCGCACCTGCCCCGGTTCAACGTCGTGCCGCGCCTGGTCGTGTCGAGCTTTGCCGATGTAGGACGGGCGTTGGCCGTCGACGCGTCGGTGCTCGAGCATCCGCTGCTGGATGCCGTCGCCGGCAACGCCACCGCCCGCCGCAATATTGAGACCGCTTACAACCCGGTGGTTCCGATCGGTCAGGATGCCCGCCCGCCGGCCACCGACACGCTGCTCGGCGACGCCGACCCCGAGCAGGAGAACGTGGTGGCGCAGATCGCGGCCGGCAACTCGCTCGTCGTGAAGACGCTGCCCGGCACCGGCGGCACCCAGACCATCGTCAACGCGATCGGCTCCCTCGTGGCGCAGCACAAGCGGGTGCTCGTGGTGAGCGCCCGCCGTTCCAGCCTCGACGGCATTCGCGGCCGGCTCGTTCAGGTGGGGCTGCCCGGCATCGCCGTGAGCCCGCGCAGCCTGCGCCGCGACCTGATCGCCTCCATCACCCGCAACGAGAAGGCAGTGCAGCCGCGGGTCGGCGACGTCGATGACGCCCTCGTGCGCCTGCGCAAGGTGCTACTCGACTACCGCTCGGCGCTCACCCGGCGTGATCCGGCCCTCGGGGTGTCGGTGCTCGACGCGCTCGGTGAGCTTGCGCGCCTGGCCCAGCTGCCCGAACCGCCCTCGACCACCGCGCGCCTCGACCGGCACGCCCTCGAACTGCTCGCGCACTCCCGTTCGACCGCCGCCAACACCCTGATCAAGGCCGCCATCCTCGGCGAATTTCGCTACGGCCCCGGCGACTCGCCCTGGTACGGTGCCTCGTTCACCTCCACAGCGGATGCCTCCAACTCGCACCAGCTCGCCAAACGCATCAACCAGATTGAACTGCCGCGCCTGCTGGAACGTGCCAACGGCCTGATCGGCCAGACCCGGTTGCGCCCGTTCGAGACCATCAACGAGCTCGGCATCTACCTGCGCCTGCTGCTGGACATTCGCGAAACCCTCGACAAGTTTCAGCCCGGCGTCTTCGACCGGTCCCTCACCGAGCTGATCGCCGCCACGGCTTCGCGCCGGGAATCGCCGGAGATGAACTCCGCCAGTCGTCGCCGGTTGCGCAAACTCGCCGATGAATACCAGCGCCCCGGCGTGCGCGTCAACGACATGAACGACAGCCTGCGCCGCATCCAACAGCAGCGCACCCTCTGGCAGCGCTACGCGGCCGCCGGCGTCACCCCCGAGGTTCCGGTGGGCATCAACGACGTGCACGTGGCTTTCCAACGCGTCTCTGAAGACCTCAGCCTGCTCGATATTCCGCTGGGCACCACGGGCACCCCGCGCGTTCTGGCCGGGCGCGAGATCGGCGAACTGGTCTCGATGATCAGCGGACTCGCCGCCGAGAGCGAGGTGCTCGCCAACCTGCACGAGCGCACCGCCCTGCTGGCCACGCTGCGCGAGCACAACCTCGACCCGCTCATGACCGACCTCTCCGAGCGGCACGTGTCGGAAGAGAATGTGGCCGCCGAGCTTGAGCTGGCCTGGTGGCAGTCCGTGCTCGAAATCATGCTCACGAGTGACCGGGCGCTGCTCGGCGCCAACACGCAGGTACTGGACCGACTCGAGGCCGACTTCAAACTGGTCGACGAGGCGCACGCATCCGCTACCGGTCAGTTGTTGGCCTGGCTGCTCGCCGAAACCTGGAAGATCGGCGTCGTCGACTTTCCGGAGGAGGCCGACCAACTGCGCCGCCTGCTGCGTGCCGACCGTGCCACCCCCGCCCGCCTCAACGAGGTGGCACCGCACCTCGGCCGGGTGCTCGCGCCGGTCTGGCTGGCCTCGCCCTACGAAATCGCTGGAATCAGCGACCAGATCACGTTCGACACCGTTCTGCTCGTGGATGCCGGTGCCACCACCCTGGCCGAAAACGTGGGCGCGATTCGTCGTGGCCGCCAGATTGTGGCGTTCGGCGACCCGGTTACCCAGACCCCGTCATCGTTTACGACCGGCATCGCCGGCTCGGGCGAGACCGCCGGCACGGGAGAGGCCGCAGCGCCCGACGTGTCGGTCGATGCCCTGCACGCCGACTCGGCCCTGGCCCGACTGGGCGAGTTGCTGCCCACGCTCACCCTCACCCGCAGCTACCGGGCCGGCGGTGAAGACCTCGCCGAGCTGGTCAACCACCGCTTCTACGGCGGACGCATCGACTCGCTACCCTGGGCCGGCAGCTTTCTCGGCCACGGCAGCCTCACCATTAACTATGTGGCCGGTGGCCGCGGCATGCCCGACGCCGACAGTGGCGCCATCGAGAGTGTTGACGCGGAGGTCGTGAAGGTCGTTGACCTCGTGCTCGACCACGCCTCGAAGCGTCCGCGGGAATCGCTCATGGTGATCACCGCGAGCACCCGGCACGCCGTGCGCGTGCAGCAGGCCGTGCTCGCCGCGTTCGCCAAGCGCACCGACCTCTCCGATTTCATTCTTAAAGACCGCAGCGAACCGTTCACGGTGCTCACCCTCGAGCAGGCCGTGGCGCAAAGCCGCGACCGGGTCATCTTCTCGATCGGGTACGGCCGCACCCCGCACGGTCGCCTGCTGTCGAACTTCGGCTCGCTCGGCGAGCCCGGCGGCGAACGCCTGCTCGCCATCGGCATGACCCGGGCCCGGCGGGCGCTGGACATCGTGTCGTGCTTTCGCCCCGCCGATATCGACGAGGACCGCCAGCGCCACGGCATCCTCGCCCTGTCCCAGGTGCTCAGCGAGACCGAAGCCCGCCGCGACGAGGTGCAGGTTCCCGACGCCAGCGAAGCCATGCTCGTGGACCTCGGCGGTCGCCTCGAAAAGCTTGGCCTCACCGTGCGGCTCGGCCACCGCGGCAAGCTCGCCCTCGCCGCCTCGTATGGCACCCGGGCCATCGTGGTTGAAACGGATGCCGTCGTCGGCCGCGCGAGCCTGCGCGAGTCGCTGCGGCTGCGCCCCGAAGTGCTGCGTCGCCTCGGCTGGCACTATCTGCGCGTGCACAGCTTCGAGCTGTTCAGCAACCCCGATGCCGTCGCAGCGCGCGTGGCCGCGATCGCCGGGGTGCGTGCCCAGGATGCCGCGCCCCGGCACACGGCCACCGGTGATGCTCCCACCACCCTGCCCAAGCGCCCCGGCGCGTGACCGCCGATCACCCGGCCGAGCCTGCGGCCGAGCCTGCGGCCGAGCCTGCGGCCGAGCCTGCGGCCGAGCCTGCGGCCGAGCCTGCGGCCGAGCCTGCGGCCGAGCCTACGGCCGAGCCTACGGCCGAGCCTACGGCCGAGCCTACGGCCGAGCCTACGGCCGAGCCTACGGCCGAGCCTACGGCCGAGCCTACGGCCGAGCCTACGGCCGAGCGCGCGGCCGAGCGCGCGGCCGATCAAGCTACCGAGCCTGCGGCCGATCAAGCTGCCGAACGAACTGCCGAGCCTGGAGCTCGTGACACACCCGCTGACCCGCCGCGCCTTGGCACGGTCCGTCAGCCGATCGTGAAGGCCGCGGGCCGGGCCCGCCGCGCCAAGCTGATGCCGGCGCCCGACACCGACCCGAACCCGCACCCGCCGGTGCTGCGCGAGGAGGGGGGCGTCGCATCCGTTGGCAGCCTGCCGAGCGCGAACGACGCCCGCTTGCGGCAGGACCGCCCCCCGCACTGGTAATTGCTCGCAAGACTCGTTCCGAGCGCGCGGTTACGTAGAAACCGGTGATACAACGTCGCTAATCTCGGAGAAAATCGCGACCCGCCGCGTGCCCAACACCCGGCGCGGCGTGTCGCGAAATCGTCCGAGGCTACGTGCGGCCGGCTACGCGATCGTCGCGATCAGGGTTTGGTCATGAGATTCGGTCATCGTTGACTCCAGTCCTAGGATACCTTTTCGGTGGTTTGCCGCCAGGTTTTCCGGCGAGAGCAACCGAAGATTTGACTCGCCTCGTCGTTCCCGTTTGCGCTGCGTCGTGCCACGATGAAGTATGGACATCGACGACGTCAAAGAGATCCGCATTCTCACCGAGGACGAAAGCTGGGACGCGTTGCTCTCGGGCGATTTGGGCCGCCTCGCGGTCAGTGTCGCCGGTATTCCCGACATCTTTCCCGTGAACTTCATCGCCGCGGACCGGCGGCTGGTGTTTCGCACTGCCGAGGGCACCAAGCTGCTTGAACTCACGGTCAATAACCACGTGGCGTTTGAGACGGATGGCGTTGGTGTCGAGGAGGCGTGGAGCGTCGTCGTCAAGGGAACCGCGCGCATCCTCGAGAAGCGGTCCGAGATCGATGCCGCCGATCAGTTGCCGCTGCGCCCGCTGGCCCCGACTCTGAAATACATTTACGTGGAGATCGTCCCGACCGAGATCCAGGGCCGTCGCTTTCAGCGCGGCCCCGAGCCCGACCGCTACTAGCGCGATACTGATTTTTGCGGAGGTCGAAACGATGGTCGTATTCGCCGATCGGATTGACGCCGGCCGCCAACTGGCGGAACAGCTGGAGTATCTGCGCGGACAAGATGTGGTGATCCTCGGTCTTCCCCGCGGCGGTCTTCCCGTGGCCGCCGAGGTAGCGGCCGAGTTGGGTGCGCCGTTGGACGTGATCGTGGTGCGCAAGTTGGGGGTGCCGGTGCAGCCCGAACTGGCGATGGGGGCCATCGGTGAGGGCGGGTTTCGGGTGCTCAACAGCGAGGTGCTCTCGATGACGCGAGTCACCGAGGAGCAACTTCGTGACGTCGAGCACCGAGAGCGGGTGCAGCTCGATGCCCGGGTGGCCCGGTACCGGAAGGGTCGCACACGCATCGACCTGACCGGTCGAATCGCGGTCATCGTCGACGATGGCATTGCCACGGGCTCGACCGCACGGGTGGCGTGCGCGGTGGCCCGCCAGTTGGGAGCCGCCTCGGTGATTGTGGGCGTGCCGGTCGCGCCGGCCGATGCCAGTGGCAATCTGCCGGGCGCCGACGAGGTCATTTGCGTGAACGCACCTCGGCAGTTGAGCGCCGTCGGCCACTACTACGAGGATTTCTCCCCGACCAGTGAGGACGAGGTGATCCGGCTGCTCGATGAACACGGCGCCGGTGAGCGACGCTAAAGTCGGAGAAAATTGCGATATGCCGCATGGGCCGACGCGGTGCGCGGCGCGTCGTAAAAAAGTCCGAGGCCATTTACAGTTTTTTACCGCAGTCCCCGAGGCCCTCAGCCCGGCCGTGGTCTAGGCGGTGTGCTTGGGGCCCTGGTCGGTGGCCGCGTTCTTGGCCAGCAAGTCGCGAATCTCGGTGAGCAGGTCGAGCTCGGTCGTGGGATCCTCGACGATTTCGGAGGGCACGCCTGCCGAGCGGCGACGATCCTGGCGCTCCTTGAGCTTGTTGAGCGGCAGCACGACGACAAAGTAGACGACCGCGGCGACCAGCAGGAAGGCAATGATCGCGCCAATGACGGCGCCGAACCGGATGCCGTCTCCGCCGGGGAGCGGAACGACGAGGGTGTTGTCAAGGGATTCGGCACTGAAGATTGCGGCGATCAGGGGATTAAACACGTTCGTGACGATCGCGGTGACGAGCGCGGTGAACGCGGTGCCGATGACCACGGCGACGGCAAGGTCAATGACATTGCCGCGCATGATGAATTCTTTGAAACCGTTGATCATGGGATGCTCCAAATGGGTGACGAGGAGACCGCAGGGTCAGCGCCCGGGGGCTACGACGTTTTTGCGGCCGGAACGGAACTGGACGAGGAGGTGGAACTGGAGCTGGACGTGGACGACGAGCTGGAGGACGAGGAGCTGTCCTTCTTGGCGGGTGCGCTGCTGTCGGACTTACTCTCGGACTTGCTCTCGGACTTGCTCTCGGAGGGCTTGCTCGACGAGTCGCTCTTGTCGCTCGGCTTGCGGTCGAGGTTGGGGTTCGACCGCTTCGAGTCGGACTTCGAGTCGTTGCTGTAGAAGCCGGATCCGCTGAACGTCACGCCGATCGAGGAGAACACCTTGCGCAGTTTTCCCTGGCAGGTCGGGCACACCGTGAGCGAGTGGTCGGTGAAGGCCTGCTGGATGTCGAAGGCGGTATCGCACGCGGTGCAACGGTAAGAGTAGGTAGGCACTGCATCTCCAGCTGGTTGAGCAGACAGGCAAACACCTGCCAGAACTAAGGTTATGCGTCCGCGCGCCTTCGTGCGTTCAGAAGGGGGGTCGGGCGGGTAAAAAGACCGTTAGACGGTGATGATCCGGGTGGGCGTCACGATGCCGTTGACCGGCTGATCGTGCACTTCGCGGGGCACTTCCTGCAGGTATTCGCTGTCGAACACGACGGCATAGACCGGTGGGCATTTCTCCATCGAGCCCAGGGTCTTGTCGAAGTAGCCGCGGCCCCAGCCCATGCGCAGGCCGGACTCGTCGATGGCTGCCGCTGGAACAATGATGAGGTCCACGTCGTTGATGGCGATCGGGCCCAGCAGCGTGCCGACCGCCTCGGGCACGCCGGAAATGCCGGTGAATTCCTCGTCGCCGTCGCCGACGGTCCAATCCAACAGGCCGTCTTCACGGGAGATCGGAAACAGAATGCGGATGCCCTCTGCCGTGGCCCAGTTCACAAACGGTCGGGTGTCAGGTTCGTTGTACGAGGATAAATAGCAGGAGATCGACCGTGCGGACAGGCCGTTCACCACGCTTTTCAGGTTTTCGGTGAGACCCGTCGTCGCGGCCTCGCGTTCCGAAGAGGTCATGTTTTGACGGCGTTCGCGCAGTTCCGCTCGCAGCGCACGCTTTCGATGAGCTATGTCGGAGTCCATATAAGGCATCCTACTTGCCGCTAACCTAGTGCCCATGGGTACCCCGATAACTAAAGCCGTCATTCCCGCTGCTGGACTCGGAACGCGCTTCCTCCCGGCGACCAAGGCCATGCCGAAGGAGATGCTTCCCGTCGTTGATAAGCCCGCCATTCAATACGTCGTCGAGGAAGCCGTCGCGGCCGGCCTCAGCGACGTACTGATGGTGACCGGTCGCAACAAGAACGCCCTCGAAAACCATTTCGACCGCATGACCGAGCTCGAAGCGATGCTGGAACGCAAGGGCGATCAGACCCGGCTTGCTCGGGTGCGGGAGTCGAACGAGCTCGCCGACATCCACTATGTACGCCAAGGCGATCCGCGCGGTCTCGGCCACGCCGTGCTGCGTGCGCGCATGCACGTGGGCAACGAGCCCTTCGCGGTGCTGCTCGGTGACGACATCATCGATGCCCGTGACCCGCTGCTGACGAAGATGATCGACGAGCAGGTGAAACGCAACACGAGCATCGTCGCCCTGATGGAGGTGGACCCTTCCCAGATCCACATGTACGGCGCGGCCGCGGTCGAGGCGACCGATGACCCCGACGTCGTGCGCATCACCGGCCTGGTCGAAAAGCCCAGCGCAGCGGATGCCCCCTCCAACCTCGCCATCATCGGCCGCTATGTGCTGCGCCCCGAGGTCTTCGACGTGCTCGAGCACACCGCTCCGGGCAAGGGCAACGAGATTCAGCTCACCGACGCGCTGCAGGAGATGGCCGTCGACCCCGAGACCACCGGCGGCGTGTACGGCCTGATCTTTCGCGGGCGTCGCTACGACACCGGCGACCGGCTCGACTACATCAAGGCCATCGTGCAGCTGGCCGTTGACCGGGACGATCTCGGTCCGGACCTCAAGCCGTGGCTGCACGAATTCGTCGCCACGCTCGACTGACCAGCTCCAGCCACACCGGGCGTTGAGCCCACGACAGACAGGGCAACCGTGCCAATCGCTATTCCCACCCTCCATGAGGGGGCCGTCACCCTGCGCCCCATCCGCTTGCGCGATGCGCGCACGCTCGAGGGCGAACTGCTGGCGAACCGCTCCTGGCTGCGCAAATGGGAGGCCACCAACCCCTACGCGCCGATGTCATTCGACACTCGCGCGAGCATCCGCAGTCTGTTGATTCACTCGCGGACGGGCAACGGGCTGCCCTTTATCGTGGAACAGAACGGTGAGCTGGCCGGCCAGCTCAACGTGTCGTCGATCACCTGGGGATCGCTGTCGTCGGCGACCATTGGCTACTGGGTGAGCGAGAAGTTTGCCGGCCAGTCGGTGACGCCCACCGCCGTGGCGCTGGCGACCGACTACTGCTTTTATCAGCTGGGCCTGCATCGCATGGAAATTTGCATTCGTCCCGAGAACAAGGCCAGCCTGCGCGTGGTCGAGAAACTCGGCTTTCGGTATGAGGGTCTGCGGCGCCGGTATATCCATATCAATGGGGACTGGCGCGACCACTTCTGCTTCGGTTTGGTCGCCGAAGAGCTCAGCCAGGGCGTCATGCGCCGCTGGCAGGATGGCCTGGTGCCAGCGGATGCCGCGCGCGTCACCGCGGCAGATCTGGAGTCGGCCGCGCATCCGCTGCCCGTCATCACCCGATGACCGACGCGATTTTGCCCGTTCGGGTGATTTTCCCTGTTCGGGGGTGGAAACACGGTATAAATCTCGGTGACACACCACGGCTAATAACACTCGGATGTGCCAGCGCCTCCTACCGTTGTCAACATGAGTAATGAGGCATTGGGTGGCGGGGTCATGGTGGCGGTGGCTGCCGTGCTCTGGGTCGCCTATCTGATGCCCACCTGGTCGCGCCGCAAGCAGTACCAGGCAACCGAACGAAATGCGGTGAGATTGCAGCAGACACTGCGCATTCTGGCGGAAACGGCTGAGGTTCCGCAGCAGGTGCGGCTCGAAGCGAGTGCACGCACTGTGGCCGAGCAGCAGCGTCTGCTGGCGCGCACCGAGCAGGCCGAGCGGGACGAAGCGCAAGCGGTAGCGGATGCGGCCACTTCGGTGCGCCGTGCCGCCGCCGCGGTGGCCGCTGCGGCCGCGCCGCGTGTGCCCGAGGCGCCGGTGACGAAACTTCGGCGTCTGCGCCGGTTTCGTGGCCTGGTCTCGCTGATTCTTCTGGTCGGCTTCGTGCTGACCGTTTCTGGTGTTTTTGCCGCTCTGGCGGGGTCGTTCACGGCGCTGGTCGGTGGCGGCGTTGTGATGGTGGCCGCGTTCGGTGTGCTCGGCCGACTGGCCACGGTGGCGCGCTCCGCCCGGGTTGTGCGGGTGGATGCCCCGGTGCGGCTGCCCGTGCTGATCGGCCAGCCCTTTGAACCCGTGCAGCTGGAGGAGACTCCGGTGGCGGCGGTGACCTGGACGCCGCAGCCGGTGCCGCGGGCGCTGCACCTTTCGCGCGGATCCATTGCGCAGACGGCGATGGCCAGCGTCGAAGCGGCCAACCAGCTGCGGAAGGCCGCTGCCGAGGCGGAGGTGGCGCGTCGCGCGGCCGCGCTGGCCGAGGAGGCCAACCGGGTGGTGACGCCGATTGTGCGGGCTGCTGGTGTGGGTGCTGGTGTTGCTGGTGCTGGTGCTGGTGCTGGTGCTGGTGCTGCTGGTGCTGGTGCTGGTACTGGTGGTGCTGGTACTGGTGTCGTCGGGGCTCCTGCTGGTGCGTCGTCGGGCGTTGCTGCGGTGCCGAGTCGATTCGCGTCGATGGGTATCGTGGGCGAGACCGAGCCGGGTATGACCGACCTCGACGCCGTGCTGCGTCGTCGCCGCGCCGTCTAGTTCGGCAGGACCGTCTCGACGACCTGCACGATTCGAAAATGGTCGCGCGTCCGAGCTGCGGGGCCGCGCGTTGCGGGGCCGCGCGTTGTCGGGCCGCGCGTTGTCGGGCCGCGCGCTGTGGGGCCGCGCGTTGCGGGGCCGTGCGTTGTCGGGCCGCGCGCTGTGGGGCTGCGCTGCTGGGCTGCGCACGCTCGTTCCGACGGGCCGCTGCTGCGCCGCGCGTTGTTGGGCTGCGCGTTGTTGGGCTGCGCGTTGTGGGGCCGCGCGCTGTTGGGCTGCGCGTAGCGGGGCCGTGCTGCTGGCGCTGGGACGCGCACGCTCGTTCCGACGGGCCGCTGCTGCGCCGCGCGTTGTGGGGCCGCGCGTTGTTGGGCTGCGCGTAGCGGGGCCGTGCTGCTGGCGCTGGGCCGCTGGCGCTGGGCCGCGCGCTGCTGGGCCGCGCGAGGCATCCGCTTGCTGCTCGCACTGCCGTTTGCTGCGGGCGCGCGACGCGGTGTCGGGGTATGGCTCCGAGGCGTGATATTCTTCAAAGGCAGTTTGGGGCTATGGCGCAGTTGGTAGCGCGTCTCGTTCGCAATGAGAAGGTCAGGAGTTCGAATCTCCTTAGCTCCACCACCTGCACAAGGAAAGGCCGCCTGACCGGGATTTTATCCCCGTCTGGCGGCCTTTTTGGTTGCCGCCACGCTCGTGCATCAGCCCACGGCGCACGCAGAATGCGGCCTGCCCGCCCCCGACCAAACCGTCCCTGCCCCAATCACCCGGGCCCGGGCCCGGAAACTCGGTAGCCCTGTGCCACGTCGGGCATGCGTCCCAGGCCCGAAACCAGATAGGTCCAATTCCCTAAGGTGGGCCCGCTTTCCGGGCCCGGGCCCGGAAACTCGGTGTGTCGCGATTCCGAATGTTGGCCCGCATTCCGTGCCCCGAAACCGGTAGGTCCCGTTTCTAAGGTGGGCCCAGCGACCGGGCCCGGGCCCGGAAACTGTCTCGGGGCATCCTGCGTGCCCGGGCCCAGGTTGTGCAACCGGGCCCATGATCTATCGTGGGCCCGGTTGCATAGGGTGGGCCCGCCTGATCGCAGAGAGCGCGCGACGTTGCATTCGTCGTGCTCGACAGGTATCCCCGCGCGTACCCGCCGTCCTAAGGTGGGCCGGCTTTCCGGGCCCGGGCCCGGTAGCTTCCGGCGAGTGCGCTCCGAGGCGACCGCCGGCGAGGCCGACCCGGTTTGGGCTCGCTCAGCGAACGCCGGCGAGGTCGGACTCCATGAGCCAGGCGCGCAGCACTGCCGCGGGGACGGCCGCAGAATAGAGGTATCCCTGAGCCGAATCGGCGCCGATCTGCGCCAGCAGCTGCTGCTCGTCGAGGCGCTCCACTCCCTCCGCAATGGTTTCAATGCCCAGCTTCTCGCTCATCTGCACGATGGCTTCCAGCACACTGCGATCGACCGAGTTGGTCAGCGCTCCACCCACGAAGCTCGAATCGAGCTTCACCACGGTGATCGGCAGTGAACGCAGCATCGACAGCGATGAGTAGCCGGTGCCGAAATCATCCATTGCAATCTGGATGCCGTGGGTCGCCAACGCTTGCAGCCGGTCGGCGGCCGCCGCCGACTGCAGGGCCACGGTTTCGGTCAGCTCGAGCACCAGCGAGTTGGCGGGCAGTCCGCTGTCCGTCAGACATCCCAGCACCGAGTCGACAAAGTTGACGCTCTCCAGCTCACGCGCCGAGATGTTCACGTGCACGGTCGTCGGAATGCCCGGTCGTGCATCCGGCCAGTTGGCGGCTTCGGCGCAGGCGTTCTTCAGTACGAAGGCTCCCAGCCCGAGGATGGAACCAGAACTTTCGGCCAGTTCGAGGAACTCCCCGGGGAGCAGCAGACCGCGCTCCGGGTGGTTCCAGCGCACGAGAGCCTCGGCTCCCGTGCACACCAGGTCCGTCAGTGACACGATCGGCTGGTAGTGCACCTCGAGTTCACCGGCTTCGGCGGCATGGCTCAACTGGCGTTCGAACGATACCGGCGCCGAACCGCATTGCAGCAGGCCGAGCTGAAACACCTGCACCTGCCCCTTACCGTTAGCCTTTGCTGCGTACATGGCCACGTCGGCCTGATGCACGAGGTCGTCAAGGTCGATGCCGACGGTGGCCATCGCCACGCCCACGCTGGCGCCCACCCGCACAGCACGTCCTTCCACGACGACCGGTGCCGACAGCGCCTGGACCATCCGTTGGGCGATGAGGGTGGCCTCGTCCGTGGTCGTGCCCTGCAGCACGATAGCGAATTCGTCGCCGCCAAGCCGCGCGCACACGTCGAGTGGGCGCGTGTAGTGCCGCAGCCGCTCGGCTACTTCGACGAGCGTGGCATCTCCGGCACGGTGCCCGAGATGGTCGTTGACGTCTTTGAAATCGTCCAGATCAAGAAAGAGCACCTGCACCGAATCGGTTGTTTCATTCCGGTTGAGGATTGCAGCGAGTTTGGTGTTGAACGACAACCGGTTGTCAAGACCGGTGAGCGCATCGTATTGTGCCTGCGCCTTGAGCTGATGGTGCGTGTCGCTGTTGCGCAATGCCAGATTCACCTGGTTGACCAGGCTGCGGGTGGAGAGCACCATTCCGGCGGGGATGCGCTTGGGCGCGCCGACCAGCAGCCACGCTTGTTCCGCCTGTTCGGTCAGAGAGATGCACTCCCACGCCAGGGGAGAGCCGACTGCGGCGTCCAGCGGCGCGGTATCGACGATGCGGGCATCCGTTGTGCCCAAGCCGGCGAGTTCCAAAACGGAGAGTGGCACCGTAGCGGGGAGCGCGGCGAAGTCGCCGGTGCGTGCGCCGAAGCGCATCAGGTCGCCGTCGCGCTGCACTTTAAGCACTCGTAACCCCGGTGTTGTCGAGACCAGCCGATTGGCCGTTGTCCAGGCCAAGGCGCGGATGAGGTCGGGATCGGTCATGCCGAGCAGCTTGGCACCCGTGCGAGTGAGCTCAAGGTCTCGCTCGTTGGCCCAGTCGTAGGCCTGAAGCGCGGTGCGCAATTGGGCCGACACCGTGATGGTCAGGAGCACAATGGCGATGAGTCCTGCTTGGCGAACGGGCGCGGGCGCGAAGGTTGGGTGAGAAATAAGGGGCCAGAGCGCCGTGACGGCTGCCAGCGCTGCGGTGTAGAGCACACCGCGGGCCACAGTTCGCCACGGTGTGCCGTAGAGAGTGCGCAGCCAAGCGCTTGCCAGAATGAGCGGGATTATTTCCGCGGTAGACGGGGTTGCCAGTGCGAATGCGGTGATCGCCACCGCGTCGAGCACCTCGAGCGCGAATGGAACTCCCTGTCGCAGATAACTGACAATCCAGGAGCCCCACAGAAAGAGGGTGGCTCCCGCAGCCAGGAGCAGGGCTATCGGATTATCTTGGACCACGGGAAACACGGCGGGCACGCTGAAGAGCAGTGTCAGCACTGCCAGCCAGAGCACCAGCCATCGGGTGCTCTGCAGAACGCCGACGGGACGTCGGAAGAGCGTGCGCCCGGCCTCGCGCCACCCGCCTTGCCGCACTGCGTCTGAGCCTGATGGCTTACCGAATGCGGCCATGGTGTTCCTTACCTGTGGTGATGCCGGAAGGAGCGCTGGAATCAGCCCGACACACCCTTTGAACGTACCAGTGCGCGGCGCCGTTTTCGTAAGGTGGGCCCGCTTTCCGGGCCCGGGCCCGGGCATCCGTTTTGCGGGTGCGGGAGCGGATGCGGGGTGGCGGGGCCCAGGGTATGCAACTGGGCCCATGTTCTATCGTGGGCCCAGTTGCATAAGGTGGGCCTGCTCGGGCGGGGCGGGCTCGGACGGTTTTCATAAGGTGGGCCTGGTTTCCGGGCCCGGGCCCGGTCGGCTTCGCGGGCGGGCGGGGGA
>NZ_JASISY010000022.1 GCF_030063365.1 Cryobacterium sp. PH29-G1 | reverse complement strand
CCTCGACCAGGGGCGGCGGGGGCGGCGGGGCGGGGGCGCGGGGGCGCGGGAGGCTAGGAGCCGGCGGGGGGCCAGATGCCGTCGCATCCGGCTTGGTTGCAGGCGAAGCGCCACTCGTCGCCGTCAGCCACGACATCCATTTGGATGAGACAGCGCGGGCAGTTGGGCGGGCCGAGCATGAGCTCACCGTCATAGGCCAGCTCCGCCTCGGTATAGGGCGGGCCGTAGTACAACAATGCACAGCCAAGGTTGACACAGCCGTAATCGTAGGAGTCACCGTGCCAAGACACCTGCATCGCGGTGCCACACTCGGGGCAGAGACGCGGCTGGGCCACGTCTTTCTTTTGAAAAACCCACGCGACGTTATCGTTCATATCGTCCATGGGGTGAGACTAGTCCCGCGTTCGGTCACTTTGAGAGATTTTGGCGATCTGTGGAGAAGTCGATGCGGCGGGTGCCGGATCAGCCGTTCGGCCGGGCCTCGGAACGCATCACGGCCAGCAGGGACTCCACGTGCGACGTGTGCGGCTCGTTCCAGGTGGCCCAGGTGCTGATGGCGAGGTCGAAGCTCGGATCGCGTTCGGCACGCACCGGAATCCAGACCCAATCGGGCAGATGACGGGCGGCCGACGACTGGGTGAGGAGCACGGCATCCACTTTGGCGGTGAGCGCGATGAGCCCGCTGTGCTCGCTGAAGCGGCGAAACACCCACTGCATGGTGACCCCGGCGGCCGTCGCCGCGGCGCGCAACCGAATCTCCTGCGTTGCGATCTCGCCGACCGCGTGCGCCATCACCGAGAGGCCGTCGAGTTGCGCGAAGCCGACCTGCGGGAGATGCGCCAGGGGCGAGTCCGCCGTGACGGCGACGCCGATCTCCTGTTTCATGAGCAGCAGTGATCCGCCGGCTTCGGGCGCCTCGCGGTGAATGAGCGCCACGTCGACGAGTTTGCTCTGCAGCATCTGCCACTGCTCATCGGTCGTGGCCTCGTGCAGCGTGAGCGCGATCGTGGGAACGTGACCGTCGACCGCGCGCAACAGACCCAGAAACCAGTCGTAGGGCAGCCCTTGCGGCACACCGACGTGCAACATCACCCGATTCTGCGCGGCGGTGCGCAGGACCTCGGGAATGCGCTCGACCTGCGCAAAGACGGTCTCACAGTGCGCAAACAACCCAGCGCCAGCGGCCGTGAGGGTGACGCCGCGCGGGGTGCGGTCGAACAATACGTAGCCGAGCGAGCGTTCCAGATCTTTGATCTGGCGGCTCAGGGCCGGCTGGGTGATGTTCAGCGCGAGCGCAGCCTGGCTGACCGAGCGCAAAGACGCGACCTTCGAGAAGTATCTGAGGTGACGAAGTTCCATAACCTCAGGGTATCGCACCGGTGCCTGATAGGCATTTTACGTATAGCTGCGGATCGAGCACACTCGTTCTGACGGCAACTTCCGTCACAACGATGTGAATCTGAAAGCGCTGGTGTATTCGTAATGGCTGAAACCGAATTCGATGTGGTTGTCATCGGCGGCGGCTCCGCGGGGATCGCCGCGGCCATCGGTGCGGCACGCGCCGGGGCATCCGTTTGCCTGGTCGAAAAGTATGGATTTCTCGGTGGCGCCGCAACCACGAGCTCGGTATTGACCCTGTGCGGATTCTTCGACCAGAACAAAAACCCGGTGGTGGCCGGTGTCGGCCAGCAGGTGCTCGACCAGCTGCGTAACCGCGACATTTACCAGACCCAGACGGTGCCGGAGACAGGCAACACGATTGTGCTGCTCGATCTGGAGACCACCAAGAGCGTCTACGACGATCTCATCACGGCCGCCGGCGTGCACCTGCTGCTGCACAGCCAGCTCATTTCGGCCACCCTGGTCGACGGAAAGATCACGGCCGTCGACGTCGTGCACCGCGGCGGCATTGAAACCATCCGAGCGCGCGCGTTCGTGGATTGCAGCGGCGACGGCGCCCTCATCGACGCAGCCGGTGCCGGCGCGATCGTGTCGGCACCCGACGAACGGCAGGCCAGCACGCTGGTGATGCGGGTCGGTTCCGTGAGCGAAGACGCCGATCTCTCGATGGCCGGCATGACGCGGGCAGTGGATGCCTACCGTCCCCGCTCTGAGATGGCCCTGGTGCGCTCGAACGGAATCGCCGTGCGCATGCCACTCTCACGCGAGGTGATGCTGCTCATCGCCGATCATCACGGCGATGCCCTCGACGTGCTCGACCACACCGCCGCCGAGGTGCACTCCCGACGCCTCAGCTGGCAGTACCTCGCGGCCTTTCAGCAGTCCCTGGCCGGCTGGGAGAACAGTTTTCTCGCGTCCACCGGTCCGCAACTGGGCATTCGTGAGACCCGCCGACTGCGCGGTCGCCAGACGGTGACCACCGACGACGTGTCGAACGGACACAAAGACGCCAGCGACGCGATCGCCCGCGGAGGATGGCCGATGGAGGATCACGTCGTCGTCGGCACCACCGAATACGGCGGAATCGCCGACAAGGGCTGGTACCACGTGCCCTACGGCGCGATCTGCTCCGACAGCACCGACAACCTGTGGGCCGGCGGACGCCTGACCTGCAGTGACAACCGCGCCTACGCCTCACTCCGCGTGATGGGCACGTCCTTCGCCACGGGGCATGCCTGCGGCGTCGCCGCCGCGGTCTACGCCGCAGGCGGCACCCACGACTACGCCCGCGTGCGCGCGTTGCTGGAGAACCAGGGAGCATTGATCTGATGACCGTTTACCGCATCGCCCTCACGGGGGCCGCCGGATCGCTCGCGGCCGATATCATTCCGGGCCTACTGGCGCGCGGCCACACCATCGTGGGCATCGACCAGCGTGCACCGCGCGACACGTTCGGCTGCGAGTTCGTGAGCTGCCCGGTGAACGACCGGGCCGCGCTGCTGGAAGCGATGCGCGAATGCGACGCGGTCATTCACCTGGCCGGGATTCCGTTGGAGGCCGACTGGGCCGACATCCTGCACGCGAACATCGACGGCACCGAGGCGGTGCTGCACACAGCGGAGCAACTCGGGATTCAGCGGGTGGTGCTGGCCAGCAGCATCCATGCCACCGGATACGTGTCGGTGCCGACCGACGGCACACTCGTGCCCGACGACGTGCGCGTGCGCCCGAACACCTTCTACGGCGTCTCGAAGGCGGCGGTTGAAGCGCTCGGCAGCCTCTACCACGACCGGTTCGGGCTCGACGTGATCTGCCTGCGGATCGCGTCACGCTTCGCCGAGCCGACCGGCGAACGCACGCTGAGCACCTGGCTCTCCCCCGCCGATGCCGTGCGCCTGTTCGACGCCTGTCTGCAGACGAGTCACCCGGGCTTTCGCACAATCTGGGGCGTTTCGGCCAACACCCGGGGATATCTCTCGGCGGAGGGCGGCGCTGCCATAGGCTTTAGAGCCGAGGACGATGCAGAACGTTTCGCCGAAGCGATGTTTACGGCCGGTGACACTGACCCGTCACTCTTGGCTTCCGACTGGGACCGTGCCTACATCGGCGGCGTGTTCAGCTCGAGCCACCCTCCGCTTTTCACCGGCTAGCGCCGCGCCCGCATCGAGATCATCAATACAGACAGGACCTGCAATGACTGACATACCGGGCAATGACGCCTTCATCGTGCGACACCTCTCGAAGGTGTTTGGCGGATCGGGCCAAGTTCACGCCCTCAGCGATATCAATCTCAATCTGAAAAAGGGCTCGTTCACCTGCATCGTCGGGCCGAGCGGATGCGGCAAGTCCACCCTGTTGCGCATTCTGGGTGAACTCGAGACGGCGACCTCCGGCACCGTGCAGGTCAACTTCGAGAAGACCCGCGTGCCCCGCTCAGCGTTCGTGTTTCAGGACCACGGCGTGTTTCCGTGGTTCAACGTGCTGGAAAACGTGGCATTCGGCCAGAAGATGGCTTCGGTGCCGAAGAAGGAACGCGAGAGCGAAGCCCGAAACTGGATCGCCGAAGTGGGTCTGACCGGATTCGAAGACGCGTACCCGCACCAGCTGTCGGGCGGGATGCGGCAGCGCATCGCCATCGCCCGCGCCTTCGCCACCGGCTCGCCGTCGCTGCTCATGGACGAACCGCTCGGTGCCCTCGACGCCCAGACCCGCATTCTCATGCAGGAACAGCTGGTGCGTCTGTGGGAGGTGGAACGCAAAACGGTGGTGCTCGTCACCCACTCGATTGAGGAAGCCCTGCTGCTCGGCGACCAGATCGTCGTAATGTCGGCCCGGCCGGGCCGCGTGAAAGAGATCATCGACGTGCCGTTCGGTCGACCGCGCAGCGTCGCCATGGAAGCTACCCCGGAGTTTGCCCGCATGAAACAAGATATTTGGGAATCGCTGCGCGATGAGGTTCAAGCCTCGATGAGCTTCAAATGACCGTCACCGAGAACGCCGCCAAGAACGCCACGCAACGCGCCACCGAACTGGACCACGCGATTGATCAGGAATTCAAACGGGAACAACGCTTGCGCGCCCGCGACGTTGGCCTGGCCATTCTCACCCCGATCGTGCTGCTCGCGCTCTGGGAACTCGCCGCAGACACCGGAGTGCTCGACGCACGCCTGTTCAGCCCGCCCAGCGCCATCGCCGTACGTGGCGCTGAAATGGTGGCCGACGGTTCGCTCGCCGTGCACATCTGGGCCACGGTCGGTCGTCTGGTCTTCGGCTTCATCGCCGGCTCGATTCTCGGCGTGTTCGCCGGTCTGATCATGGGCGTCGTGCGGCCGATTCGCGCCGCGCTAAGCCCCACCTTCACGGCGCTGTACGCGCTGCCGAAGATCGCCATCCTGCCGTTGTTGCTGCTCATCTTCGGCCTCACCGAGACCCCGAAGATTCTCGCCGTGGCTATCTCGGTCTTCTTCGTGGTGCAGATCAATACCCTGGCCGGCATCATGCAGATCGACTCCCGCATTCTGGAATCGGCCCGCGCTTACAAGGCCACCGGCATCCGCTTGTTTATCGACGTACTGCTGCCGGCCGCCGCGCCGTCGATCATGACCGGGCTGCGCGTTGCCGCCGGCATGTCGGTGATCGTCGTCACCGCGGTGGAGTTCGTGGCCTCGAACAACGGTCTTGGCTACCTCATTTGGAACTCCTGGCAGCTGTTTCAGCCGGCCACGATGTTCGTCGGCCTGATCGTCGTCTCGGTGATCGGCGCGCTCGTCACCGGGCTCATTATCGTGCTGGAACGAGTGCTCCTGCCCTGGCGCAACTCGAACAGCCCCAAGAAAAAGGAATCGAAGAAATGAAAAAACTGAGAATCGTCGCAGCAATGTCGCTCGTCGGCCTGGCGTTGTCGGGGTGTGCCGCAACGGATGCCCCCGAAACGTCGGAGGGATTGCAGACGGTGAACGTGGGGCACGTGCAGCTGGCGATCTTCTCCCCGCTGTATGTCGCCGACGCCAAGGGCTACTTCGCGGATGAGGGAATCCAGATCAAGCTTGAAGCCATCAAATCCGGCCAGGATGCCATTCCGCTCGCCGCGAGCGGCAAGCTCGACGTAGTGGTGGCCGGCTTCTCGGCCGGAATGTTCAGCGCGGTCGAAACGGGCCTCGACGTGAAGGTCGTCGGCTCGATGGGCGTCTCCGCCGGAGACGAAGAAGAACCGCCCTCGGCGCTCATCGCGTCGAAGAAGCTCGTTGATGACGGCACGATCAGCACCGTTGCCGACCTGAAGGGGCGCAAAGTTGCCGTAGCGGGAGGCGCCGGCGGAACCGGAGCGTTCTACGTGGGCATGGCGCTCGAAGAAGCCGGCCTGTCGATCACCGACGTGGAACTGGTCACCCTCGGCAACCCGGACATGCCCACGGCCGTGGCCAACGGCAGCGTGGACGCCGCGTTCGCCTCGGCACCGTTCTGGAACATGCCCGTTGACGACGGTACGGCCGTGAACCTGTGGAGCACACCGGCCGGAACCTCCGGCACCGGAGTGATCTACGGCGGCGACTTCGCGTCGTCGGATCTGGCCCAGAAGTTCTTCACGGCCCTGGCGCACGGTGCCCAGGACCTGCAGGGTGACGACCGCTACACCGACGAGAACCTCGGCATCATTGCCGCCGCCACCGGCCAGACGGCCGAACAGGTCGCTGCTGTGCCGCTGTACCGTTGGCTGCCCGACCTCGCACCGCTGCCCGCGCAGCTCGCGTCGATGGAGCGGATGTGGATGGAACTGGGCTCGATCATCTACACCGACCCGATTCCCGAAGCCGATTACGTGGACGCCACGTTCTCGCAGAACTCCTAACCGATGCCCCCCGTCGCTCTGATCACCGGAGCTGCCGGGGGGCTGGGCTCGGCCATTGCGGGCGAGCTCGCCTCCCGCGGATGGTCGCTGGTGCTGACCGATCGCCCCGGCGTTGACCTGAACGGGCTCGTCGCTGAGCTCTCCCGTGACCACCACCCCGGTGTGTTCTCGGCGATCAGCGCTGACCTCGCTGACCCCGAGCAGCTCACTGAACTCGTGCACGCGGCGGGACACCTGGACTGCCTGGTCAACAATGCCGCGCTGCCCTCCTCAGCCCGGCTCGTCGACGTGACCGTTTTGGAATGGGATCAGGTTCTCGCCATCAACCTGCGGGCACCGATGCTGTTGATTCAAGCGGTGGCCCGGGTCTTCGCGGCTCAGGGCACCGGCGGTTCAATCGTGAACGTGGCCTCCCGGGTCTGGGCTACGGGCGGGCCGGCCGCCTACGTGGCGGCGAAGGCCGGACTCGTGGGGCTCACCCACGCGGCCGCGTTTGAATTCGGCCCGCTTGGTGTGCGGGTGAACGCCGTCGCACCGAGCGCGGTCGAGACCGCGTTCACGACCGGCTCCCGTTCGGCCGCCGCGCTGGCCGATTTTCAGGGGCGGCAAGCGGCCCTGTCTGCGCTCGGCCGGGCACCCGACGTGCGCGAAATCGCCACCAGCGTGGCCTTTCTCGCCGGAAGCGACTCGTCGTTCATCACCGGTGAGGTGCTGCACGTGTGCGGCGGGCTGCAACTGCCCCCGATGCCATGAAGTTCAGCGTCTACACGCTGTCGCTGCCCACCCACACGCCGGCCGCGGGCGCTCAGCTCGTGAGCCGGCTCGGGTTCGGCGCCATCGAGTGGCGCTATGCGCCGCTCAGCACGGGAACGGTGTCGTTCACCGGCAACAACCGCTGCACCATCGACCCGGCACACGACACGCCCGCCACGGTGCGCGCGCTCGGTGCCGCGTCGAGCCTGGAAACCGTGGGGCTCGCGCCGTATCTGGAGGTGGGCGATATCGACGGCTTCGAACGCGTCGCCCGATTCGCCGCGGAGGCCGGGGTGAGCGGGATTCGGCTGCGTTCGCCCTCGGTCGATGACCGCGGTTTCGCCACGCTGTTCGCCGAGGGGCGCGCGTACTTCGAGCAGGTGGAGCGGGTGAGCCTGCGCTACGGCGTGCGCGGGCTGCTCGAAATGCACCAGCGCAGCCTGTGCGCGAGCGCCACGATGGCCGAGCGGCTCGTGCACGGCCTCGACCCCGCGGCCATCGGTGTGATCTACGACGTGGGCAACCTGGTGGTCGAGGGATATGAGGATCCGCGAGTGGGGCTGGGGGTTCTGGGGCCCTATCTTGCACACGTGCACCTGAAGAATGCCGCGTGGCGATCCGTTGCAGGTGAGTGGGAGTATTACTGGGCGCCGCTGGATGCGGGGATGCTGGACATCCGCTCTTTTCTGCAGCTGTTGGAGACGACCGGCTATGCCGGGTGGGTCTCGCTGGAGGATCTCAGCACCGACCGCCCGTGCGACGAGACGCTCGCGCACAACGCCCGGCTGCTGCGCGAGTGGGGTTTTCTGGCGGCCGCGAACTAGAGCCAGGTCTGGCCGGCGTCGGTGGAACGCACGGTGGCGTCGCCGATCCAGAGCCAGAGGGTGTCGTCGGCGACCGCTACGGCAACGTTGCCGGCCAGGGTGGCGGGCGCTTCGGCGGTGTCGTAGCATCCGGTGGTCGTGGCGGTCAGATCACCGGTGTCGGTCGCTGCGCTGAGGTCGATGACGCTCAGGCCGAGGCAGCTGGTATCGGTATCAGCGCCGGCGATCGGCTGGGCGTCGGCGGCTCCGGCGGCCAGGGCCAGGTAGCCGTCGGGGGTTACCGTGAGGGTGAGTGCGCCGGGAACGGCGAGCGGTGCTGACCAGGTGGCGGCGGCATCCGTTGTGGCGAAGACGTTCGCGTCGGCGCACAGCACGGCGGCTTCATCGCCAGAGCCCGGCGCGAGGGCGACGACGGCGTCGCACGGAGCCGGCTGCAAGCCGTTGGGACCGTGTACCTCGGCGCGATTGGCGGGGTCGACGTACCAGGCGGTGTCGGCCGCGTCCTTCAGCGAGGAGTAGTTGTCGCCGCCGACGAAGGTGCGCACGACCTGGGCGGAACAGTCACTCTGGGCGAATCCCACGAACTCGGCGACCGAGCCGTTGCTCGCGCTGATGCTCTGTAGCGCGGTGACCTCGGTGGGCCGGTTGGCGTCGGTCGACGTCCAGGTGGCGCCGGCATCGGTGCTCACCTCGGGCGCGGCGAGCGGGTCGGGGCAGATGCCGCTGACCGCACGCCAGGCAACCGTTGCCGATACGGCGGCGAGGATGCGCGTGGCCGGCACGGGGCTCACGACGACGGCCGCCGCCGCTGAGGCTGTGGGGCTGGGCGTCGGGGTGGCCGCAAGGGTCGCGACCGTTGTGGCGGCGGGCAGGCTGTTGTCGGCCCGGGACGACGTGAGGGCGGTGGAGACGAGGTAGACGTCGACCAGCAGAAACAATCCGACGGCGATGAACACCCACAGTCGGTTTCGCGAGGCGTCGCGCGGGGTCGAACGGTGAAAACGGCGCATATCAGTGCTGACCCAGCACGGGGGCCAGCGCCGCCGCGATCGAGGTGACCGAGTCGTCGATGATCGCCGCGACGCGCGTATAGACGGCCGCCGACTGCCGGTACGGGTCGTCGATATCGTCCAGGGCGGGCGGGGTCGGCGAGGGGTGCAGGCCGCGCGTGGCCGCGATCGAGGCGATGAAGTCTGCGAAAGCGGATGCCGGCGGCTGCGCTGGTGCCGGCGCATCCGCTCTCGGGGCCCACCTTGTGCTACCGGGCCCATGATCTATCGTGGGCCCGGTTTCCGGGCCCGGGCCCGGTGACTGAGCAAGGGCGGGGGGCGCGGCCAGGAGACGTGCGAACTGGTTGAGGGTGAAGGTGTAGCGGGTGGCTTTGGGCAGCAGGGTGACGACCTCACGGCGGTGGTCCCGCGTGGCGGTGAGCACCAGGTCGGCGTCGCGAACCAGGCCCTCGGTGAGCTGCCGGGCCGCATGTTCGGTGGAGGGTGCGCCATGCTGCAGCGAGAGCGCGGCGGCCTCGGCCGTCATCGCGCTGGCCACCATGGCCCGGGTTCCGGCGCTGGACACCTCAGCCCGCACACCGAGCGCCTCCATACGGGCTCGCAGCAGCTGCTCGGCGAGGGGCGACCGGCAGATGTTGCCGGTGCAAACCAGGAGAATGCGGGGAACGCTCATGCTTGGGCTCTCGATCGTCGGGAGTAGGACGGGGCGACGATCGCAGGTTCAGGCTGGACGTCACCGTAGGTCTGACCATAACCGTACTGCCCGTAGTGACCGTAGCCGTAGGCGTCTGGCCCCTTGGTCTGCAGCATGGTCAGGACGAGCCCGCTGATGGGCGCACCGACGCTCTGCAACGCTGCGAGGGCGCCCTTGAGCTGGTTCTTCTGGGTGCGACCGGCGGCGACGATGAGGATGGCGCCGCCCACGCTCTTGGCGAGGATGGCGGCATCCGTCACGGGCAGCAACGGGGGCGAGTCGAAGATGACGACATCGAAGGTGCGGTTGAACTCCGCAATGAGTGTGGCCATGCTCGTGGAACCGAGCAGCTCGCTCGGGTTGGGCGGAATGTGGCCGGCCGGCAGCACGAACAGCTGCCCGCGGCCCCACGGCTGAATGACGTCGGCCAGCTCGGCCCGCCCGATCAGAACGTCGGTGAGGCCGACAGCGCCCTCGATGCTCATGTATTCGGCGATCTTCGGGCGACGCAGATCGGCGTCCACGAGCAGCACGCGGGCGCCGGCGTCAGCCAGGGCAATGGCCAGGTTGGCGCTCGTGGTGCTTTTGCCCTCGCTGCCAATGGAGGAGGTCACGACGAACGAACGGTCAGCGCGGCCCAAATCGAGGTACTGCAGGTTGGTGCGCAGCGTGCGAAAGGACTCGGCGCGCGGGCTGCGCGGGTCAGCGTGCACGATCAGCGGGCGATCGGGGGCTTTCGGGTCGAACACGATGCCGCCGATGACGGGCAGCTCGGTGACCTGTTCCACATCGCGCTGGCTGCGAATGCGGGTGTCGAGCGTTTCGCGCAGCACGGCCAGGCCAACTCCGAGGGCGAGCCCCACGAGTGCGCCGAGCGCGATATTCAGCGGCACGTTCGGGCTCACCGGCGTGGTCGGCACTGTAGCCACCTGCACCCGGGTGAGCTTGACCGGCGCGGTCGCACCGGCATCGTTGGTCTGCTCGATCTGCTGCACCGTCTCGGTGAGGCTCTGCGACACAGCATTGGCGATATCGGCCGCGCGAACCGGGTCGGCGTCGGTCACCGTGATATCGATGATCGAGGTGTCGAGCGGGGCCGAGACCGCGATGCTCTTCGCCAGGTCCGCCGCCGACACGTCAAGCTGCAGGCTCGCAATGACCGGCAGCAGCACGAGCGGTGTGGGCGCCAGTTCGGAATAGGTCTTCACCCGAGCCACCGTGAAGCTATTGCCCTGCACCAGGTCCGAGGTGGTGCCGCTGGATTGTGTCGACACGAAAACTTTGGACATGGCACTAAACGTGGGCGTCTTTACAATCGAGAAAACGGATGCTGCGGCGACAGCCACGAGCGTCAGCGCCACGATCAGAATCCAGCTCTTGCGCAGGATGCGAATGTAGTCGCGGAGTTCCACGTAGCGACCTTTCGTTGCAGTACAGAAGTGCTCTCAGGAGTTTCCCACAGATCGGCCGGCACCGGGCCGCTCGTCTGCCCCGTAATCAGGGGGTTCGGATTGTTCTCTCGGCGACTTAGGCGTTCGTGGTGCGGGTCGACCGGCGGCGTGCGAACACGAGCATCGCCCCCAGCAGGAGCGCCGCCGCGGCGGAGTAGAGCACGAACGTCGGCACGCCAAAGCCGGCAGACGGCAAGGTCGCCGAGCCGTCGGCGGAAACGACTGTGATGGTGACAGTGCCCACGCTCTGCGAGCTCAGGCCCGTGGCGGTGAGCGTATAGGAGCCGGTGGCATCCGTTGGCAGCACCACCGTGAGGTTGAGCGCACCGACGTTGGTCGCCGACCGCACGGCGTCAACAGTGGCCGCCCGTACAGCACCGAACGTCACCTCGCCCTCGCCGGTGACGGCCACCGAAACGCGCTCGGAGTTTTCGAAGGCACCGTCGGCGAACGCAACACTGACCTTGCCGCCGGCCTGCTGATCGCCACTGACCGAGATGAGGTCTGCGGCCACATAGCCGGCAGCATGCGCGGCCATCGGCACGGCGAGCAGGATGCCGAGAGCGATCGTGAGTGTGGCGAGAATTTTCTTGAGCAAAGTGTGGTTCCCCCGAGGTGACGCAGAATTAGCTCGCCGAGGCGAGCCCTAACAACTGAAGTCTAGTTGGGTGGCCGGGTGCAGGGCGATGAGCGGGGTGCTGCGCAGTTCGAGGTCGCCATTGAAGGGCCCGGCACCGAGCCAGTTGAAGCGCAGCACGGTGCTGTCGCCGGGCGCCAGTTCGATGCCGATGGTGCTCACCGGGTAGGTGGCATCGGTCGCCGGATGATACGGCACCGTGGCACCATCGCGGGTGACTCCGAGATCTTGCAGCTCGGGAGTGCCATAGGCCGACAGCAGGGTTTTCACGCTGCCGAGCGGTACCCCGAAGGCTTGGCCGCCGGTGACGTAGGCGGGCAGGCTCGTGGCGGCATCCGCTGGGGCGGTATTGGTGAGGGTGACCTCGAGCGAATACTGCGGGCGCCGGTCTTTGCGGCAGGTCTGCTGGCCGAGAGCGGTCTGCACGTCGAGGTACAGGTCCATTTTCGCGCCGGTGCCGTCGTTGAAGTACAGGCCGAAGCGGTTGGTGGAGCTGTCGCTGACCGGGCGGGCCCCGGCGAGGGTGGTGTCTTCGAGAACGGCCTGCTCGGTTTCGTTGACGTTCCAGACCAAAACCCGGTTTTCGGCGCCGGCCCGGGCCAGGGCGGAGATGAGCTTGGTCGGGTCGGCTTGTCCGCCCTTGACTCTGTCGAACACGGCAGCTGCTGCCGCGGCGAAGAAGGCGTCCTGCTGCGCCGGCACCTCGTAGCGCGCGTAGACCTCACTCAGCAGCAGTTGCACGGCGTTGTCGGCGGTGAGCTCGTCACCGGTGGCCAGGGTGATCGGGCCGGTCGCCTCCAGCAGGTAGCTCAGCGCGACCGGATCGACCGACAGCACGCCGTCGACCTCGACCCCGAATTCGAGTCGCCACATCTCGCGGGCCAGAGCACCGCTCTGGGCGAAATCGGGTGCCATGGTGACGTTTTGAATGAACTGCCCGGTGTTGTCGCCGAAAATGCTGCGAATGTCATCGCCGAGCGGCAGCACCGGAGCCGGGTACTGCGGAAACGAGCTCGACGTGGCCTGCTGGGTGAGTTCGATGCTGCCGGCGTCGGTGTGCAGCAGGGCCAGGGCTCCGGGGATGCCACCGGTGGAGCGCAGTTCGGCCGGATTCTGAAAGAGCAGCAGGTAATCGCGGGGTGAGTCGGCGCCGAGCATGGCCGGCAGCACGGTGACCGCGCGGTTCATGCCGTCGAGAGTGAGGGCAGTGTCAACGGTGACGGTTTGCAGCTGGGTGACGGCGCTGCGCACGACCTCGAGCACGTCGGCGGTTTGAATGGCCGTGACCGCTGTGGCGGCCCGCGACAGCGCCGCAGTGGCCGCGGCGACCGGCGGCTGCGCGTCGAGAAGGGGTTGCAGCGCGATCTTGCCGTCGACCGGTTTGAAATCAGTCAGGTCGAGCGTGCCGGCGAGCTCGGCGAGCGGGGTGACGGCGTTCGCGGCCACGTCATCGACCACCGCGGCCAGCTCACGCACGGCCTGCAGGTTCGGTCCCAGAAAGGGCAGCAGCTCGAAGGTTCGCCACACCGGGTCGCTGGTGCGCGATCGAGCCGTCTGGGCGTAGTCGGCGAGTTTGCCGGCGGTCGTTGCCGCGCCCGCGGAGTCGCCGGCCACGATCTGCTCCTTGATGGTGCCGGCGAGCGGCACCGCGCTCTGCAGGGCGTCTTTGGCCTGCAGGCCGCGCACCCCCACCCAGGCCGTTGCGGCGATCACGACGACCAGCACACCCAGCACGACCAGGCCGATGATTCTGCGCGAGCGCTTCGGCCGTGCGGCGTGCGAGTGTGAAGTTGACATTGCCCTATTCAAGCAGAGCGCCGCAACGGGTCAGGACTTCGCGCGCGAGCCGCGGACGCGGTCCGCAACACCGGCGGGGACGATGCCCGGAACAGTCACGTCGCCGTAACCGTAGCCGTACCCGTAGTGTCCGTAACCGTAGGCGTCGGGGCCCTTGGTCGGCAGCATGGTGAGCACAAGGCCGGAGACCGGCGCCCCCACGTTGTCGAGCGCCGCGATCGCGCCCTTCAGCTGGTTCTTGTGCGTGCGACCGGCGGCCACCACGATGAGGGCACCGCCCACGCTCTTGGCGAGAATGGCGGCATCCGTTACCGGCAGCAGCGGGGGCGAGTCGAAGATGACCACGTCGAACGCCCGGTTGAATTCGGCAATGAGCTGGGTCATGCGCGTGGAGCCGAGTAGTTCGCTCGGGTTCGGCGGCACGTGCCCGGCCGGCAGCACGAACAGCTGGGCCTTGCCCCATGGCTGAATCACGTCGGCCAGATCGGCCCGACCCACGAGCACGTCGGTGAGGCCGACCGAACCCTCGAGGTCCATGTAATCGGCGATCTTGGGGCGGCGCAGGTCGGCGTCGACGAGCAACACGCGCGACCCGGCATCGGCCAGCGCAATGGCCAGGTTGGCACCGGTCGTGCTCTTGCCCTCGCTTTCAATCGACGAGGTAATCACGAAGGAACGATCGGTGCGGCCCACGTCGAGGTATTGCAGGTTGGTGCGCAGGGTGCGAAACGACTCCGCGCGGGGGCTGCGCGGGTCGACGTGCACGATCAACGGCCGGTCTTTGGCCTTCGGGTCGAACACGATGCCGCCCAGAATCGGCAGGTCGGTGAGCTGTTCCACATCGCGGGTATTGCGGATGCGCGTTTCGAGCGTTTCGCGCAGCACGGCGATGCCCACGCCGAGGGCCAGCCCCACGAGGGCGCCGAGGGCGATGTTGAGCGGCACGTTCGGGCTCACCGGTACGGTCGGCACGGTGGCCTCCTGTGCACGGGTGAGTTTGACCGGCGAGGCGGCATCGACGGAGACCGGAGTTTCAATGTCTTCGACGATCAGCGTGAGGCTGGCCGAGATGGCGTTGGCCGTGTCGGCGGCGCGCACGGGATCGGTATCGGTCACGGTGATGTCGATGATCGAGGTGTCAAGCGGGGCGGAGGCGGCAACCCGGGCGGCGAGTTCATCGGCCGTGATGCCGAGGTTGAGGGTGGCCACGACCGGCAGCAGAACGATGGGGGTGGTCACGAGGGCTGAATAGGTCTTTACCCGGGCTACCGAGAAACTGTTGCCCTGGGCCAGATCAGAGGTGGAGCCACTGGACTGCGTCGAGACGAACACCTTGGAGGTGGCGCTGTACTGCGGCGTTTGCACGATGGAATAAGCGGACGCTGCACCCACGGCCACGAGGGTGCAGAGCACAATGAGCACCCAGCTCTTGCGCAGAATGCGAATGTAGTCGCGAAGTTCCATTCGACGGCGTTCCCCTCAGATGTTGAACGGGAATGCATTCGATGCGCAGCGCGTGTAGCACCGCACGATCGTGCGGTTCCCCTCGTCTGAGGGTATCGAACTTTGGTCGCCGGGTCTGACCGAGTGTGGGTAGTTGGCTAGTTTATTCCTATGGGTATATCAACGGAGGCGACCGGAACGGTTGAGGTTCGGCCGCTGGTCGCGGGGTCGGCGCTGGCGCCCGCCGCCGTCGGCATGAGCGTGGCGATGGTGCTCATCGTTGTGGTGGGATCGGCCGGTTTCAACGACCAACGGCTGGCCCTGCTGCTCGGCTATCTCTGCGTGTGGGTGCCCCTCGTCGCCGCCGTCGTGGTGGCGGGCGGGAGGCCGGGTGCGGCCTTCTGGGTGCGCGGCCTGCGGCTCACCCTGCGGCCGATCGATCTGATCTGGGGGCTCGGCGTGGGGCTGCTGGCGCGTACCGTGGCGAGCCTGATTGAAATCTGGGGCTACGGCGGGGTCGGTTCGACCGGAGTGCAACTCGGCGAGACCGTCTATGACGCCTGGTGGGTGTTCGGAACACTGCTCGCACCGGTGCTGCTCGCGCCCGTCATTGAAGAAGTGTTCTTTCGCGGTCTCGTGCTGCGCGCGGTGCACGGCCAAACGATGGCCCACCGTGCGACGTGGGCGGCCGCACCGATTGCCGTGGGCGTGAGCGGGCTGACCTTTGCACTGTTGCACCTCATGGCCCTCAGCCTCAGCAACACCACGACGGTTCTTGTGGTGGGGAGCGCGACCCTGGTCGTGGGACTGGCCACGGCCTGGCTGGCACTGGCCACCGGGCGCATCGGCGGGGCGATCATTGCGCACGTCACGTTCAACGCGCTGGTCATCCTGCCCGCATTTGTCTAGCCAGGTGAGCCATTGTCATTTGTGCCCTCATTTGGGGCGGCCGTCGGGTGGGTGGCTTCTCCAGCGGGTGAGTAGGCTCGGCGCATCAGCACTTACCCGCTGACAAACCAGCGAGAATCACGCGAGGCTTTCCGCGAGTCGGCTCGACCGCTCGCCTGTGCGCCGTGCGAACGAAGAGGCGACATAATGGGCAAGTTAACCTACGATTCCTACCTCACGGCCGACTTCGATGATCGCCTTTTGGCGCACATTCAACTCGTCGTCGGTGCCAAGCTTCGCCGCGGCGAATCGTTCTACTTTTCCTGGCGGGACGACGCACTCACGGGCGGTGGCCGCAGCACGGTGTGGATTCACCCGGGCATTTCTTTGTCGTATAAGTATTTCGGCAGCAAGGTACCCACGCTCAATCGGGAGTGGATCGAAGCATTGTCGCTCTCGGCCAACTCTGCGTCCGGGCTGCAGGTCATATTCGAGCCGCCGCCGAACTCTCTGTAGCCACTGCCGGCCGCTGCGCTCTTGTGCGCCCGCCACCCTCCGGGTACACAAAACGCCCCGACACCGGAGGCAGTCGGGGCGTTTGCGCGAGCGGCCAGGGGCTACTCGGGAAAGCTAGTTACGCAGCAGCGTGCTGGCGGCGAACTGAGATGCGCACGAGCAGCAGGGCCACGCCGAGCACGAGTACGCCAGCGGCACCCCAGATGACGAGCACCGGAGCGTTGTAGCCGGTGGTTGCGAGGCCGTTGTCCACGGCGATGGGGGCACCGGCATCCGCTGCGACGACGGTCAGAACAGCGGTTCCGACCGTGCCGGAGGTTCCGGTTCCGGTCACGGTGTAGGCGCCCGTGGCGTCGGTCGGTACGGTGACCACAACGGAGACCGCACCCGCGGCGGTGGCCGTCTTGGTGACGGTGTTGGAGACGGCGGCCTTGACGACGCTCAGCGTGGCAGCGGGCGTTCCTTCAGCGGAGAAAGTGACCGCTTCGCCGGCGCCGAATGCTGTTGCAGCGAAGGCAACGGTGACGGCCTCGCCGGGAGCTGGTGTGGAGTCGGAGACAGTGGTCAGGGTGTCGGCGACATAGTCGACGGCGTTGGCGGCCGGTGCGAAGGCGAAAACTGCGATGACGGCGAGTGCGGCGGTGGCCAAGCTTTTCTTGAACATAGTGAGGGTCCCCCTGGTACTAGATGGTTGCTGCGCGAAGTCGGCGCGTCCCGGCACATCGTCATGAAATACCTAGGTGACACCCACGCTAGCGCGCGGACGGGGCAATACATAGATGGTTTTGCCCGCAACTCCCGCAAACCGCCGCGATGCCCCTCGAACTGGGGGTGGCTGCTGTAGACCACGAGTCTAAATTTCGCGCACGGTGCCGTCGCGGGCAATGAGCAGCAACCGACTCACCGTGGCGAGATTCTCCGTCGTCTCCACGATGATCGTGGCGAATTCCGGTCGCCCCGGCGGCTGCACCCGCACGGTGAGCCGCCCGTTCGACAGCCGGTCGAGCTCGCCGCCCACAATCTCTGCTGTCACCGTGACGGATGCCGGCCGCCGGTCGCCGCTGTCGTCGAGCAACACAACCTGAACGCCACGCGCTCGCGCCGCCCGGGCCGCGCCGATCACGGGTTCGACAAACAGGCAGCGTGCCCGGATGGCATCGCGCAGGCTCGCTTCGACCAGCAAAAACTCGGCGCGTTGACCGTGCGATACCGCGTCGGTACTGGTGAGCAGTTCGAGGGAGGGGCGCACCATGGCCGTCAACCGCTGCAGTTGCACCCGCCGCTCGGTGGCGGTCGCATCGGTGCCGGCCGCAGACTTCGCGCGCTGGGCCTGGTCACGCTGCAGGTCGACGAGGTTGCGGGATGAGTGTCGCAGGGCCACCACGAAGAGTGTGCCCACGAGCAAGGTGCCCGCGTGCGGACTCACGAGGATAACGCCGTCACCGATGTTGAGTCCGGTATGCACGGCGAAACCGATGGTACTGAGGGCCATCACGGCGTACCCCGCCCATGCCCACCCGGCGCGACCGCGGGCCACCAGCACCAGGAGCACCAGGGTAATTCCGCCCAGGTGCCAGTGCGCGAACGGCCCCACATTTCCGCTGGGAATGTGAAAGTACATGAGACCGGCGGCGACCGTGCACAGTGAAAGAACCGTCACGGTGCGAGCGAGGGGTATCGGATCGGCGGCATAACCGGTGACCAAAATCGCAGCGATCGAGAGCGCCAGAAAGGCGAACAGGCCCAGCGGCAACAGCGTAATGCGATCGGAATTGGCGGCGAAAAGAACCGCGTGCACGAGGATGAAGAGCACAACCACGCTCCGCGCCAGGGGCACCGACAGACCGAGCGACGCGGAGAACGACTGCGGGCCGGGCTCGGCCCCGGGTATGCGGGCGAGCAGGGTTGTCTCCGCGTTGACGACCGCGGGCTCGTTGCCCGCCGCCGTAACCGGTCGTGTCCAGAACAGGTCAACCGACGCTCCGTGCCCGGGCCGGCTGGTGATAACGGCGTTCCCACCTGCCACGCGGTGCATGCGACCAACGATGCTTTCGGCGATTCCCAGTCGGTGCTCGGGCACCGTGGCCGGGTTGAAGCCCACTCCGTCATCGGTGATAGCGAGGTGAATCGTGCCCTGGTCGGCGCTGAGGGTGACCCGGCGATTCACCTCATGAGCATGGCCGATCCCGCCCGAGGCCACCGAATTGCGCAGGGCCTCCCCCGCTGCACCCAGCAGCGCCAACATGACCGGGGCCGGGATCGACCGCAGTTCATTGCGCAGAATGGTGAAGTGCACCTGCACCGCGATGCGTTCACACTGCTGCTGCAGTCGACTGGCGAAATCTGCCCCGGTCGCGGCGAACGGTCGGGACTGCTCGCCGACAGCGTCGAGTTGGTCGATCGTGGAGCGCGCCTGTCGGGCAATGACGATGGGCGAGGCCCGGTTCAGGCCCGCCATCAGCAGCGTAGAGAGCACGCTGTCGTGCACGAGGGCGTTGATGGTGCGTCGTTCCGCGCCACGAGCGCTGCGCGCGGCCTGCTCGGATTCAGCGGCCCGCCGAATGTACTCCTCCCGATCTACCCGGGCGGCGCTGCGCCGAATCGTGAGGGTCAGCCCCACCAGAACGCTGGACAGCAAGAGCATGTACAGCCCCGCCTGAAGCCCGACGAGTGCCGCGTCGGGCTCGGTCGACGCGGCGGCGCGAATCAGCCCGCTCGCGACGGAAGCCAGAACGGCGTAGCTGCGCGCGGTCCAGGGTCGCGCGATGATGGCGATCGTGACGGTCGGTATTCCGGCGAGCGTGAGCACCCAGGGGCTATCGTCACCGACCGGCAGCGGCTGGAACCGCATGAACAACCACCAGCTGAGAATAAAAAGAAAGACGCCGCCCTCGGTGATGGCGATGCGCCGCAGAACGCGCAGCGAGAGAACATGAGACAGAAATCCGAGGACCGCCGGCAACCCCACGAGCGCGAGCCAGACGAAGGAGGCGCCGACCGGGAATGGCGACGAGCGCTGGCGCAGGAACGCGTCCAGGGAGAGCACACCAAAGATCAGGGCGGTGGCACCGACCCCGAGATAGAGGGTGCGGGTGAGGCGTTCGGTCGCTGACACGTTGTCGCGCACGTCGCTGGCGGCGGCATGCACCTGGCTCGGGGCATCCGTTTGGGTCGTGAGCATCAGCTACGGCCGGGAACGGGCAGGATGCCGTCTTCCAGGGCGCGCTTGTACAGGTCGATTTTGGTGCTGGCGGGCCGACCGACGCGCTCATATTTGGAGCGTACGCGGCGGATATAGTCGATGACCGTGGCCTCGGAGAGCGCGGTGCGGGAGGCCACGAGGGGCGCTTTCGCTCCGGCCGCGTAGAGCGAGAGCACCTCGCGCTCCCGCGGGCTGAGTCCGGCATCGGCGAGGTCGGGGTCGCCGTCGAGGGCAGCGGCCCAGTCGGTGGAGGCGATGACCTCACCGCGGGCAGCCCGGGTGATGGCGTCGAGCAGCACGGCGGTCGGCTCGGACTTGCGCACAACTCCGAGCACACCGGCGCGGGCCGCCGCACGCATCAGCTGGGCATCGTCACCGCCGGTGAAGGCGAGCACGGCCGCACCGCGTGCGCGTAGGCGGTCGACGTTGCTCGTGACCGTGGACGCATCGGAGAGACGCAGATCGAGGATGACCAGGTCGATGCGCTCGCCGTGCGGCGTGCACTCCAGCAATTCGGTGACCGTGGCGACCGTGGCCGCGACTTCGATCTCCGGAATGGTGGAGAACAATTCGGCGAAGCCGCGCGCGACGATCTCATGATCGTCAATGAGGGCCACGCGAAAGTGATACATGGGTTTTACCCTAATGTCACACGGGAACGGAGGGACGCTTACTCCCCCGCATTGGGGTGGAATGTTATTTTCCATCGTAGCGCCGAACAAACGACGCGGCGGTTTTACCCGGTTGTGGGTCGACTGCGGTTGTTGAGCACGCCGTGGCTCTCCTCGAGGTAGCAGCTGCCGCAGAGCGACTCGTAGGTCACCTCGGCGCCGTCGATGGCTACCTGGTCGCCATCGAAGACGTAGTCGCCGTCGATCTTGCGCCCGTTGAAAACGGCCTTGCGCCCGCACCGACAGATGGTTTTGAGTTCTTCGAGGCTGTGCGCCACCTCGAGCAGGCGGCGACTTCCGGGAAAAGCCACGGTCTGAAAGTCGGTGCGGATACCGTAGGCCAGCACGGGCACGTTCTCCAGGATGGCGATGCGCAGTAGGTCATCCACCTGGGTTTCGGTGAGAAACTGGGCCTCATCGAGCAACAGGGCGCTCACGTCCTGGCCGAACCGGTGCAGCACTCGAAGGCGGTGCTGCTGAAACAGGGCGAAGGCATCCGTTTGCGGGGTAAGCAAGAAATCGACGGCCCGGGCCACGCCGAGACGGGAGAGGATGCCGCGGTCGCCCTTGGTATCAACGGCCGGCTTGGCGAGCAGCACGTGATGCCCGCGCTCCTCATAGTTGTATGCCGCCTGCAACATCGACGTGCTTTTGCCGCTGTTCATGGCGCCGTATCGAAAGTACAGTTTCGCCATTATGCGCCTTTGGTTCTGGGGGCCACAGCCTGACCACGTTCAGCGTCAAATTCTAGCGTGAGCAGCGGATGCCGGCTCGTCACGCGCACCCCGGTGAACACGGCCCGCAGCACGCTGAGGTAGGGGCGCAGGGCACGGCGCCGCTGAAACGGCGGGAGGGAGATGCCCGCCTGAATGGTGATGGTGTCGACGGCGCGCGGCGAGACGGCGCGCGGATCGCTGCTGCTGCGAGTGGGGCGCGGCGCGGTGGCCGCCTCCACCTGAGCCTGCGCGCGGGCCTGCGCCCGAGCGAGGGCCGCGGCCTGGGCCTCGGCGGCGGTGACGATGGCGAGGGTCGTGGTGTCGGTGGCCGGCATGGGCCGGGCGCCGCGCTGCCCGAACGCCTGAGTGATCTGGTCGGTGTCGGCCGGTGCCGCACCGGATCCGTCGATCTGCACGACGAGGCTCGTAGGGTCGAAGCCCTTGAGGGTGCAGAGGGCCACGATCAGGGCGCCGACGGCGGCCCGCTGGTCGGAGTCGAATCCGGTCGCGCGGCGTTCGGGGTCGGCGATGACGCAGAGCGGCGTGAGGCCACGCGCGGTGAGGCTGGCCCGCTCGCGGTCGATGAGGTCGTCGAGCCAGGTGTGGTCGACCTCGGCCACGAGCACCCGGCGCACCTGAAACGCGAGGGAGCGGGCGCGTTTCACGTCGGCGGCGGTCAGCGATCCCCGCTGAAGGACGTCGGCCAGAAAGGGCAGCACATCGGCACCGAGGTTGGTCAGCCGATTGTCCACCACGGATTGCGCGAGGAGGCCGCGACTGGCTTCGGTGCGCGTGCGGATGGCGCGGCGGGCATCCGTTTGCCAGCGGTGAATGGAGTTGACGACCTGGCGCGAGTAAGCGGCACCGGCCAGGGTAGGCGCCAGCACCTGCGTCATGGCGATGATCGCGAACAGCACGGGCGGCGTCTGGATGCCGAGGAACGGCGATTGGGCGACGGCCGTGACGCCGACCACCAGGGCGGCTGAGACGCCGAGCACGAGGATCTCTTTCCACGGCCGAAACGGTGCCAGTGCCAGAAGCAACAGCCCCAGGCCCATCGGCGCGAAGTCGTCTTGAATCATGCCGTTGAACTGCCAGGTGCTCGCCGCGGCGAACAGGTGCGCAATAATGCCGAGGCCCACGATGACCATGGCCCGGGCGCGGGTGAAGGGTGCCAGATCGGGCCGAGCCGACCAGACCAGCACGGCGGCGGCAATCATGAGCGCGGCGACGGCCGCAGCGGCGAGCTCGATGATCGCGATCTCGTGCGGCCGGGAGACGGTAGCCACGATGGCGTAGGTCACGACAATGACGGCCACGACCGGGGCGAGCGGCCAGGCTGCGAGGCCACCGATCGGGTCGAGGCGCTGCTGCGAAGCGGATGCCGGCGCGCGCGGCCGCCGCGGAGTGGGGGTGGCGCGGGTCATCGGAACTTTCGATTCGGGCGACTCTGCGGGGCCTGGCGCGACGTGCGCACGGGGCGAGTGGGCACTTTCGGGGAGGGGTGCGTGGCAGCCGGCACGGTGAGCCGCACGCTCGCACCAGCGCCGGGACGACTCCAGATGACCACGGATCCGCCGAGTTGTTCGATGCGGCGCCGCACCGACTGCCGGAGACCCAGCCGGTCGGAGGCGGATTCCGACTCGGTGAAGCCACGCCCGGCATCCGTCACGAGAATCGACACGGTGGCGGCGTCGGATTCGATCGCGACCTCGGCCGAGGCGATCCCGGCGTGCAGGATGACGTTGACCAGACACTGTTGCACGGCCAGTCCAACGTCGCGGTCGCTGCCGGCATCGAGTCGGGTGAGGGCCTCGGTGTCACCGGTGACCGCGACGACGAGGCCGCGACCGCGACCGCGTTCGACGGCAGTGAACACGGCGCTCGATTGCCAGGCCTCGCTCGCGGGCGTGCCGGGGGTCGCGGTATTGGGGCTGGGTTCAAGGCTATCGGGCCGGCCGGCAGTGGCGCTTCGGGCATCGATGTCGGTGAGCCAGTTGGTGTTGTGCAGGGTGGTCAGGGTGTAGTTCAGGCTGGCGCGCAGCCCGGGCGACAGCTCGCCGGGTTCGGCGAGCGAGAGGGCGACCAACTGCGTGACGGTCGTGTCGTTGAGCAGCGCGATGGCGCGGGTGTCGAGAGCGTCGCGCAGCTGTCGGTTGGCGCCGTCTTGCACTGCGCGGTGCACGGCGGGCTGGGCGGCGTTGCTCGCGCGACGGTCGATGCCCGCGAGCACCATGACACCCACGAGCATGAGGAAGGTTGAGAGGGTGAACAGGTCGGGCCGGTACGGCACCGCCATGCCAAGAATCGCGAGCAGGGCGGCGGCCTCGGCCAGCAGGTAGGCCGCGGTGCTCCAGAGAACGCCGGCCAGGGCGGTGGATCCGGCGCCGCCGACCATGACGAGCGCCATCTTGGGCAGGGCGACGAGAAACATATTCGACGCGGGGAATACGTCGGGCACACCGAGCACGGTCGCGGTGAAGACGTACACACCGAGCGTTCCCACCACCAGATAAGCGACGGCGAACCCGATTCGGCGGTGCCGGGTGAAGAGAATGAGCAGGCTGGCCATGACGATCACCACGATGACCGTGACCCAGAGTTGGGGGCTGCGCGCCAAGGTCAGCACACTCACCGACACGACCGCGGCCGTCAGACAGGTGAGCGCAAACCAGTGCGCGGCCCGCGCGAGCGCGCGCGCGAGCGTCAGCTGGACCAGATGGCCGGGTAACCCTAGAGACATTTTTCCCCCTGATCCAGTATGCCACCGGGGTGCGGGCGGCGGTGCGCGGGGCGGGACGGCTGGGTGCGCGGGGGTGCGCGGGGCGGGACGGCTGGGTGCGCGGGGTGCGCGGGCGGCGGTGCGCGACGCGGCCGGGCCGGGCGCGGCGGGGCGGGGCGGGGCGGCTGGGTGCGGCTGGGTGCGGCTGGGTGCGGCTGGGTGCGGCCGGGCCGGTCAGAACAGGGTGGGGGCTAGAT
>NZ_JASISY010000021.1 GCF_030063365.1 Cryobacterium sp. PH29-G1 | reverse complement strand
AAACGGCACCAGCTGATATTCATGCACGAACTCGCGTATCTCCGCCGCGGTGAATCCTGAACTAATAGACATTTCCCTGCCTCCGACTGATCGTGAACTGACTCACAACCAGCTTGACGCAGAGGGGACGCGGGAGTTGCGGCCACGCCCGAACTCCCGCGTACTGGCGCAACTCCCGCGCAGCACTCGCTCGGGCAGCGTTCGCTACTGTGTAGCAACGGCACGAATCGGTGCCGCACGACCGGATGGGGCAACATGAAGTGGCTGGTAACTGGCGGAGCGGGCTACATCGGCTCGCACATCGTTCGGGCCTTTCAAGCCGAGAACATCGATGTCGTCGTCGTCGATGACCTGTCGACCGGGCACGAAAGCTTCGTGCCCACCTCGGTTCCGTTCGTTCGAGGTGACGTTCTCGACGGTGGTCTGCTCGTGCACACCTTTAACGAGCACCACATCACCGGCGTCGTACACGTGGCGGGTTTCAAGTACGCCGGCGTCTCGGTGCAGCGCCCGCTGCACACCTACGAGCAAAACGTCACGGCCACGGCGACGCTGCTCGCCGCTATGAACACGGCCGAGATCGACCGCATCGTGTTTTCGTCGAGCGCTGCTGTCTACGGCACCCCGCACACCGACCTCGTCACCGAGGCCACCGCGAAGAGCCCGGAATCGCCCTATGGCGAATCGAAGCTGATCGGCGAATGGTTGCTACGCGACCAGGCCGTTGCGACCGGCCTGCGGCACACCTCGCTGCGTTACTTCAACGTCGTTGGATCCGGCGAGCTCGGCCTGAGCGATACCAGCCCGCACAACCTCTTTCCCCTCGTGTTCGCCGCGCTGCTCGAGGGCCGCACGCCGCGCATCAACGGCGATGACTATGCCACGCCCGACGGAACCTGCGTGCGTGACTACATTCACGTGGCCGACCTCGCGCTCTCACACGTCGCCGCCGCTCGTCGCCTCGACGCCGGTGAAGCGATCGAACCGGTCTACAACCTCGGCAGCGGCGACGGCGTCTCGGTCGGTGAAATCATGGCGACCGTGCGCAAAGTGACCGGCATCGACTTCACGCCCGTGATCGGACCGCGCCGGGCTGGTGACCCGGATCGCATTGTGGCGTCGGGTGAGCTCGCAGCCCGTGACCTGCGCTGGAGCATGCGCCACAGCCTGGAGCAGATGGTGCAGAGCGCCTGGGATGCCTCGCGCGCTGCCGAGCAATAAGAGCGGCGACACGCCGTCCGCCCAGATAATCGTGTTACGTTCGCAACGTGTTAATACACGTAGCGTGCCCCAGATCGTTTGATTTTGTCACCTTGGGCGCGTCGTAACCCTCCAGCCAGCATTGAGGGTTTACGATTCGCGACTTGACGTCAGCGAATTACACCGGTGTAATTAGGGCAGGCACTAATTGTGCGTAAACGAGCGCTGGGAGACGATATGGCCTTACCTGACTATCGTTCCGGAGTACCAGAGGACTGGTTCGTTGACCCCGTCACCCTCGGTGTTCCGGGAGTACGACAAGATCTCGGTGACGAGAACCTTCTCGCCTGGCAGGCTGACTCGCTCTGCGCCCAGACCGACCCCGAGGCGTTCTTCCCCGAAAAGGGCGGCTCCACCCGCGACGCCAAGAAGATTTGCTCCGGCTGCGAGGTGCGCAACCAGTGCCTCGAATACGCGCTCAGTAACGACGAGCGGTTCGGCATCTGGGGCGGTCTCTCCGAACGCGAACGTCGCAAACTGCGCAAGCGCGCCTAGGCTCAGCGAAACGGTACCGAGTCATCAGCGCCGGCTTGGGGTCGGTTGCGTATTACCAGCGGATGCTGCGCCGCCCGACTCCACGACCGCGCGCGACCGACCCGGTAAGCGGATGCTGCGGCATCCGCTGTGCTAATACCGGGCCCAATTTGTGAGGCGCGCCCCCTCGTTGCAGGGCCCCCGGCCGATCCCGATCTAGGCTGGTGCTGTTATGCAACCGAGAGTCACCGCAATTCTTGTCGCCCGCAACGGCGCGAAACACCTTGAGCGAACTCTCAAGGCGTTGTCGCTGCAGACCCGTAAACCCGACATCGTGATCACCGTGGACGCCGGTTCCACCGATGCCACCGCGAAGATGCTCTCCGACTTCGGGCCGACGCAGTTCATCGCCGCCGACGCCGATCTCAACTTCGGGCAGGCAATTGCCGCCGCCGTTCGCGTCACAACGCCGCCCACCCACGATCGCGAGCTGCTCTGGCTACTCGCCCAGGACAGCGCCCCCGATCCGACCGCCCTCGAGGTGCTCGTTGATGCGCTTGAGATCGCTCCCTCGGTGGCCGTCGCCGGACCGAAGGTCATGGAATGGATCGCCGGCGAATACATTCACAACTTCGGCGAGTCGATGACGCCGGGTGGCGCCACCGTCACGCTGGTCGAAAGCGAACTGGACCAGGGGCAGCACGACGGCTTGAGCGACGTGCTCGCCGTCAGCGCCGGCGGCATGCTCGTGCGCCACACGGTCTGGGAACAGCTGGGCGGATTCGATCCGGCCCTGCCGACCGTAGACGACTCGCTCGACTTTTGCGTGCGCGTGCGCCTGGCCGGGTATCGCGTCTCCGTGGTGGCGGCCGCTCGCGTCGCATCGGCCGGTGACGGCGTCGCCGGGCCCAACCAATCATCACGAGGGCGTCTGCGCCGCCGCCGGGTGCGCGCCGAGCGTTCCGCACAACTGCACCGCCGGCTGGTCTACGCTCCGGCGGGAGCGCTGGTTTTTCACTGGCTGTCGCTGCTGCCGCTCGCGTTTCTCCGCTCACTGGGCCAACTGCTGCGCAAGGAACCCGGCGCCATCGTGGGCGAATTCTCGGCCGCGTTCGGCGCAGCATTCAACGGGAGGCGGGTCGGCAACGCTCGCCGCTCGTTCGCCAAGACTCGCACGCTCGGTTGGGATGCCATCTCCACGCTCCGGGTGCCTTCGGCCGAAGTACGGCGGCGGCACTCGCTGAAGCGGGAAGCGAGCCTGTTCGGTCTGCACGGTGAACGCCCCGAAATTCGATTCTTCTCCGGTGGCGGGGCCTGGACCATGCTTGGCGCGGCCGTGCTCGGCGTTGTCATGATGGTGCCGCTGCTCGGCGCCGACACCCTCACCGGGGGTGGGATGCTGCCGCTCTCGCCGACCCTGACCGAACTCTGGGCCAGCGTCGGCTACGGCTGGCGAGATGTCGGGCTCGGCTTCGTCGGCGCGGCCGACCCGTTCGCCGCGGTCGTCGCCGTGCTCGGTTCGATCGCGTTCTGGTCGCCGTCGTTCGCGCTCGTGCTGCTCTATGCCCTCGCCTTTCCCCTCGCCGCCGTCGGCGCGTGGATGGCCGCGACCCGTCTGAGCGACCGTGGCAGCCTGCGCGCCCTGGCCGCCACCCTCTGGGTATTGTCACCGACATTTCTGATCGCCCTCGCCGATGGCCGCCCGGCCGCCATTCTCGTGCACCTGCTGTTGCCGTGGCTGTTCTTCGCCTGGTACGCGGCCGCACGCACCTGGTCGGCGTCCGCCTCGGCGGCACTGCTCTTCGCGGCGGTCGTCGCCTGCGCTCCCTCGCTGGCCCCGGCCCTGCTCGTGGTCTGGCTGCTCAGCGTGGTATTGGCCGGTCGCCGGGTGATGCGCTTCGTCGGCATTCCACTGCCGGCCCTCGCCCTGGCCCTTCCGCTGCTTGCCGACCGCGGCCTGCGCGGTAGCTGGCTGGACCTGGTCGCCGACCCCGGTCTGCCCGTGCCGAGCGCGCACGCACCTACCCTGCAACTGCTGCTCGGCCTGCCCGGCTCCGACGGCTGGGCCGATGTGCTGGCCCGGTTCGGTGTCGGCGGCCTCGACCCGCAGCTGTTCGTGCCCATTTTGCTGGCGCCGCTGGCCCTGCTCGCCGTGCTGGCCCTGCTGCTGCCCGGTGCTCGCCTGGCCGGCGGCGCCTGGCTGGTGGCGCTGCTCGGACTCGGCACCGCGCTCGCCGCCAACCAGCTTGTGCTGGCTGCGATCGGTGCCGAACCGGTGCGGGTCTGGTCGGGCGCCGGGCTCAGCCTGTACTGGCTTGGTCTGGTCGGCGCGCTCGTGATCGGGCTGCGCTCCCTGCGCCGCTTCGCGTCGATGCCCGGTGTGGTCGCCGCCCTCGCCCTGGCCGTGGTCGTGCTTCCGCTCGTCGCCTCGCTGCACCTCGGTACCGCCGCGGTGCGGGAGGGGACCGGGCAGACCCAACCGGCCTTCGTCGCCGCCGAAGCTCGGATCGACAGCCGGGTCGGCACGCTCAAACTCACCCCGCAAGCCGACGGCGGCTTGCTCGCCTCGATCGAACGCGGTGTCGGTGCCACTCTGAACCAGCAATCCACCCTGGCCAGCACCGCCCAGACGCTGAGCGCTAACGAGAAGGCACTCGCTGAGCTCACCGGAAACCTCGCCTCGCGCAGCGGGCTGGATACCAGCACGGACCTGGCCGAGTTCGGCATCCGCTTTATTGTGTTGCAGCCGGCCGGCGACAGTGTGGAATCCGGCGACACCGCGTTGCGCACCGAAACGGCCCTCGACGGCAACGCCGCGCTGGCTCCGGTCGGCGACACCGAATTCGGCCGTCTGTGGCAGTTCGGTGCAACGGATGCATCGGCCTCGACTCCCGTGCCGGCGAACGCTGGCGGCGTTTTCGGACTGGTGACCCTGCTGATCGCCATCGCCGTGGTGGGCAGCGCCGTGCTGCTCTCGCTGCCGATCGGCGCTGGCCGTGAAGCGGTGCGCCAAGCCAACCGGGATGCCATTCGCCGAGCGGCCAGGGCCAACGCCAAGCAAAAGCAGAAGTTGAAACCGAAGCGGGCGCGGAAGGTGAAGGGCGTGACCGTGGAATCTGACCTTGACCCCGAGCTGGAACGGCCGCTCGGCACCGATTTGGAAGCAGACCTTGCCATGGACCGGGAAACCGGTGTCGGCACCGGGCTGGAATCGGACGACGGGTTCGAACCGACCGATGAGGTTACCGCCGAGCCCACTTTCGTGGAGGACGACAATGCCCGATAGAAGCACACTCGCCCGCATCGGCGGCCGGGCCGGGCGCGGTGTGCTCGGTCTGGTCGGTATCGCCGTCGTGGTCGCTACCCTCGGCGCGACGACCCTCGTGACGTTGCCGACCGTTGAACGCGAACCGCAGTCGCGTGAGATCGACCCGCTGCCGAGCGAGCAACAGCGGGTCTGCCCCGGGCCGGTGATGACCCTCGCCGAGGATTCGACGCAGGCGCAATCGGCGTCGAGTGTGGGGGCGGCATCCGTTGTGTATGGCGCCGTTGAAGCGGATGGTTTTGCTCAGATTCGCCCGGACGTGACCGAGATTAGCGCGGTCGATGACTCGAACAGCCAGCAGCCGCCGTTGCTGCTGACCGTTCCCGTGCAGGAGGGAGCAACGATGCCGCCGCTCGTGGCCGGGAGCCAGTCGCAGGTTGCCGCGACCGCCACGATCAGCGGACTCGCCGTGGCCGCCTGCGCCGAAGCGGTGCAGGACAGCTGGATCGTCGGCGGGTCGACCGATATCGGACGTACCGGCCTGCTGCTGTTGAGCAACCCGACCACCGTGCTGGCGACCGTAGACGTGACTGTCTCCGGTGAGAGCGGGCTGGTCGATGCGCCGGGGGCCACCGGGATTCTGGTGCAGCCCGGCCAGCAGCGGGTCATCGCTCTGGCCGGCCTCGCTCCGAACGTGAAATCGCCCGTGCTGCACGTGCAATCGCGTGGCGGACAGGTGGCTGCGTCACTGGAGCAGAGCAGCATCCGGGGGATCGAACCCGGCGGCGTCGAGATCATCGGCACGACCGCCACCCCGGCTACCGACCAGATCATTGCCGGTGTGCGCGTCACGGCCGCCGTCACCGACGAGGACGTCACGAGCGGTGAAGGCTTCAGCGGTGACACCCCGTCGATTCGCGTCTTCGTGCCCGGCGACGTTGCGGCGACCGTGCAGATCGGGGTGACGGGCGCGGACGGAACGACCGCGGGAACCTCGACCCAGGTCGACGTCGAGCCCGGAGTCGCCACCGAGGTTCCGCTGGCGCCGTTGGCCGTGGGCAACTTCTCGGTGCAACTGCGCTCGAACGAGCCCATCGTTGCGGCTGCGCGCACGGCCACCGAAGGCGCCGGCGGCAAAGACTTCGCCTGGTTCTCGGCATCGGCGCCGCTCACGGGGGACTTCGCCGTGGCGGTCGCCGCTGGGCCGTCGCCGACCCTGCACCTCGTCAACGGGAAGGCGACGCCGACCACCCTCACGTTGTCACCCGACGGCGGTACCCCGGTGGACGTGCGGGTGGGCGCCGGGGGCAGCGCCACCGTGCCGCTGATCAGTGGTGCAAACTACGTCGTGACCGGCGGCGACGAGCTATGGGCGCTCGTGGACTATGCCGGCGACGGCGTGCTCTCCTCGTTCGCGCTGAACCCGCCGGGGCCGTTGGCCTCGCCGATCCGCGTCTACACGCACTAGTCCTCGTCTTATTTTGCCCGGGCCCGGGCCCGGAAAGCGGGCCCATGTTCTATCGTGGGCCCAGCGAGCGGGCCCGGGCCCGGAAAACGCGGGCGCGCGGCGCGGGCACGCAGGTTTCGATGGCACACTGAACACTCGACTTTAACCTGCTGGGAGCCGCTTGTGACGCTTGAACCGACTGCCAACCCACTCGCCGACCCGCCGATCGCGTCGCTGGTTGATTCGCTCGTGGAACGATTGGTCGATCCTTTGGTCGATCCTTTGGTGGATCCGTTGGTCGATCCGACCATTCGAGCGGAAATCGCGGTGATCGGCGGCTCGGGACTCTACGAACTCGTCGACCCGTCTCAGGCGGTGACCCACCGGGTGAGCACGCCCTACGGGTGCGCTACGGTCACGATCGGGCTGCGCGCCGGCCGCCGTGTGGCATTCCTGCCGCGGCACGGTAGCGGACACAGCGTTGCCCCCCACCTGATCAACTATCGTGCCAACATTTGGGCACTCGCCTCGATCGGCGTACGCGCGATAATTTCCTCCTCGGCCGTCGGGGGAGTCACCCCGGAATATCCGCCGGGGCTGCTCGTGGTCACCGACCAGTTCATTGACCGCACGGCGGGGCGCCCCGACACCTTCTACGATCGGGAATCGGTGCAGCATCTCTCCGCCGCCGACCCGTTCGACCCCGTGCTGCGCGGGTACGCGATCAGTGCGCTCGATGCTCTGAACGAAAATTTCACTCCCGCCGGAACGGTTGTCGTCATTCAGGGGCCGCGATTCTCCACCCGGGCCGAATCGGTCTGGTTCCGCTCGATCGGCGCACACATCGTCAATATGACCGCGTACCCCGAGATCGTGCTGGCCGGCGAACTGAACATGGGCACGGTCAACTTGTCGTTTGTGACGGATGCTGATGCCGGGCTGGAACCCGTGCTCGAAGCGGGTGACCGTACCACCGCCGACCCGGTGGCTCCGGGCCTAGCCGCACCGGCTTCCGGTACCGCCGCTCCGGCTTCCACGAGTCCGGTTCCCGCCGCTGGCGCCGTGGTTTCCGGCCTTGCCACGGCCAGCGAAACGGATGCCGTCACCGCGTCCGTCGTCTTCCGTCGCCTCCGCGAGGCCCAGCCGCGCATCCTGGCGGCGATCGACGGTATTTTGCGTGCCTTGCCGACCGACTTCGCCCCGCGTGAGCTCATCGATCCAGTGCAGGTTGCCGCCGTTCTCGCGCGGGCCGTGCGCGCTGACCCGACCGAGGAACCCGCGTGATAGCCGGGAAACATCTGCTCATCACCGGCGGTGCCGGCTTCATCGGCTCTGCAATCGTCGACGCCGCTTTGGCTCGCGGCTACCGGGTGCGCGTGCTCGACTCGCTGCGTGCCGACGTGCACGGTATCGCACCGGCCCCGGCGTCCCTTTCCGTTCCGGGCCCGGGCCCGGACACTGGGCCCAGGATAGAACATGGGCCCGCTTTCCGGGCCCGGGCCCGGAACAGTGCGGCGGCGGCGGCGGCGGCGGGGCTGGACCCCCGGGTCGAGTTCGTGCTCGGCGACGTGACCGACCCGGCCACCGTCGAGCGCGCCCTGGAGAACATCGACCTGGTGTGTCATCAAGCCGCCAAGGTCGGGCTCGGGGTGGATTTTGCCGACGCCCCCGACTACGTGCACAGCAACGAGGTCGGTACCGCCGTGCTGCTGGCCGCGATGGCGGCGCGGGGCATCCGTCGTCTGGTTCTGGCCTCATCGATGGTCGTCTACGGCGAGGGCAGCTACCGTGGACCGAACGGGTTCACCCGGCCGGGTCCACGTCGGGCGAGCGATCTGGATGCCGGACGTTTCGACCCGCTCGACCTCGCAACCGGCTGGCCGCTGGAGCCGGTCCTGGTGAGCGAAACCGATCCGCTCGACCCGCGCAACGTCTACGCGAGCAGCAAGCTCGGCCAGGAATACCTCGCCACGGCCTGGGCCCGATCGACCGGCGGCCGTGTCGCCGCCCTGCGCTATCACAATGTCTACGGACCGGGCATGCCGCAGAATACTCCGTATGCCGGTGTCGCCTCGCTGTTTCGCTCGGCGATCGAGCGGGGTGAGGCTCCGCGGGTCTACGAGGACGGCCGACAACGCCGCGATTTCGTGCACGTGCGCGACATCGCCGCGGCCAACATCGTCGCTCTCGATTTCACAGCACCCGATTTTCGGGCACCCACCGTCAGCGCGCGAAGCTTCACAGCGCCGAACGGCGAAGCGCCGGATATCGCCGCAGGCGATGCGTCGAATACTGCTGCGACCGATTCCGGGACGTTCCGTGCGTTCAACGTCGGGAGCGGTATCGTGCACACCATCGGCGACATGGCGACCGCTCTCGCGGCTGCGGCGGGCGGCCCACCGCCGGTCGTAACCGGCCAATATCGTCTCGGCGATGTGAGGCACATCACGGCGTCATCGGAGCGTTTGCGGCAGGAACTCGGTTGGTCGGCCCAGGTCTCCTTCGCCGACGGCATGCGCGAATTCGCCACTGCTCCGCTGCGGGCCGCTGTGCATCCCTGACCTGTCTCGGCCGCAGACCCGCAGACCCGCAGACCGTCAGACCGTCAGTCCGGCAAACCGTCAGCCCAGCGGATGCTGCGGCAGCAGCAGCTCAAACCGGCATCCGTTCTGCACATTGGTCACCGTAACCTGCCCAGCATGAGCCAGCACGATTCCCTCGACGATCGCGAGCCCCAACCCGGCGCCGCCGCTCTGACCGGCGCCGGTACCCCAAGCGGACGCCGTGCGCGGCTCGCTCGCCCGCCAGCCCGCTTCGAACACCCGGTCGAGGTCCTGCTCGGGAATGCCGCCGGCCGCATCGACGACCGAGATCACCGCGCGCCCGTCCACGTGTCGGGTGACCGAGACCACGATCGCGCTCCCGGCCGGGGAATGTTGGATGGCGTTCATGACCAGGTTGCCGACGGCGCGGGCGAGCTCGCGGGCATCCGCTTGCAGGGTGAGACCGCGCTCGCCCTCGAACCGCAGGTCGAGTGATTTGGCCAGGGCAACCGGCGCAAGATCGGCGACGGTGTCGCTGATCAGGTCGTACAGGGCCACCCGTTCGAAGCTGAGCTGCAGCGCTCCGGAGTGGATCTTGGACAGTTCGAACAGGTCATCGACCATGCTGCTGAGCCGATCGACCTGTCCGCGAATCTGCACGTAATACCGTTCAGGGTCGGGCGCCATGCCGTCTTCGAGAGCTTCGGACATGGCGCGAATGCCGGCCAGCGGGGTGCGCAGATCGTGCGAGATCCACGCCACAATTTCGCGTCGCGAGGCCTCGATGCGGTCCTCCCGCTCGCGCGATTCGGTCAGCCGATCGGCCGTGGCCGCCAGCTCCCCGGCGAGGGAGGCGAACTCAGCACTCGTATGCCGATCCGGAGAGATAACGGATTCGCCCCGACCAATGCTCGCCGCCGCCGCACGAAAATACTTGTTGTCTCGCACGAGCGAGCGCCCCAGCACCGAGGCCATGACCAGGGACACGATTCCGGCGACGACGGCGACCGCGTAAAAGACGGTCAAATCGTGCGCCGACAGATACATCAACGAGGCGACAGCGGCCGTTCCGCTGACGACCGAGGCGATGGTCGCAAATGCCACGACGATGAGCTGAGTGACGAGTGACCCGCGGGAGAGCAGGCGCAGCGCGAGCAATCCGAGCGCGCCCACGACGAGAGCGCAGCCCAGGGCAATGGCAGCGACGGTCGCAAACACTTGGCCGGTCATCGCACACCGGCTCGCGCCAAGCGGATGCCGCCCCGCGCGCCGGTCATTCCATGCCGCCCGGTGCCGGATCCGCCGCAGATGGTGCCGCGCTCTCGCCGAGTGGCACCGGGTCGAAACGGTAGCCGACCCCCCACACCGTGTTCACGAGTAGCGGATGCGCCGGGTCGATCTCGATCTTTTCCCGCAGTCGCCGCACATGCACGGTCACCGTGGACAGGTCGCCAAATTCCCAGCCCCAGACCGAGCGCAGAAGCTCTTCGCGGGTGAGCACCTTCGACGGCCGCCAGATCAGATAGGCGAGCAGGTCGAACTCCCGCGCGGTGAGCGTCAACGGCCGGCCCCGCAACCGAATTTCGTGCGCGGCCAGATTGAGGGAGAACTCTCCGGCGTCGAGAATCCCCTCCGGAATCGACTCGGCGCTGCTGCGCCGCAGCACCGATTGCACTCGCAGCACGAGTTCCCGGGGCGAAAAGGGCTTCACCAGGTAATCGTCGGCACCGGCTTCGAGGCCCTCGATGCGGTGTTCTTCCTCGCCGAGCGCGGTCAGCATGATGACCGGCAGCGTGCCCCAATTCATACGGATGCGCCGGCACACTTCGATGCCGTCGAGTAGCGGAAGCATGCGGTCGAGCACCACCAGATCCGGCTGAATGGCTTCGGCCTGGCGCAGACCGGCCAGCCCGTCGACGGCCTCGTCCACGACAAATCCGGCCGCGCGCAGGTACTGCCCGACCACCTCGGACACCATCGGGTCGTCTTCAATCACAAGCACGCGGCGGCCGGCGAGGGCATCCGTTCGGGGTGGGGCAAAGTATTGGGAGGGGGACACCCCCTCAGACTAAGCGGGCGGCCGCCGTGCCGTGTGATGCGGCGTGCCCGTTACGCAAGGCCAGAACCGGTCCGCACTGCGCCGCCCGCTGCGCTTCCCCCTAATGACGCCGTTCGCCCAGCAATAGATCCCCGCGCCAGTATCCTTCCGCGGTTCGTAATCTCTTTTGCCCGGAACCGTCAGAGCGTCGCATTAGGGTCGAAGAATGATCGATATTCGGGTGGATGTGGTTCTGCCGTGCCTGAACGAGGCGCGCGCGCTTCCGTGGATTTTGGAGCGGATGCCGTCCGGCTACCGCGCGATCGTCGTTGACAACGGGTCGACCGACGGCTCCGCCGAACTAGCCCGCAGCCTGGGCGCCCACGTCGTGCACGAAAACCGCCGCGGATTCGGTGCCGCCGCCCACGCCGGCCTCCTTGCGGCGACCGCGCCGATCGTGGCTTTCTGCGACGCCGACGCCTCGATGGATCCCCGTGACCTGCCGCTCGTGGTCGACCCGATCAGCGCCGACGAGGCCGATCTCGTGCTCGGCCGCCGCTGCCCGACCACTCGCAACGCGTGGCCGCCGCATGCCCGGTTAGCAAATACCTATCTTTCTTGGCGACTGCGCCGAATAACCGGTGTGAATATTCATGACCTCGGCCCCATGCGGGCGGCCCGCCGCGACCGCCTCCTCGCCCTTGACCTGCGCGACCGCCGTAGCGGTTACCCGCTTGAGATGTTTCTGAGCGCCGCAGCGGCCGATTGGCGCATCCGTGAAGTCGATACCGGCTACGCGCCGCGCATTGGACGCAGCAAGGTGACCGGCACCGTGCGCGGTACCGTCACCGCCATCAAGGACATGTCCGCGCTGCTCCGCGCCACCGCCACCGACAACAATGTCGGCACCCGGGACCGGACTGCCCGTGCCGACCGCGCTGCCGGTGATGCCGGCGCTGCCCGGGCCGACCGGGCCGACCGGGCTGACGGCGCTGACCGCGCTGACCGGGTTGACGGCGCTGACCGGGTTGACGGCGCTGACCGCGCTGCCGGTGATGCCGGCGCTGCCCGGGCTGCCGCGAGCGAGGCCCGCTCATGACCGTGATCGTCGTCATCGCGAAGGAATGCCTGCCCGGCAAGGTCAAAACCCGCCTGCACCCCCCGCTTTCGCTCGAACAGGCAGCGTCACTCGCCGCGGCCAGCCTCGCCGACACCCTCGCGGTTGCCGGAGAGTTGCCGGCAACGCGGCGCATCCTGGCGTTCGATGGTGTGACGGTACCGGCGGAGGCATCCGGCTGGGAGATTCTGCCGCAGACCGGGGGAGGCCTCGACGAGCGTCTCGCCGCCATCTTCGATCACCTCGATGAGCCGACGTTACTGCTCGGAATGGATACCCCGCAGATCAGCACCGCGCTGCTCGCCCCGGTATTCCACGAATGGAATGAACAGTCGACCGCCCAACTCGGTTCAACCGCGCGACTCCGTTCGACGGCGCAGCCCCGCGCCACGGCGCCGAACGATGTGACCGCATCGAGCGATTTAACCGCATCGAGCGATTTAATCGCGCCGCAGGATGTGACTGCGCCGAGCACTGTGCCGGCGCCCCGCTCCCCGGATTCGATCCCTGAGGGGGGCGCGCCCCGCGACCCGAACCAGGCCCTGGACTCGCAGTCAGCCGTTGACGCCTGGTTTGGCCCCGCCGATGACGGCGGCTTCTGGGCGCTCGCACTGAAGAACCCGACGGGAGCGCTGCTGCGCGGCATCCCGATGAGCCGCGCCGATACCGGTGCTCATCAGCTGCAGCGCCTCGACGATGCTGGCCTGACCGTGCGCCTGCTGCCCTCGCTCACCGACGTCGACACCATAGCGGATGCCCGCACCGTCGCCGCGTCCGCCCCAAACACGCGCTTCGCGCGCGCTTTCGCCCGGATGAATTCATCCGCTCGGCTCGACGACTACGAACCGAGTGCCGGCGAACAGGCTACGGGCGAATTGGACGCTGAGCCGAACGCCGACATTCTTTTCGTGCGAGGGACAAGCTCATGACCATCGTGTCGCCCCGCTTCAGAGATCACTCGGCCGACCGTGCCCCTGCCGACCGTGCCCCTGCCGGTCGCATTGAGCGCCAGAGCACCTTCGGTGCTGGCGGATCTGAACCCTACGCCCAAGCCCTGCAGAGCGACAACAACACGCTCTATTTGCACGGTCACCGGGCTGACGCCGATCCGGGCACCCCGCCCCGGGTTTCGACCATGCACGCCGGGCGGTGGAGCGCCGATGCCGATGCGATTGACCGTTCCCTGCTCGCCGGGGTTGCCGGACCGCTGCTGGACATCGGCTGTGGTCCGGGCCGAATGATTCAGGCCGCGATGGATCAGGGACTGGACGCCCTCGGTGTGGACGTCTCGCCGACCGCCGTGCGCATCGCCCTCGCCGCCGGACTCGCGGTGCTGCACCAATCGGTGTTCGACGCGATTCCGCTCGAGGGATCCTGGGCGACCCTGCTGCTCGTCGATGGCAACATCGGCATCGGCGGAGACCCCGAGGCTCTGCTCGAGCGGTGTGCTTTCCTGCTCGCTGCCGACGGGGTGCTTGTTGTCGAGGTACACCGCGACCCCGAGCACGATCTCGCCTACGAGGGCACCCTGCACGACGCCGCCGGACACACGAGTGACGCGTTTCCGTGGGCCGAAATCGGAGTCAGTGCTCTGCGCCGACGGGCCGCACGGGTCGGACTCGTGCCGGTGGCCGATTGGACCCAAGGCGGGCGCTCCTTCGTGCGCCTCGCCCGCGTCTAGCCGTACCCAGCCGTGCGTGGTGCTTTCCGGGCCCGGGCCCGGAGAGCGGGCCCATGTTATGCAACCGGCCCGGAGAGCGGGCCCATGTTATGCAACCGGGCCCATGATCTAGCGTGGGCCCGGTTGCATAAGGTGGGCCCGACCCGCGTACCCCGGTCCGCGTACCCCGACCCGCGTACCCCGACCCGCGTACCCCGCCCGCTCGTTCGGCCGAGCGCCGAGCGCCGAGCGCCGAGCGCCGAGCGCCGAGCGTCAGCGACCGGTGTCGTCGGGCAACTCCGCGACCGGCCGTCGCGCTCGCAGAGACGCCCAGACCGCCAGCCCCACGGTCAGCGCGGCGAGTATGAACCAGAAGATGCCCAGATTGAGGCCGTAGTTCAGCGGCAGCACCGTCGGATTGGCCGGCGCAAAGTTCTTCGCCAGAATCGTCGGCACCGCAATGAGCGACACGATCGACCCGACGATGATCCCGCCCTGCACGATCAGCAATACCGTGCCGGTGAGCCGGCGGCCGACCCGCCGCAATGCCAGGCCGAGCGTGAACACGATCACGGCCAGCAGAGCATCGTGCAGCACGATCGCGGCCGCGATCCACAGCACCACCCCGGGAATGCGGGTCGGCCGCACCGAATCAAACATCACAATGGCACCCCAAGCCAGCAGCAGCACGCCGACAGCCACCAGCACCAAGCGGATGCTGCGCATCTGCCGACTCGTTGACGCCGGGATTCCGGCTGGCGGAGGATTCAATCCGGTCACTCCAACGACATCGGCCGATCGGAACCCCGGGCCGCTACCGGGCCTACTCGCATTCGCTCTCATGTTTAGATCGCCTCGATTCGGCTCAGCCATTTGGTTTGCAGCACGCCGGGGCGGCCGGGCGCGATCATGCGCGCTGGATACCCGTGCTCGAGATCGAGGGTCTCACCGTTCAGCTCGAGCGCTACGAGGGTGAGCGGGTCCCGCACATATTCTCGACCCATCTGGGTCTTGCTGAAGCTGCCACGTTCTTCGAGGCTGATCAGGCGAAACGAGGTGTCCGGGTCGGCATTCATGAGATCGGCGAGGTCACGCAACCGCACACCGCGCCACTGCGCCATCTGACTCCAGCCCTCGACACACGCGATCGGCAGCGTCACCTCGGTCTGCGGCAGGGCGAGCAGTTCTGCCCGGGTGAAGGCGCGTTCGGTGCCGGCGACCATCAGGGTCAGGGCCCACGTTGGGTCCGTGGCCGCATCCGCTACCTTGGCTTGCGCGCTTGTACGGTTCACCGGAACGCCCTGCTGGCCGACGCCTTTTTTGCGCGGCCCGAACAGATTGAGCGCATTCAGTGGGGTGAAGGTCTGCCCGGCGGTGAGACCGACGACAGCCGTCGTGGCCACGCCGACCGTGGTGAGAAATCCGCGCCGGCTGAGGCGGCTCGGCGTGCGCGGCGTCCGGTCGATGTAGTCGAGCACCCGCCCGGTCACGCCGCCGGGGCGGGTGTTTCCCCACAACCGCACAGCCTCGGCGTTCTCGGACCGGTCACCCGACACCGCATCGACAAGGTGATCATCGTCTTCTTCATCAGCGGATGCCTTGCTCCAGTACCGGGTGATCACGGGAAGCTTCACGGCGATATGAAGGACCAACAACCCGATCAGCACCCAACCCAGCGCGAAGTGCACCTGCCGAAACGGAAACGGCCACGGATACCACTGGTAGGTGTTGAGCAGTCCGATTGTGATCTGCACGAGCGAAGCCCCCACGAACAGGGCGATCGAGGCGCGCTCCAAGAAATGCAGAAACCCGCGTACCGGCGGATACGCGAACAAGTCGGGAAAAACAATGTAGAGCTTGGCCAGCAGGAGGGGGAAGCAGGCGATGCCAGCGATGATGTGCGTGCCCTGGGTGACCTGGTAGAGAAATTCGGGTCGGGTCGAAAAGCGCATCCAGTCGAGCGGTTCTTGGAGGAAGTGGCTATAGAGGCCGGTGCCGAAACAGATTAGAAAAGCGGCGCCGAGCAACCGACCGATCACGGTCGCCATCCGCGGATTGCGCACCGGCGACGCCAGCGCTCGCTGGGCCTCATACATCAATCTGCGCATACTTCTATTGCACCACCGGAGTCCCCGTCGTGACCCCGCTGAATCCTTACGGTCCGCACACGGTGCGTCGCGAGCACTACGCGACCCGGTCGAGCCCGTGGCCCCGGGGCGACCGATTTCGGGGCGCCGCAGCGATGTCGGTGGGTGCCGCTACCGTTTCTGGTAACTACTCACCCAGACTCGTGCCGAGATTGAAGGAGAAGCACGATGAAGGTATTGGTCGCGGCCGAGACGGTCGTACACAGTAAAGCGGCACGGCGCGCCACCGTGGGCCGACCGAACGCGTGTATTGGCGGTGAGTTGGTGTGGATGTTGGAGCCCTGCCCCACCAGCCGGCGTAACCCCAACGGTCCCTGTGACTGTGGGCGCACATTCGCGGGAATGAGCTCAGATGGCCACACCGCTACGGCCGTCGTTCGAGACGTTGTGGGGATGTCGCGAGACGACTACATCGACGCCATGCGGGCCAGTTTTGACGCTCAGGGCTGGTGTCCCTGCTGCACGATGCGGTCCGTTGTCGAGATGGTCGACGAACTGATCGGCCTCTGTGACTGCCTCCCGGCCGGCACGCTGGTCGGTCGTTGCCTTGACGCGCTGATACTACTGACCGAACCCGAAGGGTGGGGCTGAGCGGATGCAGCTGATGTCGCTCCAGGAGTACTACGCGATCTCTAAGTCTTACGGTCTGCGGGTATCTTGCGCCGCAGCGCCTTGAGGGAGCGCGCCGGAGCGCTCGTAGGTGAGGATGGACTGGTGCGAATAATTGTGATCTCGGCGCTCCTCGTGCTCAGCGCTGCCCTCACCGCCTTCAGCGTGCTGGCCTTCGACCTGTTCAACCCGCACCGCGATGCGGTGCAACTCGTACTCGCGACCAGCGCGCTCTGGCTGCTGTTCGGCCTGGCGTACTGGCTGCTGCGCCGGGTCAACGGCATAGCTGTGGTGGCGCTGATCCTGGCCGGTTCCGCTCTGATCGGCGGTGCTGCTCTGGTCGGGCCGCCCAACACGAGCACCGACTCGGCGCGCTACGCCTGGGACGGAATCGTGCAAAACAACGGCATCAGCCCCTACGCCTACACGCCAGCGGATGACCGCCTTGATTCCCTGAGACCAGACTGGCTGTTCCCGGCACCCGTTGTTCTCGACTCCGGTACGGAAACCTGCGTCGGCGAGCGCATTGCGCGCGCCCACAAGACCGAGTCCGGCGATCTGCTCTGCTCGGCGCTCAACCGCACGGCGGTACCCACGATCTACCCGCCGGCGAGTGAAATCTATTTCGCCGGCGTGCGGTTTCTGACCGGTCCGGAGCCGGGCTACTGGCCGTTGCAGCTGGGCGGGCTGCTGCTCAGCCTTGGCACGACCGTCATGCTCCTGGTCGGCCTGCACCGCCGCGGCCTCGACCTGCGCACCGCGGCGCTCTGGGCCTGGTGTCCGCTCGTAGCCACCGAGGCCATCACCAACTCCCACGTGGACATGCTCGGCGTCATCTTCGCAGTCGCCGCCGTGTTCCTCGTCTCGAGCAAGAAGGTCTGGCGGGGCGGCGTTCTGCTCGGAATCGCCATTGGCACCAAGCTCATCCCGGTGCTGGCGGCACCGGCGATACTCAAGCGCGGGGGGTGGCGCATGGTCACGGCATCCGTTCTGAGTTTCGCGCTGCTATACGTTCCCTATGTGCTCGCCACCGGCATCGGGGTGCTCGGATACCTGCCCGGCTACCTCTCCGAGGAGGGCTATGAGGACGGATCCCGGTTCGCGCTGGTGTCCCTGGTTGCGCCGGGATCGTCCGCGATCATCGTGGCCGGCCTAATTTTGAGCATCGTCGCCGTGCTGGTCATTCTCAAGACCGACCAGAGTAGACCGTGGGTCGGCCAGCTCGTCATGATCGGCACGACCCTGCTCATACTCAGCCCGCGCTACCCCTGGTATGCGTTGCTGCTCCTGCCGTTCGTGGCGCTGAGCGGCCGTTGGGAATGGTTGCTGGTGCCGATGGCGCTCACCCTCCGGCTGCTCGTGCCGAGCGTGCCACTCACCCGGGCGTCGATCGCCATCGCAATCATCGTGATCGTGGTGGTCTCCCTGCGCCGAGCCGGACCGGGCGCCATCAAGCGGATGCTGCCCCGCCGGCGCCAGCCCGTCCCGGCCTGAGAACGCACGTGTTAATACAGAGTTCATGCGCCTGACGGTTGCCGGGCGGATGCCGGTCACCTCGACTGCTTAACGTGAGCACATGCGCGCGCCGGTCGGCGTGCCGCGACACCGGGGGAGTGCCCGCATGCACAAGATTCTCATCACCGCGGCCGCCGCCGCCCTCACCTCGGTTCTTGTCGGCGGGGCGCTGCTGGCCGTGCAGGGGGAATCGGCGCTGGCCAGGCCCGCGATGTCGGCTGAAACCGCGACGTCACTCGATTCGAACGGCGGGTTCGACCTGCAATCCCATCGCGGCGGCCGCGGCGAACACAGCGAGGAGAGCCTGGCCGCTTTCACCGCGTCTCTCGAACTCGGCGTCAGCACGCTCGAACTCGACACGCACCTCACCCGCGACGACCGCATCGTGGTCTGGCACGACGATGTACTCACCGAGAGCAAATGCCGGGACACGGATGCCGCCTTCCGCGATGATCCGGACTATCCATATGCCGGTCATCGCGTTCGTGAACTGACGCTTGCCCAGATTCAGATGCTCGACTGCGGTTACCAGCAGCTGCCCGGCTACCCCGAGCAACAGAACGTGCCCGAGAACGTTATCGCTGAACTCGCCGATGTGTTCGCGCTTCTGGAACTGCACCGCGCCGACACCGTGCAGCTCAACATTGAGACCAAGATTGAGGTTCCTGGACCGACCGGCGCCGACGAAATGGCGGCGCTCACCCGCGCCGTCGTTGCCTCCATTGCGGCGTCGGGCCGCGCCGACCGGGTCACGGTGCAGAGCTTCGACTGGGCCTCGCTCAACCTCGTGCGGCAAATCGCCCCCGAGCTGCGGCTCGTCGCCCTCACGCAGGGCGACGACTGGCTCGAGGTGGGCCAGCCCGGTGCGAGTGTGCACCTCGGCGGCATCGATATCGACGACTACGACGGCTCGGTCGCCCGCGCCGCCGCCGCAGCCGGTTACGACGCCCTCTCGCCGATTTTTGAGACCGTAACGCCCAAGCTCGTGGCTGATGCCCACGCTGCCGGACTGCCCGTGATCCCGTGGACGGTCAGCGAGACAGCGCTCATGCACACCCTCATCGATATGGGGGTCGACGGCATCATTACGGACTATCCCACTCGGCTGCGCGCCGTGCTCGCCGAGCGTGGGGCCTCGCTTCCAATCTCCTACCCGGCGGCGTAGATCATGCGCGTCGTTCGGGCCGCCCGATTCATCCTGTCTGTCCTGACCAGGGGGTGGGCCGGGATCAAACGTCGCCTCGCGCGGTTCGTCGAGCGCATCCGTCGGGCGTGGCGCTACGAAGCCCACGCCTATTGGCGCGCGCGCCCGATCAACCCCAACGCCGTGCTCTACGAAGCGTTCAACGGCTCCGGAATACTCTGCAACCCTGAAGCGCTGTTTCGCCGATTACGCATTGCGTCCGATCAATCCCGCTTGCGGCACATTTGGGCGCTGAAAGACCCGCGCGCGGCCCGCCGAGAGTATCGCCATGATCGCACCGTGCGCATCGTGAAAACCGGCTCGCCCGCCTACTATCGGGCGCTCGCCACGAGCCACTACCTGATCAGCAACGCCACCTTCCCGCCGCAATTCTGCAAGCGTCCCGGCCAGGTCTACCTCAACACCTGGCACGGTACCCCGCTCAAACACATGGGCTATGACCTGCTCGACGGAGCGTTCGGCACCGCCAATATCCTGCGCAATTTCGTGAGTGCCGACTACCTGCTCGCCGCCAACCCGTTCATGGCCAGGCAAATGTATGAGCGTGCCTACAAACTCGACGGCATTTTTCGGGGACGCATGCTGCTGGCCGGCTCCCCCCGCATCGACCGTCAGATACTCACCGCCGACCAAGCGCGAGCCGCCCGCGTCCGGCTCGCGCCGCTGAACATCACCGGCCGCGAGATCGTGCTGTATGCCCCCACGTGGAAGGGCGCCTCGTTTGCGCACCCCGACGATGATCTCGACGTACTGCTCGACCGGGTGCGACAGATTACCGCCGGCATCGACAGCAGCCGTTATGTCGTGCTGCTGAAAACCCACCAGGCCGTGCACGCGCTCGCCGCCGGCCGGCCCGACCTCGCCCGGGTGCTGGTTCCAAACGACCTGCCGACCAACGTCGTGCTCGGGCTGGCCAGTATTCTCGTCACCGACTATTCCAGCATCTTCTTCGACTTTCTCGCTACCGGCCGGCCGATCGTGTTTTTCACGCCCGACCTGGCCGACTTCGAGCAGTCCCGAGGGTTGTACCTAGCGCCGCCCGAGCTGCCGGGCCCGCTGTGTCGCACGGTTGCGGAGGTGGTCGCCGTCATCGGCGAGGTCGCCGAACACGGTCGGCTGGCTGCCTTCACCGAGCGCTATCGGATCGCGCAGCACGATTATGTCGGCCAGGATGACGGTGCTGCGAGTGCCCGCGTGATCGACATCGTCTTTCGCGGCATCGACCCGGGCAAGCTGTTGCGCCAGTCGCAACTGTCCGATCGCAGATCCATGCTCATCTATCTCGGAGGTATGAAGCCCAACGGCATCACCTCCGCCGCGCTCAACCTGCTCGGCGCGATCGACCACAGCCGGTTCGACGTTTCGGTCGCCTTCGCTCGGACCACCGCTCCGGCCCGCCGGGCCAACCAGCGCCTGATCGACCCGAGGGTGCGGCAATTCGCTCGGATCGGCGGCATGAACGGCGGATTCCGGCAGCGACTCGCCCGCCGCCGGAGGGCCGCTTCCACAGTCGCTTCCGCCGTCGCTTCCGCCGTCGCTTCCACAGTCGCTTCCACAGTCGGTCCCGCCGTCATTGCCGCCGAGTTCACCGAGGAATTCACTCGGTGTTTCGGCGACAGCCGCTTCGACCACGTCGTCGACTTCAGCGGATACGGCCCGTTTTGGGCCGAACTGCTGTTGCACTCGCCGCCCGCCGTGCGCTCCATCTGGCTGCACAACGACCTCGCCGCCGACGCCCACCGCAGTGTCGGAGGATCGAAACGGATGCTGCGCGCCCTCACCCAGACCTTCGCCTCCTATGACCGCTTCGACAGCCTGGTCTCAGTGTCGCCGGCGCTCGCCGCGATCAACGCCGAGGCGCTCGGTATCTACGCGCCGCGCTCGAAATTCACGGTGGCGCACAACACTGTCGACGTCGAGCGCATCCGGCGCGGCGCCCGTGCTGCCGGGGAGCCTGCCTCCGATCTGATCACCTTCGTCACCATCGGGCGCCTCTCGCCCGAAAAAAACCAGGCTCGCCTGATCCGGGCGTTTGCGCTCGTGCACGCCCGACATCCGCTCACCCGCCTCGTCATCGTGGGCGCGGGCCCGCTGCAAGACGAGTTGGCCGAGCTGATCCTCGACCTGATGCTCGCACACGCGGTCACGCTCACCGGCGCGCTCGCCAACCCGTATTCCGTGCTCGCCGCGGCCGACTGTTTCGTGCTGTCGAGTGACTACGAGGGGGCGCCGATGGTGCTTCTCGAGGCGCTCGTGCTGGAGCGTGCCGTCGTGACGGTGGCTTTCGCATCCGTCCATGATGCGCTGCCTCAGGCTGCAGGTCTCGTGGTGCCCCAAACGGACGCCGGCCTGGCAGCCGGGCTCGCCGCCTTTCTGCGCGGCGAGGTCGTGGCGAGCGCATTCGACCATGAGTCCTATGCCCGCCGTGCGGTCACCGAGTTTTATCGTGCCATCGGTGTTCCCCACCCGACTGCGCACATCGATCTGGATGCCGAGCTGGCCGAGCTGGCCGAGCTCGCGCCGATCGATGCCGTCGAGCGCGCCTCGCAGCGCTAACCGTGCTTCCAACCGTGCTTCCAACCGTGCTTCCAACCGTGCTTCCAACCGTGCTTCCACAACTGCCGACCCGTGAGTTTGCGCTCCGACCGGTGAGCTACGCCCGTCCACCCGTGAAAATCGCCCCAAGACATCGAGGCAAATCGTTCAAGGTCATGGCTCGGCGAGGAGGCCGTGCACCGAGCCAATGCGTCGTATCCTGCCGGCGGCGCCAAACTCAGGGTGCGGACCCGCCGTCCCGGCGGGTCTGCACTCTGAGTCCTTGAAACTACAGGTATGCGCTCACGTTCTCGTCAAATGAAGTCGCGATCGCCGTGCTCGCGACGGCGAAGGCCTCTGCCGGGGCGGTCTGCTGAAGCATGATCTTCTCGAGCGCGGTGGTGAGTTCTTTGTCGGCGTTGGGCACGAACACTCGGCCCCAGTCCTGCGACCGAGTGGTCTCGAGCTGGTCGACGGCGGTGCGGAACTGAGGAAACTCGGCGTAGACCGTGGCCATTGTCTCGCCGTCGCGGGCTGAAGTCCGCACCGGCATGTAACCGGTATTCGAGGAGAAGTACGCCGTGTTCTCGGAGTTGGTCAGGAACTTCAAGAACATTCCAGCGGCCAACTGCTGCTCGGGGGTGCGATCGGCGGCGATGGCGACCCCGGTACCGCCGGTCGGGCAGGCTGGTCCTTTCGGACCTTCCGGCAGAAAGCCGGTGCCGACTTCGAAGGCCGCGGCTTTCAGGATGCCGGTGAGTGACCCGGTCGAACCCATGATGCAGCCGGTCAAGCCGGCACCGAAGTCGGCGACCTGGTCGACGGCGGCGACGGCGGCAACCTTGCGGTCGTAAATCAGCGACTGCAGGTAGTCCGCCGCGGCGATCGCTTCGGGAGTATCAAGCGTCATGGTCCACTCGTCGGAGTATGCCCCGCCCTGGCCCCACAGCATGTTGCAGAACCACCAGGCCGCCCAGGAGGTGCCCTTGCCGAGGCCGAGCGGTGTTACTCCGCCCACGGCGAGAATCTTCGGTGCCCACTCGTCGAATTCGGCCCAAGTCTTCGGAGCGCGGTCGGGAAGCCCCGCCGCGGCCCAGACACTTTTGTTGTAGTAAAACAGAGGGGTCGATCGGGCATAGGGAACGGCCCAGTGGTTACCGGTGAAGGTGTAGTCGTCGTACAGGGTCGTGTTGAAGTCGGCTGTGTCGAATTCGAGGTGCTTCGCGAGGTCGTCGATCGGCAGGATCTGGCCGTTGATCATGTAGCGGAACCACCACACGTCACTAGCGAGCACGAGGTCGGGCACACTGTTGGTGCCCGACGCCGCTTGGAACTTCTGCGCGACCTCGTCATAGTTGGCCCCGGCCGTGACCAGGTTCACCGTGATCTCGGGATTCTCGGCCTGGAACTGCCTGATGATTTCTTCTTCGATCAGTTTGGATGTGCCCGGGTGGTTGCTCCACCAGGTGATCTCCTTCGCCGGGGTGATTCCGGTCCAGTCGGTCAGGCCGGCTTCGGCCGCGCCGGCGCCCGCTCCGAGGGACGGTCCGCTGCACGCGGCGAGGGTAGCGGTGGCACCGAACACCGCGGCAAGCTTCAGAATTTGCCGACGGTTGATGGTGAAGGTGGGTGTCGCGGTCATTGAACTCTCTCCTTGAAGGGGGTGGCACGGGAATCGGAAAAGATGGGGCGGCGGCATCCGCTCGGCTGCACACGGATGCCGCAGCGTCAGCCGGTTACGCCGCCGGCGGTCAGCCCGGCGATGATGCGTTTCTGCAGCGCAAAGAAGGCGATGAGCACCGGCACGGTGACCAGTACCGTGCCGGCCATGAGCACACCCCAGTTGGTGACGCCGTCGTTGTTTTGCAGCAGGGTCAGGCCCACCGGAAGGGTCATCATGTCAGCGCGGTCGACGACGAGCAGCGGCCACAGGTATTCGTTCCACTCGGAGACGATCGAGACCAGGGCGACGGCGGCGATGGTGGGTGCGGAGATCGGCACGATGAATCGCCAAAGCCGGGTCCAATGGCTCGCACCGTCGAGCGCGGCTGCTTCGAGGATGGAGATCGGCAGGGTCAGAAAATGTTGGCGGAACAGAAAGGTGCCGAACGCACTGGCCAGGCCCGGCACGATGATGCCCTGGTACGTGTTGATCCAGCCGAGCGATGCCACCAGGGTGAAGTTGGGAATCATGACGATCTGCTGCGGCACGAGCAGGGCGAAGATCACCAGGCCGAACACGAATTTCTTGAACGGAAACTCCAGAAACACGACGGCATAGGCGGTGGTGAGGCCGAGCAGCATTTTGAGCCCGGCGCCGATCACGGTCGTGATGGTGCTGTTCAGAAAGAAGTTGCCAAACGGTACGGCGGCCAGAGCCGCGGCGTAGTTCGACAGATCGTACGCCTCGGGCAGCCACTGGATCGGCACGGTGTAGATCTCGTCGCGTTCCTTGAAGCCGGCCAGGAACATCCACACCAGCGGAAGGACCATGATCGCGATGGCCAAAACCAGGCCGAGGTAGCCGCCGAGCTGCAGCGGCTGGCGCCGTCGCGGGGTAGTCGTCGTTGGGGAGGTACGTGTCGGGGCCATTAGTAGTGCACTCGTTTCTCGACGTACTTCATTTGAATCAGCGTGACCACGAGCAATACGGCGAACAGGATCGTCGCGACGGCGGAGGAATACCCGGCCCGACCGGCTTGAAAGCCTTCCTGATAGATCTGGTACATCATCGTGGTGGTGCCCTCGAGCGGTCCACCTTTGGTCATCGCCTGAATGATGTCGAACGACTGCAGCGAACTCAGAAGTGTCGTTATCGACAGAAAAAACGTGGTCGGGCCGAGGAGTGGCAACACGATATTGCGGAATGCACGCATCGGCGAGGCTCCGTCCAGCGACGCGGCCTCGAGCAGATCACGCGGGACGGACTGCAATGCCGCCAGGTAAATGAGCGCGACGTAGCCCACGTTCTTCCACAGATAGACGATGATGACCATGACCAACGCCCAATGCGGATCGTTGTACCAGGGCGGTGAGGCCACGCCGATCGCATCGAGCAGCGCCGCGGTGATACCGAAGTTCGGGTCGAACACGAACAGCCATAACAGCCCGACCGCGACGCCCGAAAGCACGTATGGTGCCACGACAATGGTGCGCGCAGCGCCTCGCCCGTGCAGTTTTCGGTTGAGCAGCACCGCGAACAGCAGGCCGATGACCATACCGCCACCGACGGTCGCGACCGTGAAGATCAGCGTGACAGTGACGACCCGGCTAGTGCCCGGGTCGGTAAACCAGGACACATAGTTGCCAAGCCCCACGGGAATCGCTGCCGCGGAGCCGAGATTCCATTGCAGGGTCGAATAATAGAGCGACTGCAGCAGCGGCTTATAGGTGAACACGATCAGCAGCGCCACGTTCGGCCCCGCGAACAGCAGAAACAGGAGCCACGATTTCCACGGCTTCTTTTTCTTACGCGGGGTGAACGCACGGCGCACCCCCGGTGTCGAAACCGTGTTGACGATACCCGCCGAGCTGGCCTTGGTCGTGACCGCGACCACTGAAGCGGTGCCACGGTGCGGGCCACGGCCCAGGCCGCTGTGCAGGTCCTCGATGGTGGGCATACCGTGAAATCTCCTTGTGAAATACCGTCGGCCAAGCAGCAGACTCTGTCAGATTAGGTAGCCGAGGTGGCGCTGATTCGCCAATATCCGCTTATACGCGCAGTTGTCGTGAGTCGTTCGTCAGTACCGCCTCGAAACTTCAGCGGGTGTTCACCTGACCCGTCTCGCGGCGTCATTCGGGGCAGATACGGTGTGCAGATGCGCCCTCTCGTTATCGGTCACCGCGGAGCCAGCGGCTATCGCCCCGAACACACAGCTTCTGCCTATGAGCTCGCCTTCGAACTGGGCGCCGACGCCGTGGAACCCGACATTGTGGCCACCCGCGATGGTGTTTTGGTATTGCGCCACGAGAACGACATTTCCGTCACGACGGATGTGGCCTCCCGTACCGAGTTCGCCGGCCGCCGCACCACGAAGGAATTCGCTGGGCACACCGTCACCGGCTGGTTCACCGAGGACTTCACCTGGGCCGAACTCGCCACCCTCCGGGCGCGGGAACGCCTCCCGCACCTGCGCCCGAAGAGCGCCCTGCACGACGGATTGCATCCGATCCTGCGCCTGCGGGATCTGTTCGACATCGTGGACACGGCGTCCAACGCCTACCGGCGCACCCTTGGGATGGTCGCCGAAATCAAAAACGCCGCCTATTTCGCCTCGATCGGCCTGCCGTTGGACGAGCTGTTCGCCGCCGAGCTGCGCGCGGCCGGCTGGGATGACGGAGACGACCGGCTGATCATCGAAAGCTTCGAGCCGACCGTGCTCGGTCAGATCGCCGCGCGCGGCATCAGCGCACGACGAGTATTCCTGATCGCCCCAACCGGGCAGCCGCTCGACGACGTCATCGCTCGCGGCAGCGCGGCCCCCTATTACGCGCACTATCTCACCGAACCCGGTCTGGTCGCGCTCGGGCGCAGCCCCGCCGCAAACGCCGTGCACGGTATCAGCGTTGACAAATCGGCCATCGTTCGCCCGGATGCCGAAGGCGAGCTGGTCGTGTCGTCTCTCGTCACCGACGCGCACGAGGCCGGGCTGCAAATCTTCTGCTGGACCCTCCGCCCCGAGAACTCCTTTCTCACGGCACCGTGTCGTCGCGGCGATCAGGCAGCAAACTTCGGGCACTGGAGGGGAGAGTTCGCCGCGGTCATGGGCAGTGGAATCGACGGGGTCTTCGTCGACCACCCCGACCTGGCCGTGAGCGTGCGTGATGATTTGCGCAGCCGGGTGTCGGCATCCGTTTGACGCGTTGAGCGGATGCCGCTTCGCGCGCGGCACTCGTTGGAGTTCGCGGCACCCCTAACACCGAGTGCCCGTTTCCCTAACGCCTGCCGCGAGCCGGGCGAGCCGCCCCGCGGGCACGCATAAAATCGGGGCCCGCCGTGTGGCGAGCCCCGATTGTGCTGTGAAGAGTAACTACTTGGTCGCTGCGGTGATGGTCGCGATACCCACGAGCAGCTGGTCGGCGACAGCGTCGGTGTTGAACGTGGAGTTCAGCAGGCCGGCGGCGACGGAGGAGATGTGAACCGTGGTGCCGGTGAGGATGGCGTTGTCGCCGTCCATCTTGAGCGGCTCAAGGGTTCCACCGTAGAGGTCGAACAGGAGGGCTTGGGTCGCAGCGGACTCGCCGTTGACCGACACGTCACCGAAGAGCTCCGAGGTGCCCGGGTCGATGGTGAAGTTGGTCAGCTCGACGACGGTGTCGCCGGCGGTCAGCGAGAAGCCGGATCCCTCGTGCTCAATGGAACCCTGAACGAAGGGACGGTAGCTCTCGGCCGGGTCGTAGTAGTCCACGTTGCCGCCGGTGATCGGGAAGTGCAGTGCGCCGTCTTCGAGCGTGGCCGTTCCGACTGTGCCAGCGGTGAGGCCGAGGCTTTCGAGGGCGGCAGCGAAGTCGGCGTCGAGCAGCACAGCGGTGTCAACACCGGAGAGGCTGGGGATCGAGGCGAGCGGCGTCGGCGTGGCTTCGGCCGAGCTGGACGAGCTGGACGAGCTGGATGCCGGTGCCGGCGTCGTCGCGGTGTCCGTTGCCGAGCAGCCAGCCAGGCCGGCAATGAGAATTCCAGCAGCAGCGAAACCGACGGTGGCCTTGGTGAATGAGCGCATGAGATGAATCCTTTTCTGTAGATCGTGCAGGTGGTGTTGGGGTCTGCATGGTGTTCGGTCCCCTCCGCGAAATGGTTTGGAATTACCCCATTCCGTTACCGTTCTGTTACTAAATACAGCAAACGCTCAGACCACCAGACGCGCCGAATACACCCGTCAACCATCCGCGATCCCAGTCATAGCACGGAAGCATCGACTTTTTGGCGCGCTCACGGGCGGCTTCACCCAGCCGGGGACAGCACCGTGCCGGGTGACTAGAAGTGGCGAAAGCGATCCGGCGCGAGATCCCACGGATCCTTGCCGAGCAATTCGGCGACGCCGCGAAAGACGCAGGTCTCGATCATCATGCGCTGGTGCATCTCATCGTTCTCGTGCAGGCGCGACAAGCGTTGGATCGGCAGGCGGTAGAACACGACCCGATTAGTCTCGGGCGTCACCATCCATCGTTCAACGCCGACGCCGGGCACGACGGTGGGCGGTCCGGAGGCCACCTCGAACACGGTTCCGCCCAGATCTTCGGGCCACAGGCCACGCAAATACTCGACGGTCGAGGCAATCGTCATATCGAACAGGTCGATGCGGGTGCGCAGCGGTGGCAGAAAAGGTCCGGTCGCCGAACTGCGGATACCGCGGCCGTGCCGATCGCGCCCACGACCGCGCACGGTCGGTTCGGGCGCAGCGGAACGACGAGATCGGCTCATGCTGCCATCCTACGGCGGGCTGGTAGCCGGTACCCTTAGAGGCAATGACATTCCGCCCGTGTTCTCGCGTTGCCTGCCTCGAACCCTCCGTGGCCACGCTCACCTTTGATTATGGTGAGTCCCTCGCCGTGCTCGGCCCACTTTCCGGCCGCAAGGAGCCGCACAGCTTTGACCTGTGTTCCCGGCACGCGGAGCGCACGAGCGCTCCGCAGGGCTGGCAGCTGATGCGGCACCGCCTCATCGGCGACGAGCCCGACACCGCCCAATAGCGTCTCCCGCTCGGCCCGGGCGTAGATCTGGACCGTAAAACAATGGCGCCGTCATTCAGGCGAAAATGGCAAGATAGCAGCATGACTGTCGCCTCACCCACCGCGCCCCGCACCTTCAACTACAAGATTGCCGACCTGTCGCTCGCCGAGGTGGGACGCCATCAGCTGCGGCTGGCCGAGAATGAGATGCCGGGCCTTATGGCTCTCCGCACCGAATTCGGTGAGTCGAAGCCGCTCGCTGGCGCCCGCATCGCCGGCTCGCTGCACATGACCGTGCAGACGGCCGTGCTGATCGAGACCCTCGTCGCCCTCGGCGCGCAGGTGCGGTGGGCCAGCTGCAACATTTTCTCCACCCAGGACGATGCGGCTGCCGCGATCGCGGTCGGCCCGACCGGCACAGCGGATGCCCCCGCCGGCGTTCCCGTGTTCGCCTGGAAGGGGGAGACCCTCGAAGACTACTGGTGGTGCACCACGCAGATCTTCGACTGGAGTGCCGAGGCGGCAGTAGCCGGAGCGACCTGGACCGGACCGAACATGATCCTCGATGACGGCGGCGACGCCACGATGCTCGTGCACAAGGGGCGCGAATTCGAGTCCGCCGGTGCCGTGCCCGCCGATGCGGCCGGTGACAGTCACGAATACGGCGTCATCCTCGCCGCCCTGCGCCGGTCTCTCGCCGAGTCGAGTGACCGCTGGACCCTCGTCGCCGCCGACCTCATGGGGGTCACCGAAGAAACCACAACCGGGGTGCACCGTCTCTATGAGCTCGCCGCGAGCAAGGAACTGCTCTTTCCGGCCATCAATGTCAACGACTCGGTCACCAAGAGTAAGTTTGACAACAAATACGGCATTCGCCACTCGCTCCCGGACGGCCTTAATCGTGCCACCGACGTGCTGATCGGCGGCAAGGTTGTCTTCGTCGCCGGCTATGGCGATGTCGGTAAGGGTGCCGCCGAAGCGCTCCGCGGCCAGGGTGCCCGGGTGATTGTGAGCGAGATTGACCCGATCAACGCCCTGCAGGCAGCGATGGACGGGTTCCAGGTCGCCCGCCTCGACTCTGTCGTCGAACAGGTCGATATCTTTGTCAGTGGCACCGGCAACTTCAACGTCATCGGCGTCGATCACATGCTGCGCATGAAGCACCTGGCGATCGTTGCCAACGTCGGACACTTCGACAACGAGATCGACATGGCCGCACTCGAGTCGCTGCCCGGCGCAGTGAAGGTGCAGATCAAGCCGCAGGTCGACGAATGGCGTCTGCCGAGCGGGCGCAGTGTGCTCGTCTTATCGGAGGGCCGCCTGATGAACCTCGGTAACGCCACCGGTCATCCGTCGTTCGTGATGAGCAACTCCTTCACCAACCAGGTGCTCGCGCAGATCGAGCTCTTCGTCTCGCCGGAGAAATATCCGGTGGGTGTGTATGTGCTGCCCAAGCTGCTCGACGAGAAGGTCGCGCGCCTGCACCTCGACGCGCTGGGCGTGGAGCTGACCGTGCTCACCCCCGAGCAGGCCGGCTATCTCGGTATCCCCGTCGAGGGCCCCTACAAGGTCGACCACTACCGCTACTAGCCCCCGTCCCCGCTACCCGGGCCCGGGCCCGGAACCTGGGCCCATGTTCTATCGTGGGCCCACTTGCATAGGGTGGGCCCGGAACGGGGTGCCTCGAGTGTTGGCTGGCCCCGTGGGCGGGTTGCCCGAGTGTGTGCTGGCGCCGTAGGCCAGGCGGTCGGAGAGCTGGCCGGCCCTGGGCTGGGTACGTCGAGATTCGGACGGCTCGAGAGTTGGCTGGGCGTGGTCGGGCCAGCGGATGCAACACCCCTGACTTGTAGCGCGTCCGCCAGCGCCCGGATGCCACTGTTTTTGTGTCCGGGCCCGGGCCCGGAAGCTGGGCCCGTGTTCTATCGTGGGCCCGGTTGCATAAGGTGGGCCCGGTGGGGTGGGCTCTTGACGGGGGATTTCCGTGTTGGTGCGCGGCGCGGGTTTCTTGCGGTTTGCCCGTTGGGCTGAGATGCGCTGTTTTCGTAAGGTGGGCCCGCTTTCCGGGCCCGGGCCCGGGCATCCGTTTTGCGGGTGTGGGGTGGTGGGGCCCAGGCGACCTGGGCCCATGTTCTATCGTGGGCCCGGTTGCATAGGGTGGGCCCGAAGTCTGGCTGGCCCGAAAGCTGGCTGGCCGCGGGCGTTGGCGTGAGCAAGCGGGCGGATGCTGCAGCCGTTGGCTCGTGGGGTGGCCGCCCGTGCTTGGTCGCCCGGAGTGCCCTGGTTTTAGTGTCCGGGCCCGGGCCCGGAAAGTGGGCCCATGTTCTATCGTGGGCCCGGTTGCATAAGGTGGGCCCGGGGCCCGGGGCCCGGGGCCCGGGAGTCGGGTGC
>NZ_JASISY010000020.1 GCF_030063365.1 Cryobacterium sp. PH29-G1 | reverse complement strand
GAGGGAGGGAGGGCGCGCGGAGGGCGGGCGCGCGCGGGGAAGGTCTGGGCACAGCGCGCGGAGGGAGCGCGCGCGGAGGGACTGGGCACGGGCGCGCGGAGGGAGGGCAGGCGCGCGCGGAGGGACTGGGCACGGCGCGCGGAGGCACGGGGCGCGGAGGCACTCGGCGCGGAGGCACGGGGCGCGGAGGGAGGGCGCGCGGAGGGAGGGCGGGCGCGCGGAGGCAAACGGCGCGCGGAGGCAAGGGGCGCGGAGGGCGGGCAGGCGCGCGCGGAGGGACTGGGCACGGCGCGGGGCGCGACCGGCGGGCGCGCGGAGGGAGGGTGGGCGCCGGGGCGGTGCGGTGCTTGCTAGATGGTGTTGGAGGCCAGGCGGGCGTGCTGCAGGGACTGGGTGATGCGGCTGGCCTCGTCGAGCAACAGTTGGCCGAGCATCCTCTGCCGCTCGGGCTTGAAGCGCGGCTCGATTCCGGTGAGCGAGAGCGCCCAGGCCGGCCGGCCGGCCCGGTCGAAGATCGCCGCCCCCATGCCCCAGCTGCCCTCCAGAATAAGCCCGGGGTTGACCGCGTAGCCGGTGACCCGGGTGCGCTCCAGATTGGCACGGATGCTGGCGGGCGAATGCCGACCATCCCAGCGCGCCGTGAGCGCCTCGGCGTCGGCGAGGAGGGCATCCACTTCGGCCTCGGGCAGGAACGCCATGATCGCCAGACCAGCGGATGCCACCCCCAACGGAAACCGCACCCCCTCGTGCAGCACGAAGGAGCGAATGGGAAAGCTGCCCTCCTCGCGCAAGAGACACACGGTCTCGGCGCCGCGCCGAATCGAGAGGAACGCGCTCTCTCCGGTTTCTTCGGCGAGGCGCTGCAGGCTGGGCCGGGCCAGCTCTTCGATGGGGTAGCGGGCCGCAGCGACGGTTCCCATGACGAAGATCTCGGGGCCGTAGTGCCAGGTTTTTTTAACCGGATCGTGGTCGAGCAGACCCTCCGCGGCGAGGGAAGTGAGCAGCCGGTGCACGGTGGGCCGGGTGAGGCCCGAGTCGCGCACGATCTCGGCCAAGGGAGTGCCACTGGGATTGCGACCGACCAGACGCAACAGCAGGGCGATGCGGGTAACGACCTGGGCGCCCTGCAGCACCGGGGCGCCGGCCGACCGGGGTGTGGCGGCGGGTCGGTTACCGGTCATTGTGACTCCTTTGTCCATAATGTGGATGTTTCGCAGCCTACTGTTCACGGGGTGGAATCGCAAGAAAATAGCAATTGACAGGGCTTATTCGGCCTGAATACCATGACGTAACGAGCTGTTGTCCACAAGATGGACAGGCTTCCACAGCTACACCACTCAACGAGGAGACAGTATGTCCAAGGTTCAGGTCAGCGCGATTGACGCGCTGTTCGACGTTCTGCGCGACGGGATGACCCTCGCCGTCGGTGGATTCGGGTTGAGCGGAATCCCCGCCGATCTCATCGACGCGGTGCGGGCATCCGGTGTGAAAGACCTCACCGTGGTGTCCAACAATATGGGCGTCGACGGCAAGGGCCTCGGCGTGCTGCTCGAGGCCGGGCAGGTGCGCAAGGTTATCGCCTCCTACGTGGGGGAGAACAAGCTCTTCGCTGAGCAGTTTCTGGCCGGCGTACTCGAGGTGGAGTTCAGCCCCCAGGGCACCCTCGCCGAGCGGTTACGGGCTGGCGGCGCGGGAATTCCGGCGTTCTATACCAAGACCGGCGTGGGCACACTCATCGCCGAGGGCAAGCCGCTCGCCGACTTCGACGGTGAAACCTACCTGCAAGAACGCGGAATCGTCGCCGACGTAGCCCTGGTCAAGGCCTGGCGCGCCGACACCCTGGGCAACCTGGAATACCGCTTCACCGCCCGCAACTTCAACCCGATCGTGGCCACCGCCGGGCTCGTGACCATCGCCGAGGCCGACATTATCGTGGAGCCCGGCGAGATCAACCCCAACCATGTGATCACGCCCAGCGTTTACGTGCAGCGCCTGGTTCAGTCCTCGGATCGGGTCAAAGACATTGAACAGCGCACCGTGCGCAGCCGGCCCGTGCTGGCATCCGCTTAGAGACCCGAGGAGCACAATCATGGCTTGGACCAGAGACGAAATGGCCGCGATCGCGGCGCAGGAACTGCGTGACGGCGACTACGTGAACCTCGGCATCGGCATTCCGACGCTCGTGGCCAATAATCTCCCTGAGGGCATCCAGGTGACGCTGCAGAGCGAGAACGGACTGCTCGGCATGGGGCCCTTCCCGTGGGAGGGTGAGGAAGACGCCGACCTCATCAACGCCGGCAAGCAGACCGTCACGGTGCTGCCGGGCGGGTCGATCTTCGACTCGGCCACCTCGTTCGGCATGATCCGCGGCGGGCACGTAAAGGTGGCCATTTTGGGCGCGATGCAGGTCTCCGGCCTCGGCGACCTCGCCAACTGGACCATTCCCGGCAAAATGGTCAAGGGCATGGGCGGCGCGATGGACCTGGTCGCCGGCACCCCGCGGGTGATCGTGCTCACCGAGCACGTCGCGCGCGACGGCGCCCCGAAGATCGTGACCGAGTGCACCCTGCCGCTGACCGGCCTGAAGTGCGTTGACCGCATCATCAGCGACATTGCCGTCTTCGACGTGACGGCGACCGGCCTCGTGTTGCGGCAGCGCGCCCCCGGTGTCAGCCTGCAAGACATCGAGGACACGACCGAGGCCGCCTTCACGGTCGAGGAACTGCCCGCCATCGGGCTCGGCGCCGGTCGCCGCTGACGCTCGCCAAAAGAGCGCCGCCGCTGACGCCGGCCAAAAAACACCTTCGCTGCTGAAGCGGAGGTGTTTTTTGCGTAATTTCCGTTCAGTGTCCCCCTGGCTATTGTGAGATTGTTCAACAATTAGGTAGGCTCTGGAAAACGCTGATTGGGCATCCGCTCTGAGAATGCGAGCAATACCCCTGCTCATCGGGGGTTTATTTGGCGTGTCTGGAGACCCAGGGCGCAGGCAACGCTGGGAGAAATATGCTCGTTCTGATCGGTGTGCTGCTTGTGATCGTGGGGTTTGCGATTCGCATGAACCCCCTCGTGGTGGTGACGGTCTCGGGCATCGTCACGGCGCTGATCGGCGGGTTGACCCCGCTGGAGATTCTGGAAGCGTTCGGCACGGGCTTCGCCAGCAGCCGGTCGGTGACGGTCTTCGTGATCGTGCTGCCGGTCATCGGGCTGATCGAACGGTTCGGTCTGCAGCAGCAGGCGAAGCGGATGATTGCCCGACTCTCGCGCCTGACCACCGGTCGCGTGCTGGTCGGCTACCTCCTGATTCGCCAGATCACGGCCGCTCTGGGCCTGAACAGCGTGGGCGGGCACGCCCAGACCGTGCGGCCGCTGATCTTTCCGATGGCGGAGGGCGCGGCCCTGCGTCGCTACGGCACGGTGCCCGATCCGATCAAGGAGAAGATCAAGGCGCATTCGGCCGCGACCGACAATGTAGGGGTCTTCTTCGGTGAAGACATCTTCGTTGCGGTGGGCTCGATCCTGCTGATCACCTCCTTCGTCGATGCCACCTACGGCCTGCAGCTTGACCCGTTGCACGTGGCGGTGTGGGCAATCCCGACCGCCATCGCCGCACTGCTCGTGCACGGATTCCGATTACTTCGACTCGATAAACAGCTCGACCGCGAGGTGCGTGCCATTGAGGCCGCCGACAACGTCGAAATCATCAACGCAGGAGGCACGGCATGATTGGCGTTGAAGCGGTTTACTGGTTTGTCGGCGCGCTCTTTCTGGTCTGGGCGCTGCTCATCGCCGGCGACAGCAGCCACCCGCGACGCTGGGGCAGCGCCGCGTTCTGGGGGCTGCTGGGCCTCTGCTTCTTCTACGGCACCTTCGTGCAGAGCGAGCTGGCCCCCGGCTGGATCCTCGGGATCGCCGTCATCGTCATGGTCGTGCTCGCCAGCACCGGCCAGCTCAAAGACGGCCGGGCGCGCACGACGAACGACGTGGAGCGCGAAACCTATTCGGTCGCTTTCGGAAACAAACTCTTCATTCCGGCACTGACCCTGCCCGTGGTGACCGTGCTGGTCGTGCTTCTGGCCCCGTACGTCACCATTAACGGGCAACTCCTGATCAGCCCGGTCAACTCCACCCTGGTGGCGCTCGGCATCGGCGCGATCTCCGGGGTCATCGTGGGTCTGGTTATTTTGCGGCCGCGGCGGCTGTTCACCCCCATTCTCGAAGGCCGTCGCATTCTGGAATCCATCGGCTGGGCGGCCCTGCTGCCGCAGATGCTGTCGACTCTCGGCATCCTCTTCACCAAGGCCGGCGTGGGCGTGGCCGTGGGCACCCTGGCGACCGTGGTACTGCCGGATGGCTCGCTGATCGCCGCCGTGCTGGTCTACTGCGTGGGCATGTTTCTGTTCACCGTGCTGATGGGCAACGCCTTCGCGGCGTTCCCCATCATGACCGCCGCGATCGGCTGGCCCGTGCTCGTGCAGACCTTTGACGGCAACCCGGCCGCCGTGTTCGCCATCGGCATGCTCTGCGGCTTCTGTGGCACCCTCGTCACACCGATGGCCGCCAACTTCAACCTGGTGCCGTCGGCCCTGCTGGAGATGAAAGACAAGTACGGCGTGATCAAGGCCCAGATCGGTACCGGCGTGCCAATGCTCGGCATCAACGTGGCCCTGATGTACTTTCTCGCGTTCTGACCGCACAACGAAGTGGATTCCATGCCTGACACCCGCACCCCCCTTGACGCTCCCGCCCTGCTCACCCAACTCGCTCCGAGCTACGCCGACGTCGTGCTCGACAACCTGGCCCGGCCCTATCCGCACTCGGCGCACCACACCGCGCGTTCAGCGGATGACCGCCCCACGCCCGAGCAGATCCACCCGGCCTTCTACACCGCCTTCGACTGGCATTCCAGCGTGCACATGCACGTGTTGGGTGTGCAGCTGCTCGAGCACGGCGTGGACGCGGAGCGGGATGCCGCCCTCCGCCGGGCGATCGGCGCCAATCTCACGGCCGACAAGCTGCACGTCGAGGGCGCCTATCTGCTCGCCAACGCCAACTGGGAACGGCCATACGGCTGGGCCTGGCTGGTGCGTCTCGCGGCCACCTGCGCGGCATCGACCGATGCCGAGATTCGCGGCTGGGCATCCGCACTCGACCCCATCGTCGACGTCGTGGCCGAACTGTTCGTGGCCTGGGTCGGCACCGCTGAATGGCCGGTGCGCCACGGCCTGCACACCAACTCGGCGTTCGGCCTCGGCCTGATGCTCGACGCCTTTCGCGACCTCGGCCGCAGCGACGCCGCCACGGCGTGCGAAAGCGCAGCCCGCACCTGGTTTGAAGCGGATGCCGGCTGGCCCGGTGACTGGGAAATGAGCGGGCAAGACTTTCTCTCGGCCGGGCTCAGCGAGGCCGATCTGCTGCGCCGCGTGCTCACGCCCGAAGCATTCGCGACCTGGTTCGCCGCATTTCTGCCCGGGCTGACGGCCGGCTCACGCATTCTGCGCCCGTACCGCGTCACCGACGAAGCGGATGGCTACCTCGTGCACCTGCACGGACTGAACCTCTCCCGGGCCGGTCAGGTCGCGCGCATTCTCGATGCGCTGCGCCGTGCCCCCGCCGCGCTCGACGCGCCAGCCGCACCCGTGGTGGCGGGGCTGACCGCGGCCCGGGAGCCCCTGCTGCGCGCCGGCCTCGAGGCGGTCGTGGCCGAAGACTTCATGTCATCGCACTGGCTCGCGACCTTCGCTTGGGACGCGCTCCTGTCGGCATCCGCTCTCGCCGATCCCGCCGCGAACTAGCCCGGGACTGCCATTCTCCGTCAGCTTTTCTAAATATTGTTGAACAATCGGGTGGTATGGGGCAGTCTAGGGAGAACGAAAGATGAGGAACCATGATTACCATCGATCTGAACAGCGACGTCGGAGAGTCCTACGGTAACTGGCGCCTCGGCGACGACACCGCCATCATCGCCCAGGTCACCAGTGCCAACGTGGCCGGTGGCTTTCACGCCGGCGACCCCAACCACATCCGCGCGACGTGCGCTGCAGCCGCCATGGCCGACGTCGCGGTCGGCGCGCACCCGGGGTATCGCGACCTGGCCGGCTTTGGCCGACGCTTCATCGAGATGGACCCGGCCGAACTCAGCAACGATGTGATCTATCAGATCGGCGCCGTACAGGCCCTCGCCCGCGCCGCCGGAACACGAGTGCGCTACGTGAAACCGCACGGCGCCCTGTACAACACGATCGCCCGCCATCCGGTGCAGGCGCAGGCCGTGGTGGACGCCGTGCTCGCCGTCGACCCGAGCCTGCCGCTGATGGTGCTGCCGAACAGCGAAATTGAACGCCGCGCGCAGGCCGCCGGGCTGCGCACCGTGGCCGAAGCCTTCGCCGACCGCGCCTACAACGCCGACGGCAGCCTCGTCTCGCGTACGTTGCCCGGCGCTGTGCTGCACTCGGTCGAGGCGGTCACGGCCCAGGTCGTGCGGCTCGCGCTCGAGGGCACCGTGGTGGCCATCGACGGTTCCATCATTGCGGTTCCGGTGCAGAGCATCTGCCTGCACGGCGATACCCCCGACGCCGTGCGGCTCGCCGCGGCGGTGCGCACGGCCCTGCTGGGTGCCGGCGTAACCGTGGCCAGTTTCGTTTAGCGGAATGCGTACCCCCATCCGTTCCATCCGTGCCGTCGGCGACCGGGCTGTGCTCGTGCAGCTCGGCAGCCTCAGCGAGGTGCTCGGGCTGTACGAGGCGCTGCGCGAGCATCCGTTGCCCGGCCAGGTCGACGTCGTCGCCGCCGCCGAAACCGTGCTCGTGACGGCCGAATCGGCGAGCGTGGCACGCGGTTTCGCCGCCCGGCTGCGCGCGATCGAGCCACGCACCGCCCAGGCCGCCCACGATGACCTGGTCACCATCGACGTCGTCTACGACGGTGACGACCTCGACGAGGTCGGCGCACTCACCGGCCTCGGCCGGGACGGCGTGATCGCAGCGCACACCGCACAGCTGTGGACGGCCGCGTTCGGCGGATTCGCCCCGGGATTCGCCTACCTCGTCGGCGACGACCGGCTGCGGGTGGCCCGGCGTAGCAGCCCGCGCCGGGCGGTTCCGGCCGGAGCGGTGGCGCTCGCCGATGGCTATTCCGCCGTTTATCCGCGGGTCACGCCGGGCGGGTGGCAGCTTATCGGCCGTACCGACGCCGCCCTCTGGAACCTTGACCGCGACCAGCCGGCCCTCCTGCAGCCGGGCCATCGGGTGCAGTTTCGCGCCGTGCGCGAGTTCATCACGGTCACGCCCGCCGTCAGCCCTGCTGTCACACCCGCCGCCAACTCCGCCGATTCTTCCGCCGCCGCCGCCGCCTCCGCCGATTCTGCCGCCGCCTCAATCGTTGACCTCGTCGTCGTGCAGCCCGGACCGCAGACCACCGTGCAAGATCTCGGCCGCCCGGGCCTGGCCCATCTCGGCGTGGCCGGGGCCGGCGCGCTCGACCGTGGCGCCCTGCGCCGTGCCAACCGCCTGGTCGGTAACCCGGCCGACGCCGCCGTGCTGGAAAATGCTCTCGGCGGCCTCGTGCTGGAGGCTCGCACCGAGCAGGTGCTCGCCGTGGCGGGGGCCGGCGTTGCGATCAGCGTCGGCAAAACGGATGCCGCCGCGCGATCCGTACCGACCGACGCGCCGTTCGCGGTGCACGCCGGCGAACAGCTGAGCCTCACGGCCCCGGAGTGGGGCGTGCGCAGCTATGTTGCGGTGCGCGGCGGCTTCGACGTGCCGCTCGTGCTCGGCAGCCGGTCCACCGACTCCATGTCGGGCATCGGCCCGGCGCCGCTTCGCGCCGGCCATGCCCTGCGGGTGCTGCCGGCAGCACCCACGAGTGTGGTGGGCGCCGCCGAATGTGCGCCCGCGCCGCCCAACGACGTGACCGTGCTGCGGTACGTGCCCGGGCCCCGCGATGACTGGTTCAGCGCCGACACCCTCGGCGACTTCGACCGCACCGACTGGCGCGTCACCGCCCAGTCGAATCGCATCGGCCTGCGCCTGGACGGGCCGGCCCTGCAACGCGCGCAGAGCGGCGAATTGCCCAGTGAGGGCACGGTTTGCGGCGCCATTCAACTGCCGGCTTCGGGCGTTCCAGTGTTGTTTCTGGCCGACCACCCGGTGACCGGCGGCTATCCGGTGCTCGGGGTGGTGTTGCACGCCGACCTCGACCGGGCGGCGCAGCTCGCTACGGGCGCGCGCATCCGTTTTACTGCCGTACAGCTTGATTCCACCGCACCGACCGCCATCCACCCGAACGAGAGCTGACCCGTGCACAAAGTACTCATCGCCAACCGCGGCGAAATCGCCGTGCGCATCATTCGAGGTTGTTCCGACGCCGGGCTCGACTCGGTGGCCGTCTATGCGGATGTCGATGCCGACGCCCCGCATGTCGGTATGGCCACCGAGGCCTACGCGCTGGAGGGCAACAGCCCCGCGGAGACCTATCTCAACGTGCCGAAGCTGCTGGCCATCGCCCGGCGCTCGGGTGCTGATGCCGTGCACCCCGGCTACGGTTTTCTCTCCGAGAACGCCGACTTCGCCGAGGCCGTGCAGAATGCCGGACTGATCTGGATCGGACCGAGCCCGGACAGCATTCGCGTGCTCGGCAACAAGGTGTCGGCGCGCGAGATTGCTGTGCGCGTGGGCGCGCCGCTCGTGGCCGGCTCCAACGGAACCCTGGAGACCGCCGCCGAAGTGCGGGCCTTTGCCGAGGAACACGGCCTGCCGGTGGCCATCAAGGCGGCGTTCGGCGGCGGCGGTCGCGGCATGAAGGTGGTCTGGGAACTCGACGCCATCGAGGAGTCCTTCGACTCGGCTGTGCGCGAGAGCGTGGCGGCGTTCGGTCGCGGCGAATGCTACGTGGAACGCTTTCTGCACAAGCCCCGGCACGTCGAAGCGCAGATCCTGGCCGACGGGCACGGCGAAGTGATCGTCGTCGGCACGCGCGACTGCTCGCTGCAACGCCGCAACCAGAAGCTCGTTGAAGAGGCGCCCGCACCGTTTCTCACCGACGATCAGCGCGAGCTCATCTACAGCTCGGCGAAGGCCATCTGCCGGGAGGCCGGTTATTCCGGCGCCGGCACCGTGGAGTACTTGCTCGCCGACGACGGCAGTATCTCCTTTCTCGAGGTGAACACACGCCTGCAGGTGGAACACCCGATCACCGAAGAGACCTCCGGCGTCGACCTGGTGCTGGCCCAGCTCGCGATCGCCGCCGGCGGCGGGCTGCCGGTGTCCGACGACCCGGTGCCGCGCGGGCACTCGTTCGAATTTCGCATCAACGCCGAAGACCCGGGCCGCGGTTTTCTGCCGTCGCCGGGCACCGTGACCACCTTCACCGTGCCGACCGGGCCGGGCATCCGAGTGGATGCCGGCATCCGCTCTGGCGATGCGGTTGCGCCGCAATTCGACTCGCTGCTGGCCAAGCTCATCGTCACCGGCGCTGACCGGCCGCAGGCCCTGCGGCGCGCTCGCCGGGCGCTCGCCGAGTTCGAGATCACCGGCCTGCCCACCGTGCTGCCCTTTCACCGGGCCGTCGTTGACCTGCCGGCGTTCGCCGGACCGGATCGGCTGGGCGTGCACACGAGCTGGATCGAAACCGAGTTTGCCGAGCAGCTCGCCGCCGACCCCTCGCTCGCTCCGGCTGCCGTGCCGATCGGGCGGCGCACCATCACGATCGAACTGGACGGGCGACGCGTGGCGCTCGGTCTGCCCGATGACCTGCTGGCCGGCCTCAGTCACGGCGGCGGCGCGGTTCCTGTCGCCGCGGTCGCCGCCGACGAGCCGGATCCGGCCGCGCTTCACTCCACCATGAGCGGCACGGTCGTCAAGTGGCTCGTCGAGGACGGCGTCACCGTGGCCGAGGGGGATGCGCTTCTGGTGCTCGAGGCCATGAAAATGGAGTCGACCGTACTCGCGCATCGCTCGGGCATCGTCGTGGGGTTGCTCGTGGCTCCCGGTGACCTAGTGGCCGTGCACGCGGTCGTCGCCGCCATTGAGGCCTGACCCGCGCAGCAGACTCGATCCTGCACCAGACTCGATACTGTGGGGACATGACCCTCGACGAGATCCTGCCCGACCTTCGTCGCCAGAGCGCCGACGTTCGCCACGCCGAAACCGGACTGTGGGCCGCGTCGATGCTGCGCGAGCGTATTTCGGCCGGGCAGCTTGCCCCTGGCGCCAAACTGTCGGAGGAGCCACTCTGCGAGGTGCTCGGGGTGTCCCGCAATACGCTGCGCGAGGCTTTCGCGACCCTGGCCCGCGAGCGCGTCGTCACGCGCATCCCCAATCGGGGTGTCTTCGTGACCCGGCCCACCGCCGACGACATTCGGGAGATTTACCGGGTGCGACGCTTTCTCGAACCGGCCGCGCTTGCATGGTCGATCGAACCGAAAACGGATGCCCTCCATGCCGCCATCGCGCGCGCCCGCGTCGCCCGCCGCGCCGGCTCGGTGCCGGGCATGGCGAGCGCCAACCAGGACTTTCACGCGGCCATCGTGGCCCTGACCGGAAGCGAACGCCTGACCCAGCAGATGACCCAGGTGCTCGCCGAGATGCGGCTGGTTTTTCACTCGATGGAAGACGATCCGCTCTTCCACGCCCCGTACATTGACGACAACGCCGTGATTCTCGACACGTTCGAGGCGGGGGAACGCGCCGCGGCGGCGGCGCTTTTGGTCGATTACCTGCACGGCGCCGAGCAGCAGCTACTGGCGGCGCATGCCCGCGCCTGAGGCCGGCATGCGCGGGGCCTACGGCACTAGATAGTCGCAGTCACGGGCATCCGTGATGAGCATGTGGCCGGGGGCATGGCCGATGGCGAGCGGCGGGCGGGACTCCATCACGGCCGCCTGCGGGGTGACCCCGCAGGCCCAGAACACCGGAACGAAGCCGTCGGCCACGCGCACCGGGTCTCCGAAGTCGGGGCTCGCGAGGTCATGGATTCCCAGTGTCGCCGGATCCCCGATGTGCACCGGAGCGCCGTGCACGGCGGGGTAACGCGCCGTGATGCGCGCGGCATCCGCTACCCGGTCGGCGGGGATCGGGCGCATCGACACGACGAGCGGCCCGGCCAGGCTGCCAGCGGATGCGCAGCGCCGGTTGGTGCGGTACATCGGTACGTTTCGGCCCTGCTCGATGTGGGCGATGGGAATGCCCGCTTCTTGCAGAGCGGCCTCGAAGGTGAAGCTGCAGCCGACGATAAAGGTGACGAGGTCGTCGCGCCACCAGGCCGACAAGTCGGTGGGTTCATCGACGAGCACACCGTTCTGGTAGACGGTGTAGCGGCCGACGTCGGTGCGAATGTCGCCGCCGACCAGCAGTGGGCCGGTCGTCTCTCCGGCCTCCAGCACTCCGAGGATCGGGCAGGGCTTCGGGTTGCGTTGGGCGAACAGCAGCACGTCGAAGGCCTGCTCGCGCGGCACGATAATGAGGTTCGCCTGGGTGAATCCGCTGGACCAGCCCGCCGTCGGTGTGGCGAGTCCGTCTCGAAAGCGCGCCCGGGCCGCCGCAGGGCTGAGGCTTGCCCGGTCGATCTGCGTTACGACCACAGCTGCACGAGGCCGCCGAGTGAGCGGTAGCCGAGATACACGGTGAGGAGCCAGGCGGCGACGCCGATGACGATGAGCCATTTGGGGTAGACGTAGCCGCCGAGCAGGTCGCGGCGGCGCCACGCCACCCAGAGGATGACAGCAAAGCCGACCGGCAGGATCAGCCCGTTGACGGCTCCGGCCATGATGAGCAGGGTGGCCGGGGCCTGGCCGAGCAGGGTGAAGACCGCCGCCGACACCGCGATGAACACGCAGGTGGCAATGCTGCGCACCCGTGGCGAGGTCTTCGCGGTGGTGACGAACGAGATCGACGTGTACGCGGCTCCGATCACCGAGGTGATCGAGGCGGCCCAGAGGATGACACCGAACAGCATGCGGCCGATGTCGCCGGCCGCGGACTGGAACGCTTCGGCGGCCAGGTTATCGCTGGTGAGAGCGACGCCGCCGGCGACGACGCCGAGAATCGCCAGGAACAGAAGCACCCGGATGACGCCGGTGATGATGATGCCGAGAATGGAACTTTTGGTGATCTCACCGACGTTTTCGGGGCCGGAAACGCCGGCGTCGATCATGCGGTGCGCGCCGGCGTAGGTGATGTAGCCGCCGATCGTGCCGCCGATCAGGGTCGTGATGATGAGAAAGTCGATGTTGTCGGGAATTACGGCATTTTTAAGTGCTGCGCCGAGCGGCGGCTGCGACACGATCGCGACGTAGCCGATGAGTACGATCATGACGGCACCGAGCACGACGACGATCTTGTCGAGCGCCACGCCGGCACGCTTGCTCAGGAAGATGGCGATGGCGATGGCCGCCGATGCGAGCCCGCCGATCTTCGGATCGATGCCGAACAGAACGTTGGTGCCGAGTCCTGTTCCGGCGATGTTGCCCACGTTGAAGACGAGGCCGCCGATGCAGATGAGCGCGGCGAGAAACCAGCCGGCCCCCGGCAGCACGGTGTTGGCGAGTTCCTGGGCGCGCTTGCCGCTCACGCCGATGACCCGCCACACGTTCAGCTGAACGGCGATGTCCACCAGAATCGACACCAGAATGGCGAAGGCGAAGGCGGCACCGAGTTGCACCGTGAAGGTCGTGGTCTGCACGATGAAGCCGGGGCCGACCGCGCTCGTGGCCATGAGGAACATGGCTCCGAGTAGGGCTCCGCGGTGTTTGCTCTTCGGTTTACGCGTGATCGGTGCATTGGTCGTGGCCATGAATTGCTGCTCACTTCTCTGGGATACGAGTCAGCACCGGCGGCCACTGATTGTGAGAAAGCCTACGATTGTTCAACAATCACTGCAACCATTTGGGGGACATTGGGTCAACCTGTAACCCGCCTGAAATACAAAACGGTCAGATCCTGCGCATCCGGTTCTCGCGCTTCCCCGGCGCATAACTCCTGCAATTTCTTCAGGCCAGCGCCGACTTCCGCGGAATGGCGCGGTGAAGTTCTGGCGAGCTCTCAAATTGCAGGAGTTATGCGCTGGGCGGGCTGGCCGAGCGGTTGCCGAGCGGATGCAGGCAGGCGAGCAGCCAGGTGTGCAAGTGGGCAGGCAGGAAGTCCGGGCGGACTGGAATCCGGGGCGGGCAGACAGACAGACAGGCAGGTGGGCCGGTGGGCAGCCAGGCCGGCCGGCGCGTCAGGGAGCGGGTTCGAAGGCGATGCGGCGCAGTAGGGAGCGCAGCTGGTCCCGCTCGGCACTGCTGAGGCCCCGGAGGGATCGGTCCTCGGCCGCCTGAATCATGGCGCCGGCCTGCCGGTAGAGTTCCCGGCCAGCCGGGGTGGCCACGATCACTTTGGAGCGGCGATCGCGCGGATCCTGCTCGCGGGTGACGGCGCCGAGCTGTTCCAGATGGTCGACGAGGGCCACAATTTGGCTGGGGTCGAGGCTGAGAAACCCGGCGAGTTCGCGTTGCGAGGGGTTCTGGCCGCTGCAGGCCAGCGATAGCACGGAATACGATCGCACGCGCAGATCGAGCTCGGCGAGCATGCTGTTGGCCCGGGCCGAGCCAACGGATCGGGCTCGCGCCGTCATGAACTCGATCTCGTTGGCGAGGTCGGTATCGCGCAACCGATCGGAATCGCGCAGGCGGTCGGCAGCCGGGTCGGCGGCTCTCGTTTGCTCGCCAGGGCCAGGGCCAGGGCCAGCGCCAGTGCTAGTGCCGGTGCTAGTGCCGGTGCCGGTGCCGGTGCCGGTGCCAGCGCCAGGGCCAGCGCCAGCGCCAGCGCCAGTGCCAACGAACTCTGCCGGCGCGCCGGCCGCACCCTCGGCGCGGGAAACCAGGGGCGCTTTTACGGCCGGAACGGACTTTGTCATTTCCATAGGATAAACCCTAGCAAATTAGTTGACATTTTCAACGGTATAGGTTTTCATTGGTTTTACCGCACGGCAGAGCCCCGTGGCATCGACGCCACAATCGAACGAGGAGTCACAATGACGTTGACGAACATGCCCCCCACCGGCACGCTGTTGAAAGGCAAGGTAGCGATCGTGACCGGCAGCGGCCGAGGGCTCGGACTCGCTTACGCGCAGGAACTGGCACGGCAGGGGGCATCCGTTGTGATCAACGATGTCGACCAGCTGATCGCCGATGACGCCGTCGCGACCATCGTTGCCGAAGGAGGCCAGGCCGTGGCCGTCGTCGCCCCGGTGGGTTCGACCGCCACCGCGCAACAGCTTGTGCAAACCGCCGTCGACAGCTTCGGCCGTCTCGACATTCTCGTCACCAACGCCGGCGTGCTGCGCGACACCGTGGTCTGGAAGATGACCGACGACGACTTCGACGCTGTCATCAACGTGCACCTGCGCGGTACATTCACCTGTGTTCGTGAGGCGGCAATTCGTTTTCGCGAACAGGGCGAGGGTGGCCGCATCATCTGCATCGGCTCGCCCACCGGTCAGCGCGGCAACTTCGGCCAGACCAACTACGCTGCCGCCAAGGCCGGCATCGTGGGCATGGTGCGCACCTGGTCGATGGAACTGGCTCGCGCCAACGTCACCGTGAACGCGGTCGTGCCGGTCGCGGCGACCGCGATGACCGACACCGTGCCCTTCTTCAAAGCCTTCAATGATGCCGCAGCTCGCGGCGAGACCATGCCGCCCTTCGCCCGCCGGGTGCTCGGCTACGGCACCGCGCAGGACGTGGCCGGAGTCGTCGGCTTTCTCGCCTCCGATGCTGCGGCCGGCGTCACCGGCCAGGTCATCGGCTCCGGCGGCGACCGGGTTCAGCTCTGGTCGCACCCCGAGGTCGTCGCGACCGCCTTCGAGACCGGCGGGTGGAGCGTCGAAACCTTGAGCGAAGACTTCTCCGCGCTGTTCGGCGACAAACTGCAAAGCGTCGGCGAGAAACTGCCCGAGCTGCCCGCCGAGTTGCAGCCCGTCGCGGCGAACTAGCGATGGTCTACGAACTGGGCCTCAACGTTGACGCGCTCACGGCCATCGACACGCACGTGCACATCGAGGTCGGCGACGACGGGCACAACGCCCTGCCGCAGCCGCTCGTCGACGCCGCGAGCAAATATTTCAAAACGGATGCCCCCCGGCCCGGCCTCGACGAGATCGCCGACCTGTATCGCGAACGCAAGATGGCCGCGGTCGTTTTCACCGTCGACGCCTCCCGCAACCTGAACCACCCGCCGAACAGCAGCGAAGAGATCGCGATCGGTGCCGCCCGCAACAACGACGTGCTGATTCCGTTCGGCTCGGTCGACCCCACCCGGGGAGCGGCTGCGATCACCCAGGCCGAGCGCCTGGTCGGAGATTTCGGGGTGCGCGGGTTCAAATTCCACCCGACCGTGCAGAACTTCAACCCGAGCGACGAGCAGTTCTACCCGCTCTGGGCCACCCTGCAGACCCTCGGGCTGCCCACGATCTTTCACACCGGCCAAACCGGTATCGGTTCGGGCCTGCCCGGCGGTTTCGGCCTCAAGCTTGGCCTGTCCAACCCGATGCTGCTCGACAACGTCGCCGCCGACTTTCCCGAGTTGCCGATCATCATGGCGCACCCGAGCGTGCCGTGGCAGGACGAAGCCCTCGCCGTCGCCACCCACAAACAGAACGTCTACATCGACCTCTCGGGCTGGTCGCCCAAGTACTTTCCCGAGAACCTCGTGCGCCAGGCCAACTCCTTTCTGCAAGACAAGGTGCTCTTCGGCAGTGATTTTCCGCTGATCAGCCCGGACCGCTGGCTGAAGGACTTCGCCGATCTCAACCTCAAAGACAGTGTGCGGCCGAAGATTCTGCGAGACAACGCCATCCGCCTGCTCGGACTGTGCGCATGACCGCCTTCTACCCGAGCGATCAGTTCGGCTACTCCACCCTGCTCAGCGATGACGAGCTTGCGGTGTTACAGGGCCTGCGGGAGGTGCTCGACCGTGAGGTGCAGCCGCTGCTCGCCGATCACTGGGAGGCGGGGGAGTTTCCGTACCAGATCGTGCCGAAGCTGGTCGAACTCGACCTCATGAACGCGGGCACGAGCGCACTCTACGGCGGCTTTCGCAATTTCGAACTGGCCCGCACCGACGCATCCGTTGCCACGTTCTACAACGCCCAGTCGGGACTGTTTCGCACCACCGTGAACCTGGGCGGCAGCCCAGCGCAAGTCGCTGCGCTCGACGCGAGAATCGCGAGCTTCGATTGCACCGGCGTCTTTGCGCTGACCGAACCCGAGCACGGCTCCGACATCGCCGGCGGGCTCGCCACAACCGCGCGTCGCACCGGCGATACCTGGGTGCTCAATGGGGCGAAGCGCTGGATCGGCGGCGCCTCGAGCGCCGACGTACTCGCCGTCTTCGCCCGCGACGAGGCCGACGGTCAGGTGAAGGCCTTCCTCGTAGCAGCGGATGCCCCCGGCGTCATCCTCCGCAAAATCCAGCGCAAAACCAGCCTGCGCATCATGCAGAACGCCGACATCGACCTCGTCAACGTGCAGGTGGCCGAGACCGACCGCCTGCAGCGCATCAACTCGTTCAAGGATGTCGCCGCCCTGTTGCGCTCGATGCGCTCCGACGTGGCGTGGATCGCCACCGGCCTGCAGGCCGGCGCCTACGAGGCGGCCCTGCGCTACGCGAAAACCCGTGAGCAGTTCGGCAAGCCGCTCGCCGCTTTTCAGCTCACCCAGCAGAAGCTCGCCACCATGCTCGGCAACGTCACGGCGTCGCTCGGCCTGGTCGTGCGGCTCAGCCAGCAGCAGGAGGCCGGCGTATTCACCGAGGAGAATTCGGCGCTCGCGAAGATGTTCTGTTGCGAGCGGATGCGCCACACCGTGGCGTTGGCTCGCGAAATCGTCGGCGGCAACGGCATCACCCTCGACACCGATGTCGCCCGGTTTCATGCCGATGCCGAGGCCGTGTACTCCTACGAGGGTACGCACGAGATCAACAGCCTCATCGTCGGACGCGCCGTCACCGGGCAGAGCGCCTTCAGCTAACCCTTTCGCCTCACCCGCCATCGTCTCATCTGGATATATAAGGAGCGCCATGAGCACCACCGTCACCACCTTCGCCGAACTGCCCGGCCTGGCCGGCACCGACCTGGGCTACACCGACTACATCGAGGTCGACCAGACCCAGATCGACACCTTCGCCGACGCCACCGATGATCACCAGTGGTTGCACACCGACCCGGTCAAGGCCAAGGACGGGCCGTTCGGCACCACCGTTGCGCACGGGTTTCTCACCCTGTCGCTCGCGATCCCGTTCTGGACCGAACTGCTCGACGTGACCGACGTGACCACCAAGGTCAACTACGGCCTGGACAAGGTGCGTTTTCCCTCACCCGTCACCGTCGGTTCGAGAATCCGCATGCGGGCGACCATCGCCAGCGTCACCGAGATCGCCGGCGGCGTGCAGCTCGGCGTCGACCAGACCATCGAGATTGAGGGCGGCACCAAACCAGCCGTCGTCGCGCACTCGCTGTACCGCTTCTACGTTTGACCCGCATCCGCTGCACTGCACATCACACAACCCTCAAGGAAGAGGCACCATGTTTCACAGTAACCTGACCCGCGTTCGCACCGTCACCGGCCTGGCCGGCCTCGCCGTCGTCGCTCTGGCCCTCACCGGCTGCGCCGGCGCGACACCCGCCGCCGATGTGCCGCCCGACGCCGCCGACGGCGCCCTCACCACCGTGACGGTAGGCGTGCTCGCGATCGCGCCGTCGGTTGCCATGCAGTACGGCATCGACGAGGGCATCTTTGAAAAGCACGGCCTGGACGTGCAGCTGCAGACCGGTCAGGGTGGCGCCGCGATGCTGCCCGCCGTCTACGCGGGCAGCATGGATTTTGCCATCGGTAACCCGCTGTCGGTGATGGTCGCCGTTGATAAGGGCCTCGAAATGGAGATCGTCACCGGCTACAGCAACTCCAAGGCCGACGGCGACGACATCAACGGTGTTGTCGTGCGCACCGATTCGGGCATCGACGGCTTTGCCGACCTCGAAAGCAAGACCGTGTCGGTCAATGCGGTGAGCACCCAGGGAGACCTCACCATCAAGGAGAGCACCGAGCAAGACGGCGGTGATCCGTCTCTGATCAAGTTCAACGAGATGCCGTTCCCCGACATGGAAGCCCAGCTCGCCGCCGGCAACACCGACGCCATCTGGGTGCCGGAGCCGTTTTTGAGCAAGGCGCTCGCGAGCGCCGACTTCAAACTCATCGGATACCCGAACCAGCAGGCCCTCCCCGGGCTGCCCACCATGGTCACCTTCACGAGCGCCAAGTACGCCACGAACAACGCCGAGACCCTCGCCAAGTTCCGTGACGCCGTGGATGAAACCCTCAAACTGGCCGAAGCGAACCCCGACGATGTGCGTGCAACCCTGCCGGCCTTTATGGGCATGGACGCGGCCGTGGCCGCCAAGCTGAAGATGGAGACGTTCGACGGCGAGGTGCCCGAGGCCGTGCTCGCCGACCTCGGTGAGCTGATGCAGAAGTACAACGTCGTGACGAACGCGCCCGACGTCGCCGCGATGATCGCCAGCTAAACAGCTCGCAACCGGGGGTGTGCGCCGTAGTACGGTGGGCACACCCCTGACCCGCCCAGTGTCAGTGCCTCCGAAAATGGAGGCGTGTGAAAGGTACGTGCAACGATGCATAACCAAGGTCTCGGTTCCTGGATCCACCGCCGACGAGTGAAATCGGCCGAGCAGACGGCGCTGATCAGCGGCGATGATCGCGTCAGCTACGGCGAATTCGCCGAACGGGTGGACCGGCTGGCGAACGCCCTCGATGCCCGCGGCATCCGTTCGGGTGACCGGGTCGCCTATCTCGGCGAAAATCACCCGGCCTTTCTCGAGACGCTGTTCGCCTGCGGGGTGCTCGGGGCCATCTTCGTTCCGCTCAACACCCGCCTGGCCGCGCCCGAGATCGCCTTCGCACTGACCGATTCCGGCAGCCGCATTCTGGTGCACGCGGTGAGCCTGACCGACCTGGCCGAGCGTGGCTCGACCGGCACCCAGGTGGTGCAGCGCATTCGGGTAGCGGATGCCGCCGCTCCCGCCGCCGAATCCGCCTCGGCCGGACTGCTGGTGGAAAACCTCGACGAGGTCATCGCGGGCGCCCCGGCCACGCACCGCGACGAAAACGTGACCCTCGATGACCCCGCGCTCATTCTCTACACCTCCGGCACGACCGGCCAGCCCAAGGGCGCCCTGCTCACGCACGGCAACATGACCTGGAACAGCTTCAACGTGCTCGTCGACTATGACTTTGTCAGCAGCGACGTGGCCCTCATGATCGCGCCGATGTTCCACGTCGCCTCGCTGGGGATGGGCGTGCTGCCGACCCTGCTGAAGGGCGGATCCGTCGTGCTCGAGCCCAAGTTCGACCCGGGCCGCACTTTGCACCTGATTGAGCAGCACAAGGCCACCATTATCAGCGGCGTGCCCACGACCTACCAGCTGTTGTGCGAGCACCCGGACTGGGCGAGCACCGACATCAGCTCGCTGCAGAAGCTGACCTGCGGCGGTTCGGCTGTTCCCACCCGGGTGCTCGAGGCTTACGAGAAGCGCGGTCTGTCGTTTTCCGGCGGTTACGGACTGACCGAAACCGCGCCCGGCGCCACGAGCCTGGCCCCGCATAAGTCGCGCGAGAAGGCCGGCTCCGCCGGGCTGCCGCACTTCTTCACCGACGTGCGCATCGTCGACGAAACGGGCGCTGAAGTGCCGGACGGCGAGGTCGGTGAGATTCAGATCTCCGGCCCGAACGTCATTCGCGAGTACTGGAACCGGGCCGAAGCCACCGCCGAGAGCTACGCGGGCAATGTCTGGTTTCGCTCCGGTGACATGGGTTACACCGATGAACACGGCTACCTGTTCATCTCCGACCGGCTGAAGGACATGATCATCTCCGGCGGTGAGAACATCTACCCGGCCGAAGTCGAGCTCGCCATCTCCGAGCTCGAGTCGGTGTCGAGCGTGGCCGTGATCGGCATTCCCGACGAGAAGTGGGGTGAGGTGCCGTGCGCCGTGATCACCGTACGCGACGGCTTCACCCTCGACGCCGACGCTATCCAGATGCACCTGCAGGACCGACTGGCGCGTTACAAGGTTCCCAAGCGCGTCGTGATCGTCGCCGAAATGCCGCGCACCGCGAGCGGCAAGATCCGCAAGGCGGAGCTGCGCAAGGCCCACGCGGTGTAGCAACCGCACGGCTCGGCGGGTGGCAAACGGATGCTGCGGCTCACCCTGGTCAGGTTGCCGGCGGCGCGGCATCCGCTCGAGTGCGGTGAGCGGCCGTGGGCGCATCAGCGTTGAGCTCATCGATGAGCGCGAGCCCGCGTTCGGCCCACTCGATCTCGTGCTCGGCCCGAGCGATCAGGCCCTCGTAGGTGTAGCGCTTGTAGGCGCGAATGCTCGCGTGCTCGCTCGCTGGCGCATGGGCGAGTCGCTGTTCGAGCATGGTGCTGGTGCCGGTGTCGATCTCGCGCACCTTGTCGCGCCAGTCGTCCCTGCGGGCCGTATAGGCATCGATGTGTGCGTGCATTTGCGCCCGGGCGGCGTCGGGCTCGGCCCACTCCAGGTAGGCGGCCTTGAGATGCGCCGGGTCACGCTCCCGGGTGTAGCTGAGCGGCTCGTTCATCCAGGCGCGAAAGGCGTCGAGTCCCTTCGGCGTCACACTGTACTCACGTTTTTTGCCGCGCGGCCCCCACGGCACCTCGGTACCCACGAGCAAGCCGTCGGCTTCCATTCGGCGCAGTTCCGGGTAGATCTGCGAGTCGGGGGCATGCCAGACATGCGAAACGGATGCCTGGAACGCCTTCGACAGGTCGTACCCGGTCATGGGTTCCACGGTGAGCAGCGCCAGGAGCGCGTGGCGAAGGCTCATAGAGGTGTCCCCTTGGGTCGTGATGAAAACTACTTGAAACTGACTACCAGTATAGGTAGTCTGAATCCTGCGCTAACTATCTATGGGGATAGGTAGCTGACCGGAGGGTTTCAATGACGATTATCCAGACCAAGAGTTCGACCACGAACAAAGTGCTCAACTACCCGCTCAACACTTGGTACGTTGCCGCCTGGGACCACGAGGTCACCCGCACGCTGATCTCCCGCACAGTGGCCGACAAACCCCTCGCCATCTATCGCACCGAAGACGGCCGGCCGGTCGCGCTCGCGGATGCCTGTTGGCACCGCCTCGCCCCGCTGTCGCAGGGCAAGCTGCTCGCCAAAGACGAGATTCAGTGCCCGTACCACGGCATCGTCTACAACTCGGCCGGCCGGTGCGTGTCCATGCCCGCTCAGGAGACCATCAATCCGAGTGCAACGGTGCCCTCCTACCCCGTCGTGGAACGTCACCGTTTTCTCTGGGTCTGGCTCGGCGATGCGACACTCGCGAACCCCGACACCATTCCCGACATGCACCAGATGGACCACCCCGACTGGGCCGGCGACGGACTCACCATCCCGGTCACCTGCAATTACCAGCTTGTGCTCGACAACCTGATGGACTTGACCCACGAAGAATTCGTGCACGGCTCCAGCATCGGCCAGGCTGAGTTGAGCGAATCGGACTTCGAGGTCACCCACGACGACACGACCGTGACCGTGTCGCGCTGGATGCACAACATTGACGCCCCGCCGTTCTGGCTGAAGAACATGCGCGACAAGTTTTCGGGTTACTCCGGCAAGGTCGACCGCTGGCAGATCATCCACTTTGAAGCGCCGTCAACGATCAACATCGATGTGGGCGTGGCCAAGGCCGGAACCGGGGCGCCCGAGGGCGACCGCAGTCAGGGTGTCAACGGCTACGTTATGAACACCATCACCCCCGAAACGGCCCGCAGCGCACACTATTTCTGGGCCTTCATGCGCAACTACCGGTTGGAAAGCCAACTCATCACGTCGCAGCTGCGGGCCGGCGTCTCCGGCGTGTTTAAAGAAGACGAAGACATGCTCATGGCCCAGCAGGCCGCCATCGACGCCAATCCTGATTACGAGTTCTACAACCTCAACATTGATGCCGGTGGTCTGTGGGTACGTCGCCTGATCGAGCGGATGCTCGAGGCCGAAGGCCGGATGGCCACCGCCAAATAGGCGGGCAGAATCATGGCAGCAACCAATATTGAGGTGTGGCAGCAGGCAACGGTCATCGAGACCGCTGCGGTCGCCACCAATATCCAGCGCATCGTGCTCGCGCCGGCCTCGCCGAAACGAGCCGAGCCGGGCTCGCACCTCGACCTGTTCGTGACGATCGATGGTGAGCGACGTAAACGCTCGTATTCCGTCGTCGACTCGACCGAGGATGGCTCGCGGGTGGCGATCAGCGTGCTGCGCGCGCCGCTGTCCCGCGGCGGCTCGATCTTCATGCACGGGCTGCAGCCGGGCGATACGCTGGAGGTCACGCAACCGCTGCAGAACTTTCCGCTGCGCGTCGGAGCGCCCAGCTACGTGCTGCTGGCCGGAGGCATCGGCGTGACCGCGATCGTCAACATGGCCCGAGTGCTGAAAAACCTGGGGGCGAACTACACGTTCGTCTACGCGGCGCGCAGCCGAGAACGCATGGCCTACCTGCCCGAACTTCTTGCGCTGCACGGCGACAACCTGCAGGTGCACATCGACGACGAGGGCACCGCCCTGTCGGTGGCCGACCTCGTCGGCAGCATCGACCCGAGCGCGGAATTGTATATGTGCGGGCCGATCCGCCTGATGGATGCCGTGCGCCGGGCCTGGACCGAACGCGAACTCAACCATCCCAATTTGCGGTTCGAGACCTTCGGCAACAGCGGCTGGTACGACCCGGAGGAGTTCCTCGTGCGGATACCCCGCCTCGGCGTCGAAGCCCGCGTGCCGGCGGGCCGTTCCCTGCTCGAAGCCCTCGAAGACGCCGGCGTCGAGATGATGTTCGACTGCCGCAAGGGCGAATGCGGCCTGTGCGAGGTCACGGTGCTCGCATTGCACGGCGCCATCGACAACCGCGACGTGTTCTACAGCGAACGCCAGCAGCAGGCCGCCGCGAAGATGTGCTGCTGCGTCTCCCGCGCCGTCACCTCGCGCACCGGGCTCGAAGCGGATGCCGCAGCCGGCGGCCCCGCTATCGTCACGATCGACGTTTCCTAACCGCTACGCCAAAACGGATGCCCCGGCGAAATTCGCCGGGCATCCGCTCGTTGGTCTGCGCGCCGCGCGGGATCTGCGCTGATTCGCGGGACCTGCGCTGGTGCGCGGGGGTTCGGGTCTGGTCAGTACTCCCGCGTCACTCGTCGCGCGCGACCTGCGCCAGTGCGCGCGTGTTGCGCCTCCCGCGCACTGGCGCAACTCCCGCGCGGCATCGTGAAGGGCGGATCGCCAGGCGAGCGGCTGGTGTGTGAACGCTATGCGCGGCCGGCCGTGCGCTGCGCGGTGATCTGCTCGGTGACGGGGCCGAGTTTGGCGCGTTGGATCTCGGCGTAGACGTGCGAACGCAGTTCCATGAAGCGCGGCAGGGCGCGGGTGTTGAGCTGGTCGCGTTCGGCTGGCAGATCGATCTTGAGGTCTTCCTGCACGACCGTCGGTGAGCTGGAGAGCACGATGACGCGTTCGCCGAGGTAGACGGACTCGTCGATGTCGTGGGTGACGAAGAGGATGGTGATGCCGAGATCTTTCCAGATGGTTCGGATCAGGTCTTCGAGGTCGGCACGGGTCTGGGCGTCGACGGCGGCGAAGGGCTCATCCATGAGCAGCACCTGCGGGCGGTAGGCGACGGCGCGGGCGATGGCGACGCGCTGCTGCATGCCGCCGGAGAGCTGCCAGGGGTAGCTTTTGGGCACGTGCGAGAGTCCGACCGCTGTGAGGGCCGCATCGACGAGCGCGGTGCGTTCGGCCTTGGGAACTTTCTGGTTTTTCAGGGGCAGCTCCACGTTGGCGCGCACGGTCATCCAGGGGAACAGGCTGCGGCCGTATTCCTGGAAGACTACGGCCATCGATTTGGGTGGACCGGTGACCTTGCTGCCGGCCAGTTCCACGGTGCCGCTGGTTTGTTCCATCAGGCCGGAGATGCATTTGAGCAGGGTGGTCTTGCCGGAGCCGGAGGGTCCGACAAGGCAGACCAGCTCTCCCTCGGCCAGATCGAAGGTGAGGTCGCGCACGGCTTCGACGTCGCCGCCGGGAACCTTGTAGATTTTCTGCAGGCCGCGTACCGAGAGCATCGGCACGGTCGTCACGGGCTGGTTCATGGTGGTCTCGCTAACTGTCATGAGTGATTTCCTTTAGGCCGTGGTACCAGTGCAGTACCCGTCGTTCGACGAATTGAAAGATGAGGGCCAGGCCGAGGCCGATCAGGCCGAGAACGACGATGCCGCTCCACATTTCGGGGATGGCGAAGTTGCGTTGGAATTGCACGATCGTGAAGCCGAGGCCCGAGGAGGAGGCGAACATCTCGCTGATCACCATGAGGATCAGGCCGATGGACAGTGACTGTCGCACTCCGGCCATGATCTGCGGGGTGACGGCGGGCAGTACGAAATAGCGGATGCGCGCAAAACCCCGAATGCCGTAGCTGCGGCAGCTGTCACTGAGCACCGCGTCAACAGCGCGCACGCCCTCGACCGTGTTGAGCAGCACCGGCCAGATGGCGCCGGAGATGATGACGGCGATTTTCATGCTGTCGTTGACGCCGATCAGCAGCATGAGCAGCGGCACGAGCACGGGGGGCGGAATCGCGCGGAAGAATTCGAGCAGCGGTTCGAGCAGATTGCGCAGCCAGCGGGTGGAACCGATGAGCAGGCCGAGCACGATGCCCAGGGCGATCGCGAAGAACAAACCCACGGCGAGGCGCCCGAGGCTCGGCAGCACGTCGTCGAAAAAACGATCTCCGATCCAGGTCGTCCACAGTGTTTGGGCGAGCTCGACGGGTTTGGGCACGAAGAAGTTGGTCGAGCCGAAGGACAGCGCCCACCAGAGAATGATGAGCAGGACGGGCAGGCCGAAGAAATAGGCGATGCGTTTGAGGGGACTCACAGGACGACCTCTCCTCTCACGGACGGATGCCAGCTCAGCACGCGTTTCTCAACGATGCGCGCGGCGAGGTTGATGAGCACGCCGATCATGCCGGTGGCCAGCACGAGGGCATACATCGAGGAGATGGCGCCGCCGGACTGGGTCAGGGCGATCTGCTTGCCCAGGCCCGGGGTGCCGATGATCAGTTCGGCGGTGATCGCCAAAATCAGGGCGACGGCGGCCGCCAGGCGCAGCCCCGTCATCAGATAGGGCAGCGCGGTGGGCCAGATGACGTAACGCACCCGGGCGAGCCGGCCGAGGCCATAACTTTTCGCGGTGTCGTTGGCGACGGCATCGACATCGCTGATGCCGTACAGCAGTTGCAGCAGCACCTGCCAGAACGCGGCGTACACCACGAGCAGCAGGGTGGATTCGATGCTGGTACCGAAAATCAGTACGGCCAGCGGGATGAGCGCGACCGAGGGGATCGGGCGCAGAAACTCGATGGTGGTGTGGGTGGCGCGGCGCAGAAACCGGCTGGAACCGATGATGAGCCCAACGACGATGGCGGCGAGGGTGGCGATGAACAGCCCGAGTGCCCAGCTGGTCATCGTATCGGCGACGTCCTGCCAGAACGCGGCCTCCCCGAGGTACTGGCCGAGACGCACGAGCACCTCGCTCGCCGGTGGCAGGTAGCGGTCGCTGACCAGGCCGAGGCGGGGAGTGGCCTCCCAGATCAGGAAGAACAGGATAATTCCGCTGATGCCCAGGCCCAAAGCTCTCGCTTTCGGCCCGGCAGCAGCGCTGCGTTGTGTGCTCATTCTGGCAAGCCACTTCCTCGTGGTCGGTGCGGTTGGGCGGATGACGTGCGGTTACGGCAGGAACGTGCTCATGTCGGGCGCGGTCTCGACCACACCGTATTTGAGGGCCGCTTCGCCGAGGGCGTTGACGGCGTTCACGTTGAACTCGGTCGGGTACTTCGGCAGCACGATCTTGGCGAGCACGTCCGCCGGAGTCTTGGTGTAGGTTGCGATGATCGCGCGCACGGCGTCCGGGTTGGCCTGGGCGTATTCCAGCGACTTCGTCATCGCGCTCTGGAACTTGGTCACGAGCTCTGGATCGTTGGCGACGGTGTCGGCCGAGGAGAAGTACGCGGCCACATCGAGATTCACGTCAAAGTCGGCGTACCCATAAGAAATAACGCGCTGGCCACTTTCCAGGGCGGCCGTCACGAAGGGTTCCACCACGAAGGCGGCATCAACCTGACCGTTTTCCACGGCGGCGCTGGCGTCCGGGAACGGAACTTCCACGAACGAAATCGAGGACGAGTCGCCGCCGAGTCGATCGATGGAGCTGCGCATGACGGTGTCGACGATGTTGTTGAGGCTATTGCCCGAAACGGTCTTGCCGTCGAGGTCGCCGAGGGTCTTGACGGGCGAATCGCCCTTGACGATGACGGCGCCGAAGTCGCTCGTCACGTCGCCGGTGGAGGCGACGGCGGCGTTGACGACCTTGAGCGGCAGGCCCTTGTCGTTGGCGACCATAAGCGACACGAGGTTGCTGAACCCGAATTGGTAGTCGCCGGTGACGACGGCCGGAACGATCGCGGCGCCGCCGGTCGCGGTCTCGATGGTGAGATCCAATCCCTCGTCCTTGAAGAAACCCTGCTCGAGCCCAAGATAGAGCGGAGCGGTATCGGCGATGGGAATGACACCGACCGTGACCGGGGTGAGGGCGTCGCTGCCGGCGGGGGCCGAGGAGTCGGAGCCGGCTGAGCAGGCGCTGAGGGCGAGAACGGATGCCGCGGCGAATCCGATCATGAGTATTTTCTTCATGTCACTCCATTGTGTTGTGCTGCGGGTCGTGCGGCTGTGGTGCGCAGGAGTCCGGAATATCATTGACAACCTCAATTGTTGAAAAGACTAATCGCTCCTGAATGGAGAATAGCCCTGGATTGCCCCGCCTGATCATCCGCTTCCATTCAGTGGAAGTTCTGGTTCGGACGCGCTAGCGTGGCGAGTAATGAGCGGAAAACCAGAACCGAAACGTACGGACGGCCCGGCACCGGCCGTCGACGATCGTTCCGTCGCGGCCCGTCTCTTCGCCATTCTCGACGCCTTCGCCGCCCCCGCCGGCGCGACCTCGCTCACTCTCACCCTCACGGCGATCGCCCAACGCGCGGGTCTTCCCCTCTCGACCACGCACCGGTTGGTCGCGGAGTGGGTGGGCTGGGGCGGCCTGACCAAACACGACAACGGTCAGTACTCCCTCGGTATGAAGCTCTGGGAGCTGGGCGTGCAGACGCCGACCGCCCGCAATCTGCGCACGATTGCGCTGCCCTATCTCGAAGACCTCTATGAGACCACGCGCGAGCACGTGCACCTCGCCATTCTTGACGGGCGCGACGCGCTCTACCTGGAGAAACTCTCCGGGCACCACGCCGTGCGCTTGATCTCCCGGGTCGGTGCGCGCCTGCCGCTGCACTCCACCGGGGTGGGCCTCGTGTTGCTGGCCTACGCGCCCTCGGACGTCGTGCAGCAGTATCTGGCCACCGGCCTGCAACGCTTTCTGCCGCGTACGGTCACCGAGCCCGACGCCGTGCGCAAACGCCTCGCCGAGATTCGCCTGCTCGGTCTGGCCCGCATGTCGGAGGAGATGACCGCCGGCTCGAGCTCGATCGCCGCGCCCATTCGGGACCGCACCGGCCAGGTCGTGGCTGCCGTGTCGATCGTGACCCGCACCACCGATATCGTCGACCCCGAGCAGGAGCAGGCCGTGCGGCTGGCGGCCCAGGGCGTGAGCCGGGCCCTCGGCTATCGGCGGGCCCAGCAATAGCCCGCAGCACCCGGGCAGCAGCACCCGGCAGCAGCCCCCTGCCCGAGATATTGTCAACAATTCCACTGAGTGGAAGAAGCGCACCGAACCCGCGGCGAGCACAGCACACTGATGTCAACACCCCCTGTCATCGTCGCTAGGAGAACCTGTGCCCCACGAAAATACCCGCGTCGCCATCATCGGCGCCGGTCCCGCCGGCCTTCTCCTCAGCTGGGCCCTGCGCGACGTCGGCATCGACTCAATCGTCGTCGAAAACCGTTCGCAGGAGTACGTGCTCGGCCGCATCCGGGCCGGCGTTCTGGAACAGGGCTCGGTTGAAACCCTCACCCGCCTCGGGCTGGGTGACCGCCTCGCATCCGAGGGGCTGCAGCACGACGGAATCTTTCTGCAGTATGCCGGCCAGCGCCACAACGTGAACTTCAACGAGCTGATCGGCCGCACGGTGACCGTGTACGGCCAGCAGCAGGTCGTGAAAGACCTCGTCACCGCGCACGAACAGGCCGGGTCGACGATCTACTACGAAGCCGCCGACGTGGCCGTCGACGGACTCACCAGCAAGCACCCGAGCGTGACCTTCGTGCACGACGGCGAGCAGCACACGATCGACGCCGACTTCGTCGTGGGCGCCGATGGTTTTCACGGCATCTGCCGCGCGTCGATTCCCGCCACAGAGATCACCCTGTTCGACCGCAGCTACCCCTACGCCTGGCTCGGTATTCTCGCCGATGTCGCGCCGTCCTCCGACGAACTCGTCTACGCCCTGCACCAGGACGGTTTCGCGATGCTCTCGATGCGTTCGCCCGTCGTCTCCCGCCTGTACCTGCAGGTCGACCCGGCCGACGATATCGCGAACTGGTCGGACTCGCGCATCTGGGAAGCGCTGCAGACCCGACTGGCCACCCCCGGGTGGACGCTGAACGAAGGCCCGATCACCGACAAATCGATCACCCCGATGCGCAGCTTCGTGGCCTCCCGCCTCGCCTACGGCAACCTGTTTCTGGTCGGCGACGCCGGCCACATCGTGCCACCGACCGGCGCGAAGGGCCTCAACTCGGCCATCTCCGACGTCACCGAGCTCGCCGCGGCGCTCACCGAATTCTACGCGAACGACGAATCCCTGCTCGCCGGCTACAGCGACACCGCCCTGGCCCGGCAATGGCGGGTGCAGCAGTTCTCCCGCTATATGACCGAAATGCTACACACCAGCCCCGGCGACCTGCAGTCCGGCGCCTTCGACTACCGCAGCCAGATCGGCCAGCTCGACTACGTCACCCACTCGCCGTTCGCTGCGCGCATGCTCGCTGAGCAGTACACCGGCCTCCTGCTCTAGCCCTACGACAGATACGAGAAATCATGAGTCAGACACCCCGACCTCGCCCCGGAACGGGCCCCGCGAGCCAGAATGAGATCACCGCCGAGATCGAAGCGATCGAAGCGGATGCCGCCGCCCGCGTCGCCGCCGGCGCCTCGCCCGAACTCCAGCCCCGGCGCGATTACGCCCCGTACCGCAGCTCCGTGCTGCGCCACCCCACCCACGAGCTCGTGCGCGTCGACCCGGAGGAGGTCGAACGGTTCTCGCCCGCCTTCGGCCACACCGACGTGAACCTGCTCGAGAGCGACCTCACCATTCAGCACGCCGGCGAACCGATCGGTGAGCGCATGACGGTGAGCGGCCGCGTACTCGACGGCGAGGGTCGCCCGGTGCGCCACCAGCTGATCGAACTGTGGCAGGCCAACGCTGGCGGTCGTTACGTACACAAACGCGACCAGCACCCGGCCCCGCTCGACCCTAACTTCACCGGAGTTGGCCGCGCGATCACCGGTGACAACGGCGAATATTCGTTCACCACGATCAAGCCGGGACCCTACCCGTGGAAGAACCATGTGAATGCGTGGCGCCCCGCGCACATCCACTTTTCGCTGTTCGGCAACGCGTTCACCCAGCGCCTGATCACGCAGATGTACTTTCCCGGCGACCCGCTGTTCGCGCTCGACCCGATCTACCAGTCGATCGCCGATGCTGACGCCCGCGCCCGCCTGGTCGGGCAGTACGACCACAGCCTGAGCGTGCCGGAGTTCTCGCTGGGGTACAACTGGGACATCGTGCTCACCGGACCGAAATCAACCTGGATGGAAAGCGAAGACGCCGATGAGTAAGCCCGAAACCGTGCCGGCACCAGCCCGGCAAACCCCCTCGCAGACCATCGGCCCGTTCTACGGCTATGCCCTGCCGTATGGGGGCGGACCGGAACTGGTTCCCGGGTACCACCCTCGCGCCATCCGCTTTCACGGCACCGTCACCGACGGCGCCGGTGAGCCCATTCTGGATGCCCTGCTCGAGATCTGGCAGGCCGATGAAAGCGGCGCGCTCAGCCGGGAACTCGGCAGCCTCGACCGCGACGGCTTCACCTTCACCGGGTTCGGCCGCTGCGCCACCACGATCGCCGGGCAGTACACGTTCACGACGCTCAAGCCCGGAGCCGCCGGCAGTGCCGCGCCGTACATTCTGGTCACGGTGTTTGCCCGCGGGGTGACCCACCACCTCTTCACCCGCGCCTACTTCGCCGACGATTCCGCGCTGCACGCCACCGATGCGGTGCTCAGCCAGGTTGCCCCCGACCGCCGGCACACGCTCATCGCAATCTCCGAGGGCGTCGTCGGGGGCGCCGAGTCGTACCGCTTCGACATCGCCCTGCAGGGTGAGAATGAGACCGTCTTTTTGGATTTTGATGCCGCACGCTGAGCACACTTTTGATGCCGGGCTGCTCAATCCGCTCAGTCACGGTACGCGGGAATCCGAGCTGACCAGCGACCAGGCCTGGCTGCAGGCCATGGTCGACGCCGAGCTCGCCCTCACCCGAGCGCTCGTCGATGCCGAACTGGCCCCCGAGTGGATGCTCACCGTTTGCGACGCGCTCGCCGACGCGACTGCGTTCGACCTCCGCGCGATCGCCCTTGAGGCGCGGGGCGGCGGCAATCCGGTGATTCCGTTCGTGAAACACCTCGGTCGGGCAGCCGAGAAGGTGCGCGCCGGCGCCTCCGACCACATTCACGTCGGCGCCACCAGCCAGGACATTCTCGACACCGCCGCCATGATCGTGGCCCGACGGGTGACCTGCGAACTCATTCACCAGCTCGATTCCCTCGGCGGAACCCTCGCCGACCTCGCCGAGCAACACCGCGGAACCGTGATGAGTGGCCGCACCCTCGGTCAGCAGGCCTCGCCGACCAGCTTCGGTTTTGTGGCTGCCGGTTGGCTCGACGCCGTGCTGCTGATCGTCACCCGGCTCGAGAGCGTGCGCGACACCCTGCCCGTGCAACTCGGCGGCGCGGTCGGTAACCTTGGAGTGCTCACCGACATCGTTCGGGCCCGGCGCGGTGCGGCGGTCACCGCCGACGTTCTTGACGTGGTCGTCGACCGCTTCGCGCACCGGGTCGGCCTGGTGGTGCCGCGCCTCAGCTGGCACACCAACCGGGTCGTCATCTCCGAGCTCGCCTCGCTGCTCGCCGCCGCGACCGGTGTGGCCGGCACCTTCGCCCTCGACGTGTCGGTGCTCTCCCGCACCGAAATCGCCGAGGTCAGCGAGCGCCTCGCTCCTGGCCAGGGCGGATCCAGCGCCATGCCGCACAAGCGCAACCCCGTCTCGGCCGTGCTGATCACAGCGGCAGCGCTGCAAACGCCGGGTCTGGCATCCACTCTGTACGGCAGCATGCTGGCCGAAGACCAGCGGCCGAGCGGAGCCTGGCACGCCGAATGGCAGTCGCTGCGGGTGCTCGAACGACTCACCATCTCGGCCGTCACCGGAGCGGCCTCGCTCGCGGCGCGCCTCGACGTGGACCCGGATCGGATGCGCGCCAACCTCGACCTCACCGACGGACTCGTGTTCAGCGAGCGCGTCACCACGATTCTGGCCGAGAGCGTGGGCAAGACCACCGCATTCGCGCTGGTGGAACGCGCCTCGCAGGAGGCGTTCGCGACCAATCGGCCGCTGCAGGTCGTGCTCGCGAGCGTGCTGATCGCCGAGGGCTGTTCGGATGCCCTGCGCGCGCAGATCTGGGCGGCCTTCAATTATGAGGGCGAACCGGGCCAGACCGCCGCCGGCATTAACCGGGTGGTGCGCAGCTTTCGACGGCGAGCGGAGGCCGCGACGCGAGATTTGTCCGCGCCAGACGCTATCGTCGAAGCAGACACCCTGTGCAACAACGACGTGAGGATTTCATGAGTCAGCCGGTCATCCTCTGCACGATCGAGCCAGCCCGAACCGGCGACGCCAACGCACCGCTCGTGGTGCTCGGCCCGTCGCTCGGCACCACCATCGATGTCTGGGCCGGTGTGGTGCCCGCGCTCGCCGCGACCCACCGGGTGCTGCGCTTCAACCTGCCCGGGCACGGTTTCAGCCCGCGCGCCACGGAGCCTTTTACGATCGAACAGCTCGCCGACGCCGTCGTAGCGCTGGTGGACTCGATCGGTGTCGACACCTTTGACTACGCCGGAACCTCGTTCGGCGGTGCCATCGGCCTGGCCCTGGCCGTGACCCACCCCGGGCGGCTGGCGAGCCTGGCCGTGCTCTGCTCCGGCGCAAAAATCGGCACCGCTGCCGCCTGGACCGACCGGGCCGCCGCGGTGCGGGCGAGTGGTACGCCCTCGCTCGTGGCCGGCAGTGCCGCCCGCTGGTTCGCCCCCGACTTTCTCGGCCGCGACCCGCAGGCCGGTTCGCACGCGCTCGACCAGCTGCTCGACATCGACGACGAATCCTATGCTCTCGCCTGCGAGGCGCTCGCCGTCTTCGACCAGACGGATGCCGTCAGTGGCATCCGCACGCCCGTGCTGTGCATCTCGGGCGAGTTCGACACCGTGACGCCGACCGCGCAGCTGCAGCAACTGGCCGCGATCATTCCCGGCGCCCGGGCCGTTGTGGTGGGCGGAGCGGCGCACCAGCCCTCGCTCGAGCAGCCGGCCGAGGTGGGCGCCCTGCTCGGGGAGTGGCTCGCGGGAGCGGCGACACGTATCGCCTCGGCGTCCTCGACGGCGCACGTCGCCCCGCGGCCGGTCGATGCGGCCGCGCCGCTGCCGGCGGGCCGCACCGCGGCATCCGCTTATGCCGACGGCATGCTGGTGCGCCGCGCGGTTCTCGGCGACGCCCACGTGGATGCCGCCACCGCCGCGATCACCCCCGAAACCGCCGTGTTCCAGGACTTCATCACCCGCTACGCCTGGGGCGAGATCTGGACCCGGCCGGGCCTGGACCGTCGCACCCGCAGCTTTCTCACCATCGCGGCGCTCGTCACCGGCGGGCACGAGGGTGAACTGGCCATGCACGTGCGGGCGGCCCTGACCAACGGACTGACCCGCGCCGAGATCAGCGAGGCGATTCTGCACACCGCGATCTACGCGGGTGTGCCGGCCGCCAACACCGCCTTCGCCGTGGCCCGGGCGACCTTCGCCGGGCTCGACGAGGCCGCCGCCGAGACCACTGCAGAGACCACTCCCGACACCACGATTCGGCCCAGCTAAAGGACCCCCATGGACAAGACCTACCCCTCCGCCGCGGCCGCCGTCGCCGACATTCCCGATGGAGCCTCCCTCGCCGTGGGCGGTTTCGGCCTGGTCGGCGTGCCGATCGTGCTCATTCGCGCGCTGCTGGCCCTCGGCAGCACCGACCTGCACGTGGCCTCGAACAACTGCGGTGTCGACGGGTGGGGGCTGGGGGAGCTGCTGCGCGAGGGCCGGATCAGCCGGGTGATCGCCTCGTACATTGGCGAGAACAAGGACTTCGCGCGGCGCTATCTCGGCGGCGAACTCGAGGTTGAGCTCACCCCGCAGGGCACCCTGGCCGAGCGGCTGCGCGCCGGCGGCACCGGAATTCCGGCGTTCTACACCGCGAGCGGCGTGGGCACCATGGTCGCCGACGGCGGTCTGCCCTGGCGCTACGGACCGGACGGCGCGGTGACGGTGTCGAGCCCGCCGAAGGAGACCCGGCTGTTCTCCTCGCTCGGCAGCGAGAAGGAATACGTGCTCGAGGAGGCCATCGTCACCGATTACGCCCTGGTGCGCGCCGCCAAGGGCGACCGCCACGGCAACCTCGTGTTCGAGAAATCGGCCCGCAACTTCAACCCGGTGGCCGGGATGGCCGGCCGCATCACCATCGCCGAGGTCGACGAACTGGTCGAGCCCGGGCAAATCGATCCCGACGAGGTGCACCTCGCGGGCATCTACGTGAACCGCATCGTGCAGCTCGGGGCAGCGGATGCCGCCGACCTGCCGATTGAGAAGACGACGACGCGGCCGCGGCCGGCGGCATCCGCTAGTGAAAACGGAGCGAACTAATGGCCCTCACCCGTAACGAGATGGCGGCCCGTGCCGCCCAGGAACTCGCCCCCGATTCCTATGTCAATTTGGGAATAGGTCTGCCGACCCTGATCCCGAACTTTCTGCCCGACGGGGTGCACGTGGTGTTGCACTCCGAAAACGGTGTGCTCGGTGTCGGGCCCTACCCCTGGGAGGGTGAGGCCGACCCCAAGCTGATCAACGCCGGTAAGGAGACCGTCACGGTCAACCCGGGAGCGGCCTACTTCGACTCGGCGCAGAGCTTCGGCATGATTCGCGGCGGCCTGATCGACGTGGCCGTGCTCGGCGCCATGCAGGTGTCGGTCGTGGGTGACATCGCCAACTGGGCCGTTCCGGGCAAGATGATCAAGGGCATGGGCGGTGCGATGGACCTCGTGCACGGTGCCGACACCGTCATCGTCGTGATGGAACACGTCACCAAGAGTGGTGAGTTCAAGATCAAACAGGTCTGCGACCTGCCGCTGACGGGCAAGACTGTCGTCACCCGCATCATCACCGACCTCGCCGTGATCGACGTCACCCCGCAAGGTCTCGTCCTGCGCGAGGTCGCGCCGGGCGTCACCGTCGACGATGTGCAGGCCGCCACCGAACCGACCCTGCTGGTGCCGACCCCGCCGACCACGATCACCACGATGATCGGCGCCGCCGCATGAGCGAGCTGCGACAGGTCGTCATCTGCGAACCGCTGCGCACCCCGATCGGCCGGTTCGGCGGCGCGTTCAAAACCGTCGCCCCGGCCGATCTCGCCGCGGTGGTGATCCGAGCGCTGATGGACCGCACCGGCCTCGACGGCGCTCTCGTCGACGACGTCATCTTCGGTCAGGCCTACCCTTCGGCCGAAGCCGCACCGGTGGCCCGCGTCGCCGCCCTCAACGCCGGACTACCCGTCACCGTCGGCGGCGTTCAGGTCGACCGCCGCTGCGGCAGCGGCCTGCAGGCCATTCTGGATGCCGCGATGCAGGTGCAGACCGGGGTCAGCGATCTGCTCATCGCCGGCGGCGTCGATGTCATGAGCCAGGCTCCGCTCTACACGGTCGACTCCCGCTGGGGCCTGGCCGGAACCGCTGGCGTGCTGCTGCGCGACGCCCTCGGCCGTGGCCGCGAAACCGCCGGTGGCCGCAACTATCCGGTGCCCGGCGGTATGCTCGAAACCGCCGAGAACCTGCGCCGCGATTATTCGATCGACCGGGAGGAGCAAGACGCCCTGGCCGTGGAATCGCAGCGCCGGGCCCTCGCCGCCGTCGCCGACGGCCGTTTTCTCGATGAGATCGTGCCGGTGTCCGTACCCGGGCGCAAGGGGGAGGTCGTGGTCTCCGTCGATGAGACCCCGCGCGAGACCACCCTCGACGCCCTCGCCGGACTCAAGCCGATCATGGGCAAAACGGATGCCGCCGCCACCGTCACCGCCGGAAATGCCAGCGGGCAGAATGATGCCGCTGCCGCCTGCATCGTGACCACCCCGGAACGCGCCGCCGAGCTCGGCCTCGTGCCGCTCGTGCGCCTCGCCGCCTGGGCGCGGGCCGGCGTGGACCCCTCGCGGATGGGCCTCGGCCCGGTCCCGGCCACGAAGCTCGCGCTGGAGCGTGCCGGGCTGAGTATGGCGGACATGGACTTGATCGAGCTCAACGAAGCGTTCGCCGCGCAGGTGCTCGCCGTCAGCCGGGAGTGGAACTTCTCTCCGGAGGATTGGGCCCGCACCAACGTCAACGGCTCGGGCATCAGCCTCGGCCACCCGGTCGGCGCCACCGGAGCTCGCATTCTCGCCACCGCCGCGCGGCATCTGCAGCGCACCGAGGGTCGCTACCTGCTCGAAACGATGTGTATCGGCGGCGGCCAGGGCCTCGCCGCGGTCTTCGAGCGCGCCTAGCGGCATCCGCCCCGCCCCACCACTCGCCGACCCGTGAGTTTCGTTCGCCGACCCGTGAGTTTTGGCTCAAAAAATGCCAAAAGTGGCGTGAGACTCACGGGTCGGCGATCCAGCGGGGTGAAAACTCACGGCTCGGCGGTCGGCGAGGCTCTTCTGAGCGGATGGCCGACCGCACTACCAACGCGCACCGCGCGCGGCCAGGGCGGTGCGCACCCGGCGCAGCAGTTCGTCGCCACCATTTTTCAGGTCGTCATCGGTGATGCGCACCATGCGCCAGCCCTCATCTTCGACCCGCTCGCGGCGGGTGATATCCACGCGGAACTGCCGCGCGTCGGTGCGATGCCCGTCTCCCTCGTATTCGAGGCAGACCTTGAAACGTAGCCACGCCAGATCGACTCGGGCCACGAAGGCGCCGCCCGAATCGAGGATCTCAAAGTTGACCACCGGTTCCGGAATGCCCGCATCCACCAGAAACAGGCGCGTCTTCGTCTCCTGCGGTGAGTCGACCGCGGCTCGAGCGAGAGCCGCCGCCGCACGCAGGGCGCGGCATCCGCGTCGTCCCATCAGGCCGGCCGTGACCGCGCGCAGCTCGGCCGGCGTGTGCCACGGGTGGCGGCCGCTGCACAGAAAATCCGCGGCGGCGACGAGCTCAACCCGGGTGAGCAGCGGGCCGAGGTCGATCCAGGTCTGGAGCAGAATGGTCACCGGAAACCCATGCACCCGCTGGAACGCGCGCCCGGCCCCCTCATGCCCGACGATGCCGGCCATCTGCGGCGCCCGCGTGCCGGCCGGCACCGAGACATGCAGGCGGCGATCCGCTTCCAGCCGACCGGGTAACCAGATCCCGTGAATCAGGGCCGCCGTTGTGTGACTGAACAGGTGGGTGGCCGGCATCCGTTTGGAATAGGCCCGAGCTAATTCGACAATGGATGCGGGATGGTCACGGTCGGCGCGGAGACGTCGAAATGACAGGGCTCCGCGTTCGGGTGTGGTGGGCATGCCGTGATCATGACGCCGATCGTGATCGAGCATATTTGTTATGCACAGGCGACTCATCGCCGACTCGTGAGTTTCAGTCACCGACCCGTGAGTTTTGGCGCGAAAAATCCAAAAAGTGGCGTGAGACTCACGGCTCGGCGATCGACCGAGGTGAAAACTCACGGCTCGGCGAGCGGATGGCGGGGGAGCCTGGTGTGGCGAGCCGGGCATCCATTGTGCGGAGGGAGCGTTACTGGAAGGCGGAGATTCCCGTGATGGCACGGCCCACGACGAGGGTATTGATCTCGTAGCTGCCCTCGTAGGTGTACAGGGCTTCGGCGTCGGCGAAGACGCGGGCCATGCCGAAGTCGGTGGAGATACCGTTGCCGCCGAGCACCGCGCGGCCCAGCGCCACGGATTCGCGCATGCGAGCGCTGGAGGAGGCCTTGGCCATGGCGGCGTGCTCGGGCCGCAGGGTTCCGGCCTGCTGCAACTGGGCGATGCGCACCATCGTGCCGAGCGAGGTCGTGGCGTTCTCCAGGATGCGCACGAGCTTCTCCTGCACCAGTTGGAACGACGCGATGGGCTTGCCGAACTGTTGGCGTTCGAGCGCGTAGCGCAGGGCATGGTCGTAGGCGGCGAACTGCAGGCCCACGGTCTGCCAGCCCACCCAGACTCGGGAATTGGTGAGCAGTCGGTTGGTGTCGCGAAAGCTCGTGGCGCCGGGCAACCGATCGCGTTCGGCGACCACGACATTGTCGAGGGTGATCGTGGCGTTCTGCACGATGCGCAGGGCGATCTTGTTCTCGATCGCCTCCGCCGTGTAACCAGGCAGGTTCGCGTTCACGATAAAGCCCTTGATCTGGTCATCGTCGGTGTCACGCGCCCAGACCAGCACGTTGGCCGCGAAGGTGCCGCTGCCGATCCACCGTTTGACGCCGTTCAAGGTCCAGGACGAGCCGTCGCGGGTGGCCGTCGTCTCCATATTGCGTGAAACATCGGAGCCGTGCTCGGGCTCGGTGAGGGCGAACGCGCCGATTTTACGCAGGGAAATGGCGTCGGCCAGGTAGCGTTCACGCTGATCGTCGGTGCCGAGCTTGGCGATGGCCGCCGCGAACAGGCCGCTGTGCACGCCAACGAAGGTGGAGATGGATGCATCCACCCGGGACAGCTCGAGGGTCATGAACCCGTGCAGCAGAAAATTGTCGCCGCGGGCGCAGAGATCAACCAAGTTGAGGGCGGTGAGGGCGGGGATCACCTCGAACGGAAACGTCGCGTTCTTCCAGTGCTCGGCCACGACGGGGCGCACGTCGCGTTCAAACACCTCGCGGGCGTGGGCTACGAGCTGCTGTTCTTCGGGGGTGAGGAGGTCTGAGTAGGAGAAGAAATCAGCGGTTGGCCCGGTGAAGAATTCGGAGCCGGCGGCATCCTTATCGGTGCTTTCAAACTTCGGGCTATCAACAACAACGCTCATGGCGGGTCCTCTCTGACCGGGTACACCTGAAGTGTGCCCCCATGAGAGGAATTGCGCAAACTCTCGCTGCCGGACCGTGCAGGATGCGCATTAACTCGCCGCGATGGTCCCCCAAATTGCCCCAGGTGACCGGAGCGGTGGAGCGCGGGGTCAGCGGGTGGCTGAGGTGTTCATGGTGAGGATCAAAGTGCCGTCCAGGTCGTGCAGGGTGAGGCCGACGGTCACGACGCCCAGGGTGCCGAGCGACTCCACGTGGGTGCCGCCACAGGGGATGCGCACCGTGGCGCCGGGCAGCTCGCAGACCCAGTACCGGCGATCCGTGAGCCGGTCGCCGTCGCGGTCGATGCGCACGGCGGCATCCGTTGTGGTCCACCCGGCCAGGGTCGCGTTGACGGTCGCCTCGATTGCCGCGAGCGCCGATCCGTCGGCCAGGCCCTCGACCGAGAAGCCCTTCTTGCGCAGCGACTTGCCGAGCCGGTAGGTGTCGACGGAGGCGTTCGGGCCGATCAGCGACTCCTCGATGGCGAGACCGTCGAAATCGGGATGGTCGAGGGCGTCGAGCCGAACGTCCTTTTTCCACCGGTCGGCGAGCGCAGCGTTGAGGGCGAGGGAAGCCAGGTGACAGCTGGTGTGCCCGGCGCTCGTGGCGTCGCGCAGTCCCTCATCGACCTCGACGGTGACTGTGTCGCCGGCGGAGAGGCCGTCGGCGTCGACAACGTGCACGACGACAAAGGCCCAGCCGGGAGTTCCCTTGGCCACGGGAATGCCCTCGCCGACATACAGCGCCGAGCCGTCGGTGGCGCCCACGATGCAATCCTCGACCGGCCAGAAGGCGGCGCCGTGATGCAGCAGCGCCATATCGGGCCCCTGATCCGGCCAGCCCGCATCGACCGGATGCACGCAGGTCGCGTCGAGCAGCACGGCCGAGCGTCCATCGGAGAGCGGCTCGGAGTGCAGCACTGTCGCCTGCGTGTCGACGCTGCCGCTCGGGTAGAGCACGCGGGTGTCTTCGGTGGGCAGGGTCATGGCTGGTCCTTTCGAGGCGTCGAGCCGATCTGGCGCACCAGGCGGATGCACGGGGCGAGCACAAAGGTGCCGCCACAATCGTGGCGGCACCTCATGCGCGTGGTACCGAACAAGTCGGCACCGAGAAGATGCGGAACCTAGCTCTTGCGGGCCCGAGAAGCGGTCTCTTCAGACTTCGCCTTCTTGTCGGCCCTCTTTTCCTTGAGGGACTTGTCGGCAACCTTCTTGGTTGCATCCTTTTTCGGTGATTTATCAGCCATTATGTACTCCTTCGCGCCGAGCCGTGGGGCCCCGTCACCTCGAGAATACGCGGGTTTGCCGCAAACGTCATCTCCGTCTTCGACCGTGTCGGTGCATCCGGTCAACCGGGCTGGCCTTGCCCTGTGCACGATCGCCGGTGTGTCGTAAGCTGTCGCTGCACAGAACCCCCTCACCCCGTCGAAAGGTTACCGTCATGAGCCAAAGCGCCACCTACCGGGCAGTTCTTTTTGGACCGAATCCGATTGCCGCCGGAACTGAAGTGGAGCTCGAATACGTCGACGGCGCCCTTCAGGACGTCATCGTGCTCGAAGCGGTCGAGGACACCGAAACCATCACCCGCACCTATAAGCGCGGTCACGAGACCGAAGAGCCCGTTCCCTACCGGTTCGTCGAGGAAGACAGCACCGAGGTCGCCGGCGAGGCCGACATTCCCAACTAACCGCCCGGCTGATCCTGGGCGAATGTCGGTGCGGGCCTCGATTTTGCGGCCCGCACCGACATGCGCGCCAGACGCTAGATGCGCTTGGTGGCGTCGCGACCGAGCCGCACCGGAAGCGCCATGAGCGGTCCGACGAAGCGGCGTTGCAGCCGGCGGGCCGGGCCCCAGACCAGCTGCACGACGTACTGCGACAGCAGTGCGCCGGCCGCGAGGGCCATGGCGATGCCGGCCGCGGTGAGCAGCGAGAGCAGCCCGTTGATGTCACCCTCAGACAGCTTGAGCAGTCCACGAAACAGGGTGAGCCCGGGCACGAGTGGCACCAGGGCGGTCACCATGATCACGAGCGGGGGGGTGCGCACCAGGCGCGCCATGACCGCGGCGAGCAGGCCGACGCCGAGAGCACTCGCCGCCGAGGCCCAGACCAGACCGAATCCGCCGGCCATGGCGGCGACAAACAGAAATTCGGCCAGAGCGCCCAGCACGCAGACGACCCACAGCGCCCGCCACGGTACCTGCACGGCGAGAGCGAAACCGACCACGATGACAACGGATGCCCCGAGCAGCACCGGCAGCCCGGCCAACGTCACGGCCGGGCTCGAATTGATCTCGAGCAGCAGCCCGAACCGGGCCAGGAACAACGCCGAGCCGGTTACCCCGGTAACCAGGCCCGCGGTGATCAGCAGCGCCTCCACCAGTCGCGCGGTGCCGGTGAGGTAGAACCCGGAGAGCGTGTCATGCACGGCGCCGAAGGTGGTCACACCGGCCAGGAGCATGATGATGGCGGCGACAACCACGAGGGAGGGGTTCGCCGTGGGGTCGATCACCCGCACAATTGCGGCGACGAGCGGGCCGACCGCGCCGCCCACCACCGTCTGGTAGAACAGGGGAACCTGCCGGTGGTCGAGCACCGAGGTGATCCAGTCGATGATCCAGGTGGCGATGAACGCCGCGATGATCACCGTGGGCCCGGCGCCGATCAGCACGGCGGCGCCGGCACCGACCAGGCTCCAGCCGATGCGACGCCACTGCTTGGTCACCTGCGGCTTGGAACTGACGATGGTCGCGAGAATCTTGCGAGCATCGGCCACATCGATCGGCTTCTCGATAATGTCCGCGATCAGCTCCGAGGTGGCGGTGAGCTTGGAATAGTCGAGGGTGCGGTACTTCACGTTGCGGCTGCGAGTGATCGACTCGTGCGTTGACGGGTCTTCCTGCGTGAGCGTGATGATGGTGTGCGTGATGTTCGCGTCGGTGCCCTTGAGCCCGTACGCGCGCGTGAGGGCGATCATGGCGGCGGTCGCGTCTTCGGCACCGGCGCCGGCCGTGAAGATAACCTCGGCGAGGCGCATGGTGAGGTCGAGTACGGCGCGGGTGTATCCGGTGTGATCGAGCGAAATGGCGGTGGTCTTGCTAAAGCTCATGAGGTGGGCAAATCGAGCGGCCCCAAAACGGATGCTGCGGCGGTCGCGTGCGCGGAATCCTCGTCGGAGGGGTGGAAGAAGCCGGCGAGAACATCCCGGTAGAGCCGGGCGAGTTCGGAGGTGGCGGTGTAGGCGGAACCGCCGACAACCTGCACGGCCGTGTCCACGACGAACTTGGCGTTCTTTGTGGCCCGATACTTCAGTCCGGATAACTGGGCGAACCAGGCCGGTCCGACCTGCCAGGTCTGCTCATCGACCGTGCGCGCGAGGGCATCGATCTGCGGGTAGATCCCGTCCATCGCAATGACCAGGTCCCCCACGCGCCAGCGGGCTACCGGGTCCTGCGCGTGCGAACGCCCATCGTTTTTCAGCGAGGTGCGCCGGTGGGCGCCCGCGATAGCGAGTTCCAGGGCGCGCTGGCCGAGACCGGTGTAGACGGCGGAGAGCAAAATCTCAAAGTTGGCGAAGATGCCGGCCACGAGCGGATCGCCGTTCGGGCCGACCGGCAGGCGCCGCACCACGCGGTCCGGGCGTGCCCGGGCGCCATCGAGCACGGTGCTCTGGCTCTGACTCGCGCGCATGCCGAGGGTGTTCCAGTCGTCCGACACGCGGATGCCGGCATCCGCTCGGTCGAGAAAGGCCCAGACGATAGCGGGAGCGGCGGGGTCGGAGGAGTCCAGGCCGAGCACGCCGAGCCGGGTCCAGGCCGGCGAGAGCGAGGTGAAGACCTTGGTGCCGGTGAACCGGTAGCCGCCGTCCGGCTGGGGGACGGCATCCGTGGTCGAGCCGAACAAGACCAGATCGTTGCTCGGTTCGCTCACGCCGAAGCCGAAGATTTCGCCGCGGCCGGCCTCCTCGAGCAGAAAATCGAGGGAGTGATCGTGCTGAGCGTGCAGGCTCGCGGCGACGCCGGTCCAGATTAGGTGCATGTTCACGGCAAGGGCGGTGGCCGGGGCGTGCGCGGCCAACCGGGTCTGCTCGCGAGCCGTGTGCGCCAGGCTGCGGCCGAGCCCGCCGAAACGCACCGGCACCAGGGCGCGCAGGTAGCCGGCAGCGACGAGATCGTTCAGATCTTCGGTGAAGAAAGCGTTGGCCTGGTCATACCCGGCGGCCCGTGAGCGGATGCCGGCCAACAGCTCGGCAGACAGCAGTCGGTCGGTGCCTTCCGCTGTTCTCACCGCCTCGTTTTCACTGCTCGTGGGTACAGAAACGGGCGCTGCCGGGGTCGAATCGGGCAGGGCTCTGGCAGGGGAAAACTCGGTCACACAGACAAGCCTATGCAGCCTTGCGCCGCCGCGCGAACAACCGCACGATTAGCAGCACAATTGCTGCAAAAATGGCCAGAACGACCAGCCACGGCAGGGCCACCCCGAGGCCCACGAGCAGGCCGGCGAACGCTGCAACGAGGGCTGTCCAGCCGGCCACGATGCCGTCCCAAAAGTTGCTCGGGCCGCCCGCGGCGACGGTACCCTCGGCGACCAGCTCGAGCTGAACGGTGGAGTAGTCGATTTGGTCGGCGAGGTAGTCGCGCTGGGACCGCAGACTTTCCAGCTCGCCCTGCCGGCTCGACAGGGCGCTTTCAATGCTGATCAGGTCGGCCGTGGTCGTGGCCGACTTCATCAGGGCGAGCAGCCGGTCGACCGAGGTACTCAGGGCGGTGACTCGAGCATCGAGGTCCTGGCTCTGCTGGGTCACGTCCTGTGCCGTGAGCGAGACGAAGTTGAGCCGGCCGAGTTTCTTAATCTCGGCCAGGGTGCGGTCCAGTTCGTCCGACGGAATGCGCAGGGTGAGATTCGCGCTCGCCGGCTGAATGTCGGTGGCCGGGTTTTCGCTGCGATTGTCGACTCGACCGCCGGCCTGTTCGGTGATCGTGACGGCCGTTTCGCTCGCCGCCACCGGGTCGGTCGCCGTGATCGAGAGGGAGCCGGTGGTGATCACGTCGCGGTTCGCGGTTTTCACATCGCCGGTGGTACCGCTGACGGCGCTGCTGTCGGCCTGCCCGCCCTCGGCGGGGATGACCTGACCGGACACGCCCCCCGACTGGTCGGGAGCCACCGAGCTGCCACTGTTCGTCGAGCAGCCAGCCAGCAGCACCCCCGTGAGGAGCACCGCGATCACACCCCAAGTTCGTCGCATGCCTCACTGTATGGCGGTGCTGACGCCGTCAACTGGAGGCAGTCTGAGAGTCGGATCACAATTGGGACTCAAAGTCTGCCCCCCGAAGTATGGTCGTGGAATCGGCGGTTCATGCCGACGAATCGCTGCACCACATAATCAGGAGGACAACATGGGATTGATGGACGATGCCAAGGATGCACTTGATGCCACCGGCAAGAAGATCGGCCGGGCGGTGGATGACGCCAAGGAGCGCATTGAAGACAAGTCTGACGAGGCCAAGGCCGACGCCAAAGTGAAGCACGCCGAGGCGGAGCGCGATGCTACCGAAGCCAAGAATGACTTTAAGTCCGCTCTGCGCGACGATAATTAGCGTATGACCTGGTGGGCGGAGCTGAAGCGCAAAGCGCGTCGGCGCCGCCCACCGCTGTTGCACGTGGCAACGGATGCCGGTACCGGACCCGTCGTCATCCTTGTGCATGGCATCGCGTCGTCGTCGATCACCTACTACGAGGTGATTCCTCTGCTCACCCCCAATCACCGGGTGATCGCGGTCGACATCCTCGGTTTCGGACAGTCGCCCGCGCCGGAAGGCTGTGAGTACCGGCTGGAAGACCACGTCGAGGCGCTGGCGGCAACCATCCGCTCGTTGAAATTGCGCGAGCCGTTCGTGCTGGTGGGGCACTCGCTGGGCAGTCTGATCAGCACCCGCTATGCGGCCATGGAACGGCACGGTCGCACCGCGTCGACGTGGCGCCGACTGACCGGTCGTGGCACCGTTTCGCGCATGGTGCTCGTGGGGCCGCCGGTGTATGTCACGCCGAGCGATATCGGTGATCCGCGCGTGCGGGCTCGGGTGAGCGCCTACCTGCGTGCCTACGATTTTTTGCGCGCCAATAAGGATTTCACGCTCTCCAATGCCGGGATCGTGGCTCGCCTGCTGCCCAAGGGCATCTTTCAGCTGACCGAGAAGACCTGGACGCCGTTCACCAAGTCGATGGAACACTGCATCGAATCGCAGACCGTGGTGAGCGACATCGCGAGCCTCACGGTGCCGGTCGACGTGATCTACGGCGCCCTCGACGCATTCATCGCTCAGGGCAGCCTGACCATCATCGAGCGGATGCGCCACGTCACGATGCACCGCGTCGAGGCCAACGACCACATCATCCGCAAACGGTTGGCCCGGGTGCTCGTGAAGGTCATCAACAGCTGAGGCGCGCGGCTGGAAGCGTCAGGCCGGAAAGGTCAGGCCGGAAGCGTCAGGCCAGGAAGCGCCAGGCCGGAAGCGTCAGGCCAGGAAGCGCCAGGCCGGAAGCGTCCGAGCGGAAGCGCCCGAGCGGAAGCGTCAGGCCGGAAGCGTCCGACCGGAAGCGTCAGGCCGGAAAGGTCACGCCGGTGAGCTCCTCCGAGGTCGACCAGAGGCGGCGGGCATCCGCTTCATTGAGGGAACGCGGCGGGAGCTTGGCGGGAGCGGGCGCGCCGGTGAGTTCTCCGAAACCGCCCGGGCCGTAGTAGCCGCCCCCGGCCGCAGCGGGGCTCGTCGCCGCGTAGAGTGCGGGCAGAATGCCCTGGTCGATTTGTTGCCACATCCAGCCGATGCGGTGGGAGGCTTCGTTCGCGGCGAGAAACACCCGCGCCGATGCGCCCCTGTGCGTGGGGCCGGTGATCTGCAGGTTGGTGACGGTCGCGCCCGGGTGCGCGGCAACGCTGCGCACGCCCCAGCCGCCCGTCACGCTGCGCCGGTTGAGTTCGCGCGCAAACATGAGCGTGGCCAATTTGGAGAGCCCGTAGGCGCGGGTTCTGCGGTAGCGCAGTCCCTGCAGGTCGGCGAAGTCGAGCTTCCCGGCTCGTGCGGCGAGGCTGGAGAGACTGACGACCCGGCTGGTACCGGCTGCTTGCAGCAGCGGCAGTAACTGGGCGGTGAGCGCGAAATGACCGAGGTGGTTGGTGCCGAATTGCAGCTCGAACCCGTCTTCGGTTTCGTCGCGCACGGGCGGCATCATGAGGCCGGCGTTGTTGAGCAATATGTCGATCGGGCGACCCTCACGATTCAACTCCTCGCCCAAGCCGGCGACGCTGGCGAGCGAGGCCAGATCGAGATGACGGATGCTGACGGCGGCCTCTGGAAGCTGCTCGCGAATGCGCGCCACCGCCTCGGCGCCCTTCGCCTCGTTGCGCACGGCGAGAATGACCTCGGCGCCGGCTCGCGCGAGGCGGCCGGTGAGGCCGAATCCGAGGCCGCTATTGGCGCCGGTGACGACGGCCAGCCTGCCGCGCAGGTCAGGAACCTGAATGTCGGGAGTGGTCTGGTGAGGCGAGGTCGTGGACATAAAGCTCCCTAGGGGTGATGTTCCATCCAACTCGCTCGCCCCCCGGAAGTCACGCCGCGGCCGTGCTGCCGGGCACATTCACGGCTGCCCGTGCTGCGGTTCCACGTCGCCCCTCTGCGTCAAGCTGGTTGTGAGTCAGTTCACGATCAGTCGGAGGCAGGGAAATGTCTATTAGTTCAGGATTCACCGCGGCGGAGATACGCGAGTTCGTGCATGAATATCAGCTGGTGCCGTTTG